>DASXZW010000061.1:0-144398 GCA_036501665.1 Verrucomicrobiia bacterium
GAAACCACTGTCGCGCCTTGTGTGCCGGTGACATCGCCCGCGAGTGAACCGGAGAAGCTGGTTGCTGTCGTTGCCGTGGTCGCTGTGGTGGCGTTGCCATTGAGGCTCCCGGCAAACGTTCCGCTAATCTGATTGGCCGTGTTAGTCGCCACTATAACATTTGCCAAATTGTTGGAAGCGTTAAGGAAGAATACGTTGGTTAGAAGAGTATTTGCCAGTGTTCCCGTAATTGAAGAGCCAGGAATGTTGGTCAATCCAACGCCATTGCCGGTGAAATTGGTCGCCGTTAAGGTTCCAGCAGCGAAGCTTCCAGTGGCATCGCGCTCAACAAGGGTGTTTGCCGTATTTGCGCTAGCAGCCCCGTTGGCAGCGAGAGCGCCGCTGGCCACGTTCGCGGCGCTTTGTCCCCCGACGCTGGAAACCACAGTCGCACTCTGTGTGCCGGTGACATCGCCCGCAAGGGAACCGGAGAAGCTGGTTGCTGTCGTTGAGGAGGCGGCATTGCCGTTGAGACTGCCGTTGAACGTTCCACTGAGTTGATTGGCAGCGTTAGTAGCCACCACAACATTGGTCAGGTTGTTGGAGGCGCTGAGGAAGAACACGTTGGTTAGAAGAGTATTTGCCAGTGTGCCGGTGATTGAAGAGCCAGGAACATTTGTCAAACCAACACCATTGCCGGTAAAATTGGTCGCTGTTATGGTTCCTGCAGCGAAGCTTCCTGTGGCATCGCGCAGAACGATCTTGCTTGCCGTGTTCGCGCTGGCAGCCCCGTTTGCAGCGAGAACGCCGCTGGCCACGTTCGCGGCGCTTTGTCCCCCGACGCTGGAAACCACTGTTGCGCCCTGTGTGCCCGCGACATCACCTGCGAGTGAACCGGAGAAACTGGTTGCTGTCGTTGCCGTGGTCGCTGTGGTGGCGTTGCCATTGAGGCTGCCGGTGAAGGTTCCGCTAATCTGATTGGCCGTGTTTGTGGCTACCACAACATTGGTTAGATTATTGGAAGCATTCAGGAAGAACACGTTGGTTAGAAGAGTATTTGCCAATGTTCCTGTGATGGAAGAGCCTGGAATGTTGGTCAAACCACTGCCGTTGCCGGTGAAATTGGTGGCTGTGACCGTTCCCGCCGAAAAGCTTCCTGTGGCATCGCGCTCAACGATGGTGTTTGCAGTGTTCGCGCTCGCAGCCCCGTTTGCAGCGAGGGCGCCGCTGGCCACGTTCGCGGCGCTTTGTCCCCCGACGCTGGAAACCACAGTCGCACTCTGTGTGCCGGTGACATCGCCCGCAAGGGAACCGGAGAAGCTGGTTGCTGTCGTTGAGGAGGCGGCATTGCCGTTGAGGCTGCCGATGAACGAACCGCTAATCTGGTTGGCCAGATTGGTCGCCACCAGGATATTGGGCAGGTTGTTCGAAGCACTCAGGAAGAACACATTCGTCAAGAGCGCATCATCCAATGTTCCTGTGATGGAAGAGCCGGGAATGTTGGTCAAACCGATGCCATTGCCGGTGAAGCTGGTGGCTGTGACCATTCCCGCAGCGAAGCTTCCAGTGGCATCGCGCTCAACCAGGGTGTTTGCCGTGTTTGCGCTCGCAGCCCCGTTGGCGGCGAGAGTTGCGCTGGCCACGTTCGCGGCGCTTTGTCCCCCGACACTCGAAACCACAGTCGCACTCTGTGTGCCGGTGACATCGCCCGCAAGCGAACCGGAGAAGCTGCCTGCTGTCGTTGAGGAGGCGGCATTGCCGTTGAGACTGCCGGTAAACGTTCCGCTAATCTGGTTGGCCGTGTTAGTCGCCACTATAACATTTACCAAATTGTTGGAGGCGCTAAGGAAGAACACATTGGTCAACAGCGCATCATCCAATGTTCCTGTGATGGAAGAGCCGGGAATGCTGGTCAAACCACTGCCATTGCCGGTGAAGTTGGTGGCTGTGACCGTTCCCGCAGAGAAGCTTCCAGTGGCATCGCGCTCAACAAGGGTGTTTGCCGTATTTGCGCTAGCAGCCCCGTTGGCAGCGAGAGTGCCGCTGGCCACGTTCGCAGCGCTTTGCCCGCCGACGCTCGAAACCACTGTTGCGCTCTGTGTGCCTATCACATCGCCTGCGAGTGAACCGGAGAAGCTGCCTGCTGTCGTTGCCGTGGTCGCTGTGGTGGCGTTGCCATTGAGGCTCCCGGCAAACGTTCCGCTAATCTGATTGGCCGTGTTTGTGGCTACCACAACGCTGGTTAGATTATTGGAAGCATTCAGGAAGAACACGTTGGTTAGAAGAGTGTTTGCCAGCGTCCCGGTGATGGAAGAACCAGGAATGTTGGTCAATCCAACGCCATTGCCGGTGAAGTTGGTGGCTGTGACCGTTCCAGCGGCGAAGCTTCCTGTGGCATCGCGCTCAACGAGGGTGTTTGCCGTATTTGCGCTTGAGGCCCCGTTGGCAGCGAGAGTTGCGCTGGCCACGTTCGCGGCGCTTTGCCCGCCGACACTCGAAACCACCGTCGCACTCTGTGCGCCGGTGACATCGCCCGCAAGGGAACCGGAGAAGCTGCCTGCCGTGATTGCCGTGGTTGCTGTCGCCGCATTGCCATTGAGGCTCCCGGTGAACGTTCCGCTAATCTGGTTGGCAAGATTGGTCGCTACGAGGACGTTGGCCAGATTGTTGGAAGCGTTAAGGAAGAACACGTTGGTTAGGAGGGTATTTGCCAGCGTGCCGGTGATGGAAGAACCTGGAACATTGGTCAAACCAACACCGTTGCCGGTGAAGTTGGTGGCTGTGACCGTTCCCGCAGAGAAGCTTCCATTGGAATCGCGCACAATAATGGTGTTTGCCGTGTTCGCGCTCGCAGCCCCGTTGGCGGCGAGGGCGCCGCTGGCCACGTTCGCGGCGCTTTGCCCCCCGACACTCGAAATCACAGTCGCACTCTGTGCGCCGGTGACATCGCCCGCGAGCAAACCGGAGAAGCTGGTTGCTGTCGTTGCCGTGGTCGCTATGGTGGCGTTGCCATTGAGGCTCCCGGTAAACGTTCCGCTAATCTGATTGGCCGTGTTTGTGGCTATCACAACGTTGGTTAGATTATTGGAAGCATTCAGGAAGAACACGTTGGTTAGAAGAGTATTTGCCAGTGTGCCGGTGATGGAAGAGCCAGGAATGTTGGTCAAACCAACACCGTTGCCGGTGAAGTTGGTTGCTGTTATGGTTCCCGCAGAGAAGCTTCCAGTGGCATCGCGCAGAATAATGGTGTTTGCCGTGTTCGCGCTTGCAGCCCCGTTGGCGGCCAGCACACCGCTGGCCACGTTCGCGGCGCTTTGGCCACCGATGCTCGAAACCACAGTCGCACTCTGTGTGCCGGTGACATCGCCAGCGAGGGAGCCAGAGAAACTGGCTGCTGTCGTTGAGGAGGCGGCATTGCCGTTGAGACTGCCGGTCAATGTTCCACTGAATTGATTGGCCGGATTGGTCGCCACCAGGATATTGGGCAGGTTGTTCGAAGCACTCAGGAAGAACACATTCGTCAAGAGCGCATCATCCAATGTTCCTGTGATGGAAGAGCCGGGAATGTTGGTCAAACCAATGCCATTGCCGGTGAAGCTGGTGGCTGTGACCATTCCCGCAGCGAAGCTTCCAATGGCATCGCGCTCAACCAGGGTGTTTGCCGTGTTTGCGCTCGCAGCCCCGTTGGCGGCGAGAGTTGCGCTGGCCACGTTCGCGGCACTTTGTCCCCCGACACTCGAAACCACAGTCGCACTCTGTGTGCCGGTGACATCGCCCGCAAGGGAACCGGAGAAATTTGTCGTGCTTGCAGCTTCGCCTGCTGTAGTTGCGTAGATGGCATAAGGCGCCGGAAACACTTGAAGCCGTGGCAACAAAATGTTGAACGCGCCGCTGCCATTGGTGCGCACGCCTAATTCGAGCCACCACGTTTGCCCTGCAAAAACGCCCGGACCAAAATCCAGCAAGGTCGCGAATTGTCCACTACTGACGGTGACCCCCAGATTGGTTACCGTAAAGGTCGCTGAAGGTCCGCCGGAGGGCGACGCGTATAGGGAAAAAGTCATATCAAACGCGCCACAAGCGGGACTGCCAGACTCGTCCAGCCTGCCCTGATAGGTGAAAGCGGTCCCTTGTGCAGGGGCCTCAACGAGACTACACAGCAACCCCATCACCACCATGGTGAAAAGGCTTTTAGAAAATATATTCATTTGTAGGGCAGTTAACGTGGACCCCCCGGCTTCTCTGGTGTACCAATTAGCCAACTTATCGGCTCGACCAGTGTTTCTCTTTAGCCGGAAAGAATTGGTACACTTATCTTTAGCGATGTACCGTCGGCTTCGCCGGGGTCGGTTGGGGCGCGTGACGAGTGCTTCTTTCTCGCGTCGCCAAGGTGTCGGTCAACGATCGCCTTGACGCCGAAGATTGCAGCAGGAGTTGTTTTAGCAAATTATTTTCATTATTGACCCCAAACCCACGCAGGCGTTACCTATCATTCATGCCAGAAAATGCGGCAGGATCTGAAAGAATGATCTCCGAGTCAGGGTCAACTCCCGATTTGAAGTCGCATTACTGTGAACGGTTCAACTGCCCGTCCGCCAAGTTTGAACGTCGTGCATTGCGTAAATGCTTATACCTTCATGCCAGAATTTTTGCGCCCTTGCTGCGCTTGCTCATACCGGGTTGTTTCAAACGCGACCGCGAATTCATCGAGTATTTTGGTAAGGCCAAAAGCCGTCCCGAAGCGATGGCTGAAATCGCCGATTTGCATTACCTGGATCGCGCCGAGCCAACGATTATCCGCAGGTCATTGCGCATCCGCGTTTCGCTCCGCAAAGCTAGAAAATTAGCTCACGCCTTATTGCCAGATTAGGGTGACTTGATGTCGTAGCAGAGGATCAGGTCCTGGTCGCGGAGGTAGTGCGGGCCGTTCCATTGCGGCCAATCGTCGGCGAGCGCGGAGATTGCGGGGCCAAGAAGAAGACAAAGTGCGAGAAACCCGGACAAAGCTGAAGCGCGTTTCATACCTTGGAACAAATCTCATCGCGTGGCGAATATCAAGTACAACGGGCTTTCATCCACGGTCAGATTTAGATTGCGGAACGCGTCTTGATACGCAGACGAACTGCCGGGCGATTCCTTTTCACCAAAACGCATTCGATGCGCTTCGAGCAGCCTGCCGGGAGTTGTTTTAAAGGTTGTGGTAAACTTTTGGCCATCGCCCGTCGGCGACCATGCCACCCAGACTATCCTCTTGGTCTCATTGGTGTATTCCTGAACTTGCAGCGATCCAGGTTGGTTTTCGACGATGCGCGAGAAACGGAATTGGCCGATTGTGCGCTGTAATTGTTCGAGCGCGTAGAAAGCGGGCTTGGGCTTGAAGTGCCTTGTAATGCCCGAACTGGCGTGCAAGCCAGGTTCATCTTCGTCGTTGAAATAGTAGAGATAAGCGCGGTCAATCGGCATGGTTGAAAACACCAGAAATGATCGCACGAGCCACTGCGCTTGCTGGGTATCGGTTACGCCGACCCATTTTGCGAAGTCGCCGGTCGCAGGAGCGGGCTTAGTCGTGCTGTCGTAGCCGAATTCGGTCACCCAGACTTCTTTGCCGGGCGCATGAGCGTCGCGCCAATTGCAGATGTTCGTAATATCCTGGAGGTAATGCGGCAGCTTCGGGTCTTCGGGAAAACTTCTGCGCCACGTCGGCCAGTTTTCGAGCATGGCGTAAGTGTGGACATTGAGAACGTCGAATGACTCCGGAAATTTTTCCACGCAGGAAACATTTTTCGCGTAGTCGTTTGATTTTCCGGTGGTGACGTAGCAGGTGGCGATTTTCAATTTCGGATCGCCGGCGCGAATGCCTTCGGACATCGCCGTGAAAATGCGCGTGTAATCAAGGTCGCTCCATTTGCCGGGTTCGTTGCCGATTTCGACGGAATCCACCAAATGGCGATTTCCCGAAGGGCCGAATTCTCGCGCGAACGACTGGCCGTAGGCTTTTGCATCGGGTTCCAGGTGCGTCCAATCGGCCAGTTTGACTGTCTCGAACATGAGGGAGACATCGATGATCCAACCTTTTGCGCGCCACGAGCCGTAAATGCTGTTCCAATCCACGCCGTTCTTCGCTTGCGGAAATGGCGGCAAGACGGAGGTGTTCTTTCCCAAATCCCATTCGACGGGATGATAGTCGCGAACGAGGCTGCAAACGGGATGATAAATATCAGGATTGAAACTGACAGTGTGGCCGTTGATTCCGATAAATTCGCGCATCAGCGGGCGTTGCGGTTGGCCGCTGGCGACGAATGCGCCAAGCATAAATAGGATGGCGCGGGCGAGAATCGGCGTTATGCTTTTCATCTTGAGAGATTGCTCGTGCGGGCGTTCATATTCAAAGTGATTGAGAACCAGAAACGAGAAATAGCCCAGCCATTTTCGCGAAACTAACAAGACCAAGATGAAATACACTTACGAAGAGCTCGCCAGGATGATTGACCACTCGCTGCTGCACCCAACGTTGACGGATGCTGAGTTTGAGGAAGGTTGCAAAATTGCTGTCAAATACGGCGTCGCATCGGTTTGCATCAAGCCATATGCGATTAAACGCGCTGTTGAACTGTTGCGCGGGACGGGCGTTTTGGTCGGGTGCGTCATCGGTTTTCCTCACGGGAACAGCACCACGGAATCGAAGCGTTACGAAACCGAGTTGGCGTGCAAGGACGGTGCGGTGGAGATCGATATGGTTATTAACATCGGCAAGGCTTTGAGCGGTGATTGGGATTATGTCGAGCGCGATATCAAGGCGGTTTGTGATGAAGCCCATTCGCGCGGTGCGAAGGTCAAGGTGATTTTCGAGAACGATTATCTGAGCGATGGCGGCGCAGGGCTCAGTGGCGACGATTTCAAGCGGAAGCTTTGCCAGATCAGCGAGCGTGCGGGGGCGGATTGGGTGAAGACTTCGACCGGCTACGGATTCGTCAAAGGCGCGGATGGAAAATACAGTTATCGCGGCGCAACCGAGGCGGACGTGAAACTGATGCGCGCCGCGTGTTCGCCGAAAGTGCAGGTGAAAGCTGCCGGCGGAGTGCGTGATTTGGACGGTCTAATCCTTGTACGGGATCTTGGGGCGAGTCGATGCGGGGCCAGCGCGACAGTGGCGATGTTGGACGAATATCACAAGCGCGCCGCGGCGGAGAAAGCTTCCGGCACGGAGACAAAAGGCAAAGGGACCTTGGGCGGCGGGGGTTACTAGATCACGGACCCATACAAGCCGCCCCAGGCTCCGCGTGCATACGAGAATCGAGGATTGCTGTGCGTTACGCCGGTGCGGGCTCAATTCGTCAATCAGTGATTGACGAATTGGAAGCTCCTTGCATCCAGTGCAAGCAAGCGAGGCGGCGACGACGCTCAATGCTTCGGTTTGTCTCTTAAATTTCTTGATACGGTGCGCTTGTGTGGGATAAGTAAGCCCAGGGCCGAAAATCATGAGACGAACCAGAATAAGCCTCATTCTACTATTGTTTTTGGGTTCGCTTGCCTGCGTTTATTTTATGCCATCGAGAAGTTCCGCCGCTGGTTTCCCCATAACCGTCCAAGCCGCGACAAACAGCGTGCGTCTCTCCGCCGTTACCGTTCCTGCCGGACGCCTCGTGTGGTACTCGGGCGCCAGTCTCGACGCCATTACCAATGTCGTTCAAATCGAAGAATTCCCGCTGGTGCAGCATGATTTTCTGCTGCCCAAGCTGTCGTCGTCCACTTTTTTCCGCGCGGCGCGTTTTGATACAAATGTGGAGGTGACGCCGCTCGCCATTGGATCGGATCATGCCGTCGCAATCACGACCAATGGAATGATCGAAAGCTGGGGAGACAATTCGTACGGACAATTTGGCAACGGCGTTCCCATTACCGAGAATTTCTTTTACTATGCGGCTTGTTGGGGTGAGCCCACCGGTTTCACAAACACATCTCAAGGGCCGTTGCCGGAGTCCAGCGACACGGATTGGGTGTCGGTCGCCGCGGGAGCTCACCATACCCTGGCACTGAAGGCGAACGGCACGCTGTGGGCCTGGGGCAATAATGCCGGTGGACAACTTGGCTATACTAACGAGGGATACGCTGTGTCCTCCCCTTCGGCGGTGCCCATCGGCACAAATGTTTTGTGGCGGTCAGTGTTTGCCGTCGGCTCCTCTAGTTTTGCAATTGGTCGCGACGGCACGCTCTGGGCCTGGGGCGACAATGCCTCTTCCATATTGGGGCTGGGTACGAATTTTTCCAACTCGAATACAGTCTGGGCACCCACGCAAGCAGGCACCTCCTCCAACTGGGTAAAGGTGGTCTGTTATCCCAACCACGCGGTTGGAATTCGATCCGACGGCACGCTCTGGGCATGGGGCTCGACAGATCTGCCTTCCTACATCCGAACGGGCTACACTGAAACCAACCTCACCGTTCCGATCACCACGAGTCCGGCGCAGGTAAGTATCCCTGGGCCGTGGGTTGGAGCGGCTCCGAACCCGGTGATTGGCGGGGATTTTCTTTTCCTTCGGGCGGATGGAACGCTTTGGGAAACTTTGACCAATGCATCCGACAATTACAACTGGATGACATACTTCGGTTTCTGGCAAAACCAATACACAAATTCCGCCAGTCTGTACAACGTTTTAATTGATGCCGGCATTACTCCTACAAATGCGTACGCTTATGTGGACAACACCGAATTCATTCCAGAGTATCCCACTTTAACGAATTTTAGCCCGGCGTTTTTTTCAAATTTTGTCCAGTCCGTGAGTGACGCAAACTTTTTTCAGCCGGCTTCTTCGCGAAACGGCTGGACGATGTTAAGCACCGAGATCGCGCTGAACAGGGACGGCACGGTTTGGACGATTGGGGACGATCCCACACGATCCCCCGGCAGCCCGCGCGACGGAGCCTGGCAACGATTGGACGCGGAGACGGACTGGCGATATGTCTGCGGCAATTATCTGGGGCTTAAAGCGGCGGTCAAGTCGGACGGGTCTGTGTGGGTCTGGGATATGGCGGGCGGGCTCTATCTCAATGGACCGCTCCTAAATGAACCGGTAAAAGTCCCTATCAATAAATGGATCAGCGCAAAAGTCACCGCCACGCACACTGTAGCGTTGGACGCCCAGAGCAATTTATGGGTTTGGGGTGGAAACACCGCGGGCCAGCTTGGCGTTGGGGATTATGAACCGAGGCTTGCACCGACGGAATTGCCAATGGCGGGGCCGTGGCTGAGTTTTGCAGTCAACGATTACGAGACTGTCGCAGTCCATCAGGGTGGCGAGTTATGGGCCTGGGGCAATATTAATCCTTCTCAAACGAACGCGAGCAATCCGGTGCGTCTTAATCCCGCGCGCCTGTGGAGCGCAGTTTATGCGCCCAACGAGACATCGGCCACCAACTTTTGCGCGATTGCCAGGGACGGCACGCTGTGGCAGTTCGGCGGTTTGACGCCGCAGGAAATTGGAGGTTCCAACTGGGCTTATGCCAGTCCTTCGCTGGAGAACACATTGGCGCTGCAGACCGACGGCACGCTTTGGGCATGGGGAACAAACTTCGGATTTGGATTGACGAATTTTTACACGAATGCCGTTCAAGTGTCGGGGGACGCCTGGACTGATGTTTCAGTTGGTCACACGCCGGGGAATACAGCTTTCTACGACTATGATACGAACAGCAACAGTGCGGCCGACGGCCGCGGCACGGACGGTTTTGCGATTCGCTCGGACGGAACATTGTGGGCGTGGGGGGTGGATGACTCCTCGTGTCAGTTGGGTCTTGTCTCCGACGTCACCTGGGCCAATACGAATTGTTGGACCTGTGTGTTACCGCCGTGCGGGAATCCAAGCCCGGTGATCATACCCTATGGCACGAATGTTATTGTATTCCCTCAGCAGGTGGGAACGGATAACGATTGGAAAGAGGTCAGTTACTCGGCGACGGTGGGCACCAGTTTTCAATATACCATTGGACTGAAGCAGGACGGTTCAATGTGGGTGTGGGGATGGTCGCCATTTACAAACGTGGTCAGCCAGGACATACTCCTGCCGCCCCCCAGCAGCCCATATCCCGATGTGCCGTACCCGGCTCTCGCAAATATACTTATATACCCCTACCCGGTGGGAACAAACACCTGGTCTTACGTGGACAGGACTGCCGGCGTAACCACCTCGGGGGACCTGTATCTTTGGGGGCGGACCCAGGCATCTGTTGAAAAAACGCTGCACGGGCCTCTCATTGAAACCGTAGGTTATTTCTGGGGGGAAGAAAACCAGGATGGCCAGATGCTGGTCCCGCCTACCTGGTCCCCGCAGCTTGTTCCCAGCAACGTCGTTTGCCGTTTGCCGCCGTCCATCCCATAAAGGATCGCGGCTGAAACCTTGACTCTTGAGCTGCGGAAGATCAACGTTGCACTCAATTCGTCCAGACCATGAGTGCGTTCAATTTCCAGATTAGTACCCTTTGGCTGACGTTGGCGGCTCTGGCGTTGCCGTTGAATATTCCTGCCAGCGGGATTCAAACAAACCGCGTCATTTTGTCCGCATCGAAAGCCTTTGAGGACGGCCAGGGAGTTCACGGCGTCATGCTGGACGCTGCGGGGAACGCGGTCCTGTACAATCGCGTATTGATCGAAGATGACGGACCAGGGCAAGGGAGTGATGCGGATTGGCTGAAGACTGACGGCGTGGCGACTGAGAAAATCTCCGGCGATGTTCGCGTCAAAAAGATTCTCCACATCGACCGCCTCAACGCGATGGATGCGCGGTTGATCGTGCCGTCGGAGGTTGGAATTGAAATTAACGGTCACACTGTGGAGCCGGCGTCCAACGGCCCCAACAGCATTCCTGGCCTGCAAATCTCCCCGTCGCTGCTCAAGGAAGGTGACAACGTTGTGATCCTTTCGAGCGTCAACAACAAGACGGAGACGGTCAAAATTGCTTCGACGGAAGACATTCTTCGCAATGCGCCGGAGCGAAAGTCGTGGCCGCATCGCAGTTTCAAAAGCACGGACGCCGGCAAAACCTGGGAACCGATTCACGGCGAATATTTCGTTCGACTGCACCTGACGCAATACATTCCGCATGGCGACATTATTTCGCCGGTGATCGAATTGGGCGGGGGATTGGAGGATCGCCCGCCGTTGCTGACACCCGTCACGGTTAAATCGGCCGGGCTGCTGCCGGACTGCGAAATTCCCAGTGGGTCAAGCATTGTTTTGTCGTATCGATCCGGAGCAACGCCGGTTTATGACGCGGCATCGTGGTCGGATTGGCACCCGGCGAGTTCCGCGTTTCCAAGCGGTTCACGGTATTTGCAATGGAGAGCGACGCTGTCGTCACCCGACCCGCTGAAGACGCCGTTGTTGCGAGGCGTTACTGTCGATACTAAAGTTGAGAGATTGTCGCCGCCAGCCTGGGCGGGAAGTTTGCGCGCGGGCGATTTTCACAACGAGGACATTCGTTATACTTCAATGCCGTTTGAATACGAAAATCCTCTGAACCCGCGCATGGTAGCTCTTCGGAAGAAATATAAACTGGACGACGTTATTGCGGGCGCGACGACCGAGACGGAAAAGTTCGTTCGTCTGCGCCATTGGATTTCCCAGCAGTGGAAAATTTGCGCGCCGGAAGAAAATTATCCCGCCTGGGACGCCGACGAAATTCTCACGCGCAAATACGGCTTCTGCGTGCAGTTTGCCTGCACGATGATGCAATCGGCGATCAGCCTCGGGTATCAGGCTCGTTTCGTGTTCGGCTACAATCCGGGTGCATTCGACGGCGGCGGCCACGAGGTTTGTGAAGTCTGGTCGAACGAGCATTCCAAATGGATTTTTTTCGATGTGAATGAAGACTGGTGCGACATTGATCCGAAAACTTCCGTGCCAATGAGCATGTTGGAAATTCACGACGTCATCGAGAAGACTTATTATGGCGGGCATCAGGCTTCCATCGAGGGCGCCCCGCAACAGCGGCTTCATTCCGATGATATCGCGATGGCTTACGGCACGAACTTGCTGCCGAGTTTGCCGCCGACGGAATTCGCGCGGCATTTCGTCGATGGCCATTACACGGCGCCGACGCGATGGCTGTTTTTCAATTATATTCCGCGCAACAATTTTTACGAAAAGCCGTATCCGCAACCCAAGACACAAGGGTGCGATTGGGATTGGGACAATTATTGGTGCTGGGAAGACCCGATTAGTCCGAAGCGCTGGCAGTATCGAAATTTTACTGACCGCCGCAGCGATGTGAATTGGACGATCAACCAGGTCCACTTCGACGCGACGTTGACAGATCGGCCTGGGGAAATTGAAATGCAAATGGGGACTGTCACGCCATATTTTGAAACTTATCTTGTCAATACTGACGGCCAGGGTTGGAACCCAGCGGCGGCGACTTTCGCATGGCGATTGCATTCGGGCCACAATCGCCTTGAAATGCGCGTGCGCAATACTTCCGGTGTTGAAGGGCCGGTGAGTTTTTTGGAAATGGACATGTAAATTTTTGGAAACATGAAAAGGAAATTTCTTGCGGCAGCAATTGTAGCTTTTGGCGTCGGATTTATTGCGACGGAGGGTTGCGCGCAGTCGGAAAAGGTTGAGTTGGCGTGGACGACTGATCTTGCGGCAGCGCAAGTGCAGGCAAAAGCGGAGCACAAATCAGTTCTGCTGTTTTTCCACGGTTCGGATTGGTGCCCGCCGTGCATTGAGATGCAGCGGCAGGTGATTAATTCTCCGGCTTTCGCGCAATACGCGCGGCGTGCGCTGGTGCTGGTTGATGTTGATTTTCCTCAGAAAACAAAACAAACCGAGGAATTGCAGTGGACAAACCTACACCTCAAGACAAGGTTCAATCTCAGCGCTCAGTTCGATGAAGGTTTCCCGACCCTTGTACTCTTGAATTCATCCGGCGAAACAGTGTTTCAGGAAACAGGCTATGATGGGGGCGGAACCGCTGAAATTCTCCCGGAATTGCAGCGGCATACGGACGCGCCCGCGACGGTTGCGGATTCGCCGGGATTTAAGAATCTCGACGTTGACCAATTCGCGCGGATGATGGAAAACAAGCAGAACGTAATACTTGACGTTCGCACTCCGACGGAATTCGCCAACGGCCATATTGCAGGCGCTTTGAATCTTGATGTGAACGCAGCCGATTTTCAGGAAAAAGTGGCATCGTTCGACAAAAATAAAATTTACCTGGTGCATTGCGCCAGTGGAATTCGGAGCGTCAAAGCGTGTCAGAAAATGACCAAACTGGATTTTCCCAATTTGTATAACCTCACTGGTGGTTTTAAGGCTTGGGCGAAGGCGGGCAAACCTGTCGAGAAATGATCTTTCAATAATGAGGCCGCGCGCATGTAACTTTGTCCTCCTGTCGCTGTTCGTCGCGGCTTCAATATTCGCGCAAACCCCAGACTACACCTATCGCGCCGACCATGATCTCGACGGAATTGGGAAGTTTTACGCGGGGCGCGAGATTGCGCATGTGATGGGGCATGAGGCCGCCGATTGGTTGGAACGCCCCGGACGCCAACAGGAGGAACGCACCGATTTGCTGCTGCAATTGCTCCCGCTTCACCCAGGTGACGTTGCGGCGGATATCGGCGCCGGTTCCGGTTATATGAGTTGGCGCATGGCGGAAAAGGTTGGAGACAGGGGCCGCGTTTACTGCGTCGATATTCAGCAGGAAATGTTGGATTTGCTGGCCAAGAACATGAATGCGCGACACACGACGAATTATCAGTCGATCCTCGGTTCGATCACTGATGCGCGTCTGCCGGCCAATTCCACAGACCTTGTGTTGATGGTCGATGTTTATCATGAATTCGATCATCCCTACGAAATGATGCAGTCGATTACGCGCGGATTGAAACCGGGCGGGCGCATCGCCTGGGTGGAGTACAGGAAGGAAGACCCGAACGTCCCGATCAAGAAGCTCCACGAGATGACGGAGGCGCAAGCGCGCAAGGAGGCGGCGCTGTTGCCGGAATTAGAATGGGTCGAAACTATCGAGAAGCTTCCGCGCCAGCACATTTTTATTTTGAGGAAAAAAGGCGGTTAAAATAATCGTTCTCTCTTCACGCGCGTGATTCGGATTTCGGATGGACAAACTTCGCGCAACACAACAAGATCGCTCAAGTCCCTGTGCGTGAGCCGGCGGCTTTTTCCACGGTTGCGCGCGGGCGTTTCGATTAAAAGACATAGAGAAAATTCTTACAAGATATGAACTTCAAAATGCTCGTCACCTCATGCCTGCTCGCGGGGCTTTCACTCGCGCCGCTAACAATGCGCGCCGAAAATAAAATTCCCGAAGATTGCAAGACCGGAGGCGTTTTCATCGGCTGCCAGGCCTGGACCTGGAATCATTTCACTGTTTTTGAAGCGATCCAAATGACGGCGCAGGCCGGCGGCAAAGTCATCGAGTTTTATCCCGGCCAGCCATTGAGCAAGGAAGAGCACGACGTCAAGTGGGACCACAACGCTTCGCCGGACGCCATTCAGAAAGTCAAAGAACAACTCGCCAAATACCACATCACGCCTGTCAATTATGGCGTTGTCGGCATTTCCAAGAACGAAGACGAGGCCCGAAAAGTGTTTGAATTTGCCAAGACGATGGGACTTCGCGCAGTCACCACGGAATCCGTCGATGCGATTGACACCATTGAAAAACTCGTGAAGGAATACGACATCATGGTCGGCTTCCACGATCATCCGAAACGCGAGAATGATCCTAATTACCGGATGTGGGATCCAAATTACATTCTGTCGGTCGTGAAGGATCGCGATTCCAGGATTGGTTCGTGCGCGGACACCGGCCACTGGGTCCGGTCAAATCTGAATCCCGTTGATTGCTTGCGGATTTTGAAAGGCCGCATCATCAGCAGCCATTTGAAGGATTTGAATGAGATGGGACCGAACGCCCACGATGTTCCGTATGGAACCGGCGTCTCGGACGTCCCCGCAATTCTTGAGGAACTCCGCGCGCAGGGATTTACGGGAAACATTTCGATCGAGTACGAATACAACATGGAACACTCCATGCCGCAAGTCGCCCAAAGCATCGGTTTTGTTCGCGGTTATGGCACGGCCAAGCAGTGGTAATTCGTGTAATGTATAAATCCCGCACAATCTATGCAAACGACCCGCCGTCGATTTGTTCAATCAGGAATTGTTTGCGCCGCAGGCATGGCGGTCGCGCCGAAAACCGCGCTCGCTGATAAGTCCGCGAAAAAAGTGAACATCGGTTTTCAACTTTACACGGTGCGGGGCGAGCTCGCGAAGGACGTCCCCAACACAATCAAGACTGTTGCGGAAATCGGCTATCGCGGTGTCGAATTCTGGGATTACACCGGCACGCCGAAAGTTTACAAGGATTACACCGCCGCCAATCTCCGAAAAATTCTTGACGACAACAATATCAAATGTTGCGGCATGCACGTGAGGTTGGAAGGATTGGCCGACGACAGGCTCCAGCAGACCATCGACAGCAACAAGACCCTCGGCAATATTTACATCAACCTCGTCATGGCCCCGGACTTGATGAAGGACGAAAAGGGCATCGCCGAACTGGCTTCGCGATTGAATAAAGTTTCCGACGTATGCCGCGCGCAGGACATGGTCGCGGGCTATCATTGTCATGCGTTTGACTTCGCAAGAATCAACGGGCACTACGCATGGGAACTTCTTTTCCGCCAGCTCAAGCCCGAGATCAACATGCAATTGGATGTCGGCAATTGCCTTGAAGGAGGAGGCGATCCGATTGCGATGTTCAAGGAATTTCCGGGACATTCCTGGTCTGTTCACATCAAGGAGCACGAAGACAAAACTTTCGACAGCAAGTTCTATAAGGAGGTTTTCCACCTGTGCGAAACGAAATGCAACACCCGGTGGTACATCGTTGAAATGGGCGGTGAGGACGGCAACGGATTTGATGTTCCGCGTCAGGCGCTGGCGAAACTCCATAGTCTCGGCAAATAATGCAATGAATGCCAGCGCTGCGAACCGGACTCATCCCGAGGCAGCAGTTAAGCGCTTCGACGATTGCACCGTCGCATAAGTGACGGAGTGACTCTCGTGGACGACTTCTCCCGGCCTGGATCGGCTTCGAAAAAGTTGCCAGTGCCAGACGAGAATCCGAATAATGAGAAGCGCCTGGATTATCATTGGTCCGCGCGCGACGCCTGGAAATGCCTCGGGATGATGCTGTTTTTTGAGATCGCCTTCATTTTAGCCTCTCTCGAATTGGAAAAAAAATCGGCTGCCTTCAACGCATGGCGCGGTACTGGATTCGGATATTTTTTCAATTCCCTTTTGATCCAGTCAGGATTCGTTGTCATTGCAGCCTATTTCGCGCGGACGAAAACGCTTCCTTCGTTTTTGAAGGCATTCGGCCTGGATGCCAAGCCGGGCAAATACGCGGCTTTTGGAATTGTCAGCGCGGTCATCATCAGAACGGTTGGCCATCTCGTTCTGGTTTACAACGGGACGCACGGGGTATCGATGGATGCTGTTTATATCTTTAGTCAAACGCACGGCTTGAGAAAAATATTCTTTCTCGTCCCGTTGGTGCTAATCGGCCCCTTCTTTGAGGAGGCGGCAAATCGAGGATTTGTTTTCAAAGCATTTCGAGGTTCGTATTCTTTGTGGACGAGCATCGCCTTGTTAGTGGTGTGGACTGCCGTATTGCACCGGTCGCAGTACACAAGCTCGCTGGTGGCAGTCTTCGAAATAAGCCTGATCACCATCGTCCAGTGTTATGTGCGGGAGAAATCGGTCAGCCTTTGGGACTGCATCCTTTGTCACCTGGCGTTCAATGTCTCACTCCTGTTTGTGCCAGTCATCCTATGAAAATCTGCCTATACTGTGCGCAGACTCCAGGTTTTTCTGTTCGGTTCTTCGGGCGGCGGTTGTTATATCTATGAATGAAGATGACCGACGGCGAATTGCTCCGACGTTATGCCCGCCAGCGTTCCGAGACAGCGTTTGCGGAACTGGTGCGCCGGCACATTGGCCTCGTTTACAACGCTGCGGCGCGGCAGACAAATAACGACCCTCATCTGGCCGAAGACGTTACGCAAGCCGTCTTCACCGACCTCGCGCGCAAAGCCGCAAAACTCAGCCGCCATCCCGCCCTTACCGCATGGCTGTACACAAGCGCGCGTTTTATTGCTTCCAACATGCGCCGCGCCGAACAACGCCGCGTCACCCGCGAAAAACAGGCCCATGCCATGAACGCAATCCATCCAACGCCGGAACCGGAGCCTGATTGGGAACAAATCTGCCCGCTTCTTGATGATGCCATGCACACCTTGAACGAGGAGGACCGCCTTGCTGTGCTGCTGCGACATTTTGAACAGCACTCCTACGCGGAAATCGGCGCGCGTTTCGGCGTTACCGAAGATTCCGCGCGGATGCGAGTCAATCGCGCCCTCGAAAAACTACATGACACCTTGACGAAGCGTGGCGTGACTTCGACGGCTGTTGCCCTGGTCGCATTGCTGGCAGAGAACGCACATTGCGCGGTGCCGACGTACCTGGCTGACAAGACAACCCGCGCGGCGATTGCGGGAACAGCGGGGGCAACGGGTCTTGGGACATTTCTTGTTACCAAAACCATGATGATAATTGTCGCCGCGGCGTTATTGCTGATGATTGAAATAGCTCATTTTACCAGTCGTCCAACCGCCAAAAATAACTTTGCATTTGATAAAAAAATAACCGCAATAGCCGCTGAAGTTCTGAATCCGGGTAAATCCGCCGTTGCCAGTCTGGCCAAGACTAAAACACGAGACGCTGTCCTCCACCTGCAAATCGTTACCGCAGACACGGGACAGCCGATCCCGGATGTTCTAATTGACTGTTTTGATTGGGCATCCGAAAACGGCGCCAGGAAATTGAGGGCGAATCGTTTGGGAATCTGCGACGTGCATTATAGCCCGTTTACGGAGCGGTTGGAATTGATAACAGGAAAAGGGCCGTTCGCTGACGTTCGCCTGCTCTGGCAACCGCGACTGGGCGACGTCATTCCGAGCAATTACGTTCTTCGAGTTGAACGCGCGATACCCATCAGCGGTATTGTTTTGGACCCAGACGGAGCGCCTCTTCCTGGGGCGGATGTGAAATTTATTCTTGCCGCCACCGATGATGCCGAAGCCAAATCGCCGACAAAATACGAATATTATGGAGTATCGTTCGAGGCGACTACCGACAATGCAGGACATTGGCAAATTGATCGAATCTCGAATGAAATCATTCAATATCTGCTCGGCAAAGCATCGGACATAAATTATTTCGATGCGGATTCCGTTCTTACGGTCAGAGATCATCTGGCCGAAACGCAGCTTCGTCAGGGTAATTACGTTTTTAAATTAAAGCGAAAAGTGAAAGCCGAAGGAATCGTTGTGGATGTTGCTGGAAATCCGATTGCGGGCGCCACCGTAACTACCGGCTATAATCATGACGTTACGCTAGGCGACGGAAAATTTTCCATTGCTGATTGTGTTCCGACGATGCAACGACTTTTTGCAAATGCGCCCGGTTTCGCCTCAGCCAGGGTTGACGTTGACCTTGGTGAGGTTACCAATTCGATTCGCTTTGTGTTAACTCCCGGGAAAGTCCTTCGCATTCGAGTTGTTGACGACAAAGGCAATCCCGTCGCAAACGCCACGATAAATTCCACCCCATTGCCTCGGGCGGTTGCGGGACAACCGACATTCGGGCAAGAGCTTTACCCGTCCTCGAAGCAAACGGATGATGAAGGCCGAGCAAACTGGGAAAACGCGCCCGATTCCGAATTCGGATTCTTCGTCATCGCGGCGGGTTACCGACCAGCAATGGATGATGAACTCTTCCGCCCCGACGGCCAGGAGCACGTCATCACTTTGATGCCTAGAGCGCACATATCGCCTTCGTCGCCAGGTGGAAATCAGGAATTGCGGGCTAGACAGTAATGCGTCCTCCGTTAAATTCCCTGTCCGATGGCCGCACCGACCACCTCAACCCAGGCGCCGTTGTCCAAAGGCGCTGTTTTCCTGCGCCGATTGTTCAGCTTTGTCGTGCTATGGACTGTTGTCATAGCCGGGCTTTTCTCCGGGCACAAACTGCTTTCTGACACGGTGTTCCTCTTGATCATCGCATTTCTGGCTGTCACAGGATTACTGGAATTTTATGGGATGGCGCAAAAGCTCGGTTACGCCTGTTTTCCAAAATTCGGGGTGTTCGGTTGCCTTTTAATGGTCATCGCCACATTTGTTTATATTTCCGGCGATTTTGGCAAAGCGGCGTCGCCCTCGCGGATGAACGATTTTGAAACGAGCCTGGTGATTATCTTTGTCCTCGGCCTCTGCATCCGCCAATTCGTTTCGCGCGAAAACAAAAGCGGGATCGTCGCCATCTCCATCACGTTGTTTGGGCTTCTTTACGTTCCGTGGCTCTTGAATTTCATCCAGAAAATCAATTTCTTCGGCCAGCAAGGAGTTCAGGGCGAGTGGTACGTTCTTTATTTTGTGCTTGTCACGAAACTCAGCGATTGCGGCGCGTACGCCGTCGGCTCGCTCATCGGCAAACATAAAATGATCCCGCGCATCAGTCCTGGCAAAACGTGGGAAGGCTTTGGCGGGGCAATTGTCGTCTCCACCGCGGCGAGCGTGATCTTCGCCAAAGCCGCGGGAAGCCACCTCACAGGAATGACGCTGCCGCATTCGATCATTCTCGGAATCATCCTCAGCACCGCCGCAGTCATCGGCGATTTGATCGAATCATTGTTCAAGCGCGAGGCAGGTTTGAAGGACTCCGGCCATTTGTTCCCCGGCATCGGCGGAATCCTCGATCTTCTTGACAGCCTTCTTTTCAACGCGCCGCTGATGTATTTGTATCTGCGCCACATTTTGACATGAGCGCTTCCGCTAAAAGAATCGGAGCGCATCTGTTTTGGGCTTTGGTCGCGGTGGCGGGCGCGTGGGCTTATCTCACGATGGCCTTGCGGCGCGATCAACCAATCAATTCCGCCTGCATTCTCGCCGCCGCGCTTTGCACTTACGCGATTGGTTTTCGGTTTTACTCGAAGTGGATCGCGGCGCGCGTGTTGATGCTCGACGACCGCCGCGCGACTCCCTGCGAAGTCCATGACGACGGTCGCGATTTTGTCAAAACTAATAAATGGATTGTCTTTGGCCATCATTTTGCGGCGATCTCCGGCCCTGGCCCGCTGGTGGGGCCTGTGCTTGCAGCGCAATTCGGTTATCTGCCCGGCGCGCTCTGGATTCTGATCGGCGTGGTCCTTGGTGGCGCGGTTCAGGACTTCGTGATTTTGTTTTGCTCCGTGCGGCGGGATGGCGGGTCGCTCGGCAAAATGGTGAAGGACGAACTCGGTTCCGCGGCGGGTTTCATCGCGCTCCTCGCGATACTTTTTATCCTGGTCGTTTTGCTGGCGGTGCTCGCGCTGGTTGTCGTCAACGCGTTGGCGGAAAGTTCCTGGGGCATCTTTACGGTTGGCGCGACAATTCCCATCGCGCTTTTCATGGGCGGTTATTTGCGAAGCTGGCGGCCTGGTAAAGTGCTCGAAGCCTCCGTCATCGGAATCATTTTGCTGCTGCTGGCAGTTTGGGGCGGACAACAAATCTATCGTCACGCCGATCTTGCCGCGCACTTCACTTTCAATAGCGAACCGCTCGCGTGGACAATCATCGTCTATGGCTTTGCCGCGAGCGTCCTCCCAATCTGGCTTCTTCTCGCGCCGCGCGACTACCTGAGCACATTCATGAAACTGGGCGTCATCGTGATGCTCGCTTTGGGAATTTTCCTGGTGCTCCCAACGATTCAAATGCCCGCGCTGACTCCATTCGGCGCGACTGGAAATGGTCCTGTTTTCGCCGGAAAGCTGTTTCCGTTTTGCTTCATCACAATCGCCTGCGGCGCGGTTTCCGGGTTTCATTCGTTGATCGCCAGCGGAACGACGCCGAAAATTCTCAGTCGCGAGAGCGGGGCGCGTTCGGTCGGTTATGGTGCGATGTGCCTGGAATCGCTCGTGGCCATCATGGCGTTGATCGCCGCCTGCACGCTTGATCCCGGGGTCTATTTCAGCGTCAATATGAAAGGCGACCACGCCCAAACCGCTGCCGCCGTCACTGCCCTGCACTACCCCGTCACCGTCGAACAAATGGACAAGATCGCGGCCTCAATCGGCGAAAAGACGTTGTTCGGTCGCGTCGGTGGGGCTCCGACTCTGGCAGTTGGGATGGCAAAGGTTTTCTCCAACGTCTTTAACGGCGCAGGAATGGACCTTTGGTATCACTTTGCGATCATGTTCGAGGCGTTGTTCATATTGACAACCCTCGACGCCGGGACGCGCGTGGGACGGTATTTGTTGCAGGACTTGTTGGGGCACGCTTGGAAGCCGCTCGGCCAAACGTCCAGGACAAGCTCCACATGGCTGGCGAGTCTGCTCGTAGTCGGCGCATGGGGATGGTTCCTGATTCAAGGGGTTCGCGATCCACTTGGCGGAATCAATTCTCTCTGGCCGCTTTTCGGCATCGCCAACCAGCTTCTGGCAGCCATCGCGCTTTGTCTTGCGACGACGGTGATTCTTAAAATGCAATTGCGAAATAACGGACGGCCAATTTATGCCTTGGTCACGTTGGTTCCGCTTTTGTGGCTGCTGATCGTCACCAGCACGGCAAGCGTCGAGAAGATTTTTCATCCCAATCCGAAAATTGGTTTTCTTGCGGCGGCTAAAACGTTTATCAGCAATCCGGCTCTCCGCTTCAATGCGCTGTTGGACGCTGGCGTCACGGCGCTGTTGCTGGCGATGATTCTTGCCATCGCAATGCTCAGCTTTCGCGAATGGCTCCTTTTGCTGGCGCGACGAAAACTGGCCAGCCTCAGCGAGACGGAACCGATGTGGCTTCCGGATTATGCAGTCGCGGAAGCTGGCCCGCGCGGGTCGTTGAGCCTGCTCGTTCTCGGTTTGGTGCTCGTTAAGGAATTGTCCGGCGAAAACGCCATCCAGCGAACGCGCGAATCCCAACCGCAAATCGCCGCAGATCGCGCGTATTTGCAAGTTGCGGAAAAGCGTTTCGACGGGATAAACCGGTGCTGTTGAAATGAAACTAGGACTTTTTGGCGGATCGTTCGATCCCATACATTTGGGACACCTCCTGGTGGCCTGCGCCGCGCGAGAAGAGGCGGCGCTGGATCGAATTTTTTTCATTCCAGCCGCGCAATCACCATTCAAAGCGTCCGCCACATCAGCCTCAGCGGAGGAACGACTTCGATTGGTGCGCCTCGCGCTGGCTGGGGACGCATCAGCGGAAGTTGATGACAGCGAAGTGCGCCGCGGCGGAATATCCTTCAGCATCGACACGGTGCGCGATTATCAAAAAAGATTTCCCGGCGCGGAATTGTTTTATCTCATCGGCGCGGATCAGACGGCGCAATTGCATCTCTGGCGCGAAGCCAATGAATTGGCGCGACTTGCACAATTTCTCGTTATTCCAAGGCCAGGAGAAGCGACCGCCGAACTGGCTCCTCCATTTTGTGGCAAAGCCCTGGTTGGTTTTCCATTCGGCGTATCCTCAACGGAAATCCGACGTCGCATAAAAGCCAGGCTTCCTGTTGAGCATTTGGTGCCAGCAACAGTCGCGGAGGCGATCAAGAACAATGGCCTTTATCTTTGAGGCGATCTCGCTTACACTAGCGCAAATAGATGGATTCCAAAAAATTGGCCCTTCTCTGCCGCAAGCTAGCCGAAAATAAAAAGGCCGAAAACGCGGTTATACTTGACGTTCGCAAAGTTTCCTCGGTGACGGATTACTTCGTCATCCTTTCAGGAACCAGCGAACCGCACGTCCGCGCCATCGTCAATGAAATCACTGACAAACTGCGCGGCGAACACAATTTGCGGCCACGCGCCGTTGACGGTGACGTTCGCGCGGCCTGGCAGGTCCTCGATTATTTTGACGTAATTGTGCACGTCATGCGCGCGGACGTCCGGGAGAAGTATGACCTTGAACGGCTGTGGGGAGACGCCCCAGGCGTCGGTACCAAAAAGAAAACGCGAAAACCGCGCGCCAAAGCGGAAGCGCCGCCGCCTCCACAATCCTAGCTCCTGATGGATTAGTGATCCCGATTATTGGCAACTCCCGCATATCATTGTATTGCCCCGGAAACCGGCAGTTCCTTGATGAGATTACCTGACTGATCGGAGCGCCATGCCCGCTGAAGCTTCCACGGACCTTCCCTGGAAGCGCGATGGACGGTGTAATGATACATTTCCGGGTCATCGTTCTTTTGCATCTGGATCGTTTCCGTAAGCCAGTGACCGAACGCCTTGCTTTGCTCGGCCATATCAAAAAGGTCATAGTACGGACTGACATCATCATCTTTGGCCAAACCTGGCAAAAGACCCTCCTTACTCAATTGGTGGAGAAAGTCCAAACCCTCAATCCAGACACTGCCGCCGGGTTGCGCGCTGATGTAAGTCCTCAACCGCAGGCGAAGGTTCTTGGGAGGAATGCCGTTTGTGTAACCCAACACCCGCATTTCCTCGAACGTGTCGTTTGCCAGCGGACCGGCCGAGCGGTACTGGAGGTACATTGTGTCTTTCGGGAAATTAAACGTGACAAGGTGCCTCGCCAAAAATCGGAGGCCGACCCGAAAATCGGAGGCCTACGAAATCCGACCGAGTATTCTGACCCGCAATTAAATTGGTGTAAGTTTGGTTTTCAAGGACCACACACGGCACAAGAACCGCATTTGATAAGACCGAAACCTGCGCGCCGAAGGTTTCCGGAAGTTGCTTCCCAAACAGGGAAAAATCATCCCATTCGGCGGTGTCGATTGCCACACTTGCGCTTGGGAGACCAAAAAAATCGTGCAGCATGAACTTCAATGGAGGGCCGCCTTCGAGGTGAAATGCTTTGCCGAGATTTTCGGTTTGAAGATGTCTGGGATCAAGGAACCGGATTTTGTCACTGTCAAAATCCAATTGTACACAATAGTTCTTAAGACAGTCCGTCCCGAGAATTCCATCGACGCCGAAAACTCTTCGCAAATCATCTGTCGCAATGAGCTTGCCTGTGTGAAGACGGAAGCCACCGAGGTAAAGAGGCGGTTCCCGGTAAAGCCAGGCCTGTTTGTCACCCAAATAGCCGTAGTGCAGGACACTCTGCCCCAGGCGCTTGCCGAGCTTTGGTTCGAAGGCGTTGTCAATAATACTAAAGTAGCAGCCTGTATCCACGAGGAACCGAAGCTCCTGGTTGTCTGCAAAACGAATGGGCAGGAACAGTTGTTTGCCGCGCCCGGCGTACTTGTCAAATGAAGTCTCCGGAGGCAAAGCCGGAGCCGCTTGTGAAAGTGCGCCGCAGAAATATAGGAAAAGCGACAGGCTTAATGCTCTGAACCCGTGCAAAAAACGCATTTCGGATTCTATCGAGCTGGAAACGGCACAAACAAGGGCATTTCCCCCGCGTTGAGACTTTCACAATGAAGAACCCTCCTCCGCCCTTTTACCCTTTTGACTTATTGCCCGGTGGGGTGCTCGCTTCGGAGCGCAACCCTAAATCCTGGCTTTCAGATCACTCGTGCTTTGCCGGCATATCAGTCGCTGCTTTGACCATGTCTTCCAAGACTTTGCGAAATTCCTCCAGCCCGGTGCTCGGAATGATCACGTTGTCGCGGCGTCCATTGACATCTTCAGTAATGCGGAGAAAGCGACCGCGAGGATTTTCCTTTAGCGTAAAGATGAAAGTCTTGCGCTCGATTTGAATTTTTTCCGTTTTTAAGGTGTCCTCGTTAACCGGCGGCTTCGGCGGCCCGGCGCTGTAAGACCTGTACCCATGAGGCGATGGCCGTTCATTTGAAATCATAAATAATCCGTTTCTTGGATCCCTTCCAATTGACCCTGCTAGTTTCCACTTCTACCAATACAGTTCGACCAAAAAACGAGTTTTGTCAACTTCGGATTTTTGAGAACTCACCCCATCCCGAGTGTTCTGCGTCGCTGCTGACACTCCACAAATAAACAATCAATCCGGCGATCACCAACAGGTTCACGCTCTCGGAAATACCGTGCCAAAGTGCGAATGTTTCGCCCGCTTGAGCGCGTTCTTCAACGGTCTTGCCGAAGTAATGGATTTTGTGGAGCTGTTGCATTTTTGGTTGGACCCAAATCCCTCCGATCAACGCTACCGTAAGCATTCCGATGAGAAGGCTGAGATTTAAGACCCGAACCGGACGGCCCGCGTAAAGCCATTCAGCCCATAAGTGCGCCAAGCCGATTGCCCCGCAGCAGTATTGGACTTTGAAGAATCGTCCCACAATCGTCTCCGCCGCAAAACCGACACCGGGGTCAGTGAGCAGTTTTTTTAAATCGGGGGAAAAGATCGCGGGCAAGCCGACGACAAGAAAAATTGCCGACCCGCACCACACCGCCGCATTGAGGATTCCCAGGAATCTCAGAAAGCCGATCACCTCGCCACGTTACGGCAATCCTCCCGCTGCTGCCAAGCCCTACCTGACTGTCTCGCCCGGCGACGGCGGAAATGCCGGCCCCGGCGACGGAGGCAGCGGCGGAAACCCGGTCGGAACAGGCGGCGTCAGCGGCAGTTCCGCAACCATTGTGCTCCACAATTCCTTTTCGTGAGCCGTCATCGCCTCCCACTTTGCCGCGTTTTGCAGGAACTGCGCGCGCTCCGTGGGATTCATCGTTGCAAATTTATCGAAAGACTCGATGCATCGCTGCCGCTGGGCGGTCGGCAACTCCTTGAAAGCCTGCAATGCCTGGCCCACTTGGCGGCGTTCCGCTTCAGAAAGAATTCGGATGGTGTTTGTCTGTTCCTCGCCGCTCATGACGAAGAAGCGCCGGAATTGCGCGCAAAGCTCAGTTCGTTGATCTTCCGGCAATGCCTGCCACTGTTTAAGTTCGTTCGCAAAATACGCGCGGCGTTGCGGGGAGAGCTTCTTTATTATTTCCTCTCGATCCACCGGGGAATGCACCTGCCACTCCACATAGGTTCGGATGAATTTTTCGTTGTCCAATAATGCGTTTCGCGTGGCGCCCGGCAATTCGTCCCATTGACGCAATTGATCCATGACCATTGGCACATACAACGGCGAAATTTCCTTTAAATTGCGGTCGCGCTCGGCGGGTTTCAGACGCATCAGATTCATCAGACGCCAATGCAATTCTGTCTGGCGCAATCGTTCTTCGCGGACCTCGCGCGACATTGCCTCGTACTCACGCACCTTCCCAAGGATGGCCCGGCGTTCCTCGGGAGTTTTGCCGCCCAGCGCATTTACGCGCTGAGTCGGAGTCATTCCAAGAATGCCGCGAAAGTAAACAATGGGCGAAATGTTACTCAGTGTGATCGATGGCGTGACGGTTCGGTAGATGGCAGTGATGCGTACCGGTGGCGCTGAGTTGGTTTGTTCGCCCCGCGCATCGTACAGCAACGCTGCGCATGAAAGAATCGCAGAGAAGAATGTAATTGTGCCGCGCATGGAATTAACGCAATGCCGCCAACAAATCGTCATCCGCCACAGATACCTTGTTAAGCCGGTCGATCGTGTCGAAGTTCTTCAGCCATTCCATCGGAACCCCGCCAACATTTGCCAATTCATGAACCATTCTCGCGCGGTGAACTGCCTGGTATTCCCGGAACGAAATGACTCCGCAGCAAACCATCGCCAAACCGAGCGCGAGTCGCGGCATCCAACTTCGTGAAAGCCATTGAAACGGCGCAAATCGTTCACTCCAGCCGATGTGCCGCGGCGGTGTAGTCCGCGCAGCTTGCATCACTCTCGCCGTAAAATTTGAAGACACCCGTGGCGGAGGCGTTCGGCTCAACAACCGGTTCAACGCAACTTCTTCGTCCCAATGCGCTTGCAAATCCGGCTTTGAGGCGAGAGCGCGGCGGAGACGTTCCTCTTCGGCGGCGCTTAATGGCCCGCGCCAGCCAGCTTCTTTTAGTTTCTGGTAATCAGCGTTGTCCATACTTTCATTTGTCATAAACACTATTTTCTTTGCAAAGTTTCGCTCTCGTCCTCCCATGCCCCCGATTGCAGGTACGGCTTGAGCCGTTGCTTGAGCGTTTCCCGTCCCCGATGAATCAAAGACTTCGTTGCGGAAAGTGAACACTCCAGCACATCGGCGATTTCTTCGTAGGAAAGTTCGTTCTCCTGGCACAAGGAAATGGCCAATCTCTGCTTTTCAGGCAATTCAGCCACCGCTTCGTGAATCTTCCGTTCCAATTCGCCGTGCAGAAAGGCTTGTGGCGGTGTGAAAGTTTGATTGTCCTGAAACTGCTTCGCGGGCCTGCTCTCGTCCTCGGTCTGGCTCGATTCCAACGAATCTGCCGGATGCCTGCCGCGTCTGCGGATTTCGTTTAAGCAGAGCCGCCGGGCAATGGTGAATACCCATGTGGAGAACTTTGCCGATGCTTCGTAGCGGTCCGCCGATTGATAAACGCGAATAAATGCGTTTTGGGCAAGGTCTTCAGCCTCGTCGAGGTCGTGGATCATTCGATACAACACGTTGACCACAGGCTGTTTGTACTTCTCCACCAAGGACTCGAAAGCCTCCATGTCTCCGCCCTTCACGCGAAGCATCAGCGCGGCATCCGGATCCATAGGTAAGGCCATTCAGTCCTGAATCTAGCTCAACACCGGATGACCAACAAGGTTGCGGTCGATCCGGTCGAAGGAGAGGTTTTCCGTTGCGACGTTTGAGACGTTGCTCTTTTAAGGGGAATCAAACGGCTCTGTCTCGGCGAGGGGGGGGAGAGTTCTAAAGCTAAAAGACCTTCCGTTCATGGACGAGCCGGTTTGACTGGGTTAGCTGTTATCGGCCCACTCCACCATTAGAACCATCGGCAATTACGTCATCACCCTGCCCTAATTCGTTACTACCGTTGGCTCCCGAGGACCAAATCAAAATAGGAAGGTTCTTGCGAATGAGGCTATCGCAAACATGCGCGTCACGCGCATGGTCACTCCACAGAAAATTTAATGGCCTCCCCCAGGCGTCCGAGAGAGGAACTTCGCCAGCATCGATCCTATTGGTTGGTAGGTTCTGCGGATAAGCTACGATAGCATGAAAAATCTGCGGTAAAGTTCGTCCAGCCGCTTGGTTCGAGCGAGCATACGAAGCAAAATCAGTTCCTGCCATGTCCGAAAATTTTCGTTCTATCCACTCACAGTGACGAATCGTTTGGCGTGTGACATCTTCTTTCGAGAATTTGTGTCTTTGGCTCTGGCGCATTCCGAAGTAAACAAAGATAATCAGAAGAGTTCCTGCTGCCACTATTACGACGAGCCGCCCCATTTTTGTATCCTCAGTTATTACTGCCAGGGTATCGAGATAGGAGTGAGAAACCCTGGTATAACCATTCCAATCCGGTTATGGTGTCCTCAAATCCGTACAAAGTCCCTCTAGTCGATACATTCCTTTCCCACGGCGTGTTCATATACTTACCGTTTTCTCCCGAAATACTGATCGTACTTTCGCACGCCATTAGGTACATTTTATAAATGCCGTATTGTGTATGTCTTCCGGGCTCTAACCATTGCGCGGCCCCTGAGCCAGCAGTATTGATTTTGCCTGAGTCTCCGTGGCCTACGAACCAATACTCGTAAACGTCTTTCGACGCGAGATGGTTGAGTAAATCGTCAAACTGAGGATTGTAAGTGATGACTACATTAAAGTTCCTTTGCCTCAGCACGTCTGCCTCACCCCTTGCGGTGATTCGCAGGAGATTGATGATATCAAAGGGGCCGAAGTCAACAGCAGTCTTCGCGCCGAAATCCATGTAAACGGTATTAGGTACTGTATAGACTTGACATGGTGATGGTTTCTGATCGGCAGGTTGAACCCACCGGCGGTAATCCTTCACATCAAATCCCATCTTCATTGCTAGACTATCCCAATCATCGTCAGCACTCGTTGCAATCGCAGTCGCCCGTGGCTGCCCGGTTCGGGTTATTATCCACTCAAGTCCAATGAGATCCGCACGGTTAACCGCGTCGTTTCCAACAAAGCCAGACAGATTTGGTCCCCCTTCCTCCTCCACCGGGTCCCTGCTGAGCCATCGTCCTGTGTTTGGGTTGTAATATCTGTAGCCGTAGTAAACCAAATCCGTTTCGTCATCGAGGTATTTGGCTTGGCATTCATCGACGACAAAGGACAGCGCGATAATGGCAATGGCGAGATTCCAAATGATTCTCATGGGTTTCCTTCTATTGGTGGTTGAATTGCTGGCTGGGTTGACCCGGTTGGAAGCGACATTGGATAACCCGGCGTCGCCGTAAACTGCCGGCCCTGCATGCTGGACGTCGGAACAAAGCGGATTCGGGTTTGTGAAAGTGGAATTTTAGGATGCTGGCGTTCGTAAGCCTCCGCCTCTGTGTTTTCCTGTATCCGGCGCTGCCGTTCAAGGTAATCACTCGTTGCCAACGGCGCATGAAACGTCCCCGGCGAAAAGGCGGGGGTCGGAACGCCGGTTGTCGCCTGAGGAGTTCGCTTTTGAGCCGCCTGCGAAAGGTAATAGGCCCTTATGTCACCGATAATTTGCTGAGGATCTTTCTCGCCTTCGATCACCAATGCCAAATCCTGCGGCAATCCATTCCAATATTCCTCCGGCACTGATTCCTGGGCGATCAGTATCGGCTGGGGCCCGTTTTCAACCATTCTGTCCATTTCCGCACGAAGTAACGAGTCTTTTGTCAGGCTTCCTTTCTCGTATCGCTCCCAAAGGAAATCAAGAATGGCATTTTCGCTTTCCAATTTTCGATCAAGAATCGCATCCACGATTTCAGGCGGCAATCCGCTCCTCATCATTGGCGGCATTAAATCGTCTGGAACAGCGACTTCGCTCCCTGAATCTTGAAATTTGAAATGAGAAACGTAGTTTGAACCGGGTGGGTTGGATGGTTGCAACGCTGAACCAGAAGAAGCATCTTTCTCGATTGTTGATTTGAGGTGTTGGCCCAAATCCTTATTGAAGGCATCGACGGCTTTCTGGACTGTCGCCAAGTCCGTTCCATCCATCATTAGCATATGAAGGCCGATTTTCTGGTCCCGAAAATAGACATATCCCGGGCCGGGAGGAATTGGCGTCTGTTGAATTTGCCGCCAGCGTGTCGTCCATTGCGCCACTCGGCGCTCGTCTCGCATCTCGCTCTCTCGTGCTTTTATCGTTTCGCGCCATCGCGAAGTGCCCGGAAGATACTTTGCCGCGATGCCCCAGGTTTTTAATTCCTCGTCGTATCGTCCCGCGCTTCTAAGGCAGAATAAACGCGAGAGCAAAGAATGCCCCACAATTTCCCGATTGCTCAAGGGGCGCAACCATCCAACCTGCGAAATCTCATCGTCACGGTTCGTTGCCGTGACCATATCGCGGTAATACTCATCCGGCGGTGTTTTGAAACGACTCACAGCTGTGGCTTCGACGTTCAAGTGCTGTCCACCCGTGTCCTCACAGCGAACGTAAAGATGCTCCTGAGTGGCGACTAGATTAACGGGATAGCCAAGCCGACGCCCCACCGCAACATAGAGAAAAGGCATTGAAGCACAGGTCCCGTAACGATCTCCATCCAGCAAGCCAAAAAGGAAAATATCCTTGGGATTCTGAAAGAATTCGATTTCGGCGTTTGGCGATTTCAGCCCTTTTATCGACGGTTCGATGCGAATCGGATCATAACGCATTCGCAATTCGTTTACTAAAACATCCCCAAGCATCTGCATCCGGTAATAAGCAAGGGAATTGCAGAAACGTTCAGGATGTTCAACGAAAAGATGGAATTGCCGGTCGGTTTCGGATTTAACGCGCGAGGCCCAGGAATCAAGCTCGTCCAAACATTTCTTGACGTCCAACTGTTCGGCTCCCGGCAGTCCTTCGGCGCACAAAATATTAATCAGGCCCGCGTCAACCTTATCGAGGTCCTCAGCCGGGACTTCCAAAAGTGAAGCCAGATTGGTCGGCTGATTAAATGCCGACGCCTCAAGCGCGTTAGCCGACAATGTGTCGGTGGAAGTGGCAAACGCACACTGAGCGCAAATGGCGCATCCTGTCAAAAAAGCAAACGATGCCGCTCGGAATCGCATTGTCCGTTGGGTTTTTGGTGTGCTTCGAGCCTAAGTCAATCGCACTGAAAGGCAAGCCCTAAATCGACAGCCATTGTCGGGTTGCCTGGCCGAATCAGCGGTTTTCCGTTGCGCATTGCATCGGAATCTCCAGAATTCTTGCATGAGCCGCCCCCAACGTCCGAATTATGGGATTTGACGCTCCTCCGGTGTTCGGAGATGCGCGCCGAATTTCTTGTTTTCGATACCGAGCGTTACGATAACCGCGCGGAAGACCGTCGTGGCGTGACAGTGTGGCCTTGCTTCAAGTCGTCAGGCAGCTGATGTGTCAATAACAACCTTGCCGAGCACCCGTCTTTCCCGCAGTGCCGCGAAAGCTTCGGCTGTTTTGCTCAGCGGATAGACTTTCCAAATGGCGGGCTTGAGCTTGCCTTTCGCGACCCAATCCAAAGTGTTGACAATGTCCGCTTTATTACGACCGTAGCTGCCGATTAGACTCTGTTCTTTGACGAACATCGGCCATAGCTTCAACGACACTTCGCGTCCCGCCGTCGCGCCACACGTCACAATGGTTCCCGCACGAGCGAGACAATTGAAACATTGCGTGAGCACTTCTCCACCGACGTGTTCCACGACTAAATCCACGCCGCGTTTCCAGGTTAGTTCACGGACTTTTGCAGGCCAGTCGGCAGCCGTGGAATCGACGACGTGGTCAGCGCCTAACTTTAGAGCAAGTTGGCTCTTGGCTTCGTTTGAGGCAGTGCTAATCACTTTTGCTCCTAAACCCTTGGCGATTTGAATCGCCGCCGAACCTACACCGCTGGCGCCGCCAATGGCTAATACCCAATCGCCCGGCTTCACAGCCGTCCGAACCGTCAGCATGTGCAACGCGGTGCTGCCAGCTAACGTTAATGCGGACGATGTTTGATAATCGACGTTATCTGGCAACGAAACCAGTGCCCGCGCGGGAACGGAGACTAGTTCCGCGAACCCTCCATCCCGCTGAACTCCGAGCAATTGGCCTTTTAGGCAAAGCGACTCCCGTCCGCGTTTGCAAAATTCACACTCGCCACAAAAAATATTTGACTGAACCGCGACGCGCTGCCCCTTTTCCCACCCGGCAACCCCTGAACAGACGGCCATTATTTCACCAGAAATTTCCCCGCCGAGGATTCGTGGCAAGGCAATCGGCACCGGCAATTGGGCCTCTTCGGTCCACAAATCCAATCGATTTAATCCACATGCGCCAACGCGGACAACGACTTCATCCTCTTTCGGAACGGGGTCTGGAACATCCGCGTAATTGAACTTTCCTGGCGCGCCTTGGGCGACGAGTTGAACCGCTTTCATACCGGCTGATTATCCCAGCCGCCCACGGTGCGCCAGATGAAACTTCCACTTATTCGCGAGATTGAACTGTCCATCCCCCTTGAGGTGGGTAATCCATTACCATGTCATGCGTGCTGTATTGCGGATACGTGTTCGGCCCGCTTTCGAGCAGGTCAACTGTAGTTTCCAGGTGGGCATCCTGCGGCGCATTCGATGCGCAACCCGATAAAATTACCGATCCCGCGATCGCCGCGAGAGCAGCCACTGTTAGTTTTCCGTTTTTCCATGTTTTCATTGAAACCTCCAATTTCTGTTCATTAAACCATTCTCTTCACCATACTTTTCCGCGTCGGAAAACCAATGGGTACAACCCCTGTTTCCAATCTATTGGACAACGGAGTTTATTGGGATTATCGCGGGGTAATGGCATCCCCGATACGTCGAGCTAATGTAGAAGTTGGAGGTAAAGGCGCACGGTTTTTTCGGCCATGACTGCAAGCGAAAATTTGGCGGCGACACGCTCGTGCATTTGAGCGGCTTCAAGCGAAGTAGGCTTGGGCTCGAGAGCCTGGCATCGCATGGCTTGGGCGAGTTCATCAACGTTTTCCTGCGCAACCAATTTTCCGCGCGCACCGGCCGCAAAAGCCTCCGGGATTCCATCAAGCGCCGAAGCGATCACCGGTTTGCCGCAAGCGTGCGCTTCGCAAATCACCAGTCCCAGCGCTTCGGTGCCGATTTGCGGATGCACAAGACAATCAATGGCGTTCATGACTTGCGGAACGTCCGAGACTTGGCCGGTCAACCTGGCTTTTTCGCCGAGACTCAACCGCGCAATATCGCTTTTCAAAATTTCGGCCATCGATCCGCGTCCGACGATCAAAAATCGAGCGTTGGGAATTTCTTTATGAACGCGCGCGGCGGCGGCCAAATATTCCCGCTGGCCTTTCCCGCGCGGCAAATCAAATCCGCCGACAACTGCGAAGGCATATTGTTCGGCATCCAATCCCAATTCCCGTCGTTTCTGCGATGTTTCGGCCGGTCGAAATTTTGCGACATCAACCCCGCCCTGAATAATGTGGATTTTGGAAAAGTCTCCACGAATCGGCAATCGGACATGTCGCTCCTCCTCCGGTGACTCCGGTTCGTAAGCGCCTTCCCGAAGAACCTTGGCGGTAAATTCGGAGACGGCGATCAGCGCGTCGCACTGCGACAACAAGAAATTTCGACTGGCCCAGGAACTCGGGCTTTTGGCCATATGCCGTGTCAGCACGAGCGTTGGCTTAGTTCCGGCGATTCGCGCCGCCATGATCGTCGGCCACAAATCGCGGCCATGATGGCCGTGGACAATTTGAATTTTTTCGCGGCGAATGAATCGCGCGGCGCGAAGGATGAATTGGACGCGACTAGCCTTTGCGCCGGTGTCGAAAAAGGGCACGCCGAGTTCCGCGATAACGGGGGAAAACAATCGTTCAGACGGTCCCGCCAGCCAGACGCGATGGCCCAGCTTGTGCAATTCGCCCGCCAGCTTCACGCATTGATCGTCCGTGCCGCCGCCTGTGAGCAGCGAATTCAAATGGAGCACCCGCAAAGGCTGTGTAGGCGGGTTCATGCGTTGATATATTGCTGCATTCCGCGCTCGCACTGAACTTTTCCAGAGCGAATCGTTTCAGCCAGTCGGTCAAAGTTCGCCTTGCCACGCGCGCGGTCAAGCGGCGGATGGTTCAGATGATAAACGATGGCGCGACCGTAAACAAATTTCCGTGGGCGGCCGAGATTATACATCCGCGTTCCAAGGTCTGAATCTTCGCCGCCCCAGCCGATATAATCCTCATCAAACCCATTGATTGCCACAAGGTCATCGCGCCAAAAACCCATGTTGCACCCGATGATTCCGCGTTGTCCGGTATTGCGCGCGATGCTCGCCCAGGGCCAGCGAATCGCTTTTGGCCAGCCAGTGATTTGCCGCGCCATAATCGCGCTCGCTATGGAAGTCTTATTGACATCGAATTTCGGCACAAACGATTCTTCAACAAAACAACGGCGGCCTTGCACCCAGAAATTCCGCTCCGCAAGCAACGCATGATCCGCGATGAATTGACGATGCGGCACGCAATCACCATCAAGCAATACAACGTAGTCCCCTCGTATCTCTGCGAGAGATTTGTTGAGAATGATCGTTTTGCGAAAACCTTTATCCTCATGCCACACATGGCGAAGCGGAATTTCCTTGTTCCATTGCTCGATTACATTGCGAGTCGCCGGTCCCGATCCGTCGTCGGCGATGAGAATCTGGCCGGGTTTTTCGGTTTGATTCGCGACGCCTCGCAACAACTTGTCCAGCGCATCGGGCCGCTGATACGTGGAGATGATCAGGGAGATTTGGCTGGGTCGCATACAGGTTTGGTAGGTTGCCCATGCTCGAACAACCGGCTGTGTCGCACCAACGTGGAATAAGCTGTCGAGGCTGCAATAAAAAATCCCGGATAACCGTCGAGGAAGCCGCGCCGCAGAAAATACGCCCGCGCGAACCGCCAGGCCGACCGAAAAGCAGCAGATCCCGCCGACCATTTTGCGCCTTCCGCCAACTGGCGTTGCAAGTGGATGTCGGCGAAGTAATTTATTTTGGCGACGTAGCTTGAAATGTTTGGGTTGGAGTAATGCAGCAGGTCGCCGGGCAAAGCAGTCGTAGCGCCCTCAACCTTCACCGCGCAATGTTCCGATGTTCCGCTCCAAATTCCCTTTTCCCGGCGAAACAGGCGCAGCACTCGGTCAGGGTACCAATCGCCGTGAGTGATCCATCGTCCCATAAACCAAACTTTTCGCGCAAAATCCGCGCCTGCAAACCGTTCTGCATCTCGCGAGAAAAATTGAAATATCGAGTCCTTCAATTCCTGGGAAACCTCTTCGTCAGCATCCAATGCTAGAATCCAAGGCTGCGTTGCATGTGTCAAAACGAGATTCTTTTGTTCGCGAAAACCGTGCCACGGATGGCGAACGACCTTTCCTCCGAATGACTTCACGATCGCTTCAGTTCCGTCGTGAACTTCCTGGTTGAGGATAACAATAATCTCACTGGTCCATTGCGCCGCGCTCCGCAGGCATGTGCCGATGCGGTGCTCTTCCGCGCCGGAAATGACGCAGACGGAAATGGGCAATTTGTTCACTATCGCTTCGGTCAGCTTATTTCGGAATCGTCCGCAAGCCAGTCAAAAAATGGAAGCCGCGCGCATCCAGCAATCGGTAAATGCTTTCCACCGCAACAAATTCATCTTATGACTGGTATTCGTCATGCAAAACAATCCGGGTGCCCAATTGTGTCCGGCGCAGCAAAATGCGCTGGAGTCCTTGCTGAGAGGTTTAAAAATCGGGTCGATTTTGCGGCTTAACGGCGTCACTGGCCGCGGCAAAACCACGATCTTGAAGGAAATTCACAAACAAGTCGGTGGCGCATTTATCGGCACGAGGGATTTTGCGGAAGCGTCGGGCCCCAAGGATCCATTGGCGCTGGAGGAAACCTTTTACAATCTCATATTCAACGCGCTGAAAACGCACTCGGTCGTGATTGTCGATGATTATCATCTGCTCGATCTTTTTGCCGCCGGTTGCCATTTTTATCCGAGGGCCGGTCTGATGAACTCGATCATCATGGGACTTTGCGCCTACGCTCTCGAAGCCGACCGCAAACTGATTTTCGGCACAACGGGTAACCTGGCCGAGGCGGCCGAACAGCGCAGTTATTCCTTCACCATCGAAAAGTTTAAGGCCGGCGATTATGCGGCGTTGTCGCGCGTTTGGCTGGGAGGAAAAGTGGATGCCCTGGACTTCCAAAAGATATTCCGTTTCGCTCCGAAGTTAAACGCCCATCAAATCAAAGCCGCCTGCAAATGGCTCGTTGAACATCCGGCGTTGACTACGGAAGTCTTTATCGAATATTTGCGCTCGCAAAAACTGGCCAGCAACGTCGATTTGGAGGAAGTGACCGCAGTGGATTTGCGTGATCTCAAAGGAGTCGATGACGTTTTGCGGAGTCTTGAGATCAATGTCGTATTGCCGCTGGAAAATGATTTGCTTGCCAACCAATTCAAGCTGCGGTCCAAGCGCGGCGTCCTTCTCTACGGTCCACCGGGCACAGGCAAGACAACCGTTGGCCGCGCGATGGCGCATCGACTTCGGGGCAAATTTTTCCTTGTCGATGGCACGTTCATTTCGGGGACGGATAAATTTTACGAAAAAATCAACCGCGTGTTCGAGGCTGCGAAGGACAATGCTCCGGCAATTATTTTTATTGACGATGCGGACGCCATTTTCGAGAACAACGAAGAGCGCGGGTTGTACCGCTATTTATTGACAAAGCTCGACGGCCTGGAAAGCGAGAGTGCCGGTCGGGTCTGCGTCATGATGACCGCCATGAACGTCGCGAGCTTGCCTCCGGCTTTGATCCGATCGGGCCGCGTGGAGCTTTGGCTTGAGATGAAACTGCCAACTGTAGAGGCCCGCGCGCAAATTCTTGGGCGGCATGTCGCGGAGTTGCCGGAGGAACTGCGCCAATTGGATGTTAACGCCCTTGCGGCGGCGACTGAGGGTTTCACCGGCGCTGATATTCGGCGATTGATGGAAGACGGCAAAGCGATGTACGCATACGACAAATCAACGCGCGCAGAAATGGAACCGGTTACGGGGTATTTTTTGCGCGCCGTCGAAGGTGTGCGCGAGAATAAGAAACGATTCGCGGAAGCTGAAGCGAAAGCGTCAGCAAAGGCCCGGCCTCCTGGTTCGGCGTTTGATGCTTTCGCATATCAGCGGGCAATGGCCGAGGATGGAAACTGAAATGTCGTGTTTACGTTTTTTCCCTACTACGCCCACAATAGAAAATCTGTCGGCCAGCCAGGATTACTTTTTTTAAACCTTTGCGAATCGTCACCGTAAAAAATCCTTAAGGACCGGAGGAAACAGGCCAAAGCTTTTCTCAACTTCCCGGATGCGCAGTCTGCGGAAATGATTCAAGTCCAAGGCATGGACGGTCCCTCTGCCCTCGGCTGTTGAACCTTCCACTTGACAACCATCAAGGCGAAAATGGTCCCACCACCGTTGCGCAACCGGGTGGAACAATTGCGCCGCCTTGCCAGTCGCGGGATCAACAGCCGTCGTCCTGGAAGATTTCCGCAAGTTGCACCCTGGGCACGCCAGAGCCAGATTTGACAAGTCAGAGAGTCCGCCCTTGCAACGTGGCGTGACATGTTCGACGTGAAAAGTGGCGCCTTGGAGAGATTCATGCATTAAGCAATATTGACATCGCCCATCGGCCCGTGCTCGAACTGTGCGGAACAGTTCTGCCGCTGCGCTCATTGCGGCAATTTGCCTAAAATTTGCAATGCCTCGCCGCGCACAAACGACAATTGCTCGCTCAATTCCACCAGCGCTTCCAATTCCTCTTTTTCGGATTCCCGCAAAAGGCCTTCATTGTTACGATCCATCAACTGCTGAAGGCGGTGGTCGGTCTTTGACGGAAAATGCAGATTGCCCACAGCTTCCACCCAGTCAACCGGCGCGGCAATTGTCGAATTCACAGATCGAACCTATAGCGCAAAAGTGTTATTGTCAACGACCTCGTCAGCGGAATCGATCGGGAAAATCGGTTGACATATCAGGCGGAAGTTGGTTTACCTCACCTATCAAAATTTTCCCAAAAACTCTTAATTGGCCGATTGCAGCTTTGTTGATATTTGCCGTACAGGTCGGTATTTTGCCGCTCGCCGCTCAAACTGCTGGCGGCATCGAATTTCAACCGTTGGCGGCGCAGGCGAGACGGATTGTTGAATCCCTGGACTACGTTGGGTCGCCGTTGTCGGCCACGGAGCGGGCCGCGCTTAATGAGGCGCTCACTGGCGCGAAACCCGACGCCGTGGACCGAATTCAGCAAATTCTCGATCCCCACTGTCTAGTGCTCGTGAATATTAATCCCGAAATGCGTGTCACCGCGGCGCCGGGCGCGGCAAAGCCGGAACTGGTCCAGGACGGATGGCGGTCTTTCCTTGTCAAAGTCAGCAATCAGGCGGGGGTGACCGGCGAATTGCGTGTCGCCAGCCCTAACGCGCAATCCGTGCATAATTCACCGGCAAGCAGGAATGCCTCCGACAAATATTACGACAAGAACCAGGGCGCGAAACCCAATCTGTCCAACGCAGAGCTTTGGCTTGATCTGGAATCCTTTGAGAAGCAGCCGATGCGCAAGCAACTTAGCGGATCAGCCCTGGAATATCGCATCGTTTCGCTGTACAGCCGGGACGCCGGGCAGCGCGAAGGGAAACTTGTGTTTGACGCTGGTCAGGGCACGCAAGACCTCGGTTTTCGCAGCGAGGTCAATGTCCTATTCCATTGTGCTCCGGCCGTTGAGGTAAAACTTTCCGTGCTCGATGAAATTGACTCGCCGACGACAGCGATGTTTATCGTGCGCGATTCGCAGCAGCGGGTTTATCCTTCGCAAGCAAAGAGAACCGCACCGGACCTCCCTTTTCAGTCGCAGATTTACCGTTCAGATGGTGAAACGATTCGCCTGCCTGCCGGGGATTACGACATCGAATTTACGCGCGGCCCGGAATACGTGACGCAGCATCAGCAGCTTATCGTTAATGGCGAACCTCAAACAGCGCGGTTCAAGCTGAAACGGTGGATTGATCCGTCGAAGATCGGTTGGTGGTCGGGAGACCATCATATTCACGCGGCGGGTTGCGCGCATTACACTGTCCCGACCGAAGGCGTGCTGGCCCCGGACATGTTTCGCTACTGTCAAGGTGAAGACCTTAAAGTCGGATGCAATCTTACGTGGGGCCCGTGTTTCGATTTTCAAAAGCAGTTTTTTACAGGACAGGACGACAAGGTGTCCCGCTATCCCTATTTATTGCACTACGATATTGAAGTGTCCGGGTTTGGCTCGCACGAGTCCGGGCACCTGGTTTTGCTTGATCTCAAAGATGAAATATATCCGGGCGGCGATTCTGACAAACATTGGCCGACACTTTGTCTTAACACCCTGCGATGGGCTAAGAAACAAGGAGCCATCTGCGGTCCGGCTCACTCCGGCTGGGGGTTGCAGGTCGAAACGGCGGACTTGCCGAATTACGTCATCCCGCCTTACGACGGCATTGGCGCCGATGAATACATCGTCGATGTAACGCATACCGTTCCCGGTCCTGATGGCAAGCAGGTGCCCGCCGTGGATTTCATGTCCACAGTCGATACGCCCTATGTTTGGGAATTAAACATGTGGTATCACACCTTGAACGTCGGCTTCCGCACGCGGATAAGCGGCGAAACTGATTTTCCCTGCATCTCCGACAAACGCGTTGGCCTGGGTCGCTCTTATGTGAAGCTGGGCGAGCACCTGACCTACCGCGATTGGTGCCAAGGAATTCAGCGCGGCGCCAATTACGTCAGCGATGGACGGAGTCATTTATTTGATTTCAAGGCGAATGGAGCCGCGATGGGTGAAGGCGAGAGCGAACTTCAATTGCCAGCGCCCGCTACCATTCACGCGACGCTGCAAGTTGCCGCCTACCTCGATGAAAAGCCCAATCCTGCGATCGGAAAAAGACGTTATAGCAGTGGGCCGTATTGGGACATTGAACGCGCTCGCATCGGCGAAACCCGAAACGTTCCTGTGGAATTGGTGGTCAACGGGTACCCGGTTGCGCGTCAGGAAATTCTCGCCGACGGAGCGATGCGCGATGTGTCGTTTGACGTTCCTGTCGAAAAGAGCAGTTGGGTGGCGGTCCGCATTCTCGGCTCATCGCACACAAACCCAATATTTATTCTTGTCGGTGGAAAGCCGATTCGCGCCTCAGCGAAGAGCGCCCAGTGGTGCCTCGACGGCGTGGAAAAGTGTTGGGCGGAAAAGGAACGCTTCATAAAAGCGGATGAAATGGCCGATGCCAAGGAAGCTTACGAACACGCAAGGGTTGTTTACCGTGAGTTGATAAACCAATGTCAAGCAGACGAATCTGGCGCAAAACCTTCCACAAAATAAATCACGGAAACAACTTTGGATACTATTGCTCCGTCCAGGCTGAGTTGCGAGGTTTGGGGACCATAGCCTGGAATGCCATTGATATTTCCCCGTGCCCGTGTTGTTATTGACTGGGATGAACGGCAGTTCCAACAAAGGGAGCCAGACAGCGACCGGGCTTGAATCGGCCTTTCCCGGCGCCCCGGCCCTGGCTTTGACGTTTGTCACTGTAGGCGCTGCTTACGCTTTCCCTCTTCTGCTTTTCACCCAAAACCATCCTTTGAATGGCCCCATCAGCCCGGAGATACTCAATTTGAATCTGCTGGTTGCATGGATGGGGCTCGCTCATTTTGTCTTTGCCTACTTCGGTCAGGCAAAATCGTTGCTTCCCCCTCGTGCGCCATCGGTATTGCCGCTATTTTTTTGTGGCAGCCTCGGGATCGCGGGCGTCCTCCTGGCGTTGTTTCGCAAACTGGCCGGGTCGGTCCTTTTTGACGCTGTGATATGGGTCTATTTTATTCCACATTTCATCAAAGCTGAACTTTATTTCAGGCGCGCTTCTCAATCCGAAATCGAGGCCAGAGGCGTGGTGTTATACTGGTTTCCCGCGCTGGGATTTGCCTATTTCACGGCGGCGTTATTCGCCCCGCTGACCGTGTCGTTTAACACCGAAATTCTCCTGGCAGGCGCGGCGATATGCATCCTGGCCGGGGTGAAAGGAGGCATTCTCCGACAACTGGCGGCGCCGGGTTATTCCACCTATTCGTTGCTTGGCTTCTTTTTTGTCGGCGAAGGATTGGTGTGGGGCACATATTCCAAGTTTATGACACCCCAATTTCGCCACGGGCTATATGTATTCCACATTGCCGTGGCCAGCTTTTATCACTATTTCCGATCTTATGCGTTTGCCCTGCGTCGGTTGCCTCCCGCGCAAATCCGTTCCTATTTAAACTTGATTGTGCTCGTCAATTTAACGCTTATCGTTATTGGTTGCTGGGTTGCCTGGCATCCTGACTGGCGCTGGCCCCAACCGTTCCTTGGCCTTTCCTTCTTTACCTTCTGGGTGGGTCTCCACCTGGTCTCAAGCGACATTTTCACTGCGCTCAAAAAATATTCCGCCACCCATTTCTGAACGTCCAACAATCAAATAAAGGGAAGTGATCTCCTTCCCTATGCTTTTCCGTTTGATGTTCTTAGCGGCTGACAGATGCTCTGGCGAAGTTTCCCAACGCGAGATTGTTCCAGCCTCCGCCGAGTGCTTTGACAAGCTGGACGGCGGCAATGAGGCGCTGGCCCGTTAGCTGGGCATTGCCGCGCTCGGCTTGAAGTGCGTCGCGACTTGCGTCAACAACTTCAATGTAGCTTACGATGCCCGAGCGGTAGCGGTTGGTCGCCAGCTCGGTCGCGCGGCGAGCGTTGGTCACGGCGCGTTGTTGCGCCAATGATTGATCTTCGAGATGACGAATTCCCGAAAGGCTATTCTCCACTTCGCCAAACGCGATCAGGACCTGTTGTCGGTAGTTCGCCACGGATTCCTCGTAAGCCGCTTTTGACCGTTGGAGATTGGCACGATTACGACCGCCGGTAAAAATCGGCAGTGTGAGACTTGGGCCGATGGACCAGGTATGGCTGTTCCAATTGAACAGCGTGTCAACGTCGGCGCTCAGAAAACCGCCGGAACCGGTCAGCGTGAGGACAGGGAAGAATGCGCCTTTGGCGACGCCGATTTTCGCGTTTGAAGAAGCTAGCTGACGCTCGGCCTGGGCGACATCGGGACGGCGTTCCAGTAAATCCCCCGGCAACCCGGCGGGAATTTGCGGCGGTTGCGGATTCCAATCGCCTTCGAGGGCCGTCAGATGAAACGCGGCTGGATTGCTGCCAACTAAAATGGCGATTCCATTTTCCAACTCCGCCCGGCGCTGTGCCAGCGAGGCGGCTTCGGCTTCGGTGGTCGCGAGCTCAGTCTCAGCGCGGGCAATATCGAGGTCATTGCCGATGCCGCCGTTGAAACGGCTTTTGACCAATCGCACTTGTTCCTTGCGGAGATCTACAGTGCCGCTGACGGTGGCGATTTCAGCATCGAGCGCGCGAAGCTCGAAATAGTTTTCGGCGACGTCGGATTGCAGAGTCAACAAGACGTTGGCGAACGCAGCGACAGAACCTTGAGCGTCGGCGCGGGCGCTTTCAAATCCACGGCGGACGCGGCCCCACAAATCAATTTCGTAGCTCAAGTCCAGCGGAGTGCTCCAGGTGTTTGCTGTTATCGCGCCGAAGTTAGGTTCTTGATTGGGCGAATATCGCTGGCGGTTGAAACTTGGATCAAGACTGAGGTTCGGCAACAAATCGGCGCGGGCGACGCGCGCGGTGGCGCGGGCCTGGTCCACTCGCGCGATGGCGGCTTTGAGATTTTGGTTGGCGCGCAGGGCCTGAAATTCCAAGTCGCTTAAATTGGTGTCGCCGAACACAGTCCACCAGGTTCCTTTGGGCACGTTATCGAGTGGGTGGCCTTCCTTCCATTGGCCAAGCTCAGTGGCCTTGTAATTTTGTGGAAATGAGTTGGTAGGCGCCTTGTAATCCGGGCCTACGGTCAACTTTCCTGCTTGAGACGAAAACGGAGCGAGCAATGATGCGACAAGAAGAATACTTGCAATCGCCCCGGCTGCGCCTGCGGCTCCGATGCTCGGGGTTTTCGGATCATGCGCGTGAGAGTCAGCAGGCTTTTTGGCAACGCGCCGCATAAGAGTCAAGTAAAAGACAGGCGTCAGGAAGAGTCCGAAGAGGGTTACGCCGATCATTCCTGCAAATACCGCAACGCCCATGGCCTGGCGCATCTCCGAGCCTGCTCCGTGCGCCACGACAAGCGGGAAAACGCCGGCGATGAATGCGATGGAAGTCATCAAAATCGGACGGAGACGAAGGCGGCTGGCTTCGACTGCGGCATCAAATGCAGAATGCCCTTGCTCTTCCTGTATGTGCCGTGCGAATTCGACGATCAGAATTGCGTTCTTGCAGGCAAGTCCAACGAGCACGATCAAGCCAATTTGCGTGAAAATATTATTGTCGCCGCCTTTCAGCCAGACGCCGGTGATGGCGAAGAGAAGGCACATGGGCACAATCAGGATGATTGCCAGAGGCAATCGGAGACTTTCGTATTGCGCCGCCAGCACAAGGAAAACGAGAAGGATGCACAGAGGATAAACGTAGATGGCCGAATTGCCCGCGAGGACGCGTTGATACGTCAATTCAGTCCATTCATAAGTCATTCCCTTCGGCAATGTTTCCGTCGCAATCTTGTTCATGATTGCTTCGGCCTGGCCGGAACTGTAACCGGGCGCGGGACCTCCATTTATTTCGGCGGCGGGATAGCCGTTATATCGCAGCGCACGATTTGGACCGTGCGTTTCAGTGACCTTCACCACAGCGCCCAGCGGAACCATTTGCCCTCGGTCATTGCGGGTTTTTAAACGAGTGATATCCTCAGGGCGATCCCGGAATTGCGCGTCGGCCTGGGCGACGACCTGATACGTCCGGCCAAAGCGGTTGAAGTCGTTGACGTAAAGGGAACCGAGGTAAATCTGCATCGTCTCAAAGAGGTTCTGCAACGGAACTCCTTCTTGTTTCGCTTTGACGCGATCGATATCCGCGTCGAGCTGCGGGACGTTGACCGTGAAAGTGGAGAAAACGCTGCTCAGGCCCGGAGTCTGATAACTCTTGCCGACGACGCCTTGGAGATTCTGGTAAAGCGCGTCGAAACCAAGGTCGGCGCGGTCCTCAACGTAGAGTTTGAAACCGCCGATGGAACCAAGCCCGTTGACCGGAGGAGGCGGAACAGTCAAGATGAAAGCATCCTGAATGCCAGAAAACTGCTGGTTCAAGGCGTTCGCGATGGCAGGTCCGCTTAAATTGGCCGACTCGCGCTCCTCGAAGGGTTTCAAGCAAAAGAAAACGATGCCTTCGTTTGGCGACACGCTGAATCCGCTGATGCTCAACCCGGGGAACGCGACCGCGCTTTCGACTCCAGGTTGCTTCAGGCCAATGTCTGACATGTGGCGTATGACGGCTTCCGTGCGGTCGAGCGAAGCGGCGTCCGGCAATTGAGCGAAGGCGACGAGATATTGCTTGTCCTGGACTGGGACGAATCCAGTGGGTACTTTGTTGAAACTCCAGCCCGTCAGCGCGACGAGGCCGCCATAGACGATCAATGCCGCAACGCTCTTGCGCATCACACTGGCGACACCGGCGGAGTATTTGCCCCCAGCCCACGCGAAAGCGCGGTTGAATGGACCGAAAAACCAGCCGAACGCCTTCTCCATGAAACGCGAGAGCCAGTCTTTTGGGGCATCATGATGTTTGAGCAACACGGCGCAGAGGGCAGGAGAAAGCGTCAAGGAACTAAAGGCCGAAATTACAGTGGAAATGGCAATGGTGATTGCGAATTGTTTGTAGAACTGGCCTGTGAGACCGGTGATAAAAGCCGTCGGCACAAAGACCGCGCAGAGCACCAGCGCCGTGGCGATGATGGGACTTGTGACTTCGTTCATCGCGCGCTTTGCAGCTTCAATTGGCGCGAAGCCCAGGGCGATATTACGCTCCACGTTTTCGACGACCACGATGGCGTCATCCACGACGATCCCGATGGCGAGCACCAATCCGAAGAGAGACAAGTTGTTGATTGAAAATCCCAGCGCGAGCATCACAGCGAAAGTGCCGACAAGCGACACTGGAACCGCAACGAGCGGGATGATGGAGGCGCGCCACGTTTGAAGAAAAAGAATGACAACAATAACAACGAGAAGGATGGCTTCGAGCAGCGTGTGAACAACGGCTTCGATGGAGTGCCGGACGAAAACGGTGGGGTCATATACGACGTTGTAATCCAGACCATCTGGAAAATTCTTCTTAAGTTCCTCCATTGCGTGGCGGACATCGGTGGAGAGTTGAAGGGCGTTGGCGCCGGGAGATTGGAAAATGGGAATGGCTACGGCGGTTTTGTTGTTTAGCAGCGAGCGAAGGGCGTAGCTGTCGGCGCTGAGTTCGATTCGCGCAATGTCCTTGAGCAACGTCTTCTCGCCATTGGGACCGGTTTTGACGACGATATTGGCGAATTCCTCGGGCGAGACCAGACGGCCTTTGGCGTTGATCTGCATCTCAAAATTGACCGGCTGCGAAACCGGTTGCTTTCCAATCGCCCCGGCGGCGACCTGGACGTTTTGTTCGCGGATGGCGGCAACCACGTCGCTGGCTGTAAGACTTCGCGCCGCAATTTTGTCCGGGTTAAGCCAGACGCGCATCGCGTAATCGCCGGAACCGAAAAGCTGGACGTCGCCTGCGCCCTGGATTCGCGCCAGCACATCCTTGACTTGGAGCGTGGCGTAATTGCGGAGATAAACTTCGTCATAGCGGCCAGTCGGCGAGAAAAGATGCACCACCATCGTCAGATTTGGAGATTGTTTGGTGGTCGTTACGCCGAATTGGCGGACTTCCTCCGGCAGTTTGGAGAGGACTTGAGAAACGCGGTTTTGCACCTGCACCTGGGCTTTGTCAACGTCTGTGCCAAGCCGGAAGGTGACAGTCAGCGCCATTACGCCGTCGGCTGTTGCCTGGGAAAACATGTAAAGCGAATTCTCGACGCCGTTGATCGATTGCTCCAAAGGAGAGGCGACTGTTTCAGCGATGGTCTGAGGATTTGCGCCGGGATAAGTCGCGGTGACAACAATAGTCGGCGGAACAACCTCCGGGTATTCGCTGATCGGAAGGCGAAACAGCGCGATCAGCCCGACGAGGAAAATCAGCGCCGAAAGCACACCCGCGAAAATGGGGCGGCGAATGAAGAAGTGTGAAAAGTTCATACTATGGATCGGTTGGTGTTTTGATTGGCGTTGGGAGCTAATCAGCGACTGGCCACCTTGATTTTGCCGTCATCGGCCATTTGATCCTGCGGAGTTACAGGCATTCCGGGACGAATGCGTTCCATTCCGTTCACAATGATTTTGTCGCCCGATGACAGACCGGATCGGATGATGCGTTTGCCGTCCACGGCCGGACCGAGTTTCACGGCGGTGTAGGTCACGGTATTCGATGCGCTAAGAGTCAATACATATTTCTGGGCCTGGTCGGTCCCAATGGCTTTTTCGGACACGAGCATTGCTGTATGTCGCGCGCTTAAAGGAATTCGAATCCGCGCGAATAAACCGGGCACGATCTTCCCATCGTCGTTCGAGAACACACCGCGCAAAAGGATGCTGCCTGTGTTTCGATCCACACGATTATCAAAGGATTCGATATGTCCGGCATGGGAAAAACCGGTTTCATCGGCGAGTTGAAGATCAATGGGGATTTGGCCGTTGCTGCCGGTCTCAAGTTTTTTGGCTTGGGCCAAAGCATTGAATTTGAGCAGCGAATCTTCGTCGATGTCTGCGTAAACATACACGGGATTTACGGAGACCAGCGTGGTCAGCACTGAAGCGGCCCCGGAACCGCCGGTAACGTAATTGCCCACAGTCAAAAGCGCCCGGCTGACCCGGCCATCAATGGGCGCGCGGACCTGGGTATAATCCAAATCAAGCTTCGCGAAATCGCGGGCTGCCGAGGCTGCTTCGAGGGCGGCTTTGGCCTCATGAAAGCGAGCCACGCGGGCGTCGGAGTCCTCGGTCGAGATGGCTTTGCTGGCCAGGAGGTCGGCGGCGCGGTCGGATTCGCGCTTGGCGTTTTCCAATTGCACCTCAGCGCTTTCAGCCTGCGCTTGAAGCTGATTGAACGACGCCTGCAACCAGCGTGGGTCGATGACGAAGAGCACGTCGCCCTTTTTCACCAATTGCCCCGATTGAAACCGCACCTCTTGAATATAGCCAGAGACGCGGGGACGGACTTCGACGGATTCCACGGCTTCGGTGCGACCGGTAAATTCGTCCCATTCGACCAATTCCTTTTGTTCCACAGGTGCGACCGTCACCGGAGGGGGCGGCGCCTGCTGTTGAACAGCCTTGGCGCCGCAACCGGCAGCGAGGATTGTCAACAACCCGGCGACCGTCGCGGTTTTCGCGAAACTTAAAGCGTTCTTTAACATCATAATTTTAAAGGTTTAATTCTTTGTTTGAAAGTTGGCCGGGCGATCTCTCATGCGGCAAATGTCCGGGAAACCGAAGCCAGCACGGAACGCTGACGGGCTGACCATGCGGCGGCCTGTTGGACTTTTTCCTCTGCCAACGCGGGCAGCACAAGGGTCGGTACAGGAGTAAGCGAGGCCAGGGCATCCGCTTCATTGACAGCCTGGGTCACAAGCCGCAACCCTACTGCCGCGTATTCCGCGCTCAACTGATAGATAAGCTCGTATTTGAGCTTTTCCCTCAAATATTTAACTGACTGGTCAATTCTTTGTTTGACGTTTTTCATGCGTGTTATCTTTCTTTGCTGTGTAAAGTATGTTTAGGCTGAAACTGTCTTCGCCCCGATGTAATCCATGATCGTGGCTTCCATTCCCTCTAAGACTTTCAAATCATTTTGAACCCTGGCTTCAAGCAGCATCCCGAGAATCAGCGATTGGAGAGTGAACGATGCCATGACCGGGTCTTTCGTCGTGGCAGAACCTTCGCGAACGGCGTCGGCAATGGCGCTTTCCATATACTTTCTTTTCGCGTTCATCAAATGCTCCATCATCACGCGAATTTTCTCATCCTGGGTCGCTGTCTCGCTTCCGACGCTGGCAAAAGGGCACCCGCAAACATGCCCGTATTTCTCCGCCGTTTGCTTTTGCATGTCGTAAATGTGCCTGCATAAAAGATGGATTCTCTCCAGCGGCGCCACCTGGGAGGAAAAAATACGATCCAACTCTGGGCGAGTCTCCTTCCACGCCTCTTCGTAAGCCGCTACAACCAAGTCTGCCTTCGAAGGGAAAAAGTGGTAGAAACTGCCTTTGTTGATTCCCGCGCGCTTGCAAATATCATCGACGCTCACGGAACCGTAACTGTTGTCCCAAATGAGATCGAAGCCCACTTGAAGCAGCTTTTCCTTTGTTTCACTCGTCTTTTTCATTCCTTAATCTCTTTCTGGCGCTTCCGATTACGCAAACATCGTCGCATTACTTAACTGACTAGTCAACTTCTTTTTTAAAAAATACTGCTTTTATGGGCCTATGCCTTCTCGCAGGACGACCAAATCCGCGCAAGCAGCTTCGACGAACGGCAGGTGCGGAAGCAGAAACTTGCTGCGAAAAGCCTTGCAAGAACGCAGGCGCAGTAAGAGAATCCCGAATGTCAGCCCGAGCCATTCGTTCGTAAGAATCGATGGTGAATCTCTGCTTAGGATTGAGCGCCTGCGCATTGTGCTGAATTTGTCCGCCCTGACAATATGAATGCCAAGCTTGCCGCCATCCTGTCCCTCATTGCGATCACAATGCGCGGGTTTGCCCAAACCCCTGGAACTCAATTATGGGATTTCCCAGCGAACGGGAGCATAGGATCTGCTCCAGCCATCGCCGCGGATGGCACGATTTATTTTGGGACCGATGCGCAGACGTTATATGCCGTGACGGCGAACGGAGTTACGAAATGGGCTTACCCAACCGGCGGAGCAGTTCGGTCCGGTCCGTCAATTGGCAGCGATGGCGCAATTTATTTCGGCGCGGAAGACGGTCGTGTCTATGCTCTTAACCCAGACGGAACTCTTCGTTGGTCGTTTGCAGTTGGCGGATTTTCGGACGCCTCAACAGCGTTGGGCACGAACGGCACAGTGTATTACGCCGCCGGCGATGGGAATCTTTACGCCATTTCAACGAACGGAACCAAGCTCTGGTCATTCAACGCTGGAGTCACCCACACATGCTCGCCTGTGGTGGGAGCAGACGGGACGATTTATACAGGTTCGCTCAACGACGCGGTTTACGCATTGAACACAAACGGTGTCCAGAAGTGGAGCGCGTCTTTGAACGGAATAGTTGGCGGGCTGGCCCTTGGAGAAAACGGAACGATTTATGTCGTAACCGGCGTCGGGGACATGAAGCTATACGCGCTTGGCACGAACGGCGCGATACTTTGGTCATTCCAATCCGGGGGAAACATTTTTGGTGTTCCGTCCGTCGGACCCGACGGAACGATTTACTTTGGATCTGCCAACCAAAAACTTTACGCGGTGCAGGCGAACGGCACGGAAAAGTGGGAATTTGCGACCGGCGATGACGTTCAATCGACGGCGGCGATCGCCAGCGATGGAACGGTTTATTTCGATTCCGATGACGGCAAACTTTACGCGTTGAATTCCGCCGGGAGTAACATCTGGACCTTCAACGCCGGCAGCGCCGCGCTTTCCTCGCCGGTGATCCGTCCAGACGGGTCTATCTGTTTCGGGGCGTTTAACGGCAAACTTTTTGCAGTTTCCGGTTCGGCCGGTCCGGCATCCGGTCAATGGCCGATGTTTCAACGCGACCCGCAGCACACCGGCAATTTCGGGCAGTCGTTGCCACCCCGCGTCGAATTGGTCAGCCCCACGGACTACGCCGTTTTCCAGCACGGCGCCCCGATCCCGATAACTGCCGCCGCTTCCGCCTTTGCAACAAATGTTTCGCGAGTGAACTTCTACCTCGACGCCGCTTTGGTGGGAACTGCGACCAATGCGCCGTTCAGCATTACGTTGTCAAATGCGACCGTGGGGAGCCACAATCTCACTGCCCAGGCCACCGACGCTCTTGGCCGCACGGGCGAATCGTCGATAGTGCAGGTTTATGTCGTAACACGGCTGACCGTAGGATTGACAGCCCCGACCAATGGCGCTGAGATTTTCGAACCGCAAAGCGTGGTTGTCTCCGCTGCCGTCACAGACCTCGATGCTGCTGTTACGAATGTTCAGTTTTTTGCCGGCACCAATTTGATCGGGATGACAACTTCCCCGCCGTATAGCGTAATTTGGACAAATCTTCTTGTCGGCCCGCAGGTTCTTTCGGCGAGCGCTTCTGACACCTTGGGCGGGTTGGTGGTTTCAGATCCGGTAACAGTTACGTTTTACCCGTCGAACGCAGTCATCGCGCAGAACCAGGCTTACAGCACTTCGGAGGACACGGCGTTGAACGTGGCGGCGCCCGGGGTGCTGACCAATGATGTGAATCGCAACCCAACACCGGCGAGCGCGATGGTCATAACTGGTCCACTGCATGGCACATTGAATCTCAACGCCGACGGATCATTTCTTTACACGCCTGCGTCATTGTTCAACGGCTCGGACTCTTTCACCTACGAGGCGTTTTCCGGCAGCGTCATCAGTGCGCCCGCGACCGTCCAAATTACGGTGACGCCGGTGGGCCATTTGCCAGTGGCACAACCCGCCACGAATACATTGGCTGAGAATAGCCAGACAAATATTGTTCTTAGAGGCACAGATGTTGATGGCAAGTCGCTCACATTCTTGACGCTGACGCAGCCGATTCACGGCTATTTCTATTCGACAAGTCAAACAAGCAATTCGATGTCGATTATTTATACGCCGACGCCGAATTACTTCGGCCCGGACAGCTTTACGTTTGCCGTGAACGACGGAACCGTCACGTCACTTCCGGCGACTGTCAGTATTAACATTACAGAAGTGCCGACTGCGCCTGTTGCGAACAACGATGATTACTCGGTGGTCATCAACACGCCGTTGACTGTCTCTGCCGGGTTGGGAGTGTTAGGAAATGATTTTGATCCGAACGGCGGGGCGATCGCGGCGTATCTAGTCAGCGCGCCATCCAACGGCACGCTGAATCTGAGCACCAATGGCTCGTTTACTTACACGCCGAATGCCGGATTTGTGGGCTATGATTATTTCACTTATTCGGTCAGCAACCTGAGCCTCGGCAGCGGCTCTGCCACAGTTAGCCTGGATGTCGGAAATGAGCGATGGGACGACCAGTTCGGCACGTCTGGTTTTGCCGAGCAGGTCAACGCAATTTCCGTGGCATCCAACGGCGATATTTATATGGGCGGGGCAACAACTCGCTCGCGCGGCTATGGCGGTATCGCGCGTTGGGATGGACGTATCTGGAATCCGGTGGGCAACCGTGCGTTAAACGGCGTCAACGGCACCATCAATGCGCTTGCATGGCAGGGAAGTTCGTTGGTGGCAGGCGGCAGCTTCACCGAGGCGGGAGGAAGGCCCGCACTTGCTTTGGCGCGATGGGACGGCCAAGCGTGGACGAATATTGGAGGAGGCGTGAATGGAGGAATCAGAGCCTTGGCTGTCAGCGGAACCAATTTATACATTGGCGGATCCTTCAATGGCGCGGGAAACCAGCGCGCGGCCAACATCGCGCGTTGGGACGGAACAAACTGGTTCGATATCAGCGGCGGCGTGAATGGCCCGGTGGATGCCATTGCCGCAGCGACCAACGGCGATATTTACGTTGGGGGCGAGTTCACAACTGCGGGCAATTTGACAGTTAATGGCTTCGCGGTTTGCGTGGGCGGCGAATGGAACTCGCTTGGATTCGGTTCAGGGGAAACGGTGAAGGCTTTGGTCATTCGGGATGGGCAGCTTTACGCGAGCGGCAGCTTTACCAACATCGGCGGGATAACGGCTTCTAATGTCGCCCGATGGGACGGAACGCAATGGTCCGCGTTGGGAAGCGGTCTGGCCGGCGGCAATATTGATGCGCTGGTATTTAAAGACGGTCAACTGTATGCCGGGCAAGGGGTGACGCAACAAGGCGGTTCCACACCGACCGAGATTTTCAAGTGGGATGGCACGAACTGGTCCGCGCTCCCACAAGGGTTGGTTGCGCAAAATTACTCCGGTGTCTTTGCTTTGGCGGCCACGGAAAACAAGCTCCTGGCGGGAGGCGTATTTACGAAAGCCGGTTCGGCGGTTGTCGATTACATCGCGTCGTGGGATGGACAGAATTGGGGCGCGTTGAACAACGGGTTGGGAGGAAATGACGTTTTTAGCGTCGCGGCGCAGGGAACAAACGTCTATCTCGGCGGAGATTTCACATCAGCGGCTGGAACGCCGGTCAACAGAATCGCCCGATGGGACGGAGCGCACTGGTGGCCGCTGGGCAGCGCCACAAACAACGGAGTGAACCAAACCGTTAATACGATCGCTCAGTCGGCGTCGGGCGGAATCTATGTTGGCGGCGGATTTACGCAGGCAGGCGGCGTGACGGCCAATTATGTCGCGCAATGGAATGGGACAAATTGGGCCTCGCTCGGCAATGGAGCGTCAAACGGTTTCAATGGAGCTGTAAATGCGCTTCTAGTTAATTCATCGGGCGAATTATTTGCGGGCGGCAGTTTTACTCAGGCGGGCGGAATTGCGGCCACTAACATCGCCATGTGGAATGGGCAGACATGGTCACCGATGGCAACCGGGCTTAAAGGGATTGTTCTCTCTCTCGCTTCGCAGGGAACCGACCTTTATGCCGGGGGCACATTTTCAACTGCAAGCGGTCTTACCGTCAACAACGTAGCGCGCTGGGATGGCTCAAAATGGAACGCCATTGGCGCGGGCATCGGCACGTCATTCCCTCAGATCATGGTCCACGCGCTGGCCACGAGAGGCTCGGAGATATTTGCGGGCTGCTCATCCAGCAGCGGAACCGGGGTGACAGCGCCTTTTGTTGTGCGCTGGGATGGGGCGAACTGGACGGAGGTTGCCTCCAATTTGACAATGCCCGGCGCTACTGTGTCGATTCGCGCTCTGGACGTTGTTGGAAACGATCTTTATGCGGGCGGCATATTTACGATGATCAATTCCTTGAGCACGGCGTCTGTGGCGCGCTGGGATGGAACAAATTGGTTCCCGCTTGGAACAGGGATTCAAGGCAATGATCCGATAGTCTATGCGCTGGCGTCGCAGGGGAATGAATTGCTGGCGGGCGGCTCCTTCAACGTGGCCGGCGCGAAACCCTCGACACTGTTTGGCCGCTGGCTTCTCACGGATGTGCCACCGGTCGTGCAAATCCAAAGTCCTGCATCGGGAACGGTCTTCACAGTTGGAACGAACATCGATCTCAGCGTTTTGTTAAGCGCACCGGGCGGATCAATAACCCAGGTTGCCTATTACACGGGCGCGAATCTGATCGGCGCGAGTTCTAATCCGCCTTTTTCGCTCACTTGGAGCAATGTGTTCACGGGCAATTACACCCTCTATGCCTATGCCACGGATAGCTCGGGTCAAACCACAATTTCCGCGCCGGTACAAATAACTGTTGTGCCGCCTGTTGGCGACCTTCCTCCCACCGTGAGCATCACCAGCCCCGCAAACAATACGAAATTCCCTACCGGCCAAAACATCTCAATCGCGGCGACTGCCTCGGATTCCGACGGCTCAATCCGGCAGGTGGCATTCTACGAGGATGGTTTACTCATCGGTGTTGCGACCAATGCCCCTTACTCAGTTGTCTGGAGCAATAGCGTTCAAAATGATTACACCATCAGCGCAGTCGCGATGGATAACCTTGGCGCCACCAACACATCCACAATCCAATTAACATTGGAATCCCCGCCTGTAGTCTATGTTGATGAACCGCTGGAAGGTCAGCAATACACTGCGCCTACGCTTGTTATCCTGGAAGCCAACGCCAACGAGGATGTAGGATCGATCGTGCGTGTGGACTTTTACACGAATGGCGTCCTCTTCGCCACCGCAAATCAGGCCAGTTCGCCCGAATATAGTTACCGATGGAACAACGCCCCTATCGGAAACTATTCGATAACCGCGTTGGCGGTGGATAGCTTTGGTTTCAGCACACTTTCCATCCCCGTGCAATTTTCGGTGGTCTCCTCGAATGCCCCGCCGCTCGTATCAATTACCAATCCCATTTCTGGAGCGACCTACTCCGCGCCGACCAATATTGTGATTACTGTGAACACAACCGATTCCGATGGCATTCAGTCGGTTCAACTCTATACTTACACTTCGCTACTTGCCACGCTCACGAACCCTCCGTTCGTTTTCGTGGTCCGCAATCTTACGGACAGCACCTATTGCCTGAACGCAAAAGCGACCGACAATCGCGGTGGTGTTGGAGTTTCCGCCCAAGTGTGCGTCACCGTCACTAACGACCCTTCCCGCATGCCAAAATATAATATTACGGACCTTGGAGCGGTGATTGGCGGGGCAAGCGGAGCTTCGGGAATAAATAGCAACGGAGTCGTCGTTGGCGGCGTCACAATATCCCCCGCGACATCGAGGCCGTTCATTTACAGCAACGGCGTTGTGACAATATTACCGCTATTTCCGGGAGGCGTCGGCCTTGGAGGCAGCGGCGTCGCATCGGCAATTAATGACTCGGGCGAAGTGACCGGCAACGCTGCAGATGGCAGCGGATACGGCCACGCGTTCTCTTACCTTGGAACCAACATGGTCAATCTCGGAACGTTAGGTGGAAACCAAAGTTCTGGAGTCGCCATCAACGCGTCCGGGGAAATTGTGGGTTCGGCGGACGATGCCAACAACGCGTTGCGGGCTTTTCTTTACTCTGACGGTAAAATGAAAAATCTGGATTCGTTCGGCGGAACTGACAGCAGGGCCACCTCAATAAACAGCGTCGGCCAAATCGTAGGGTACGCGTCATTTCCGCCGGGAGTTGAAAAGGGCTTCGTTTACAACCCTGGCGGCGTCACTCAAATCCTTGGCACATTGGGTGGCACAGTCTGTCAACCTTACGCTATCAACGACCTGGGGGAAATCGCCGGAGACTCCTATACCGCCGATGGCAATACACACGCCTTTCTCAACATTCAGGGCTTTATAATTGATCTCGGAACCTTCGGAGGATTCAATAGCGCCGCCCTAGGTATGAATGGCTATGGAGAGATCATTGGCTCGGCCCAAGACGACCACCTGGATACACGCCCGTTCCTCTGGCATAATTATGTGCTGTACGATTTAAATAAACTTATCCCAACAAACTCAGGCTGGGTTTTGCAATCGGCCAACGCAATCAACGATGCGGGTCAAATCGTTGGTGTTGGGCTGAACGGAACGAACCAGAACAATCGGGCTTTCCTGTTGAGTTTGGCTCCAGACAGTCCGCAGCACCCGCAGGACAACCAATTGCTGGCTTACGCGGGCGGACAATTCAATCTTAACATTCCGATTTCACTCGGCTTGCCGTTTATCCTCGAAGCTTCAACCAATCTTGTGAATTGGATTCCGATTTCAACCAACTACGACCGGAGCGGATTGCTTAACTTTACTGATCCGCACGCCGGCCAAAACTCGAAGCGGTTCTATCGGGCAACGCCTTTGAATTAACTCGAAGCAGGATCGGGGTAGCCGTGATGCTTCACCATAGAGGTAGAGACGTTTTCCACAGATTAACCGCTTTGAGGTGAATCCCAATCTGGAAAAACCGAAGGATCGAGTTGACCGCGTCGAACCAACTCCCGAATATCGCGCGCAATCGTTCTTCTCGCCACACCCAGTTGCCGGGCAAGCACCGATACATTGGGACGATCTTTAGAGTCGGCAATCAAACTCAAAATTCGATTCTGGCGGCTCAGGCGATCCGTGGACCGGCTCAAAAGCTCAAGGGAATCCACTCGATTGGAGCGTTCAAGAGCCTCAAATTGGCGCACTGTCTCGTGTTGCCCACATTCGGATAACGCAACAATTACTGTCTGCTTCAATTCGTGAATATCCAGGGGCTTTGGCAAACAATAATGAGCGCGTCGCGGCCCCTGAAGCGCTTTCAATTGCTGCTGAATTTCCAGCGCACCGGAGATGATGATTACCGGCACGAATGGAATCAGTTCCTTGAACTGAGGCAGAAAGCGCAAGCCCAATTCGCCTTCCGCCAGAATGTGATCCAAAATCAGCAGATCCGGTCGCTGTCGCTTGATTTCCGCGAGCGCCGCAGAACCTTTTTTAACGCGAACAAGTTTGTATTGGGCGAGCACTTCCTCGTAAATCGCAAATTGCAGATCGTCATCTTCGATGATGAGTATGATCGAGCTTTTCATATGACAATCCCGGCTCAAACTGATTGGCCTGCGGGCAGTATCAGGCTGAAAACCGAGCCTTGGCCGATGGCTGATTCAAGCGACAATCCCGCGCGCATTTTTTTGGCCAGTTCATAAACAATGGAAAGTCCCAACCCGGTGCCAGGGTGGACGGACAAAGCTTTTGTCGTAAAAAACGGTTCGAAAACCCGCGCCATATTTTCAGGCGATATTCCGCAACCGAAATCGCGCACGGAGACCGAAACATAGGCGTCGGCCTCGCCTGGTTGCAGTGCCATCGTGACAGGCAGCGAACCGTGCCAGGTGGTCGAGATGACGATTCGTTTCCGTTCATTCATGGATTCCGCCGCGTTGAAAATGAAATTGAGCAAAATTTGCTGCATCAGACTCTGCGAAGCGCGGACGCGCGGAAGGTCCAGGCCCGACTCGACCTTCACTTGCACTTCGCTCAAAAATTGGTCGCCCAGAAGCCTGATTGTGTTGTCAACAACTGGATTTACATCGCACAACTCAAGGGCCTCATCTGAACTGCGGGTGAAGCCGAGCATGGCTTGCACTACCGCGGAACCTTGATCGACAACCGTCCTGACGCGGCTGGTCCATGTGCCAATTTTTTCGGGGCTGTCACGATTCAATTCGATGATTTGAATCGAACCTTTGATGATTGACAGAATGTTGTTGAAGTCATGCGCGATGCCGGCGGAGAGGGTTCCCAACGCCCGCATCTTCTGGCTTTGCAGGAGTTCCTGGTTGGCAATTTCGAGTTGACGGGAACGCTCGGCGACTTGCTTTTCAACTTCCGCGTAGCTTAAGACGAGCTGGCGATGGCGTTTGTAAGCCAGGTTGGCAAAAAACAGCGCGGCTATTGTCCCAGCCGCGGCGATCAAAACCAGGCGACCTTCTTGATACCAAGGTAGTATCACGGTGAATTCCAAATGGGCTGGATTCGTTTCCACGTTTCCTGCGCGGTCCATCGAACGGACCTGGAAAGAATGCCGTCCGGGCGCTAGGTCGCTCAGCATCGCGCTTGTTCGAGCTGAAAACGGCGACCAGTCACCGTCGTCGAGTTTCTGCGAATAAATAAGCCTCTCTGGCGCTGTGACACGCCACTTGTCTTCCCCTCCGAATTTCAATGCAAGCGCGCCGTTTTCAGGGACGTCTTTCGCCCACTCGGAAATAGGATGAAGAACCGTCCGCGGCGGATCAGAATCCGCTTCTGGATGAAACCGGGCGAGAGCGTTGCTTTCCATTACCCAGATGCCGCCGCGCCGATCTTCGCACAGCGCGGTGACCGCATCGCCAGTAAGGCCGTCTTCCACCCCGTTTTCAATCCAGTTGCCGCGAAAATATCTTGTTACTCCTTGGTTTTGTCCCAGCCAAACGCTGCCGTCGCGCGTTGAGATCATCGCTGTTATTGGATGCAAGCCGGATCGGACGACAGTCCAATTTCTGCCGTCAAAACTCCAGATTCGATCCCGCGACGCGCTCCAAATCCGGCCATCGGGCAATTCAACGAGATGTTTGACATCGTGTGGCATGGTGTTGCCGGATTTCGGAAACACGTTCCAGCGGTTATGCAACCAAGCGACCCCAAATGCTCCGCCCAGCCAAATGTCACCGGTCACTGTTTCCAAAACGCACGAAAAAGCGTCGGCATCCGCCGTATCCGGCTCTGTAAACGGAAGCGCCCGAAAATTCCTGCCATCCCAGGTTCCGAGCCTGGGTTCGCCCGATGGACTGCCGGCAGGCGCGAACTCAAAACAAATTTGTCCATTACGCAAGAGGCCCAACGGCCTGGCGCGGAATTGCCCTGTGGCGCTGTCAATAATTGCCCACGGTTTTTGATCAATATCATAGCCAATTAATTCACCTGCCAAATCCATTGGCGCGCCGCCCATAGCCACTCGTTGCACAAAAGAATCAGGCATCGCGCCCGCCTCGGGGCCACGCCATATCGACGGTGCGAAACGAACCAAACCAGCAGAAGTGGCAAGCCAAAACGTTCCTCTCCCATCAACGACCACATCCTGGTAGGTGCGCGAAGAAAGGTTGGTCACCATTGACAAAGAGCCGTCGCGCCACTGGTAAAGCGCATTTGACGAAGCTGCCCACGCTGTATTGTTTGGGCCGGACCAGGCGTTTTGAATTCCGGTGACGTTAAATGGACGGGTTTCCCAGTTCACGCCGTCAAAATGGACCTCCATGTCACCATTCCCGCCAACATTATCCGCAACAAGAGTTATTCCGCTTTCGTTCGGCTGCGGGTTTCGCAAGTTGCGAATTCGCAGCGAGCCGGGCACGACAAATTCCCGCCAGGAAGTCCTGGAACCAGCGCCACGCAACAGCGCATCGCTGCGGCATAATCCGCTTTGTCCGACGATCCACAGATTGTCGCTCCCATCGACTGTCATTGCTGTGAATTTGCCTATATTTGATTGACTGGATTCGCGAACGGTCCGTGTGACAATATGGGAAACCCGCTCGGCGTTGACTTCCACCAGGCGATCCGGCAGGAGGCACAAAACAACATCCTGGCGAATCGGATAAAGCGGTATGTCGTGGTCCGGCGAATTATGGATGGCCGCTGTCAACTCCGGCAGGACCAACAATTGCCAGGCCTCATCTTTTCTGGTTTTAAACCCGTTGGAGCAGCAAGCCCACAATTGGCCGGCCGGACTCTCGTACACACGACCACCGGCGTCCGCTGGCAGAGGAATAACTTTCGTTTCATAACCATCAAATTCGCAAACAACGGAGGATGTTGCATTAACGGCTAAAATACTGCCGTTCTCCGAGACCGTAATTGAACGAAAAGAGGAATCCGGAAAACCATTGGCAGTCGAGTAAATCCGCCATTGTCCGGATTGCTCCGAGTTGCCATAGGCTTTCAACGCCGACAGCAATGCCAGGAGCGGGACGAGGCCAGTCAGCATTGCGCGGCACATGGTTCAAATTATTAACTTTTTGCGCCGCAATTGCGCAATAAAAAGCACAGGTGGGCAACCAGACGCCCACTTCCAGTCCAGCGGGCAGGGCGGTATTACATTGGGCGGAAAATTTCCGTACACAGCAGCCCAATTTGCCAGTGAAACCGGTTCGATATTGCGAATCCGAACCCGCCAGTTGCACGCTCCGCGCCTTTACGCTGATCGAATTGCTGGTGGTGATTGCGGTTATCGCGATCCTTGCCGCGCTGCTCCTTCCTGTGCTGAACAATGCAGAGTCGGACAGCAAGCGCGCCTCCTGTCTCCAAAACATGAAGCAACAGGAAATAGGGTTTCAAATGTACGCGGCAGACAACCTTGGCAGGCTGGTCCAAAACATTCAGCAATTGGGCCCCATTCCTGCAATCGGTTCCAACGCCTGGGTTTATGGAAACATGAAATCCCTGATCGACGCGACCAATGTGCCAGAAGTCATGGCGGGACTTCTTTATCCTTATATTTCGCAACCCAGGAGCTATCAGTGCCCGGCAGACTTAACTCAAGACGGCGGTTTGTCCCGAGACCGAAGCTATACCATGAATGGTTGGTTCGGCAGCGATGAAATGGAGACGATGTACGGCGAAATGGGTTTCAGAGTGTTTCAAAAGGAGAGTGATATTGCCGCCTCAACCCCTGGATCGATTTTCGTTTTTATCGACGAACATCCGGCTACCTTGGAAGACCCTTGGTTTATTGTAGAGATGGATGACGTTTCGCCTTTCGAAAGATGTCCCGCCACGCGGCATCAAAACGGATACTGCCTCAACTTCGCCGACGGCCACGCAGAAACGTACCACATGCTCACACGACAAGCACAAGTTCCCGAAACCCAGTCGCAAGCCTTCACGACGAGTTCAATCACTAATATCTCGATCATAAACATCGACTGGATCAAGTTGAAACAGGTAGCCACCGGGCCTTGAGAGTTGAGTGGGGTTCCTCAAAAGAAGCCTGTCGCCATTAGAGCGGTTTAAGTAAAACTGTAGCCACAAATTTGGCGCTGCAGGGAGCGCGACCGTCTCGGTCGCATCCGTCGGCGTCTCGCCGACGGAACAATCCGGCGCTACGCGGCGTATAAAATGTTCGACAAGAGCGTCTGGCGAGACGCCAGACGCGGCGGTCGAGACGACCGCGCTCCCCCGAGACCGTCCTAACCCGGCGGCTACAGCTTAAGTTAAACTGCTCTAGCGATTAAAACAATCAGGCCAGTCTGGCGGTGCGCTTGCGCGTCTCATACCTGCCGTCGTGTTGACTAACTAGCTTCTCCCGTTGCCGACGGCTTCCTTGACGCGGCATGACTTTAAGCAGCCCATCGATCACAATAGAAGGCCCTTTCACACGAAAATTGATATGCCGGTGGAATCTTAATGCATGCGATCTCCCGCTGGGCTTTGAAAGGAAAAAACCGCGGAGCAAGTCCACCCAGACTTGTCTCCGCGGAACGAGCAACCACTAAATCCAGCGGGCTGATCGCGCTGGCCGCTTTGAGCGCGATCAGCCCTGGCGTTGCTTAGTTCGACGAAGGGTTTGCGGGAACGATGCGATAGAATTGGCTCGCGTTGTAGCCGTTGGGTGCAACGTATTGCGCTTCTCCATTGACCGCCTTGTTAGTGAAAACCGGCGCCCAATGGATAAGGTCGGCGGAACTCTCCAGACTGTATGCCATCCCGCTGGTTGCGCCAATCGAGAGATAAACGCAGCCACCTGCGACATGGCTAGTCGGTGCGCCGATTGTTGTATTGCCTGGGAAAACACCGACGACTGGCAATTGGCTTCGGGCTGCGACACTGGGCAGAGGGCCGTTCGTTGAACCGTCACTGACAGTAATTGAGACGGGAGCGCTGGAACCGGTGGCCGAACCGTATGTTAGGACCACTGTCAAATTATACGAACCCGCTGCAACGTTGGTCCATGCGGCGAAACATGTATTGGTTCCAGGCCCGCTGTTGACCGTGGCAATCAGATTGGAATTTGCATAAAACTGCACGGTTGCCGACGCCGTTGGATTCCCGGCAGACCACGTTTCCTCCAATCCTATATCCGCCGGAGCCGCGTAAACCGAGCCGTTTGTCGGCGAGACAATAGTCCCGAATGTTGTGACCGCGGGTGGATTGGTATTTTCGGCCACCGAAATGGACACAGGGAGAGAAGTCGCCACGTCGCCATCGTTATTGCTCACGACCGCGGTCATCATGTAGTTCCCCGCCGCTATATTGGCCCAGGTCGCAAAGGACACATTCGTCCCAACTAAATTGGTCACTGTCGCGATGAGATTCGAATTGGCGAAAAACTGAACAACCTCGAACGACGTCAGAGACTTCCAAATCCCGTTCACCACGCCTTCGAGCTGAATAGATGCCGGTGCCGTGTAAACTTCGCTATTGGTTGGAGACTCGATGCTTATGGTGAACGAAGAGCCTGAATTCGTATCGGGATTTGAAGTCGCTTCATTGACGGTAATGGTCACGGGTTGGGACGTCGCGACGTTGGTTCCGACGCTGCCCACTGCGACCAAAGTGTACGTTCCAGGCGGCACGTTCCCCCAAGTTGCATCCGACACGTCCGTTCCGAGAGTATTCGTAATAGTGGCGACGAGATTGGAATTGGCAAAAAATTGAATGAGTTCACTTGGCGGCAGGTTCGTATCGCCAGTCAAGCCTTCCAAACCACTGTTCCCAACTTCAATTACAACACTCGCTGGTGTCGTAAATACCATTCCTGGGGCAGGATATAGAATGCCTATGCCGAACACAGAATCTGGAGGGTGATTGGTCTGTGGATTTGACGACTCTTCATTGACGGTAACAGTCACGGGTTGGGATGTCGCTGTGTTGGTTCCGATATTTCCAACCGCGACCAATGTGTACGTTCCGGCTGGCACACTCATCCATATCACATTCGGCACGTTTGTCCCGAGGACATTGGTAGCTGTGCCGACGAGGTTGGAATTGGCGAAAAACTGGACGACTTCGCTCGGCGGCGGGTTTGTTCCGTCAATCAAACCTTCAAAACCGATATTCGTCGCTTCCAAAACAACATTGGCTGGCGCCGTGAATGTCCTGCCATCGTTTGGATATATAATACTTAGACTCCACTGATCCTGCGCGTGGAGCGCAGTGCCAGCCAGAGTTGCGATCAAAACCATCAACCTCAAATTGCGAAAGAAAAATTTTGTCATAATATTTTTTATTTCGCTCCTTTTTTAATTCACATTGACCGCCTCGTAAATGGGCGTCTGACTGCTCAGTTGGAACCGGCGGAAGGTCTTTCAGCGACGAGGCTTTGATTGTTCGTCCCCTTGGATTCGGTGCCCGATCGGCGGGCGTGAAAGGCGGCGGCGAACGGATCTCCGTTGGACTTGCTTTCTTCGGAGGCGAATTCGTGCCAGCGGCGGATTTCAGACTCTGAGGCCGAAAAATCCGACGGGTAGAGGTTCCGCAAACGTCTCCACGTTGTCTGCGCGGCAGGGGTGTTCCGACCGGAATTCTGATTTTGATCCTGATCGAATGATCGGGAGCAAAGCAGATCCGCGAGTTCCCATAAATCTTCCGCGGGTCTTTGGTCGGGTTTAATCGTCCAAATGAAAGCCGCCCCGTCTCGTGTCACAGATAATATTTTGTCGCCGTTTCCCAGGAAAGTCACATTTGTCACTGCAACCAAATGTCGAAGGGCCGGGGTCAGGGGGTCGCCGGTTCGGGCACTCCAGACTCGCGCAGTCTTGTCATCGCTCGCTGTGACAATGGCATCGCCAGTTTCGTCAAAGGCAACAGATCGCACGTGGCCGTGGTGGCGGACGGTGTGAATACGGCGAAAGCCAGCCGATGCGTCCCATATGCTCGCGGTAAAATCCTCGCTGGCGCAGGCAATCAAGCTCAAGTCGGGGCTAAAACAGCAGTCCAAAACGCCGTCCCCGTGCTCGAGGCGCGGGCCGATTGGCTGCCCGGTGGCTAAGTTCCATACTTGACTGTAACAGTGGTTCAAACTCTGGTCCCAGCAGGCGGCCAACAAAGTCTTTCCATCCCTGCTGCCTCGAACTGTGTGAACGAGCGCACCCATCTCCAAAGCGGGGAAGCACAACGCCCCGGATTCAGTGTCCCACACGTTAATCAGATTTGCGTCGGCTTGCCATGTTGCCAGCCGTTTTGTGGAACCGTCAAAGACGGCAAATCCAGCATCATCCGTGAGATGAATGGCTGTCTGTTGCCCTGATTTAGCATCCCAGATGGTTGCGGTGCGTCCGTCGATTATAGCAGCCTTGCTGCCGTCGTCGCTTAGGCATGTTGTCCAGAGCGGTCCATGGGCCGCAAAGCCGTCGATGATGTCGCGCCCGGTAGCTGTGTCAAAAATAGTTACCTGATGCTGGTTCGGATCAGCCGCCGACGGATGAACAACGGCCGCCAGGCTCCCGATCCAGTTCAACGTCATCATCTCAACTGGCAGAACGGCTTGAACGCTATTATCAACGGCGATTCCGGTTATCTCGTCTGTAACTTTGAGTCCTTTTCCCTCCAAGGTCATTAGCCGCTGACCATCGCCGCTCGCTACAGCCTGTATGCGGGGAGGAGGCGGAGATTGGCCGCTCAAATCCCAAACAACCACTCTCCCGTCGATTCCCGCGATGAGAATGCGTCGTCCGTCTGGACAGAAAGCTGCATGTCTGACTCGCTCTCCATGACGAAAGATCGGATTGACTTCCAGGGGAAGGAGAGTGCCGGCGTGCCAAAGTTTTACAGTTCCATCCAGGGAAGAAGACAAAAGCATGCTTCCGTCCGGACTGTATTCCGCGTTGAGGACAGCATCCTCATGGGCCAAAATGGGAACACGCTGCAAACCGTTCGTGCTCCACACCCTGGCATTGTGATCGACGCAGGAAGTGACCACTTGAGAGTCATCCGGGCTGAATGCGATGTGCGTGACCCAGCTTGGATGCACAAGTCTCGCAATCATTTGACCGGTTTGGGCGTCCCAAAGGCATGCGGTTTTGTCTTCGCTTGCGGTGGCAGCCAGCCTGCCGTTGTGGCTGAATTCCGCGAATCGGACCTTGGCGGTATGGCGCAGCGATAATTCGACTGTGCCTTGTTTAATATTCCAAATCCGCGCGATTCCATCGTTGCAAGCCGTGATTAAGCGCAAATTGTCCGGGCTGAGCCGAGCGCTCTTGACCCGGTCTGGATGCGTAAATGGCGCAAGCGGCACAAGCGTTGAAACATCAAAAATTTGCGCTGTTGAATCGTCACTTGCCGTGGCCAGCAATGAGCCGTCTGGGCTATAACTCGCCGCCTCCAAATATTGGGATTTGACCACTAAACGCGCGTCATTCGCATCCAATAAATTATAAATGACGGTTTCGCCATGTTCCGTTGTCACGACGGCATGTATTCCGTCAGGGCTGAATTCGGCGTCAGCGGCTGAGCCATGCACGTCCCAAAACTGGGTCATTTTGGGGCATTGCGACAGGACTGAACCAAGTCGCATACGGTCGGCCCGCTCATCGTCGTGAGACTCGTGGCGAAGGCGCAGCGCCGCGGCAAAATAGGGAAGTGAACCTAGAAGGTCTCCCGATTCCATCGCGTGATTTCCGTTGGCCACCGCTGAGCCGATGCTTCGTTGCCGGGCTTGAACCTTTTCCTGATAGCCACGGTAAAATGGATAGGAAATTATTCCCGCCACAGCAAGAGCCGCAGCCACAGCCAGCGTCCCCCGCTTTACCGCAGTCCACTTGCGTTCCAGGTGCCGCAAACGTTTGACGGACCCGCCATCGATCAGCACGACCAGGTCAGCCTGCATTTCTGCCGCGGAGTTGTAACGTCTGTCGGGCGCAGTCTCGCAAGCGCGCAAAATGATTTCGTTTAGCTCCATGAACCGCGGGGCGTCGGAAAAAGAGGAAATGTCCGCCGGCAGCTCAGGGAAACTCTGGCGATCATTGCCAGTGCATGCTTCGTAAAGAACTTTGCCAAGGCTGAAAACGTCGGCTTGCGGCGTTCCGGGCCCCTCCGGGGGAATGAAGCCTGCCGTGCCAACATACGACAGTTCGGAATTCATCGCCGCAACAAGTCCGATGTCGGCCAATTTTGGAATTCCCTCGATAAAGAGAATGTTCGCCGGCTTGATATCGCGATGGACCAACCCGCGTTTATGAAGCTCATGAATGGCTTTGGCCAAAGCAAAGCCAAGTTGTATGCAATCTCCCACCGCCAGCTTGCCGCGCGCGCTGATTTCGCTCGCCAGGGTCTTCGCCGAATAGGTTTCCGGGCGCATTTCCGGGTCGGAAGAGCGATCATCCGCCAGCTCCATTACATAAAAAAAATGGCCTGCCGCTTCGTCGAGGCCAACTTGGAGGACATCAACGAATCCCTCATGCGTCCGCGAAATCGGTTCAAATTTGCGAATCCCTGACAACTCGCGCTCAAAGGGTCTGGGGTCGCTAAATGAACTGCGATAAACAATTTTAACGGCGCGATAGGCGCCCATGGAATTGCGGGCCAGCCAAACCTCGCCGTAACTGCCCCAGCCGATTCGCCGCAAAAGCGAATGGTGAGGAACGACCGGTGGAGGCGGAAACGTCCCTGGCTCGCGTCTCCGTTCCGGCAGTCCGTCTGCGTTAGTTGTCAGATCGGCGTTCATGACGGCGGCGTTTTATCAGTGATAGCTCAGCGACATCGACATCCCTCCAGCAAGCCTGCTGCGAGTCACGTTATCAGCCGACGGCGCGCCAGTCACGGTCGAAGTCGGCGGCGGGCCAAAATACTTGCTCCTCCCTTTGCGCCGGCTCAAATCGTTGCGCAAGGGACGGTGCGTGCAGCAAAAGCGGTTGTTTGAGGCCCCTTGCAATTTTTGAAAAATCCAAAGCGAGAAAAGGCGTCTTCTGAGGAACCCGTTTGAGAAGCCATTTTGCCGTCTCTTTTGACAAAATAATCGCATGGCCATCGCACCTTTGCCGCCCGAGAGACCAGCGGGTGTTGAACTTAAAATCACAGGCGCTTTCGCGGAGGCCCTGTGGATTGTATATGGCGGCTATTGTTGCCGTCCGGTCTTTGAGCGGTTGCCAGCGAGTCAAGTTATGATGGATGTGGCGGTTGAAGATGAGATTTCCCCGCAGCACGAGGAAAAAATCAACCTGCGTCTGGAGTGGCTGCTCGATATAGTCCCGCCATGCGCATCGCTTCGCGTCCGGTGTTTCGTAGCAAACGTGAATGGCTGATTCGTCCCAATCTGTTTGGCGCAAATGATCCACGGTTCGTTGCGAGGGCCCCGGGTTCGATTCGGCTCCGACGACGATCGCGGCAAACGTCGGCGCTCTCCCATTGCGTTTTCCTCCAACAGCGACTTGACTGCGCACGTCTTCAGCCCCGCCATCCCATTTTGATTTTAGGTCCGTGATGGCGTTAAGGCATTCTTCCTCCAACCAGAAATCCTTGATGTGCCGATTGGACACCAAATCCCATTTGGCCATGTTGCGGTGTTGGAAAAGCCGCTGCCCAGCAGGATCGTGCTGGCACATCGTGCCTTCGACCCGGTGGATTGGGTGTGGAATCAGGAAATAAGGCTGGTTTGCTTTGCGAAACGCCAAATGAAAGGTTTCCTTATCACCGTGAAGATGTCGGTAGTAAAAGTCGGAATGATCGTTCAGCCACAGACATAGTTTCAACGCTTTCCAGCATCGTTCTTTGTCCACAAGAATTTGCCCGGTCTCGAACTCGCGTTCGCTCGGTCGGCGGAGACCGCAACTTCGCCAAATGGCGAGTTGGCCATTGGTCGCTGTGTGGTTGAAATCCGGCCAGAAGATGGCGCCGATGCGTTGGTATTCACTGCTGTCAAAGAGAAACTGTGGATTTCGCACCGGGACATTGTCAGCGTCAAGCAGAAGCGTTTCAGCGAATTCCGAATGAAAGATCGCGTAAGGTTTCAGTTCCCAGCCGTTCAACTGGCGCATGGGATAATGCTTCCTCACTCGCAGCGCATCGACCACCCGGCAGTCCAAAGATCGCAGAAGCGCGCGCATTCGCGCGCTCATCTCCTTTTGGCCGAGATGCCACACCTCGATTGGCAAATCACATCCCGCGCGTCGCAACATAGTGACGCAAACCCAGGCGTTGGTGAAATAGGTTATCCCTCCGCCGCAAATGACGATGCCTCGTCCGTGCCAGCGAGGCCTTTCCTCAACGAGAGTTTTGGCAGCCTCATCAAACTGGGGGCCCGCATTATGCAAGTTCAGCGGTTCGTCATCGAACGGATTTGCCTTGGTAGCTTCGACTCCCAATGCTGCGGCCGCGTGTTCAGCGACAGACAGGAACCGTATCGCGCCGCCATCGAAGTAAAGCTGGATGCGCCTGGTCACTTCTCCCGGCGTGATCATATCCATGCAACGTGGAATATTTTCGCGCACTGAGACGCAAAGATTTTCCGGCCTGTCGCGCAAGTCGCCGTCCCGCAGAGGAGCCGCCCGATCCTTCCAGCAACCTCCGGTCTGGCAACATGGGAGCGCGCCGATAGTGTGGATAAATTGATGTCCGGGGTATTGCTCCCAATTGACCGGTTCGCGACCGCCAGCCACCACCACACATGGACGAATCGGCGGAACTCCTTTTTTCATCTCCACAGCCGCAGCGAGATGCATCGCCGAAGTAACCGGGCATAAAACCCCCTGCGAGTGGTAAACGAGGCGTATCAACTCCCGTATATTGGTTTGGCCTCGCAAGTCGATCACCCCACGAAGTTTCGGGTGATGGTGACCACGACTGCCTATCTGGACGAACTGCACCTTCCCCTGCAAAGCATCAATGACTTCCTGGTAGCGCTGCGACGGCCACCATTTGACTGTCAAATCATATTTACCCCCCGCCGCAACAATCCAAAACGGTATGTCCCGGCGCGCCACCTCACGGACCTGGGAATACCAAGCCTTTTCCTGTGCAGAGAGATGAATGTCGCCGCGACACACTGACAATCGAATGCCGACGCCAAGTTTTCTATTGAGTGAATCAACAAATCCGTGAAGGCAGTGAAATGGTTTCGCATTCGCTTCATTGATTAACTCGTAGTGTCCGCAGTCGATGTGCAGTGCCCCTGCCACCTTATCGTTCAACCGGGTTATGTACGGATTATTCTGCCAAATCTCCGGGCAACTTGTCCTGACATCTGTCAAAAACTCGCCCGGATAACACAGATGAAGATCGCGGACGGCTGCGGTCAGCATCACGATATCTCCAGGGGAGAGACCGCAGTGCAGAATCAACTTTTTCATTCGGCGCAACCACCGTTCTGTGGTGCCAGACCCTACTGTCCGAGTCCGATCAATCTGGTGCTGGCGTGAGCGGATCTATCGAAGGTGAAGGCGAAGGTTTCCCTGGAGGGCCCGGTGGGCTTGGTTTCCGGGGTTTGGGGCTGGGGCCGTATTCAATAACTTCGTATTCAACGACTTGAATTTTCTCTTCTACTATCTTGCGCGACGTTTGAGAGGGTTTTTTACGCATAGTATTTAGTCAATTTCCAGCATTATTTGGGCCGTTATAACGACCGAAAATCATGAAAAGTATCTTGGTCGATGGACGATCCTGCGCAAGACATTACATCATGGCAGGTGCGTTGTATAAGAGCGCGCAAAATCCTCTGGCGGACTTCCGGGTGTGGAACTTCTCTGCGCCTGGCGATCAGCTTTTGCAATGCGCCCGCATTTTCGAATGCGTCGATCTCTTGATTATTCGTCTTCATTTTAAACCCACTCCGTTGCCAACCGTCTCCAGCTCCTGCTTCAAAATTCTTTGCAGACGATGTTTGACCAAGTACACTCTGGCCGGGCTTACATTCATGACTTGCGCAACTTCCGTTACGCTGCGGCTTTTGCACACATGAAGGTCAAAAATTTGGTAATTTTTCAATTCAACTTTTTGTTTTACACGTTCCAGGGCCGCTTCGAGGAGGTTGTTTTCCCATTCCGCCTCCCAGACCGCCTCCAACTCGCATCCGGCTGGATCGGGAATCTGCTGCAAAGCGTCCTCCTCGTTTCCCTTGCCGTCTGATCTTTCCGCGTTCAGGCTGACCTGCCCTTTCATCCGTTTTCGGAATTCATCTACAATTCTCCGTTGTATAAGCCGCAAAAGCCAAAACTTAAATCGTCCTTTGCCCTTGTCATACCCGGACTGAAGGCTCTTAAAAACCGAAAGCACCGTCTCCTGCACAACGTCCTGGGCCTCTTCGTCCGTAAGCCCCGCGCGTCTCGCCGTGCCGTAAACGGCCCGCCAATACGTTTCAAAAAAACTCCGCCAGCTCTCTTGGTCCTGGCCATTCTTCAATCGGCTCAAAAGTGAATCCCGGGTCGGAATAAACTTTATGTCGTAGCCGGCGCTCGCCTCGTTCTGGCGCGGTATCTGTTCCATACCTATAGTTCGGAAGAACTGTCCCAACTCTTTCACGGGGCCGCAAGATTTTCGATTTATTTTTTACGTCAGTGAAAGATTCGGCCTCCAAACCTCGATATTAATAGTAGAGACGAGTGAATTAAAAAAACTGACAGCCGGTTTCGCTCGGCCCGTCTCTGCAGCCAGAAATTCAATGCGGTCGGGGGATTAAGGGGAAGGCTTCAAGCCGCCGCATTGGAATTGGCGGGAGGAATTGCCGTTACCTCTTCGGCAGTTCCTCCCAACGCTGGCAGTCCGCGAATCCACCCAGGGTCAGCTCCTTTTTTGGTTCACGCCGGTTTTCTTCGTTCAGAGGGAAATTGCCTGCCGGTGAAGCTCGTTCTAAAAAAAATTCAAAAAAAATCGAAAGACGTGAAAGAAACGGTCTGCTTTCCCCGAATCACTTAATATACATGCTACTATCTCCCGACAACGCGAAGAAACCCGGGGCCTTGCCAGCCTCTCATTCAGTGCCCCCTCGTTCATCCCCGAGACCGGATAGAACGCAGAAAAAGGTGCGCGTGCTCCATTTGGCTTATGATGAGCGCGACGCGGAATTGGTCGGCGCCGTGCTGGCGCATGGTCAATTGCCGTGTGAAATAACCCCGGTCTATAACCGTCGTGATTATCTGGCGGCCTTGGAACGCGGCGGAACGGATGTTGTTCTGGCGGATTTATTGCTTCCCGGGTTTGAGGCGATGTCTGCATTGCAGCTTCTTCGGAGCAAACAGCCTGGTATTCCGTGCATTGTGTTTTCAGGATTTGTCGGCGAGGAAGCAGTCGTTGAATGTCACAAACAAGGCGTCGCGGATTTCCTGCTCAAGAATCAAACAACGCGGTTGGTTCCTGCAATTCGCCGCGCTTTAAAACTGCCCGTTGCAGGGAAAGAAACCGTCCTGGTGGTTGAGGATGAACCTGATCTGTTGGACCTGACTCATACAATTCTTACGCAGCAGGGTTACCGGGTTCTTACCGCTGGTCATGGTTTGGATGGCCTCCGTATTGCCCGCCAGCAGAGCGGACCCATTCATTTGGTCGTTACGGATATGGTAATGCCGGAAATGGGAGGGAAAGAAATGGCCGCAGCGCTGCGGGCCGCCATTCCGAACCTAAAAGTCTTGTTCACCTCCGGCTATCTTGAACACGCCGCCGCCTATAACGCCGCGGCGGAAAAAGGAACTGACTTCCTGCCCAAACCTTACACTCCCGCTGATCTCCTCAGTCGGGTGCGCCGCATGTTGGATGCTTGACAGATGGCGCAAATCGCACAAATGACACGAATTGAGATTATGAATGAAGCTTTCTTGCTCGACACCACCTCCCGGGACATGGAACCGCCCCTGGACAGGTATTTGAAGGAACATCTCACGGCCCTGGCCACGAATATGCGCCGCCGCCGGATAGATCGTAGCCTGACTCAGGAAGCGCTCGCCTATCGGAGCGGCTTGCAGCGAACCTATATTTCAGATGTTGAGCGCGCGGCTCGGAACATCAGCTTCGTGACCCTTCTCAGGTTGGCAGAAGCGCTGGGGACGACGGTTTCAGATCTGACGGCGGCTGCCGGCATGACGCAGCCTCCCACCCCGCAAAAAAACCCTTTTGTTTCCCCACGCAACGAATCTGGGCGCGCAATGGCAAAAATCCGTTCAACCGCCATGTGGCGGCGCGTCGCTGAAGCAATAAGCGTCGAAACCTGCATTCTGGATAAAGGATAACTTATGAAAAAACATATTAACGTTGGAGTAGCCGGATTCGGATATTGGGGGCCAAATTTGGTCCGCAATTTTAAATCCTTGCCGGGATGCAACCTGAAAATGATTTGCGACGTCGATGTGGGGCGACTTGCGGCATTGCAAAAAATGTATCCCGATATCGCGGCCGAAAACCGTTACGAACAGATGCTCGGCTCTGCCGTGGATGCGGTTGTCGTCGCCACTCCCGTCAAACATCATTTTTCAATGGCCAAAGCCGCTCTTGAGGCGGGCAAACACGTATTGGTCGAAAAACCGATGGCCGCAACGAGCGTCCAATGCGAGGAACTGATTGATATTGCGCATAAGAATGGCCTCATCCTGATGGCAGGCCATACTTTTCTCTATTCGCCAGCCGTTAGAAAAATTAAGGAGATCATGGATCATGGGGACCTCGGTCAAATCCGTTACATCTGCGCCAGGCGTTTAAATTTGGGCCTTTGCCAAAAAGAGATCAATGCCGCGTGGGACCTTGCGCCGCACGATATTTCAATTGTGCTTCACTTGCTCGGCCAACAGCCAACAACTGTCAATTGCTCTGGCCGGTCATGCACAACTCCGGGAATTGAGGATGTGACAGGGATGTTTCTGAACTTCGCCAACGATTGTTCAGCCGTCATTCACAGCAGTTGGCTGCACCCGCGAAAAGTGCGCGAAATGACGATTGTCGGGAGCAAACGGATGCTATTGTACGACGACGTCGCCGCCCAGGAGAAGATTACCCTGTTTGACATCCGTGTGGACCGTTTGGAGCGTCAGGACAAGCTGGCGGAATTCAAGTTCGAGTACCACCAAGGTGACGCCTCGTCGCCACGTTTGACACAGGAAGAACCACTCAAGGCCGAGTGCAGCCATTTTCTGGAGTGCATACGCGAAGGTAAAACGCCCCAAAGCTGCGGGCTGCGCGGCCTCGAAGTTGTCAGAATCCTGGAAGCTGCCTCAATATCACTGCGGTTGCGTGGCAGCGCGATTCCCGTCACAGCGCCGAAATCGGCGCCAGTCTCAGATGATCTAACTGTGGGGGAAATTGCAAATACTGACTGGCAGTCCTGGCCAGCGCCAATCGCCGCAAGCAGGTCCGCACTTCTGGAATTTTCGGGGCTGAAGCATGAGGCGGTCCCTTGTGTTGGATAACGATCGGAACGTAGTTTTCCAGAATTTTGTAAAATTACTTGGGGGCTTTTCGTTCGATTCAGCCTGTGCGTGCAGATGGGTTGAAGCGTGAGAATACGAGGCATTGCGCCATTGTGTTTGGCTCTGATTCTTATCCTCTTGCCGTACTTTGGGATAGATCATAGAATAAGCCGTATCTCCGCGAGTCGTGGCGTATTCGTGAATCAATGAAGTTTTCGTCCCTATGTTTGTGGATTGGCGCTGTTGCCGTCGGGTTGTGCGCTGCGCCTTGGACTTCTTCGATGGCGGCTCAAATTGATTTCGCCCATGATGTTCAACCCATTTTCACCTCACGCTGCTATGAGTGTCATGGCGACAAAAAGCAAAAATCCGATTTTCGCTTGGATGATCGCTCGGTCGCGTTGCACGGGGGCGAGTCTGGCAAGCCGTCAATTGTTCCAGGCAAGAGCGGGGAGAGCAGCCTGTTTCAACGCATCACCTCCACCAATCCAGACGATTTCATGCCGCCCAAGGGGCAAAGACTGACTGCGACGCAGATCGAGGCGCTCAAAAACTGGATTGACCAAGGGGCCAAATGGCCCGACCAGCTCGCCCGGCCTGGCGGGCAGGCGGTGCTTGAGCATTGGGCCTTTAAATCGCCGGTCAAGGCATCCCTGCCACCTGTTCGTGATCGGAAATGGATTCATGATCCTGTGGACAATTTCATTCTGGCCAGGCTGGAAAAGGAAAAGTTAAAACCTTCGCCCGAGGCCAGCCGAGTCACTCTGCTCCGCCGATTGAGCCTCGATTTGATCGGATTGCCGCCAACCATCGCCGAAATAGATGCTTTCATGGCGGACAAAAGTCCTGATGCCTACGAAAAGCAGGTGGAGCGATTGCTGGCCTCGCCGCATTACGGCGAACGTTGGGGACGCATCTGGCTGGATGCCGCGCGTTACGCGGATTCCGACGGGTATGAAAAGGACAAGCCGCGGTTCATCTGGAATTATCGTGATTGGGTCATCCGCGCCTTTAATCGCGATCTGCCTTACGACCAATTCGTCATCGAACAACTGGCGGGCGATCTCCTGCCTCATCCCACCGAGGACCAGATCATCGCGACGGGCTTCTTGCGCAATTCAATGGTGAACGAGGAAGGCGGCGTTGATCCAGAGCAATTCCGCATGGACGGCATCATTGATCGCATGGATGCCATCGGCAAAAGCATTTTGGGACTGACCATCCAATGCGCGCAGTGCCACAACCACAAATTCGATCCCCTTACGCAGGAAGAATATTATAGAATGTTCGCTTACCTCAACAACGACCATGAGGCATCGATGGTGGCCTACACCCCTGAAGAAAACCTGAAGCGCGCTGATCTGCTCCGTCAGATGCGCGATCTTGAGGAAGGGCTTCGCCACAAGACATCCGACTGGCAGGAACGCATGGCGGCTTGGGAAGATTCCGTGCGCAACGATCAACCGGAGTGGGTGACGCTGGCCTGCCAACATACTTCCGGTGATAACGGCGAGCGGTTCTATTATTATTCGGACAATTCCATTCGCGCCTCCGGTTATGCGCCGACCCAATGGACGGCGACATTCACGACCACTAACAATCTGCCAAGCATTGGCGCCTTTCGCCTCGAACAATTGACCGACGCGGAACTGCCTTGCAATGGCCCCGGTCGCTCAATCAAAGGCATGTCCGCTTTGAGCAAGTTTGAAGTCGAGGCGGCTGACGCCAAAAACCCCACCAACAAATATGATGTCAAATTCGTCAAGGCCACCGCTGACTATTCCAATCCCAGCAAGCCGCTTGAAGCTGAGTTCTACGATAAAACGACTGCGAAACGCATTTATGGCCCGGTCGAATACGCGATCGGCACCAATGCCAATGCCGCTTGGGGAATCGACGCCGGCCCGGGCCGACGCAATCAATCTCGCAAAGCCGTTTTTAATCCAGACAAACCCATTGAGTTCACCAACGGTGTTATCCTGACGTTCCGCCTGGTGCAGAACCACGGAGGATGGAACTCCGACGATAATCAGACCCATAATTTGGGCCGCTTTCGCCTCAGCGTGACCAGCGCGACCAATGCCGTGGCTGATCCGCTTCCGGCGGGTGTGCGCGAGATTTTCAAGATTCCCGCCGAAAAACGCAGTCCGGCGCAAATAGCGGCAATTTTCAGTTATTGGCGCACGACAGTGCCGGAATTTGCGGACGTCAACGATCAAATTGAGGCGCTTTGGAAACAATGGCCGGAAGGGACGCCCACTCTTGCGATTAAGGCGCGGCAGAACATGGGCGCTGACGATCAACGACGGGTCACACAAATCCTCACTCGCGGCGACTGGCTTAATCCCAGCCGCGAAGTTACAGCGGGCGTCCCGGCGTTCCTGCATCCGTTGCCAGCCGGAGCGGATGACAGCCGTCTGACTTTGGCCAAATGGCTGGTGGACCCGAAATCGCCCACCACGGCGCGCTCATTCGTCAACCGCGTCTGGCAATCCTACTTCGGCATCGGTTTAATGGAGACGCCCGAAGATTTCGGCATGCGCGCTCCAGATCCTTCGCATCCCGAACTATTGGATTGGCTGGCGGTGGAATTCATGAAGCCGGCGCAACTTGCTGCCGGAGAAGAATCCATGCCGCCTGCTTGGGACATAAAGCATATCCACCGTTTGATTGTGAATAGCGCAACCTATAAACAATCTTCACATGTCACTCCTGAATTGGTTGAAAAGGACCCCTACAACCGCTTGCTGGCGCGCGGACCGCGGTTCCGCGTGGACGCGGAAATCGTGCGTGATATAGCGTTATCCGCATCGGGCCTCCTCAATGCTCAGCTTGGCGGGCCGCCAGTCACGCCTCCCGCGCCGGATTTCCTTTTCCAGCCACCTGCCAGTTATGGGCCAAAAGTTTGGAACGACGAATCCGGGCCTGAACGCTATCGTCGCGCCGTTTACACCTTCCGCTTTCGTTCCGTGCCCTACCCGGTGCTGCAAACATTCGACGCGCCCAACGGCGATTTTTCCTGTGTGCGTCGCCTGCGATCCGACACGCCATTGCAGGCTTTGACCACATTGAATGAAATCATTTTTGTGGAGTGCGCGCAGTCGCTCGCCCTGAATTCGCTGGATCAAGGCGTCAACGACGAGGACCGAATAACTTACGCATTCCGGCGATGCTTGGGACGGAAGCCTGCCCCGGATGAATTGAAAAAATTGATCGATCTTCTTCACCGTGAAGAAAAGCACCTGAGTGAAGGCTGGGTGGACGCTTCGACCTTGGCCACAGGCAAGAGCGGCCCGATTGCCGGTTTGCCCAAAGGCCACACACCCGTCCAACTGGCGGCTTACACCGTGGTGTCGCGAGTCCTTCTGAATCTCGATGAAACGATAACGAAAGAATAGAATTCCAAGCCCATGAACTGTCAAACGCATCTTTATCGTCCGCAGCATCCGCTGGCGGTGTCGCGCCGCTGGTTTTTGAAGGAATGCGGCGTTGGCCTTGGCGCGATTGCATTGCAAACCTTGATGGGGAACTACGCCCAGGCTGCCACCAAACTCGTCGAACGCGATCCGCTGGCCCCAAAACGGCCGCCCTTGCCCGCGAAAGCTAAAAACATCATTTACTTGTTCATGGCCGGCGCGCCGAGTCATTTGGAATTGTTCGATAACAAGCCGCAATTGGCAAAGTTCAACGGCACTCTTCCGCCGCCCGAACTTCTCAAGGGTTACCGGGCGGCTTTCATCAATCCCAATTCCAAGTTCCTCGGGCCGAAATTCAAATTCGACCGCCACGGCAAATCCGGCGCGGAACTTTCCGAACTGCTTCCCCACCTTGCGGAGGTGGTTGATGACATCGCCATCGTCAAGTCGATGCACACCGATGCCTTCAACCATGCGCCCGCCCAAATTCTCATGCACACCGGCTCGCAACAATTTGGCCGCCCGAGCCTGGGCGCATGGACTCTGTACGGGTTGGGTTCCGAATCGCGAAACTTGCCCGGTTTTGTCGTCTTCAGTTCCGGGACCAAGGGGCCAAGCGGCGGGGCGTCCAATTGGGGATCTGGCTTTTTGCCAACTGTGTACAACGGCGTCATGTTCCGCAGCCAGGGAGACCCGATTCTTTATCTCTCAAATCCAAAGGGCGCGGACGACCAAATCCAGCGCGATACAATTGACGCCGTCTGCGCGCTTGATCGAAAACACTTGGATGTTGTCGGCGATCCTGAAATCTCCACCCGCATCAACGCCTTTGAAATGGCTTCCCGCATGCAAACAAGCGCGCCGGAATTGATGGATCTTTCAAAGGAACCGAAACACATCCTCGACATGTATGGCGTCGAGCCAGGCAAACCGTCATTCGCCTTGAATTGCCTTCTGGCCCGACGGTTGGTCGAACGCGGCGTCCGCTTTGTCGAGTTGTTCCACGAGGCGTGGGATCAACACGGCAACTTGAAGAAGGATTTGGAAAAAAACTGCAAGAATACCGACCAGGCCGCCGCTGCGCTGGTCAAGGATTTGAAACAACGCGGACTACTCAAGGATACGCTAGTGATCTGGGGCGGAGAATTTGGCCGCACGCCGATGTCCCAGGGAGGCGACGACGGACGCGACCATCATCCAAACTGTTTCACCATGTGGATGGCTGGCGGCGGAGTGAAGTCTGGCCTGACGCTGGGCGGATCGGACGATTTCGGATTCAACGCCACGACGGATGCAGTGCACATCCACGATCTGAACGCGACTATTTTACATCTATTGGGATTCGACCACACGAAGCTAACCTACCGCTTCCAAGGCCGCGACTTCCGCCTGACCGATGTGCATGGGCAAGTGGTGGAAAAACTCCTGGTTTAGGCCGATGGTGGAACTTGGAGGCAGTTAATTGATACTGAGTTGGGCTGAATTCAAACAACTTCCTGATTTTTAAAGCGCTCTACTTTTTTCGAGAAGGCTTTTTGCTTTTTGCAGGAGGCTTATGAATGGCCCAGTTTTTGGAGCGTTGCAGAGCTGCGTCCCATTTCGACCTTAGCTCCTCCGCTTTAGCAGGAGACATTTTCGGCTCGAAGACTTTCTCGACTTGCCATTGTTTGGAAATGCTTTCGATGTTCTTCCAGTATCCGACGGCGAGACCAGCAAGGTAAGCCGCTCCCAATGCGGTTGTCTCAGTAACCGCAGGCCGGACGACGGGGATTTGCAGCAAATCCGCCTGAAACTGCATCAGGAACGCGCTGTGACTCGCGCCTCCGTCCACGCGCAATTCCTTCAACTTTTTGCCTGTGTCGGCATTCATGGCGTGGATGAGATCGGCCACTTGAAACGCAATCCCTTCCAAAGCCGCCCGCGCAATGTGCGCCGCAGAAGTGTCCCGCGTAATGCCAATCAACGCTCCGCGCGCGTAAGGGTCCCAATGCGGCGCTCCCAATCCTGTGAATGCGGGAACAAGGTAAACACCGCCGTTGTCCGGCACCGAGTTTGCCAGAAGATTGACTTCATCAGCAGAGCGAACCAAACGCAAGCCGTCCCGCAACCATTGCACCACCGCTCCTCCAATGAACACGCTGCCTTCCAATACGAATTCTCGTTTTTTGCCGATCTGACATGCGGCGCTGATCAGGAGTTGATGGCGGGACGCAATGGGTTTCGGGCCGAGATTTTGCAGGAGAAAACAACCTGTGCCGTACGTGCTTTTTGTCTGGCCCGCGCGCACACACATCTGGCCAAAGAGCGCGGACTGTTGGTCCCCGGCAATTCCCGCGATCGGCACTCCCTCCAATCCCAGCGATGTGCTGACTTCTCCATAAATTTCGCTTGAGGTGCGCACTGTTGGCAGGAGATTGGCCGGAATGCGAAACAGCTTGAGCAACTCATTGTCCCATCGACCGGTGTGAATGTTGTAGAGGAGCGTGCGGGAAGCGTTGCTGGGATCGGTCACATGAATCGGGTGACTACCAGTCATTTTCCAGATGAGCCAGGTGTCCACAGTGCCGAACACCAAATCTCCTGCCTCAGCCCGTTTGCGAATACCCGGCACGTTATCCAGTATCCATGCAATCTTCGTCACCGAGAAATACGAGTCCAACAACAGCCCGGTTCTGTTCTTGATAATATTATTGTGGCCGGCGGCGCGAAGTTCATCGCACATTTCCGCCGTGCGCCGATCCTGCCAGACGATGGCGTTGTAAACTGGTTCACCGGTCTTGCGGTCCCAGATGACGGTCGTTTCCCGCTGGTTTGTGATGCCCAGGCCCGCAAGGTCGATGGGACGGATGCGCGCGCGTCCGAGAGCTTCCACCGCGACGCCTAACTGCGTAAACCAGATTTCCTGCGGGTCCTGTTCCACCCAGCCGGGTTTGGGGTAAATTTGGCGAATCTCTTTTTGGGCGACTGTTTTCATCCGCCCTTCCTTGTCAAAAATGATGGCCCGCACGCTGGTTGTTCCGGCGTCCAGTGAAAGGATGTATTTCATGGCGATGGTGGCGGCTTGCGGAGTCGAGGTTATTGCGACTAAAGACCAAGCTCGGTCAGTCCGGGATGATCTGCGGGACGAGGTTTGGATGAATCCCATCGGAACTTGCGTTCGGATTCTTTGATCGGCAAATCGTTGATGGAGGCGTGGCGATGATGCATCAATCCGTTCGCGTCGAATTCCCAATTCTCGTTTCCGTATGAGCGAAACCAGTTGCCGGAGTCATCCCGCCATTCATAAGCAAAACGGACGGCGATCCGGCTTTCATCGAACGCCCAAAGCTCTTTGATCAGGCGGTACTCCAATTCCCGCCGCCATTTACGCGTGAGGAATTCGATGATGGCCGCCCTTCCATTGATGAATTCGGAGCGATTTCGCCACGAGCTGTCAATCGTGTAGGTTAAAGCCACTCTTGCAGGATCGCGGCTGTTCCAGCCGTCTTCCGCAGAGCGCACTTTTTGGATTGCCGTTTCATGCGAGAACGGAGGCAATGGCGGACGCTGGGTTTGCTCGTTTGTCATAGTCATTTCGTGCAGCGCGTTGTTAGATTTTGCCGGAGTTCGGCTATGGTAGTTTGTTGCGGCTACTCGCGCAAGAGATGACTCTGTCATCGGGAAAAATCGCTTGTGTCGGTTTTTGGTTGTTGTATCACAATAAACATGACCCAAAAGAACACGCCTTTTAATGTGGTTCGTTCCGAACTTCGCACGCCGCATGTCAGCCGTCGGCACTTTATTTATACCACCGTCCTCGCTGCGAGTGCGCTGGCCGGCAGTCTGCCGGTTTATGCGAGGCGTCCGAATTTCAAATCGCCCAATGAAAAGCTCGACATCGCCGGCATCGGCACGGGCGGACGGGCGGACGCGGACCTTAACGGTGTGTCGGGCGAGAACATTGTCGCGTTGTGCGATGTTGATTCAAACAACCTCGCCAATGCGCTCAAGAAATATCCGGGCGCAAGAACTTACTCTGATTACCGCGTAATGTTGGAAAAGGAAAAATCCATCGACGCCGTGACTGTCGCCGTCCCAGATCATCACCATGCGCCCGCGGCGATGCGCGCGATGGCCGCCGGCAAGCATGTGTATGTCGAAAAGCCGTTGACTCACACCGTGTGGGAAGCGCGCCAAATGACTCTTGCCGCGCGAAAATATGGCGTTGCGACTCAAATGGGAAACCAGGGGCATTCGGGCGAGGGGATTCGGCAGCTTTGCGAAATGATTTGGTCCGGGGCAATCGGAACTGTTGCCGAGGTGCACTGCTGGACGGATCGCGCCAAAGGATGGTGGACTCAGGGCGTCCGGCGTCCGGCGGGTTCAGACCCGGTGCCGTCGTATTTAAACTGGGACAACTGGATTGGCGCTGCGCCGGAGCGGCCTTACCTTCACGACTGGCCGAAGGATTTGCAAACCCAATTCACAAAGGCTGTCTATCATCCGCAGGCGTGGCGCGGTTGGTGGGATTTTGGCTGCGGCGCGTTGGGGGACATGGCATGCCACCTTATGGATTGTCCGCAATGGGCGCTCGACCTTGGCGCTCCTTCGACGGTCGAAGTGGTGTCGTCTTCTGAAATGGTGCCGGAAATGCCGCCGCTCCAGTCGGTCCTGCGATACACATTTCCGGGGCGAGGAAAACTGCCGCCTTGCACGTTGACCTGGTATGATTCCGGGCAAAAGCCGCCCAAACCGCCCGAGATGGAAGCCGCAGAATTGCAGGACAACGGCTCGCTTTTTATTGGCGACAAAGGCAAAATCTTCGCCGGGGTTTACGGAGAAAAACCGCGACTGCTTCCCGAGTCGAGCATGGCCGATTACAAACGCCCCGCCCAAACGATCCCTCGCGTGCCAGGCAATGAGCCGCATCTGGATTGGATTCGCGCCTGCAAAGGCGGGCCAAAGGCTTGCTCGAACTTCGATATTTCCGGGCCGTTCACCGAGTGGGTTTTGCTCGGCAACCTAGCGCTTCGCCTGAACAAAAAGCTGGAATGGGACTCAAAGAAACTCCGAGTCAAGAACGTGCCGGAAGCCGAGGAATACATTCGCAAATCGTATCGCAGAGGATGGGAGATTTCGTAAATCCCGGTTGACATTTCGACGCGCAAACGGTTTCATTGCGCCCATGCCTCAAAGTCAAACAAACGACAGCGCAACTGCCTCCGCATCAGGCGTCTCAAATATCCACGCCAAACGCCTCTTGTGGGCGGGCTTCATGGCGATCCTGGCTGAGGGCGTCGGTTTCGGCGTCCGCAGCGGAATTCTTGTCCAATGGGCGCATCAATACGGGTTTACAATGACCGAATTGGGCGAGATTACCGGCGGCGGTCTTACGGGTTTCGGTGTCATTATTATTCTGTCGAGCCTTGTGGCAGACAAGATTGGTTACGGAACATTGATGGTCGGGGCGTTTGTCCTTCATTTTCTCTCGGCGGTAGTAACTTTGGCGGCGGGGATGGCTTTTGCGTCGGGCGGCAGGGCAGGGGCGTTGCATTGTTTGACGATCGGAACATTTCTCTTTTCGCTCGGCAACGGGCTTTGCGAAGGCGTCGCCAATCCGCTGGTTGCGTCGCTGTTCCAAAAGAACAAGGCGCATTATCTGAATATTCTCCATGCCGGCTGGCCGGGTGGACTCATCATCGGCGCGCTGGCGTCCTACTTCATGTCGAGCGGCGCGGAGCCGGTTTCGTGGAAGATTCAAATGTCGCTGTTCCTCATCCCGGTGGTGCTGTACGGCGTCATGCTCCTCGGCCAGAAATTTCCCAAGTCCGAAGCTCGCGAGCACGGCGTCAAATATACCGACATGCTCAAGGAACTCGGTTTTTTCGGCGCATTGATCCTCTGCTTCCTGCTTTCCATTTGGTTCAACGACATGGCCGTCGGGTTGGGATTGCCTGATTACGTCGGTTGGATTCTGGGAACGGTTTTGCTGATTGCCTTCGGCGCGGCGACCAAGTTTTCGCCGGGATACTTGCTCATGATTCTGCTGCTGCTGATTCATTCGATGCAGGGATACACCGAGTTGGGCACCGATTCGTGGGTGAGCAAGATCACCGGAGCGATTCTGGCGTCGGGACAAAAGGGGTTGCTGCTGTTCGTCTATATCTCCGCGTTGATGTTCGCTCTGCGATTTTTTGCCGGCCCGATCATTCACAAGATTTCTCCGCTGGGACTGATGTTTGCGAGCACCATTCTCGCGTCAGTTGGACTGACGATGCTCGGCCACTCGGACACGGCGGCTTTCTGTATCGCGGCGGCGACGGTTTACGCGATTGGAAAGACGTTCATGTGGCCGACGCTGCTTGCGGTGGCTTCGGAACAATTCCCGAAGGGCGGCGCGATTACGATTGGCGCGATGGGTGGCGCGGGGATGTTGTGCGCCGGATTGTTGGGCGGACCGGGAATCGGCTACAATCAGGATACGCACGCTACACGCCAACTGATGGCGGAGCACCCGGAGGTTTTCCAACGTTACGCGGCCGACACCCAGGACACGTTCTTTGTTTTCAAAACGCAGGGGCTTGACGGCGCGAAAGTCGGCGTGCTGGATGACAACGGGGCTGAGCTTGCTTCAGCAATGAAACTGCACCCGGATGACCAGAATAACATCAAGCTGAACAATTGGTGGAATACGGCCAAGGGCACTGCGGATCAGGACCGCCCGATTGTGACTGCGGCGGAATTGCACGGAAGCAAGATGGCCATGCGAATCACGGCGGTTATTCCCTTGGTGCAGGCAGGCTTGCTCCTTTGCATCTTGCTCTACTTCACGTCAAAGGGCGGATATAAGCAGGTCCACATCGAAGGCGAAGGCGCTGCGGCGCACGAAGTGCCCTGAGACCCAGTAGTGGGTTCACAAAAGCTTGCTGTTTTACGATTCGTGGGAGATGCGGTGCGCGCGGTATTCATCCAGCGTGCTGCATTTGCCGGACTTCAAGTCCTCGTATGCCTTGGGACGCGCCATATCGTAAGCACGAACGTCAGTCATCTCCTTAAGCCACGAACCACCGAGAGTTTGTCTCCAAGCTGTCCAACCCGGCGGCAAGTCAGCAATTGTTCGTAAAGTGGGGTCGAGATCCAATGCCTCCCCCATTCCAATTATTCGAATGTCATCAACCTGTTCCGTTGTGCCGCAAATAAAAGCCCAAGAATCGTCGTCATCATAATGCGTGACCACAAGTATTGGCAATTTGTCAATTAGAACCTGCCGGGTTGTTAGCGCAGCTACGTTGGGCTTTTGATCAAATGGCCAGTCATCAGCAGGCATCCACTCATTACTATCAACTTGCATGTTAAAGTTCAAGAATTCCGGGCAGGCCAGGTTTTGGACTTCAGGGCGCAATTCCCTCAACAAATTTGCCGTAACAATTTTCGCATAACGCGACATATAGGCCACGCCTGGTGACATGACAAAGAGTCATAGGCGGAATGTGGGCTGAACAAAGGTCGCAATCTTCATGATCCCATGCTCCGGCCACCATTTGAAATGTCTCAGCGTCGAAGCTGCCGCCCTCGTAAAGAATCAGCACACGATGGCCGCCAGGTTCAGGATACCAGCGCGACGGGTGCCCACGCATCGCAGCCTCAACGGCTGGCGGGCATGTAGGACCGTCGGGAACAAAAGTGATCAATGCATTTCGCGTCGGGATGCGGCTTGGCATCCATTCGGACTTTGGAATCTTGGCAATCTCTTCAGTGTTCATCTTGACTCTGAAAAAGTTACTTGACAACGCATTGGGTCAGACAGTTGCGATGAAAAATGTCAGCCCAGGAGCGCGCGGCAGGCGGCGCGGAGGGGTTCGAGATTCTTTTTGGAGCGGGCTTCGATGTAGCATCGGAAGACGGGCTCGGTTCCGCTGGCGCGGAAGGCGACCCATTCGCCGTTGGGCAGAATAAATTTGAATCCGTCGGTGGTGATTCGCTTTTCCACCGCAAATTTGCCGATCTTTTCCAGATTCCCAGACAGACGAGAGAGCAATTCGTCCTTCTTCGCGGCCTCGATGTGGATATTGATTCGGTCGGTGTAAAAATCGCCGCCAAGCTTTGCGATTTCTTTAAGGATTGCGCCGAGCGATTTGCCGGAGGCGGCAACGAGTTCCGCCATCAAGAGACAGGCCAGAATGCCGTCTTTTTCCGGCACGTGACCTTTCACGCTCAAGCCGCCGGATTCTTCTCCGCCGACGATGACCGGTTCGCGCTCCATAATCGCGCCGATGTATTTAAATCCAACCGGCACTTCGTAAATCTTGACACTAAATTGCGCGGCCACCGCATCCACTTGATGGCTGGTGACAACGGTTCGGACGGCAGCGCCTTTCCACCCGCGATGTTTCGCGAGATGATAGAGTGCCAAGGCCAAAACTTGATTGGGAGTGATCCAGGTTCCGTCGGAATCGACGACGCCGAATCGGTCCGCGTCGCCGTCGGTGGCCAAACCGAGGCGAACTTTTTTGGAGCGAACGAGTTTGATGATTTCACTCAAATGCGCGACAGCCGGTTCCGGCGGATGGCCACCGAAAAGCGGATTGAGGTCCCCGTGCAGCACCGTCAAAACTGCGCCGGCTTCCTTAAGCAACGTGTCCAAATAACCGCGCCCGCACCCGTGCATGAGATCAGCGCCAACTTTCAACCGCGCCTTCTTGATCGTCGAAAATTGAACCAGCTTGCGGATTTGTGTGAAGTAATCCGCCTGCGGATCGATGTTCTTGCACTCGAATGTCCCGACGATGGCCGATTTGAAATTCCAGTTTTCCTTTTGGAGGCGGGCGACGGTTTCCTCGATTGGGCCGGTGACTTCCGGCGAAGCGCCCGCGCCGTCAAATCGCGAAAATTTAAAACCCGAATATTCCGGCGGATTATGGCTCGCCGTGATATTGATTCCCCCGAGCGCCTTGCGTTTGCGAATCGTGAAGGCGAGGACCGGCGTGGGGGTGTCTCGATTGCAGAGCAAGGGAGTCAGGCCGTTCGCCGCCAGAACTTCCGCGACAGCCAGCGCGAATTGGCGCCCGAGAAAGCGGCAATCATAAGCGATAATCACATCGGGCTTGCGACTGTGAATTTCGGAGTCCGGTTTCTTTCGTTCCGCGTTGAGATATTCCGCCACAGCCTGAGTCACGAGGCGGACATTTCCAAAAGTGAAATCGCGCGCGATTAAAGAACGCCAGCCCGCTGTGCCGAATCGAATTGTAGGATTGTTCAAATTGCCCATTTCAACATTTGGTAGGGCGGTGCTGCGTCGCCGCCTCTGATTTTTTTAGGCGCGAGGCTGACTCGCGCAACGCAGTTACCTCCACACTAGTGTTTCCAGTCAAATGCGCCCTTTTTCACCGCGTAAATATAACCGATGAATAAAATGACCATGAAGCAAACCATCGAACCAAGAATCAACCCGGCGTTTTGCTTCAGCATATCGCGGTAAACGACCGCCCAGGGGTAAAGAAATACGACTTCGATATCGAAAAGAATAAACAACATGGCGACCAGGTAGAATTTCACCGAAAGCCTTGAGCTCCCATCTCCGGTCGGCAACATGCCGCATTCGTACGCCGTATCTTTGATTCGGGAGGGACGTCCGCGTTTTCCCACGACAACGGAGAAGACCAGCGTGCCTGCTGCAAAGCCAACCGCGACGATTCCCAGGAGAACCACCGGGATGTATTGCATCAACTGAGAATTGCTCGAATCCACGGGAAGAAATTAGGCAGCACCGCGCCGCTTGGCAAGCGGGGAATGCGATTACTCAGAGCACACGCCTCGAAACTTCGGGGTAGGGACGCCTCGCCGAGGCGTCCGCGGACGGCCCGGCGGGCCGTCCCTACCAGTCAATAGTAAAATGGGTATGGATTTTCAATGGATTGCAATATAATAAATGCGTCTGCCTTCGCTTGCCTACAATTTATAGTGGGAAATTTTGACGACGATATAGATGCCCTGAACAATCGCGAGGCCGAGCATCAGGAGGCCGGAGATGTGTTCCATTCGCAGCAACGCGCGTTCGGTCAATTGGCCGTGACGCCGGGAGACAAAATAACTTAATCCAAAGAACCAGAGAATCGTCGCCGCCCCGACTCCGCCGACGCACGAAGCCACGCCTGCCCGCGAGGCGGGGACCCAATCGCGCGACCGAAAATGCGCGGCCAGGACAATCCAGAACAGAAAAACGCCGGGATTACCCATGACGCGCACGAAGCCGGTGGCAAAAGCTGAATGCGGCGTAAGTCTCGTTTTTATCCGCTCCTCAATCGGCGCGATTGATGGAATAGTCTTCGCCTTCAAAAATCGGATTCCGATGTAAAGCATAAAAACGAAGCTCACCAGTTCGATGCAGGCGTTGATGACTTTGCCCGTGAAAAAGGAGGCGAATCCCGTGAAGGCCAGCGCGCAGTAAATGACTTCCATCGTTGATGCGCCAAGTCCAATCATCGTCGCCCACAGCAGGCCGGACCGGGCCCCTTCGTTGATGATCGTGAGATTGACGGGTCCCACCGGCACCGAAAGGATGAAGCCGCTAAGAAAACCCGTCAGGAGAGCCAAAAGCAGGGGGTGATCGCCCAACATGTCAGTGATTAAGCCCGTTCTCCTCTTCGTCCTCTTCCTCAATCTCGTGGCGCACCTTGCGGGAAATCCGCGGTCGAATGAACCCGTAAAGGAGGTAGAGGGTGAACATGATCGGCAGCACAATCGGGAGAATCAGCCCGCGCAATATAAACAGGGCGGCGACAAAAATAAGCGTGACAATCGTCTTGGCAAAGGTGCGCTTTGCCCGCAAATCGAGGGTCTTGAACGACGGATATTTTACTTCGCTCACCATCATCACGGAAAGGAACAGCAAAACTCCGGGCAGGATGAAACTCCAAGGCGCACGCGCCAGGTCACGGTCCGTTTGATCTCCCCACAGCAGGAACAAGGTCAAGGACGCCACCAAACCGGCCGCCGCTGGTATTGGGAATCCGAGGAATTCCTTGCCACCGCCTTTTCCCTCCATCGCAGCCAGACAGTTAAATCGCGCCAGCCGCAACGCCCCGCAAATCAGGTAAATCGAAGCGATGAACCATCCGACCTCGGGATGATTTACAAACACTTGTCGCAGCACGACTCGATGAATAAGAAATGCCGGGGCCGCGCCAAACGAAACCACATCCGCCAAGGAATCAAACTCACGCCCGAAAGCGCTTTCAACCCCACCCATCCGCGCGAGGCGTCCGTCCAACAGGTCAAAAATGCAGGCCAGCAAAATAAAACCGAGCGCGCTCTTGTATTCCCCTTGCGTCGCATTGGGATCGACAATCTTGGTCAGGGCGACGAATCCGCAAAACAAGTTGCCAGCCGTCATCAGGTTCGGCAGAAAATAAATCTGCAGGGCCTGCGGTGGTTTCTCTGGTTCGCGATCCATAAATCACGATTTCGCGGCCAGAACCGACTCGCCTCCCACGACCATTTGGCCCATTTGCACTTTGATCTTATACGTCAGTGGAATGTAGATGTCGCAGCGGGAACCAAATTGGATGAGACTGATGCGGTCCCCGCGCTGCATGACATCGCCGGGTTGAACAAATGGAATAATGCGCCGCGCCAGCACGCCAGCGATCAATCGCAGGCCGATTTTTTCCTCCGGTGTTTCGGTGGAGGCAAATTCAATCAGCACATTTTCGTTGAATTCCGCCGAGTCCGCCCTCAGGGCGCTGACAAATTGACCGGCAGTGCGAGTGACGCCAGTGACTTTGCCAGAGATCGGGGCGTTTTGAACGTGAATATCAATCACCGACAGGAAAATCGAAATGCGATGGCACGGGGCGCCTGAGATTTTGGAATCGGTTAATTGTTCAATCGCATCGACTTTTCCGTGTCCCGGAGAAACAACCAACCCCGGCGCTTGAGGGACATTAGCATCCGGGTCACGAAAGAAATAAAGAGTAAAAAGAGTAAAAAGAAACCAGAGGACTCCGGCGATGATTGCCAGAATCATCCCCAATTTGAGCAGGCAGCCAATTGCGGCGATCACTCCCGCAGCGATTAACGCCAGGAGAATCAATTTTAATGCCGCCCACCGCGCCCTACCAGCGTGTTTCATATGCGTAGCTTATGTTTAAGGCGCGACAACCCGCAAGACTTTCGGAAGAACGGAAAATGTCACAGGCAGGTCGCCCGCATTTTCGCCATCGACCTGGAGCAAGGCGCGGCTGTCGCTCGCAAAGGTCATTTTCGGCGCGGACAAATGCACTGCCGGGCAGAACCGAAACAGATTTCCAGAAAAATATCCGAGCAAAAGTTCAACCACGCGTAGAACGGCCACTTTCTCAATCACGCAAACGTCCAACATGCCGTCCTCGAGGGAAGCTTTGGGAAATGCCGCAAAACTCCCGCCGTAGAATTTGCCGTTGCCGACCAATATCAATTCGCCTGAAACCCGCCTGCCAGCATCGACAGTAATATTCGGTTGCTTTTCGAGAAGCGCCTTAAATCCTGCCCAGACATAAGCCAGCGGCCCGATTTTTTTCTTCAACCCCCAGCTTACCAACTCAATCGCGCGCGAATCAATTCCTGCGCCTGCGAGTTGCAGGAAATAGCGCCGCTCCGGTTTCCCGTCGCGTTGAAATTCGGCGACTCCAAGATCAATGACTCTTTCCTTGGCGGCAGTAATGGCTTTCGCGACACCTTGGAGATTACGAGGCAAACCGAGTTCGCGCGCAAAAACGTTAATGGTCCCTAGCGGAAGAATGGCCAGTCGCGCTGAAGAGAAACCTCCGGGGACATCGCCGATGCCGTTGACGACTTCATTGGCGGTTCCGTCTCCGCCTGCGGCAACTATCGTTGAAAAACCTTCGTGAACCGCTTGTGCCGCAAGGGCGCGAGCGCCGCCGGGACCGGTGGTTCGGCGCAAAGCGCTCCCCTGACAGAGCGCCTCAAGCTTCGAGCAAAAAGACTCCGCCTTATTCCCTCGGGCGGAGGGATTAAAGATGATGCAGGTTTGCAGCACCGCCGAAGCGGATCACATCGCAGCCATTGCGGCGGATCCTATGGCGTTTGTCAAAACACTGGCAACCTGCTCAACTTCGGTCATTTGTTGTGGCGCAAGAGATAAAGACATTCCTTCGGTAGGAAACCAGACCTTGCACGGGACTGCAAGTTCAGTCTGGAGAAGTTGCACCAGGAACTCAGATCGGGACGCGCCGCCGGAGATTAGAATCTTGCTGACTGTCTTCTCGCGTTGATGCTCGAAGAAATCAATTGAAGCGCGCAATTCGCGGCCAAGACCGGCAACCAGCGGTTGCAAGTGCGTTTCCACTTCCTGCGGCATGCCGACCTTGATTCCTTCAGCCTCGGCGTAAGTGATGTTCATCGCTTCGGCCAAACCAGCGGTAAGCCGGTCTCCGCCTAATTCAACGGAGCGGCTCAGGCAAAGTTCGCCCTCCGCAAGAATACTGATGCTGGAAGTCTTGAACCCGAGATCGACAAGTGCGACGGTGTCCTTGGAAAACGATTCCGGCTGCGAAAATTCGAGGGCATTGGTCGGCCCAAGCAAAGTCAGCGTGATCTGACTGGGGGTCAACCCGGCGGCTTTGGCAGATGTTTCAATGGTCTGGAGCAATTCGCGGCGCGAGCCGCCCACCCAGACTTTATATTTGGCAACGCCTGCTTTGGCAGGCTCTGTCAGGGCCTTGCCGCGGGGCGGAACAATGAAGCAGTCAAAAATATAATCCTTCAGGTCCTGTTGGAGGTAGTTCTTGGAATTGAACTTGAGCATCTGGCGCATCTCTGCTGCCGGCATCAGGGGAAATTCCGCGGTGCGCAATACGGAGTCGCCCGCGCCAATGGCGATGGTGACCTGTCGCGTCTTGGGCTGTATCGCGGACAGGATGGTCTTGAAATGCTCGGTGAGCAAACCGCCTGGAATGCCTTTGTCATAGACAGGCGCGTCCACAACGGTGAACCGGGAGAGGGTGAAACGCTCGTCGCGGCGGTCCAGCAGAACAGCCTTGGTGGTGCGGGTGCCCAGGTCGATGGCGAAAATCTGGTCGCGACGTTTGCCGTTATTCAAGAGATTTGTCATGGGTTTGTCGTGGTATTTTTGTCAAGCAAGCGGAAGGAATTTACCGCCAGCATGAACTCGTTTTTCTGCTTGTCAAAATCAGCCATGTTGCACGAAAACGTCAACTCAACGCTGCCCAGGGCATAGGAGACGTAAATATCACGCATCCGCAACATTAGGTTATTGCCCGCAGGCACAAAAAGATCGAACGAGACCGCCGGGCCGACGCCGGTTCCGGCCGGGGAGATTGACGCAAGAGTGGCGCCGGCACGGCTGGAGACTACTTGCTCTCCGAGTATTTCCTTCTTTGGAAGAACGCGCGCATAATTGGTGGAAAACCGCACTGCGATGGCGCATGCGCCGGATTCAGACGCAAAATTGATCGTTCGGGATTCGGGGTGGGATTGCGGACGATATCCCCGGGGAACGGAGATGCTAAAATTTTCGTTATCGACCGACAACAGCAAAACATCCGCCGAGCCGCCCTCGGCCATTGTTACCGTGGTAGCGGTTGCGGTAAACTGGGCATTACAAACGGTCCCGCTGATTGCCAGGATTCCGAATATAATTGTGCATAGCTTGATGATTTTTCCCATAGCTCAAAAACTGGATGCCGTTGCGCCCGGCGAAAGAGATGTCCACTGCGTGCGTTGCAGGTAAATGACCTTTGGCGTCAAAGGTGGAAGTTTTGACGGGTCTTGAAAGTTGGTGTCAAAAGTCCAATTTCGATTCGGAGGATTATAGATTGTTCCCGTTCCAGGCCACGCGGCATTGGCAATCTGGCTTGGGAACATTTCAACCATCGAGCCATTGTAGTAGAAGTTTATGCCGCTCCAGTTTTCCAGAAAACGCGGAAAGTTTTCCACGCCGCCGCTGTAATAAGCATGGTTGGAGGGCACATTGCCTGTTAAAAATGCCGCGTTCACAGTGTCAGTAGAAGCGTTCTTGAAATCGCTCGTGGTGTTATTGGCGGGGTTAAAACTTGGTGACAGGACTGTTATGGCATCCGCGTAGATTCCGCTGGGCAAAGTATAATTTATGTTGCTGGTGCCGGCAACGGAGGTGCCGCCGACATTGCTTTGAACATTCCAATTTCCAACGATGTAGGCGGGATCGGGCGTGGCGACGGAAAGCCCATTTGGAGGAAGCACGGCTCCATTGGTCAGAACCACCCCGGGCATCGCAAATTGCGTCCAATTGGTCGTATAGGTATAATTTGGAGTTAGACTGGTAATTCCGTTGTAGGTGTAGCCAGTAATTCCCGTGTAAATGTACCCGCTGATCATATCAAGGGTATAACCCGTTATAGCTGTGAAATGATATTTGCCGCCCGAAAAGGTAACACTGCCAGTATAGGAGTGAGCGGCCGGGCTGGAATTGCTGACGGCGGTTGATGTATTGGTGACTACAGCAGGTGGAGTAAGGTAGGCCGTGGATGCTGGAAAATGGTTCCATCCTGATATCGTCGTCAAGGTCACATTTGTGGTGATCGAGGCCCCTGGAGGCGGAATGTAAGTTCCGGTTGTAGGAAAGGTTGAGCCGGTTGTAAGGAGGGTATTGGTCACAATCGAGCCAAGATAAGTGTTCACAGCGGGAGGGCTTGCTGTTGTTGTCAGCGCCGTGTTTGTCGTGTAGCTACTAATGGTGGAAACGACCACAGCATTGCTGAACGATCTTTGGTCAACGACGTACACCGAACTGATGTCCGCATAAGACGACCCGCGCAGGCTTGACAATGACGTCCGCAGTGATGAATTGGTGGCGCTCCACTGCCGCAGATTGCCAACATCGATATTCACCGGGTCCACCGTAATCGCGTTGCGGCCATCATAGAATGAGCCGTTGGTCGAAACAAACTTGGACCAATCGCCATTCGAAAGGACTGTCGCCCTTCCATCAACATCGACTCCACTTGTGACTGTGATTGAGTTGCCGTTGCTGATGGTGACAATCATGTCCACCTGGTTATAAAACCGGTTCGTGCCGGCGGCGCTGTTGGCGAGCTCGCCCGATGGTGGAACCTGCAAAACGGACATCACGTTTTGAGAAATGTTCGAGGCCGTGCCGGAGGTATTCGTGCCAACAGGAAGGTTAAGCGGGTTGACATTGCTAATGTGGTTGGTCCCCGTGAAATTGACCGTGCCCCCGGATGAACGTGGCGATGGGTCAAGCGGGTTTTCCGACAGGTTGATGACGCCCGAGGCCGAAACATCGCCGAAAAACCCCAGAGTCACACCGGGATTGGGCATCAGGTACATATTGGTGTTGCCATGAACCAGGCCGGTGACATTCATGTTGGCGCCAGGATCGATTTCCATCGTGTCCTGGTAAAAGATCGCGAATTGAAAGATGGGTATCTGGCCGAAGTTGATTTTCTGGCCGACGGTACTTTCAATGCCATACATTGAATTCACGTTCTTCGCGTTTGCAATGATATTATAAGTCGCGCCGACCGATATCAGACCCTGATAGGGAGGGCCGAGGACATTTGTCGCGCTTGCGGCCATTTGCTGGATGATGAGATTGTTTGCAGTGGTGCCGCCGCTGAATTGAAAATTCGTCCAATAGGAGCTGTCGCTGCTTGTGGGAATAAGCGTCCTATAGTGGTTAATCTGGGAAAACACGATGCCTTCCCCATAATCCTGATCGTCCTGTACCATCGCGCTGAGCGCCTTCTCTGTGGCGGCCTCGGCAGCGTAAGTCGTCGAAAAATACTCATTATTTCGAGCAACGACCGTGGAGTTCTCATTACACCAGGACATGACGCCAGCCACCAATAGCAGCCCTGTGGCGGCCAATGTCATGGAGGCGATGAGTGCCCAACCTTTTTCGCGTGCCCTGTTTGAGGGTCTTAAGTTCATGGTCTATTTCTTGATGCGACTGTCGTAACGATTTGGTAAAAATCCACAGGGCTGCCGGGAGTGATCAAAACTTCCGGATTCTGTAATTTGGTAAACGAGAGGTAAACCTGGATGATTGGCGTTGCCGTCTGGGTTGTCAGGACGTTCCCCAGGTAATCGACTTCCGTGAAAATATTATTGTCGTTCGTAATTGGGTTCGCCGAGACCAGTTTAAAATCTCCGTAATTGGTGCCGGTATAGTTTGTTCGGATGAGGTTATTGCTGGTAGTATCGTAGTAGTAAAGGATCCATGGAATATTCGGACCCGTGTTGGTCGTGCCGACATAGATCGCGAGGGCATTTCCCACTTGAGCCACACCAGACGCGGTTCTGCTAAAATTAGAAAGGTTTGGGGTCAAGCCTGTAGGAATGTTGCCCACATAGTTTGAAGCGCCAGTGCGGATATCGCTCATCAACGTTCCGAGCGCGCGCGCCGAATCGTCGCTGGCGCTAAGCCAGATTTGCTGTCGGACGGACATGGAGAGTCCGAAGAGGTTGCACATGACAATGCAGCCAATCAGAACCACGCCCAACCCCATCGCAACAGTCGTCTCCATTAACGTGAAACCGCTGCGCTGGTCGATGAGCGCGGATTTGGAAATGGTCAACTTCATAGGTCCGGCCCTCGAATCACTCCCATTGAGTTGGTAAATGTTCCCATCCCCATGAAATTCCAGACACAATCAACACGAATCATGACGTAAGGGGGGTTGGTGGAAATTTGTGTGACGGTTGTGAAGTTCGTCGCGTAAACGAGATTTGTCCCATTACTGGGCATTCCGAGCGCGTTGGTTTGGACAGTTGTCAGGGTGCGGCTGAAGATATTTGTCACGGTCATTCCCGAAATAACCCATTGGGAAGCGACGACTTTCTCCATTTGTTTCATCGCCGTGGCGCTTGCGGCAAGGGAATAAGAGGCAAATTGTGCCCGGCGCGAGGCCATGGTGTACCCTTGGAACATCCCGGCCATCACGAGGCCAGAAATCGCCAATGCCACCGCCACCTCAATGAGGGTGAAGGCGGAACGATCATCTGTCCTTGGCGCGGGCCGTCCCGACTGCCTGGCTGCACAAAGTTTCATCGCTTTTCTCAGAAGTCCAATTGGACAATTAGAGGAAAGCAATTAGCGGGCCATCTCAATTCGGCGGCTGGAAAGGCTTTTCGGCACGTCTCGCCATAAGCCACAAAGCGTCCGACAATCGGTTGAGCCAGACGATGACTTCACTGTTAGTCATCTGACCCGCTTCGCGCAACGCGCAAACCCGGCGTTCGGCCCGCCGACACGTGACACGGGCAACATCCAGCGCCGCTGCGGCAGAATTTGCCCCTGGCGTCGCCCAATCCTTGTAAAAGTTGTCCTGCGCTTCGATTTCTTTGACAATCGCATCAAGGAAAACGGTCATTTCGGGTGTGACCATCGAAAAACCATCTTTGGCGTAACGGGCCATGTCTTCCTGCGCCGTTGCCAGTTCGCCCATGAGTATTACCAGGGCTTTCTGAATCGCCACCAACCGCTCCCCTAACGCGGTTCCAAGAAGCAATGATCGCGCCGAACCCAGCGCCGCGTTCAGTTCATCGACAGCGCCATAAGCCTCGACACGCGGATGGCATTTGGAAACGCGGCGGTTGTACATCAGTCCCGTTGTCCCGTCGTCTCCGGTTTTCGTTGCAATTGACATTTGAATTGGCCCGTTTATTGTCTGCCATTAGCGCTATGAATTTCAAATTGATTTTCAAATCATTGGTAATCCTCGCGGTGCTGGCGTTGCTCGTGATTATGGGAATGAACAATCGCGAGACCGTGCATCTGCGCATGCCGCCCATCCTGCCGGGCACCCAGACTCAACCGGCGGCGTTGATGTATTTTGCCTTTTTTGCGCTCGGTTTTCTGGCCGGGGCAATTCTCATGGCTGGCGGAGGCGGAAGCAAGAAAAGCGGCAGCAGCGCCCCTTCCAAGCCCTCAAAGTCGTCGTCTTAGGCATAAGTGCGGAAAAAATGGTAGCGCGACCGTCTCGGTCGCCCCAGTCGGCGTCGCGCCGACTGGTCCCCGCATAAATCCGTTCGCCAATTTGCGAACCATTCTGAAACCCTAATGCCTTCGGCGGGACGCCGAAGGCGGCGGTCGAGACGACCGCGCTCCCCGAAGGGTATGTATGGCGACCGTTAACCTTTCGCTTCTCTTCGCCGCCATTTGCGTTCGTTTTTTGCAGTCTCGCGTCGAAGCAATTCCTCAGCCGACCATCCGCAAGCTTGCGCCTCTTTTGCCAAGTCGAATAATTGCCGGGCGATTGCGCTTTTTTCAGATTTTGATTTCTTGACGGCAACAGACGGAAGCAGCTCGGCCTTGCGAGCTTTCTTGATCAATTTCTCCGCCCTCATCAAAGCTGGCAGATGTTTGGGAATTCCATCCAGCGCGGAAGGCCGCGCATGGCGGGTTCCCTGTTTTTCGGCCTTTTTGATTTTCTCCCAATTGGCCCAGACCTCGGCGATATCCTTCACTTTGGTTTCGCCAAAAACGTGCGGATGCCGGCGCACCAGTTTGTCAGCAATTGTCCGCGTCACCTGCTCAAAATCAAATGCCCCGCGCTCTCGTCCAAGCTGGCTGTGAAATACAACCTGCCAAAGCAGGTCGCCCAACTCCTCGACCAGTTCCTGATCGTCGCGCGATTCTATCGCGTCGAGCATTTCGTAAACCTCTTCGACCGCGTGGAACCGAATGCTCATGTGGTCCTGCTCCCGATCCCAAGGACAGCCTTCTGGCGAACGCAATTTCTCCGTGACGGCAAGAAGGTCCGCGATGGCAGAACTTTTTTTCTTCTTCACAATATGACCAGATTATCGCGGTGAATCAGCACTTCCTTCGCCTGCTTTGACTTGACAGCAGCGGAATCGAAATCGCAAATGCCGCGCGCGAACTCAGTTCCGTTGAGATCGCAAATGCGCACGACGTCTCCCGCGGCAAAATCTCCCTCGCATCGCGACACGCCTGGCGCAAGGAGACTTTTGCCGTTTTCGCGCAGCGCTTTTTTCGCGCCGTCATCGACAAACAGGGCGCCCTTGGAATGATGAAAAAACGCGATCCAGCGTTTTCGTCCGGGCAAGAGCACAGGCTGAGCGACGAAAAGCGTCCCTTCCTCCGACCCATTCAAAATATTCGCCAGCGCCGATTTTTTCCTGCCAGAAGCGATGACCAGCGGGATGCCCGCGCGAATAACCATCTTGGCCGCTTGAATTTTGGAAGACATTCCGCCCACAGCCGTCGGGCTGTCGGTTCCGCGAGCCATTCCTTCGATGGTGGCATCGAGGTTCTCGATCAAAGGAAGAATTTTCGCGGAAGGCTTACCGTAGTTCTCAATGAACCCATCGACTGTTGTCAAGATGACCAACGCGTCGGCGGGGAGGAGGCAGGCCACGAGCGCGGAAAGTTTGTCGTTGTCGCCAAATTTTATTTCCGTGAACGAAACCGCGTCGTTTTCATTGATGATCGGGACGACGCCGTTGCGCAAGAGCGTGACGAGCGTGTTGCGCGCGTTGAGATGGCGGTCGTGATCTTCAAGATCGTTATGCGTCAGGAGGACTTGCCCAACGGACAATCCCGCCGCGCCGAAAAGTTTTTCATAAATGGCCATCAATCGCGGCTGCCCGACTGCGGCGCAAGCCTGCAAGTCCGCGAGGTCAGACGGTCTTTTGTCATGCCCTAACACACCCATCCCCGCGCCGACCGCGCCGGAGGTGACAAGCACAACTTGCTTCCCTTCTTTCCGCACAGCGGCGATCTGCGCGACCAATTGGCCGAGTTGCTCGAGGTCCGGCTGTTTGCGGCTGTCTGTCAATACACCGGTGCCAAACTTGACGACGATCCGGCTGACATTTTTTAAAGATTCGCGGGACATGGGAGGTTCGTTGCTCATCCGTGTCATCCGCGCAATCCTTGGTTATTCCGGCCCGCAAGCCGCTGAAATTTCATAACAACGGAGTGAACCACGGATGTCACGGATGTCACGGATTTTTTGTCCTTTCGCCCTGCTGATTTATCTTGGAGCAATCAGCCGCGCGAAAGGGCATCCGACTGCTGCACAAATGTCTCTCCGCTCCATTCGCCGTCGGCGGCGATGGCTTTTTTCTGAGCGGCGGCTTTTTGCGCGCTTTTGCGGGCGGCCTGTTTTTGCACCAAATCGGAGTGGCTCGTGAAATAGGGAAGGCTCGCGCCCTTGAAATCAGCAATGGTGTTGAATTTGTGTTTTTCCATGAACGCCAGCAGGTCTTCCTTCATTTTCGCGACACATTCATAACCAAATTTCATCACCCCGGTGCAAACCTGGACGGTATCCGCGCCGACAAGTATAAATTCCGCCGCGTCCGCGCCGGTTTCAATTCCTCCGATTCCCGACAGCGTCCGATTTGGAAATTCCTTCCGCAACATCGTCGCAATTTCCATCACCATTCGCAGCGCCACCGGGCGAATCGCCTTTGAAGAGTAACCGCCCGCCGTGCTGTAGCCTTCAACCGTCGGTTCCGGTCGAAGCGTTTCCAGGTTGATTCCCATAACCGAGCGAAGAGTGTTGATCGCGCTGATCCCCTGGCAACCGGCGCGCAACGCCGCCCGGCTCGGCTCCTCAATGCTGGTGATATTCGGAGTCATTTTGGCCCAAACCGGCTTTTTCGCCGCGCCGTGGACCCATCCGCAGACTTCTTCGAGGATATCGGGGTCCTGCCCCATCGCCGAACCCATTTTGCGCTCCGGCAAACCGTGCGGGCAGGAAAAATTGCATTCGAACGCATCTACGCCAGCGTCCTGGCAGCGTTCGACGATTTCAACCCAGGCGTCCTTGCGATATTCCTCCATGATGGAGGCGATGAGCACGCCGTCGGGAAACAGATCTTTGCACCGCTTGAACTCGTCGAGCCAGATTTTAAAAGGCCTGTCGCTGATCAATTCGATATTTTCCCAGCCGATGACTTCGCTGCCGCCGCTCGCGAGCAATTTCGCATAACGCGGCGTGACGTTGATGACCTTGGAGGCATCCAAGCTGACGGTTTTGGCGATGACAGCGCCCCAACCCTCTTTGAAAGCCTTTGAAATGACGTTCAGGTTCGTGCCGGGCGGGCCGGACGCGATGATGAAGGGGTTGGGAAGCGCAAGGCCATCGACCGTGACTTGAAGCGTCGCCATATGTTTGCTTTCCAACTGCTACCGATCAGGGCAGACGCTTCTAAACTTCGTGGTAGGGACGCCTCGCCGACGCGTCCGCGAACGGCCCGGCGGGCCGTCCCTACCAGTCAAAAACAGCAATATGTTGGCCTTGATTTTCAACGGGTTGCACTATTAGGATGCGCCTGCTCTGTAATACCAATTGAGCCATCGTATTCAAAATGGACCCGTTCCTGCAAGCTGCCATTGACGAAGCAAGACGCGGCCTGGCCGAAGGCGGCATCCCCATCGGTTCGGCGCTGGTGTGCGACGGCAAAATCCTCGGGCGCGGCCACAATCAGCGCGTGCAACGGGGAAGCGTCATCCACCACGGCGAAATGAACTGCCTCGAAAACGCCGGACGCCAACCGGCCTCCGTCTATCGCCGATGCGTAATTTACACAACGCTTTCGCCGTGCCCGATGTGCAGCGGGGCAATTCTGTTGTACGGCATCCCGCGCGTTATCGTCGGCGAAAACGTGACGTTCATGGGTGACGAAGAACATTTGCGCGCAAACGGCGTAACCGTTGAAGTCGTCCAAAACCAGGAATGCATCGAGTTGATGCGCCAATTCATCGCCGCCAATCCGACATTGTGGAACGAGGATATCGGCGTGTGATCAAGGCATTGTGATGAATCCGATGCGTTTCCAAAATTGTGACGGCCAATACATCGCCGTTGACGGAAGATTGCAGTTTAAGCTCCCTCTTGTGCTCTGCAAATATTGCGATCATCGAAGCGGTGAACGCTCTGCTCGATTTCCCGCGTTGCGCGTGCCGCGTCAAGTCCAGCATTTAGTGCAACGCGATCAAGAGCCAGTTTCACTGGAAGAATTTCGGGAAATTCGAGATAGAGTGGAACGGGCAATGGGAGTGGACCTTGGGCTGCCACCACTTGCCACGCTTGGACAGTTCTCTGGGAAATTACTTTGGGGCGAATGTGAGGACATCGAATGGGCCGGTGTTGATCTGCCATTGATCAGCAAAAAAGCTCTGAAGGCGTTATCCAGTAAAGGAATTCAGCTTACCACTGGCGCGATAGATTTGGTTAAACGCAAAATGAAAATAACAACACACGTCGCGATTCAGTGTGACATTATTCCGATGTTGGCCCCGGCCACGATCAAGGGATTAGGCTACACATATTGCAAAGAGTGTGGACTTTACTACCGTTCCAGTTTAGGGCCGCGTATGGTAGGTTATCCAAACCAATTCGTGCGAGCTAGTTGGCCGGAAGGCGAAGATTTGGTAAGGCTCGGCGAGGGGCCTACAGTTATTCTTGCATCGGAGCGCTTTGTTGAAGCGGTAAATGAACTCAAATTGACTGGGTGTCAGTTTGTAGAGTTCGGCAAATGGGTTTGAGGACATAGGTGTATGACGTAGCCAAAGACTGACTAAGCCAGAATGATTAGTTGCTTGGGGTAGCGCGGTCGTCCCGACCGCCGTTTTCGGCGTCTCGCCGAAAACCTTTCCGCATGCGGTTCGTACTATTTAGAGCTGGTGTAATCGCCACTGAATTGGCTGGCGAGAGGCCAGCCAAGGCGACCGGAACAGTCGTACTACCAACTGCATCGTTCCGGCTAAACCAGATTCTGCGCCGTGCCCGTCCGAATGGATTGGTAAATGGCCGTTGTAATCCGAATGTCGCGCAAACCTTCTTCCCCCGACACGCGGGACGGCTTGTTTTGCAGGATGCATTGCGCGAAGTCGTCCATTTCTGCCGCAAATTGGTCCATCGGCGGGAATTCGATGGACTGGCCATCGCTCCGCCAGGCGCGGTTGCCCTCATAACTGTAGGCGGGATTAAGCCCAAAACTCCCTCGCTCGGCCAAGGCGGTATAAAAATTAGTGCCGTTGACCATATAGGTGGTGCTGCAATTGGCGATGATGCCGCTCGGAAACTTTAATTGCCAGGTGATCGATTCATCCACTTCCTTAAACTTGACAGGATCGGTCTTGGTTTCCAGAGCGGTCACAATCGTTGGCTCCTCGCCGCTGAGGTAGCGCGTGGCTTGCAGCGCATAGATTCCGACATCCATGAGCGCTCCGCCTCCAGCTAAATCCCGCTTCAATCGCCACTGGGTTGGGTCGCCGATGCGAAATCCAAAGCCCGCCTGGATCATTTTCGTCTCTCCGAAAACTTTCTCCCGCGCGAGTTTGATGCATTCCTGCGTCAACGGATCAAACCGGCTGCGGTAGCCGATGGCCAGCAGGCGGTTCGCCGCCTTGCAGGCATCAATCATTTGCTGGCATTTTTCCACCGAGACTTCCATCGGTTTTTCGCACAAGACATGTTTGCCGGCTTTGGCTGCCTTGATCGTGTGCCCGGCATGGAGCGCGTTGGGGGTCACGACATAAACCACATCAATGTCCGGGTTGTCGGCCATTTTCTCCATCGTGTCGTAATTATAAATATTCTTGTCTGGAATGTTGTATTGCGCCTTCCACTTTTCTGCTTTTGCCGGATGACCGGTGACGATGCCAGTCAATCGGCAATTTTTGGTCTTGAGGAGGCCGGGCGCGATCTGATTGGTGGACAGGCTGCCGAGTCCGCACAGCGCGAAACCCAGCCTCCGGTTGGAATCATCGGCGCGCGAGGTGGAAGCAAATTTGGTAATCCACGGCGCGGTGGCCGCAGCCAAGGCAGTGGCTTTCAAAAAACGGCGGCGGGTGGTGGGATTGGCGTTCATGCGTTCAAAACTGCAACGCCTTAAGGTGCAGCGCAAGGGTGTTCTACGATCGCCAGGAAAAAAGGTTATCTAAATTCCTCGCGGAAGATTTTCCAACGGTTCAGGTCGAGTTTCTTTTGGCCGGAATCGATTTGCCGGATGTCCGCGATGACCTGGTGGATGTCGTCGTAAATTTGATCCGATGGCAGCGTCCCAAAAATCCAGAACGGGCAAGCCTTCTTGCCTTCGGAAGCGACGAGATAAATAGGCTTTTTCATGCGATTGGCCCAAAAAACCTCCTCCGCCGTCCCCCATGAAGCTGTTTTGGCCGAGATCACCGCGATCAGAAAGTCCGAACGATCTACGAGGCTCAGGTCTTCCACGCGAATTTTCCGCATGATCCTGGAAAGTTCGTCGAAGCGCCCATCGGTGCGCATCTTGGCGAGGCGGGCCATGTGCGCCTTATCCTCGTTGACCGAATCCATGAACGGTTTTTTGAGCGGGTCAATAAAGAGGATTTCCGTAGCTGCAAGCTCGGTTTTGACCAAATCACGCCAAGAGTCAGGCGCATCGCTGTTTTCGATATTCCCGGCGAGATAACATTTTGTCCGACGAAGGAGGTGTTTGGTCATGGTGTGCGGAGGAAGAGGCGATTCGGGCAGCAGACGCCAAGGAGGTGGGGGTGGGGAACCCCGCTGAAGAAACGTACCGCTACCCGAATCAAATCCATGGATATCTTAGACTTTCGTTTTAATATGTCAACGCTTAAAACAGCCCATTTCCACCGTACAGAGCAAGACAAAATGTCAGGGAAAGCCTCTCAAACCGCATCAATCACAGGTTTCGCCGGAGTTATACGCGTAAACGAGGTTGAAACCTCTGAGGCGAAGCGTTATGCTCACGCCGTGATAAATGCTCGTGTGCTGAAAGAACGCATGGATGCCCAGCCATTCAAGCCATTCCGCATTTGTCTCACCGACGGCAAATCGTTCAATATCACCAATCATGATATTGCGTTCGTAAAATCGAGCACGATTGAAATAGGGATCGAATTGGATGCGCAGGGGTTCGCTGAGTATTGCGCAGAATGTGCTCTGATCCACATCACTCATATTGAGGATATTCCTGCGGGCAAAGCCGCGTGATTCGATTTCCAAGACCGCAAATCGAGTTTCCTTCTTCATCTTCGGATCCCGCTAAGCGCGCTTGGAAAGGATATCCTTTTCGTAACGTTTTACCTCGCTCAACCACTGCCTCTCATTGGGAACACCCTGGCGCTCGCAGTATGCGTCCCAGACCGCGCCGTACGGCAAGGTTCGGGCTTCTTCCAGCAACGCCAATCGCAAGGTGTAATCACCCAGCCGTTCTGCCTTCTGCAACTTTTCCGTCGGTTCCAGCAGCGCCATCAAGAGCGACTTCAACATGCTCCTTGCGCCGATGACCCAGGCGGCCACGCGATTGATGCTGGCGTCAAAATAATCCAGGCCAATGTGAACGCGCCCAAGAAAATCGCCACGAACCAATTCCTGGCCAATGGCCTCCAACTCATTGCTCAAAACAACGACGTGGTCGCTGTCCCAGCGCACACCCCGGCTGACGTGGAGCAGGATTTCATCGACCGACGAAAGGACTGAGGAAATTTTGTCCGCGACCGTTTCGGTCGGGTGAAAATGCCCTGTGTCGATGCAAAGGAGCTTTTTCTTCCGCACCGCGTAGCCGAAGTAAAACTCAAACGAGCCGGCGACGTAACTTTCAGAACCAAGGCCAAAAAGCTTGGGTTCAACTGCGTCCAAATTATGCGCCGGATTCACTTTTTCGGCAAAGATTGTGTCCAGCGAATCTTCCAGTAGTTCGCGCGGCCCTTTGCGGTCCACCGGAGTGTCCTTGAAGCCGTCAGGAATCCAAAAATTCGTCACGCACGGCGAACCTTGCGCGCGGCCCATCGCCGCCCCGATTTTGCGACATGCGATGCCGTGCTCTATCCAAAATTGCCGAATCCCTTTGTCGCGATGCGCCAGCGTAAACCCTTCCGCAGCTTTGGGATGCGCGAAATAAGTGGGATTAAAGTCCAATGCCATCTTTTGTGCCTTAACCCAATCCATCCAGCCGCAAAAGTGCCTGGAAGTCAGCTCGTTGCGTTCGACGCGGTGACTGCCGGTTTCGGCGTAAGAGGCATGGAGACTCAAGCGATGTTTTCCCGGCAATAGGGAATAAGTTTTTTCGAGGTCCTGACGCAGTTCATCCGGCGTTCTCGCCTTGCCGGGATATTTGCCCGTGACAGCTAATCCAGCGCCTAATTCGCTGCCCGAATTCTCGAATCCGCCGACATCGTCGCCCTGCCAGCAGTGAAGGGAAATGGGGATTGTGGCAAGCTTTCGCAAAGCGCGTTCGGCATCGACTCCTTGTTCAGCGAAAATTTCTTTGGCAAGTGCGTAAGCAGATTGAATTCTGTTGTGCGATGCCATTGCTTGTTGGTGCGCAGAAAAATCACGGCGCAGTCAGAAAAGTGCAAGAGTAAAAGCAACCGATGATTTGACGTTGAAGCCTGCCGCAGCGCGGATTATCGTTACTGTCCAATGACTGCGGCAGGCGCCACCGAGAAACAGATCGAATGCTATCGAAAGATGACCGGCGAACAACGTTTGGCTATCGCATTGGAATTACACGAAATGTCGTGCGAAATAGCCCGAGAAGGAATCCGCTTCCAACATCCAGACGCTGACGCAAAAGAAGTGGAGCGGTTGTTGAGGCGCCGTATTGAGATTTCTCTTTCCATTTTGGAACGCAAACTTCTGCTGAAACGTCTGTCGTCTCAGGAAATTCCACAAAAGAACACATGACCTAATTCGACAAGGAACTGCCAACAATAACGTGCCAGGCGGACTTGAGGGAATCCGGCAGACCCCAGATGTCCATTGCGGTGATCACGATGGCGCTGCCCCATCCGGCGATCATCAGGAACCAGCCGTTTTTCAACGATCCCATGCGTTTCCGCGAACTTGTGAAGTGCAACAGCGGAAACATCGCCAGCGGCAGTTGCAACGCCAGCACGACCTGGCTCAAGGTCAAAAGATCATTGACGCTGGCGTCGCCGCGGATGCCGATCACCAGCACTGCTGGGATGATGGCAAAAAGCCGGGTGATGACCCGCCGCACCCACGGTCTCATTCGCCAGTGCATGAATCCTTCCATCACAACTTGACCCGCCAATGTGCCCGTGATCGTGCTGCTTTGTCCGCTGGCCAGCAGCGCCACGACAAAAAGCAGGCTCGCCGCGCCAGTTCCCAGCAATGGAGCCAACGTTAAGTAAGCGATGCGAATCCAGTCGGCGTCAGCGCCAAAGGTCACGGTTTGTCCGCCCGCAACCGATACGCTCGATTTGCCGTAAAAAACCAGCGCGGCAAGGACGAGAATCGCGGCATTGACGAAAAAGGCGAGTGTGAGCGCAACCGTGGAATCGAAGGCGTTGAACCAATTCGCCTTTCGTATTGACACTTCATCGCGCTCAATTCGACGGCTCTGCACCAACGCTGAATGGAGATAGAGATTATGCGGCATCACAGTCGCGCCAATGATGCCGATGGCCACGTAAATCATTCCGGCCTCACGGAGGCTCGGCGTAAAAAGCGCGCGGCCCATGTCAAGAAAGGACGGGCGCATTTGCGGAAGAATAAAAATCTCGATGTAATAACAAATGCCGATGGTGGCGATGAGCACCAACACGATTCCTTCAATCGTTCTCATTCCAAAATGCTCCATCGCGAGCAGCACCAGAACGTCCAGTCCCGTAATGATGACCGCCCAGAGCATCGGGATGTGGAACAATAAATTCAGCGCGACCGCGCTCCCAAGGACCTCCGCCATGTCGCACGCGCCTATGGCCACTTCGCAGCAAAGCCAGTTCGGCCAGCGAGTCCAGGCCGGGTACCAATCGCGACAGCATTGGGCAAGGTCCTTTCCGGTGACAACCCCAAGGCGCGAAGCGATAACCTGCATGAAAATGGCCATCAAACTCGCCAGCCCGACGACCCACAGCAGGCCAAATTTATATTGCGCGCCGGCGGCAAGATCGGTTCCCCAATTGCCCGGGTCCATATATCCGACGCTGATCAGGATGGCCGGTCCGACAAATGCCCGCCAATGCTTCCAAAAACTGGCCTGAGGCTTGGGCACTTCGACGCTTCCGTGCATCCCCTCCAGCGACATCGCTCCAGAGACAGGCTCGGGACACGGTTCCGGTTTGTTTCCGTTTGCGTCTGGATGGGGGTCATTCATTTGCAAACCACACGCCCGTAAATAACTATGCGCTGTGTATTAAGTCAAATTAAATGTTTTAACCCTAAAACAGTGTGTAAAAAGCTGGTCAATTTCACTGTTTGTGTGATAATGACAGGCTGTGCGAACGAAACCGCGCAAGAAGACAACGGCCGACCGGCATCGGTCTGAATCCACCGAAGATCATCTGGAGCGAATCCAGGAATTGGTGGAACAGAAAGGTTATGCCCGTGTCGCGGATATTGCTGCGTCGTTGGCCCTCAGCCGCTCCTCGGTTTCCAACATGGTCCGACGCCTGGCCAAGCGCGGTTTTGTCAATTACGAGAAGTATCGCGGCTTTAGCCTCACGGCGGAAGGCCGCGCTGTCGCCGACCATATCCGAGTTCGCCATCAAACACTTTCGGAATTGTTCCAACTTCTGGGATTAAGTCCCGAAATTGTCGCGGAAGAAGTCGAAGTGATTGAGCATCATCTCCGGCCCGAGACGTTGCGCGTTTTCTCGCGATTGGTCCGGTTCTGGCACGAGCATCCAAAGCAGCTCGATGCGTTCCTCCGCGATGCCAAGGACCGCTGATTTAGGTAAAAAACTCCGTCTCAGCCGTTAAGGTTGAACTCTTAGTTTTTCAGCGAGCGCAAGCTTTCGCTGGTTTGCGTCAAACGTCAAAAATTCCCTCGCGCCCAAATGCAGAGCCGTGGCGATGTGGAGAATGTCGAATGCTCGATGCCCACCATTACTTGTGCGTTGAGTCGAAATTGTTTCGGCTAAGCGATGAACATCAGGCCAATCAATTGATACAGGCACGACCGCCCTGGCTTGTATGTTCATCTCCAGATTGCCAAGCGCGGCTTCTGCTACCTTCGGTGGGTAACCCTTGGTTTTGTCGCGCGAATGGAGCCACACCTGAAATCGAACACTTTGTCGAAACTCGTATAGAAGCAATCCAGAAACGTGCAGTTCCTCCTGCATCGCGGCAAAGTGGGCCGCTGCGGTTTCGGAATTGTACTGACGAACATAAAGGGCGCACAGAAACGAAGTGTCGGGAAAGGAAATCACCCTTCCTCGCCTTCCAATTCTGCTTCACGCATCCCGGCAACTTCCTGCGCCGAAAAAACGCGATCTCCCCAGGTTTCCTTCAACTGTGCTATGATGTCGGGCTTGACGATTTCTCCCTTCTTCCGCGATGGGGAAGGGATGAGTCGGGCGTAAGGCTTTCCAGCTTTCGTAATTTCAACGTCCTCGCCTTCCTCAATCCACGCGGCGACACGGGCAAACCGATTTCGCAAATCTCTGACAGTTGCCAATTTCATCGTGATACAAATATGTATCACGATTCTAAATTCGTCAAGCTATTTGCTCCTCGCATTCCCTCAGCCGTTTCGAGAGAAATTCCTGCTCGGACTTGATTTCCGCCAGTTGGATTGATTTCCGAAAATGCGCCGCTGCCGCCCGCGAGTGGTTCAATCGCAATTCAAATTCACCCAGCACCGCGTAGAGCAGGTGATACGATTCCAGCGACTGCGCGTTTTGAATCTCCTGGGCGGCCGCAAGCCCTGCTTCAGCCCCGCGAACTTCCGCCAAAGCAACCGCCCGGTTCAACGCGACCACCGGCGAATCATCGAACTCCATCAGTTTGTCGTAGAGTTCGAGGATATGTGGCCAATTTGTAGAAGCGTAATCCCTCGCCGTGCAGTGACAGAATGCTATCCCGGCATCCAGGTGGTAAGCCGTAATTTCGTCGCCATCCGCCGAGCGTTTAAAATGATACAAGCCTCGAGCGATCATCGCCTGGTCCCATCGCGCGCGATCCTGTTCCTGAAGCCGAAGCAAATTGCCTTCGCCGTCCAGCCGAGTCGCAAGGCGCGCGCCGTTCATCATCAAAAGCGACAGGAGTGCGTGCGTTTTCGGTTGATCGCCAGCCGGATGTTCCGCAAGCAGACTGGCCAGCCGAATCGCCTCCCTGCAAAGTTCTTCGCGAATGAGATTTTCGCCGCTGCTCGCCTTGTAGCCTTCGTTGAAAAGCAAATAAAGCGTTTGCAAAACCCCTTCCAGTCGCCGTCCCAATTCTTCCCCGGCTGGAATTTCAAATCGAATGCGTGCTTCCCGAATTTTTTGTTTCGCGCGCGTCAACCGCTTGGCGACTGCGGCTTCCGTCGTCAAAAGGGCGCTCGCAATTTCTGCCACGCCAAAACCGCAAAGCGTCTTCAACGCAAGGGCGGCCTGCGAATCTGCCGGGATCATTGGATGGCAGCAAACGAACATCATCCGCAAACGTCCGTCGGCTATTTCCTGGTCTTTGAAAATCGCAGAGTCTGGCGTTGAGCCTTCCTCCTCCATGAGACGGATGATTTCCGCTTCTTTCCCTCGAAAAACGGTTTCGCGCCGCACCGCGTCAATTGCCAGGTTTCGCGATGCGCGCATGATCCAACCGGCGGGATTTTTCGGAACTCCGTAAAACGGCCAGGTTTGAAGCGCCCTTGCCAGCGCCTCCTGGACAACGTCCTCTGCCAGCGTCAGGTGCTGGATTCCGAAGATGCCAGTCAGCGTCGCCACCATTTTCGCCGCTTCATGCCGGAACAAGTGCTCAACGACATGCGAAACTTCCTGCGGCTCTTGTGCTTTATTTTCTGGTGAGTTCACGAGCGCTGTTGTTTTGTCTCGCCCCGAAAAACACCGCAGAGACTGCAAAATTTCTTTAATTTAATTCTGCTTGAAAGGGATCAAACCTCGAATCCGGCGATAGCGCATGAATAGCCCTCCCCAAATCAGAATGCCGACAATCGCCGGCATAACAACGTCTTTGTCAATCCGAAGGTTCGTGCAAATAATTCCGCCGACATACCCCGTGAGCAAGATGGCACCTAGAACTGAAGTTTGAGGAATTAAATAAACAATGGTGCAAAGAATTTCAATAAGTCCAATGGGAGTAATCAGGCCTTCAGAAAATCCATATTCTTCAAAACCTTTCACAACCCCAGGAGGCTTTGCCAGCTTCATGATGCCGCTCATAATGAACAGCAGCGCCGGCAATCCGCTCATGATATAGCCGGTCCACAATTCCTTTTTAGGCACGCCTGGTGGTTGCAACATGGGAGTTTGGAGTTAAGGGTTAAGACAAAGCGGCCTCGCGGCGCAAACCGCGAGGCGCTACCAATATTAGTTATGCTGTCGCGCCAGCCACTTCCGCAGTAGCCATCGCTTCGCGCGAATTCGGGCACATCGACGCCACTGGACGTACTTCAACTTTAATGCCGTACGGCAACGCGGGACATTGCTGTGCAATCGCTACAGCCTCAGATTCGGAACTGACCTGCACATGGAAATATCCGCCAATGGCTTCCTTCGATTCCGCAAAAGGCCCGTCAGCCACGACGCGTCCGCCTTTTCCTGAAACGATTTTTCCTGTCGGCTCAAGCGGGTTGCCTCCAGTGACTTTACCTGCATCGGTCAGGCGTTGATACCAAGTCATCCACTCCGTTCCAACTTGTTGCATCTGTTCTGGCGACAGGCCCTTGCACCAATCCGTGCCGCGGAACACGAGCAAATATCCGTTACCTTGATGTGAGTTCATGTTATTCCTTCGTTTGTGAGTTATTGTTTATGATTGTTACTGCATTTAAACAACGATTCAATGAAAACAATCAGGACATTTGTTTTTAAAAATTTATCTCGATGAGCCGAAAAAGACTTCGTTTTCTGTTGACTCCGAGTGAAGGAGAATGCAAAGGTTGACGCTCGGTGATGGGCAAGATTTCGCGAAAAACCAATACATCGCTTTCGGGCAGTACCACCAAGTATGATGCCCATCACAATGTACTGGCAAAGGCGTACGGCTCGCAGGTGGATTTGCGCCGTGAACTGGCCGATTCCAAGGCGGCCGTTGCTGAACGGACTGAAATCCTCAATATCTTCGCCGATTGCAACGACCCCCAACGAGCTTGGTTGCTTCTGGAGGATTATTTCGAGAAACTTTCGCTTTCGCGCAAGGACTTTGCGACTCACGAATGGTGGCCGCGCCTCGTTTCCGCTCACGGCAAGAAACGTTTGGAAGAGACGGCGATTCTCTTCATGCGTTTCAATCGCCCGGTGCCAACGGAACTCCAAAGTCATGCCAATATTCAGCGGTTCGTCGAAATTGAGGAAGCCGAACGCGAGCAAAAGTTCGTCCAGCAACTCGAACATTGGCTTTTTCCCTCTTCACACACCCGATTGGAACAACCCCGCGCGAGCATTCGCGTCGTTTGCGCTGCAACGCCAATTGAGGAAGGCTCGGCCCTGCATGCGCTTTCGGTGACATTCTATGTTTCCCGGCATCGCACCGGCGAACGAATCAAGACGCTGGCGGAGGTTGTGGAATTGACCAGCCGCGCGCCTCACGAGCAGGAACTTTTTTCTCCCGAAGACTGGCAATTCATCCAGTGGCTCTCCGAAACACACGCCGATCCCGAAGGCTTGTGGGAATCGCTCGTTGTCTCAGGTCTGGAATTGCTGCAATGGCTGGTGCGCTGGGGCGACAAAGGCCGCCTGCGCATGGGCGAAGCCAGTGAACCGGCTCATTTCAACGGGCACATGGCGCAATTGTCGCCGGACTTGCAGACTCTGAAAGGCGAACTGTCCTTTACGCAAAACCTGATTTTGCCCGATGGCCGTCGTCATCCGCTGAACGAGGTTAAATTTTTTGCCGGACGCCCATCGATCGCGCTGGTCGAGAACACCTTCTATCTCTTGCGCGCCGCGCCGCCAGAAACGTTGCTTAATGCGTGGGCGCAAAGGCAATCGCTGCCAGTTAGCAAATTAAGCCACCGCCTGCTGACCAAATTGCGAAAGACCAAATCCGAGAGCGATGTCAATTGGGAGCAGCTTTGCATCGTCCATTCGGCCAAAGCGCGATTCACCTTTGAGCTGGTCGATGACCTGGTGCGTTTGCGATTGCTCGCCATCAGCGGCGAGGATGGGTCGTCCTGGCATTGGAACGGCCAGGAATGGGAATCCGACGAGCCGCGCGTGGAGGTGACGGGCAAGCCGGTCATTCTCGATGATCCGAGCCTGGAAAAAGCGGTTCAATGGCTGCGACGATTGGATTGGTTTGGCCCGGAGCCGGGAGTTTGGATTGGTGACGCAAATGAAAATTTCCTCGTCGAAATGGCAGCCGTCTGGCCCGATCGCCCTGAAGAAGCCGAATACCTGGGCAACCCCGGCTTTCAACGGCTGTTCCTCACTTCGCGCCCGTTGCGGCCCAGGGTGATTATTAAAGGCAGCGGAATTGATTGGTTTTCCGTCTCTGCCGAATGGGAAGCGGAAGGCATCAAGCTCACTCCCGCCGATTTGCTGCGGCTTCAATCGGCAACAGGCCGTTTTGTAAAATTGCCGGACGCGGGCTGGATGCAACTTGACGCTGCCGCCGTGCAGGAAGCGCAGGAAGCCTTCGCAAATCTCGGTGTGGAAGGGCTTATCCCCGTCCCTCAAAAGCTGGGGCTTGAACACGCGGCGCACTTGGATGAAACGGAGTTGAAGCGTTTCGGCGATTCTCTGGAAGCCGCCGCGATGCGGAAGCGGCTCACTGAATTCAGCGGAATCCCCACGACCGAACTGCCGCCCGGAGTCGAGGCGGAATTGCGCCCTTACCAGCAATCCGGTTTCAATTTCCTCTGTCACCTCACGCGACACAAACTGGGCGGAATCCTCGCGGACGACATGGGGTTGGGCAAAACGCTCCAAACGCTGGCGTGGCTGGTGTGGTCGAAGTCTTTCCACAACGAGGCCAAACCGGCGCTCGTCATTTGCCCGGCATCGGTTCTGCACAATTGGCGGCGCGAGGCGGAGCGTTTCACGCCCGGGCTGAAAGTTTTGGTGCTGGAAAGTGGGGCTGAGCGGCATAATCTGCGAAAGCAAATTCCCGAGCATGATTTGATCGTCACCAATTACGCCTTGCTGCGGCGCGACCTGGAAGCTCTTCAACGATTTTCCTTCCGCGCCGTTATTCTTGACGAAGCGCAATTCATCAAGAACCCGGACGCGCAAATTTCAATTTCCGTCAAGCAATTGAAGGCCATGCAGCATCTGGCCCTCACCGGAACTCCGCTGGAAAACCGCCTGCTGGACCTCTGGAGCATCGTCGATTTCGTGCAGCCGGGCTACCTGGGGACGCAACAGAAGTTCCGCGAGAAATACGAATCGCGCGGTGAAAATGCGCAGGATGAACAGCGCATCGCCCGCCGCCGCCTCTCGGCCAAGATGCGCCCGCTCATGCTCCGCCGCCTGAAACGCGAAGTCGCGCGCGACTTGCCGGAGCGCATCGAGCAGCGGCGCGACTGCGAATTGGGCGAACCGCAGCGCAAGTTGTATCTTGCCGAACTTCGGCGCAGTCGCGAGCAGGTCATGGACACTGTGGCGAAGCGTGGCGTCAAAGCCAGCACCATTCACGTTCTGGCGGCGCTGACCCGGTTGCGGCAGGTTTGCTGTCACCCGGAATTGGTCGGCAGCGATGCCGGTTCAGGCAAAACCGAAACGCTGTTTGAATTGTTGGAGCCGTTGCTCGCCGAAAATCAAAAGGTGCTCCTGTTCAGTCAATTTGTGCAAATGCTCCGCATTTTGGAAAAGGAATGCGCGGCGCGCCAGATTCCGACGCACATTCTCACCGGCGAAACCAAGGACCGCCAGGAAGTCACCCAAGCGTTCCAAAATGACGCGAATGCAGGCGTTTTCCTTCTCAGCCTTCGTGCAGCCGGGACGGGATTGAACCTGACCAACGCCAGCAACGTCGTTTTGTATGATCCGTGGTGGAATCCAGCCGTTGAAGCGCAGGCCATCGACCGGTCGCATCGAATTGGCCAGACGCTGACCGTCAACGCCTATCGCTTGATCGCTCCCGGAACGGTGGAGGAAAAAATTTGGGAACTCCAGCAGCGCAAGGCGCAAACCATCGCGGACGTTTTGGGCGAGCAAGGCTTCGCGCGGAATTTGTCGCAGAACGATTTGGAATACCTTTTCTCTGAGGATTAGAGGATGTCATTACATTTAAAGGTAGGGACGCCTCGCCGAGGCGTCCACGGACGGCCCGGCGGGCCGTCCCTACCAAACTGACTTCTGAGCCGTATTCCGTCGTCAGTCAAATATTTCTGTTCTGGATTTGTATGAAGATTAACAACAAAAAAGCGCTGACCATCGCCGTGCAGGCGGCCCGCAAAGCAGGGGAACTCATGCGGCGCAATCGCGCGACGCGCAAGGTCATCAACGAACAATCGCAGCACGACATCAAATTGGAATTGGATGTCCGCTGTCAAAAATTAATTGAGCGGACGCTGCTCACTGCGTTTCCTGACACGGCATTTTTCGGCGAGGAAGGGGTCGCGGGCAAGGCGGACAGCGACTCGCGCTGGGTCGTGGACCCGATTGATGGCACAGTCAACTTTACTTATGGAATTCCTCATGCGTGTGTTTCAATTGCCCTGCAATCGCGGACCAGCGCCACTGCGGAATTTCAGACGGTTGTCGGCGTCGTGTACGATCCGTTCTGCGACGAGATTTGGACGGGGATCGTCGGCGGCCCGGCGCGGTTGAACGGCAAAACTATTCACGCCAGCAAGCGCAAGGCGCTCGAAGAAGCCATCGTCGCCATCGGATTTTCCAAGACGGAAAAAAGCATGAACGAGAACCTGCCGGTGTTCAACGCGATGGTCCGCCGCGTGCGCAAAATGCGAATGATGGGCGCGGCGGCGCTTTCGCTGGCCTACGTGGCGTCAGGACGATTCGACGCTTACATCGAGTCGGGTGTTTCACTGTGGGACATTGCGGCGGCGGGTTTGATCTTGGAATGCGCCGGAGGAGAATTCTGGCGTCAACCCACCAACGATTCCGGTCAATACCGAATGCTCGCCAACAACGGCCTCCTCCGAAAAAAACTAGAAGCCGTCGCCACCGCCGCCCGCGCCGGAGCTTGATTTAACCGACTAATTTATACGCACTTGAGTTGCTGCTACAGATCGGTCCACAGATACCATTTTGTATCAACATGTCGAAAAACTACTTGTCGGGGATATTGGATTTGATTGTGGAAGCCATCCAGAGTGGTTATTTGATTGGTCGGTGCTTGTTCCATCCAACAAATGCCAATATGCCTCGTGGTGCCTGCCCAACCCCAGCCCCATAGAAGAATGCTGGGGTCGGCGTTTTCGCCATCTTGGCGTGATGCAACAAGGCCGCCTGTTTGTTTGAGCAAAACAAGATACTTGGCGAAACGGTCAATAGGAAAAACATTTGTGGATGGGTATCCAAGAAAAAACGGCTTGTTTATTTCAACGCCCCAGTCTGCCACCCTTCGCAAATTCTTATCTGCTTGAAGCATGTTTCGCAATTCTTCGAAGGAAGAATGATTCGTGTAGAAGTTTTGGATCAGTTTGCCTTCCTTCGGCGGTCTTGGCATGCCGAGATAAATTAAAAAAGCGAGAACTCCAAATACGCCGACCAAAACTGCCAATATGCGAACAATTAATTTGCTTCCCGGTTTTTTCGCGGGTGCATTAATGATTGGCGGACTTTCCATATCAGCCTGAGGTCATGTCATTTAATATTTAATTGTTCAACAGCAATGGTAAACGAGCAGAATTGTAAAGCGAGTCATTCAATCGCCGTGCGCTTGCTTCGGTGAAATGTTCGGTTTAGTTTCCTTGTGTGATAAAGATGGAGTTAAGCCAAATCTTTCATAGCGATCGTGAGATTATGGGCGGGACGCCGGTTTTTACGGGCACACGGGTGCCTGTCCAAAATCTCGTTGATTATCTTGAGGGAGGCGAATCCATTGACGATTTTCTTCTTGGCTTTCCCACAGTGAAGCGAGAGCAGGTAATTGCTTTCGTCGAAGATCATGATTGGAACCTGGTGAAGCAACCGTTTGTTTTTTCGGGAATCCCGCAGGGATGACTTGAAAATAGCCCGGCGCTTCAGCGCCGGGAGATTCGGTTAAATCGTTAGAGTTCCGAAGGAACGACTGAAAATCATCGGGAACAACCCTCTCAGCCGTCCCTTCGGGACTTATCGCTCGATGGGTTGGTTTCCCGGCAGTGAACTGCCGGGCTATTGTTAATTGTTCCTTCGGAACAAGCTCCTGCGGTGCCTGGTCATGCCTCAATCTCGTAAATCTTGATCTTGTTATAGAGCGTCTGGCGGCCGATGCCGAGGCGTTTGGCCGTTTCCAATTTATTGCCGCCGGTATCCTTTAGCATTTGGAGAATTGCGTTGCGCTCCATCGCTTCCATCAAAGTAAGGTCGGCGGTTTCCACGGCGGCGGTGCCGGGGCTGATCGAAAGATCGGTCGCATCGACCATGTTGCCCTCGCACATCAGGACGGCGCGCTGGATTTCGTTTTGCAGTTGACGCACGTTGCCCGGCCACTCAAAGTTTCGCAGAACATCCGACGCGGCGGGCGTGAAGTCGCCAATATTTCTTCCTGACTGCGCGTCAAATCGCTTCAAAAACGCCGTCGCCAGCGGGATGATGTCCTCGCGGCGCTCGCGCAACGGCGGCAGATGCACCGAAATGGCGCTGATGCGGTAATACAAATCCTCGCGCAGTTTCCCCGTCTTGATCGCTTCTTCCGTCTGCCGATTGGTGGCGGCGATGATGCGGCAATTGGTCTTGTAAGTAGTGCGTCCGCCCACGGGCCGCACTTCCTTTTCCTGCAAAACGCGAAGCAACTTGCTTTGCGTGTCGATGGGCATTTCAGAAATCTCATCCAGGAGCAAAGTCCCGCTTTCCGCCTGGCGAAACAGTCCTTCGCGATCCACGTTCGCGCCCGTGAACGCCCCTTTCACCGAACCGAACAATTCGCTTTCAATCAACTCGCGAGGCAGCGCGGCGCAATTAATCTTGATCATCGGCCCGGTATTGCGCGGGCTGAATTGATGGACCATGTCGGCGACAACTTCCTTGCCGGTGCCGCTTTCGCCGGTAATCAAAATGGAAACATCGCTGGGGGCAACGCGCTTGATGGTGCGGAGAACCGCCTGCATCGAAGGGCTTTGAAAAATCGGTGAAGCCCCGCCGCTCATCGTCACGAGCGCCTTGTGCAGCGAATTTGTCTGAAGATTCAACCGCCGATGCTCCAGCGCGCGTTCAAGTGAAACCAACAGCGTCTTCGTGTCGAACGGCTTGCTTTGGAAATGATACGCGCCGCGCTTGGTTGCCTCCACGGCAATATCGAACGAGGCATAGCCTGTCAACATGATTATTTCAGTGTCGGGCCATTGCTTCTTAATCTGAGGCAGCAGGTCAAGGCCGTTGCCGTCGGGCATTTGCAAGTCGAGCAGGATGGCATCGGGCTGCGACTCGTTGAACGAAGCCAGCAATTGCGCGGCGTTGGCTTTTTGAACCGGTTCGTAGCCGTTTCCTTTGAGGAGGGAAGCGATGAGCTCCCGCACTTCTTCGGAATCGTCAACCACCATGACCTTTGCTTTCATACGTTTTTTTGGCGCGCGTGGGCGCAGGCCTCGATAAAACTCCTGAATAATTGTAAGAAGATGGCGTTTCTGTCAAGAAGGCGCTCTGGATGAAATTGCACGGCAAGAAGAAACGGCTCGTTTGCCGAATCCTTTAATTCCACTGCCTCGATGATCCCATCCTTGCTTGTGGCCACGGCGCGCAACGGTTCCGCAAGCCGACCGATCGCCTGATGATGCGTGCTGTTGACCCCCAATGTCTCCACACCCGCAATTTTGCGCAGCATGGAATCGCCCGAAATGGTGACTTCGTGGACTTGCTCCATCTTCTTGTCCATCCGCCGATGATTCAACGGTTTTTCAACTTGCGAACCAATATCGACAATCAGCGTTCCTCCGAGGGCGACATTTAACATTTGATGTCCCCGGCAGATTCCAAAAAACGCCTTCCCGCGCCGCCTAGTTTCCTCAATCACAGAAGATTCCCAAATGTCTCGATCCGGGTCCAGCGGCCCAATAGTTTTTGCCAGGTTTTCGGGAAGGTCCTTGGCGTAAAGCTTGGGGTCAATGTCATCGCCGCCTGTCATCAACACACCGTCGCACCGTTCAACCGACTCGGCAATGACCTCCTTGGAAGTCGTCGCAGGAAGCACTTGTGGCAATCCGCCCGCGGCAATAATGGCATCCGTGTAAAGGTTCGAAAGGCTGATCGAGGCGTCGGAAAATTCCGCGCCTTTCTTGTCGCTGCTTGGTGTCACCAATATGACCGGCTTTCTTTTCACTCTTTGTATGAGGTCAAACTCAAACGCTCGTTCCCGGAAAACGTTCCGAGATGATCTTTCGCAAGCGATCCTCCTCTTCGGGCCGCTGCAAACGGCGCGTGATCCTGCGGCGAACGGAATCGAGCAGCGCCAGCCAATCTTCGACGGGCGGATTCGCAACCAGTTGCCATTGATCGAATCGTTTCCCACGTTGATAAAACAACCACTGCTTGCCCACGTGTTGCGCGTAACATTGCAGCTTTTCGCCTTCGGGCGTTTCACGTTTCCAACTGATCTCTGCCTTTGGCATTTAATTGCTGTCAGGGACATCGACGCTCGCAACCGCCATCGCGGCGATTCCTTCCTCGCGACCGATGAAACCGAGATGCTCATTGGTGGTCGCTTTGATGCCGACCTTTTTGGGATTGATCCCCAACGCCTCGGCGATGTTGATCTTCATCGCATGCGCGTGAGGCATCACTTTCGGCTCCTGCGCAATCACAGTTGCGTCCACATTGACAATCCGGCCATTACGAAAGCTAACCTGCCGCGCGGCTTCTTGCAAAAATACTTTGCTCGCGACCCCTTTCCATCGGGGATCAGTATTCGGGAAAAACTGGCCGATATCGCCTTCGCCAATCGCTCCCAAAACGGCGTCGCAGATGGCATGCATCAAAGCATCCGCATCAGAATGCCCGCTAAGGCCGAGCCGATGCGGAATATCAACTCCGCCCAGGATCAATTTTCGTCCCAGTGCCAACGGATGCACGTCATAACCGATTCCAACATGAACCATCACCGCATTGTAATCGCGACAGAACAGCCAACCAAGCAATTTGTCGGTTTGATTACGTTCGCAAATTGTTAGATTGACAGAGTTTTCATGTTCGACTACGATTTGAAATGATTTCCGGAGGATTTTATGAATGGCAAATTGCTGCTTGATTCGGTTCCGGCTCCTTCAAAGGGCAAATACTCGTCCGCAGTTCTTAAGTTCCCCACGAACCTTTTTTGGGTATTTGTCGGACTGACCTTATGCTGGCCGGCTCAATTGTGTTGGGGACAAGTGGTTCTCGGAATAAGCAATGATTCCAGCGGGATACATCTTTCAGTGCCGTCAACCATTTTCGACCCGGCAGTGGGTTCAATTTTTCCTGAATATACGATCTTCGGCAGCCAGGATTTGGTAAGCTGGAAACCCATCGGCGGCAAGTTGCGCGGTATCAGCGGGGCATCTGGCCCTTTGCTTGACGTGCCAATTCTCAATGCACCCAACCTGAGCTTTTATCGGGCGATCGCCTCAACCAATTCGCCCAATACCCAGGAAACCGCCAGCGGTGGCGCTGATGTCTTCGGTTATAACACGTTGTTCGCATCCCAAATGGCCCAATTGCAGTCGATGTCCATCGGCGGATTTTTGACAAATTACCCGCTTCCGTCTTATCTCCCCCAATTGGATTGGGACCCGACGACGGCCCAATATTGGACAAACTTCAACATCGACCCGGCGGTCTGGAATGAAACCCACACAAACTATGAGGGGCAACGGAGGACGGACTACCGGCTCAACAGCAACGAATTCGCCATCTTTCAGACCAATGGGTTCGTTGTCAGTGAGCGCCTTGGCAATCAGACCTTTGCACACGTTTATTACCAACTCATGAGCGATCAGATGCCGATGTTCATTTCTGCCGATTCAATTTTGCAGGCATGGCACCGAACATACGACAACCTGCTGGAGGAATTGGAAGAATTGGAATTGGCCACTTTGATGGAGCAGGTGATAAATGGCATGGCGGCCCAACTCCCGAAAGTACAAAACCTCGACCTCTTCTTTGAGCCAGCAGGACCGCTCACGCAGAGCGCCCAGGACGCGGATTTTTTCCTGGCAGTGGCCAAGAGCCTTTGGACCGGGCAAGGGGTGAGCGCCGTGTTGGACCCCAGAACAGACAATCGTGTCAGCGCGGCGCTAGGGGCCATTCAAAGTTTGACGCTCCAGGAATTCAATTTATTTGGAACAAACCGTCTCATCGATTTTTCGCAATTCCAGCCGCGCGGTCATTACACTGATTCTGTGCGGTTGCAACGTTACTTTCAGACCATGATGTGGTGCTCGCTGATTGACCTGCGTGTGGCGACGTTTGACCCCAACAAGGAGAACGATATTCGGGAATTGGGCACCACGGTTATTTTGGATTATTTGTTACAGCAAAGTGGCCAGTACCCGGCTTGGTTGGCTTTAGACCAGGCACTGCGCGGTTTTGTTGGGGTTCCTGAATCCATGACATTCCCCCAATTGGAAAGCCTCCTCTCCGCAGCGAATATCCATTCACCTGCGGATGTGACAAGTTTGGACACGCTGACGAATTTGCAAACGCAGTTGCTAACCGGCGAACTCGGCGTTGAAACGTTTAGCAGCAGCGTCTTTTTCTACGATCCTTTTACTGAAGATGTTCCCAAATTGCCGCGTTCTTTCGCCGTCTTCAGCCAGCGATTCACGATGGACGCCTGGGCTTTTTCTCAGGTGACTTACCCCATTACTGGCAACTGGAATTTTCGGATGAGGCCGAGCTGCCTGGATGTCGGATTTTCAGTTTTCGGCGACAACTCTATTGCCCCTGAACTTGCGTCGCGCATGATGGATACCAATGGCGCTCCCTTTCGCGATGGCCTGCCGTATCAAACAAATCTCGCAGCGGTGCGGAATGTCATAGACAGTCAGAATCCTGGGGCTTGGACCAGCAGTATGTACACGGCCTGGCTCGGAGCACTTCGGGCGCTGTCTGCGCCCACAACTGATTCAAAATATCCCGAAGTAATGCGGACTCAGGCTTGGGCCATGAAAAATCTCAATACCCAAATGGCATCATGGACGCAGCTAAAACATGACACAATATTGTATGACTCCCAAGCTGTCGCCGGTGAGCCTATTCTTTGCGAATACCCGACGGGCTATGTCGAGCCGCGCCCGGAATTCTGGCAGGCAATGAACAATTTGACTACTTTGGCGGCCAATGCGATCGCCGCATTGCCTCTTTCCGGCACGATCACCATTCCAAGCCAAGTCGATCCATCTACAAACGTTCAGTATGATCTTCCGACCATTCAATCGGCCGAATTTAACTGTCTTACGAATTTTGCGGCGCAAATGCTGGTTGTGGAGGACATGGCGCAGAAAGAGTTGGCCCAATTGCCATTCACGGAAGACGAAACGAATCTTATTCTAAACTTCATGCAGCAAATTGCATTTTACGACGGAGTGGAAACTTATAATGGGTGGTATCCTGCATTGTTTTACCACAATGTCTATGTGCCAGCGAATTGGGCGGTGCTTGGCAATTTCGACGAAACCGAAGGGTCGGATAAGTGGGACGCCCTGGTCACTGATGTTCAAACCGATCCGGGCACTATTCTTGCGCCAGGTCCTATCAATGACCCGGGAGCTATCCTGGAAGAGGCCGTGGGAAGTGCAAACTTGATCATGCTTGCGGTTGACAATGGGACAAATCGCATGGTCTATGCCGGCCCGGTGCTAAGCCACTACGAGTTTGAATCTCCCGTCAACACACGCCTCACCGATGCCCAATGGAAAACCCAACTTCAAAGCGCAGAGCAACCACCGCCGGATTGGACCTCCTCATATCTTGTGCCCCAGTGAACTCGTGACGGCGACGATAGGCCGTTTCGCGAAATCCTCGTAGGCCAGTCGAATTCCCTGTTCCAAATCAATCTTCGGTTTCCAGCCCAGCGCAGTGATCCGCGAACTGTCCATCCACTTTCGCGGGGTGCCGTCCGGTTTTGATTTGTCCCAGAAGATGCGGCCTTTAAACCCGATGATGCGCTGGACCATCTCTGCGAGTGCCTTGATTTCATAATCAGTGCCGGAGCCGACGTTGATGATTTGTTCGTCGCTGTAATTTTGCATCAGGAAGACGCACGCGGCGGCGAGGTCGTCGGCAAAAAGAAATTCGCGCCTCGGCGAGCCGGTTCCCCAACAAGTGACCGTTTCCGCCCCGGCGACCTTCGCTTCGTGAAACTTCCGTATGAACGCGGGCAGAACGTGCGAATTGTTCAGGTCGTAATTGTCGTTCAACCCGTAAAGGTTTGTCGGCAGAACGCTGATGAAATCGCACCCGTGTTGCCGTCGATATGCCTGGCAAAGCTTGATGCCCGCGATTTTTGCGATGGCGTACCATTGATTGGTCGGCTCCAGCGGGCCGGACAAAAGATATTCCTCCTTGAGCGGCTGCGGCGCCATTTTCGGGTAAATGCAGGAACTGCCGAGGAACAGGAGCTTTTTGACGTCAGCCCGCCGGGCATTGTCAATGAGATGGTTCTGTATCTGGAGATTGTTGAACAGGAAATCCGCGGGATACGTGTCGTTGGCGAGAATTCCCCCGACCTTGGCGGCCGCGACAAAGACGTATTCGGGCCGTTCACGATCGAAAAAAGATTTGACGGCATCGGCATCCAGCAGGTCGAGTTCAGTATGGGTCTTGCCGATGACTTGACTGAAACCTTGCGAGCGCAATTCGCGAAAAATTGCGCTCCCCGCCAATCCCCTGTGGCCCGCGACATAAATCCGCGCGTCGGACTGCATGTCGGGCCATGTTGTGCGGCTCGTGGGGAAAAGCCTAGCAAATATTTTTCCATTTCGTATCCTGACGCCATTGAACGCTGTAGTAGAGATCCAGAATCTCCGGGTGGAATACCCAAACCGCGATCTGGGGCGGGGTAAAGGCGCGAAGCTGGCGGTCGATGGGCTGAACTTGCGCGTCAATTCCGGCGAAGTGTTTGGTTTTCTCGGCCCTAACGGCGCCGGCAAGACCACCACGATGAATGTGCTCCTGGGGTTCGTGAACGCAACCTCCGGGTCGGCTTCGATTTTCGGGGTCGATGTCAAACGCCCAATCGCCCGCGCGCGAATCGGCTATCTCCCGGAATTGACCTATTATTATAAGTTTCTGAACGCCGAAGAACTCCTGCGCTTTTATGCCCGGATATTCCGGGTGCCCCGCGGCGAACGGGAGAAGCGGATCAATTCCGTGCTCAAACTGGTGGAATTGGAGGAGGCCCGAAAGCGATTGATCAAAAGTTACTCCAAGGGAATGCAGCAACGCGTCGGTCTGGCCCAGGCGCTGATCAACGACCCTGATCTCCTGATTCTTGACGAGCCGACGAGTGGGTTGGATCCATTGGGACGAATGAAGGTTCGTGAGATCATTCAGCGTCTAAAGGAGCAGGGGAAGACGGTGTTCTTTTCGTCGCATGAGCTTGGAGAGGTCGAAACAGTCTGTGACAGAGTCGGCATTTTGCACCAGGGAAAGCTTCGTGTGGAAGGGTCGGTCGCTACGCTGGTGCAGCAATACCAGTGCGACTTGGAGCACGTGTTCCTTAAAATTGTCGGTTATCAGCCGCAGCCGCGCACATGAATAATATTTTTGCCGTCGCAGGATTGGTCATCAAGGAGCTTTATCGGCGCAAGGATTTTTACGTGCTCTTTGTCCTCACCGCGTTAATCACGCTGTTGCTCGGCTCTGTGAATTTTTTCAATGACGACCGCATCATCCGCTATCTCAAGGATGTTTGCCTCCTGTTGATCTGGATTTCCACGCTGGTCATCGCGGTGACCACAACGGCGCGGCAAATTCCGGCGGAACGCGAAAGCCGCACCATCTTCCCATTGCTGGCCAAACCAATGGGGCGCGGCGAACTGATCGTGGGAAAGTTTCTCGGATGCTGGGCGGCGTGCGGAACAGCGTTGATCGTCTTCTATTTCTTTTTCGGAATCATCTCCGCGTCGAAAGAGCACACCATTTCGTTCGCGCCATACATACAAGCGATTTGGCTCCACTGGATGTGTTTGGGCATCGTCATTGCAATGGTGCTGCTGGGCTCGATTGTTTTTGCCGCGCCATCGTCGAATGCGACGATTTGTCTGATTGTCATTGTGGGAATTATGTTTGCGGGCGGGCACCTCAACGGAATTGCCACCGGCATGAGGGGTTTTGGCGGGGGCGTCGTTTATGCCTTATATTATGTGATTCCGCACTTGGAATGGTACGACGTGAGAGATTTGGTGGTGCATAATTGGGGTTCGATTGATTGGCTGATTTGCGGCGGGGCGACAATTTACGCGGTCGCGTACGTCGGCTTTTTATTGGGCGTGACGTGGGCAGTGTTCAAGCGGAAACCTATGGCGTCATGATCCGGCTCGTCATCCTCTTTTTCCTCGTTTGCTGTTTTACGATGGCGACTATTTTGGACGCGCAATTCAGCCGGCTTCGCGCCAAAACCGACACCTCGGAAGGGATGCTCACCGCGATTATGGGCGATAGCCGCCGGATGTTTGCGAACCATTTTTTTGCTGAAGCCGACGCCTATTTTCACAGCGGCTTTTACCCCACAATATTTGACAGACAGGGAAACCGGGAAGGCTCGCATTTGACCGAAGAAGCCCACGAGCACGAAAGCGGTCATGACGATCACCACGAAGAAACTTTTCTCGGCCCCCCGAGGGATTGGATCGAGAGGTTTGGCCGCCATTTTATCCCGAACGTTCACACCCACCTCAGCAACGGCAACGAAGGCGAAATTCTCCCCTGGCTGCGAATTTCCGCGATGCTGGACCCGAAACGCGTCGATACTTACATCACCGCCTCGTATTGGTTGCGCACCAGCCTGCAAAAGCCTGACGAAGCGGAGAAATTTCTTCGCGAGGGCCTGCGCGCCAACCCGGATAGTTATGCAATTCTTCTGGAGCTGGGCCGCGTTTATTTCTACAGCAAAAACGATCCGCGCGTCGCAAGGAACATCTTCGCTCTCGCGCGCGACAAATGGCTCAAGCAGGAGGCCAACGGAGAAAAGCCGGAGGCCGCCGATTACGAGGAAATTCTGGGAGAATTAGTGCGCGTTGACCGCCAGCAGGGAGACCTGAAAGCAGTGCTGGCGGATTTGGAACAATTGGTAAAAGTCTCCCACAGCCCCGACACACTCCAGGCCGAAATCCGCGAAGTGCAACAAAAACTCGCCGCGCCAAAATAGCCCATCGCAGCAGCATGAATTCCATTGCAGCACCATCTCAAATCAGTGACCCCGTCAACGCCCGAATTCTCGCGGTTTCCGAGGACAAACTTCAGGGGTTTCAGCGCCAGCCGTTTCACGAAATTGCGCGGCAAACCGATTTGACTGTCGATACGGTGATCGACCGGATTCGCTCGATGGTTCAGGCAGGAACGATCCGGCGCGTCCGGCAAACATTGCTTGCAACGAATCTCGCGCAAGGCGCGCTCGTTGCCTGGCAAGTTCCCGCGGACCGCCTTGATGCGGCGTTCGATTACCTGTTTCAGCAAGACCCGTTTTCCGGGCATGTGGTACTGCGTTCAACTGATTCGGCGACGACTGGGTCAAACTATAAACTATGGACGACAGTCAAAGTGCCGCAGGGTTTTTCGTTGGAGGCGCATTGCCAATTTCTCGCGCGACAGACGGGCGCGGAACATTTTCGCATCATGCCCGCCAAGCGTCTCTTCGCGCTCGGCGTCGGGCACATGCGGCGTCGCGGCATGGAACCAGGCGCGCGTGCGGATGAGCCTGCCGAAGTGACTGAAGTTTCGGTCGTCCAGCTCAACGAAGCAGAGTGGCGCGTCTTGACAGCGCTCAAGCGCGAATTCGAGGTGGAGGAAATCGTTCCAGAAATCTGGCGCGCTCGCGCTGTGGAGGCTGGTTTTGAGTTGGAGGATTTTTGCAGAATGGCGGAAGACTTCAATCGCCGCAAGATCATCGGTCGGTTTTCAACTTTTCTCGAACACGTCAAGACGCTGAAAGACGGCGACCGCGTGACGCGGTTCAACGGATTGTTTCATTGGGCTGTGCCAATCGGGAGGGAAATCGAAACGGGCAGGGAAGTGGGGCGGCATTTTATCATGACACACGCCTATTGGCGCGAAGGCGGGCCGGAGTTTCATAACGTCAACATCATGGGCGTCGCGCACGGAATGGAGAAACCGCTTCTCCACGCCCATAAAGCCGCCATCGACGAGCATTTGAAAAAATGCGGAATTCCCGTCAGTTACACAAACGTTTTCTGGGGCGGCCGCAGCGAAATCAAGCCTTCCGAAATCGCGCCTGCTGCCTACCGCGAATGGTGTCAGAAGGTTGGACTCGCGCTCTCTGGCAATTGAAAACCAACGCTGCGTTTTCGTAAACCTTCGGTCGCATGAACGAAACTTCCAGGTGTTGCCGCGTACTAAACGTCACACACGGCGCTACCTTTGAGGAAGTCAAAGCGGAGTACCGCGACCTCGTTAAGATATGGCATCCAGACCGGTTTTCGGAAAATGACCGTCTGCGAAAAAAGGCCCAGGAACGACTTAAGGAAATAAATCTTGCCTGGGAATACCTGTGCGCAAACGGCTTTCAGGAGGGCGTCCTGGCTGAGCCGCAGGAAGACACGTTCAAAGAGTCACCTCCTGCCGACGCACAGTCCCCGCAGGGTCCCGCCGCTGTTCCGTCCCAATCACGTTATGTTTTTTGGCTCTCCTGGCTCGGTGTCAACGCTATTCTTGTTTGCGGCGCATTTTTCTACACGTGTTATCATTTTGCTCCCAGGAGAGAAATGGCGCCCGCCCCTGTCCTCAGCCCAATAACGACTCCCGAATCTGCGGTCGCAAAACCGGCGGAGCCGCCGGCCGATGAAGTCATTGCGCGCGATTTTCCTTTTGTTATTGATGTTCTCGGCGCGCAACATTTCACCAACTCCAGCGGCTGGCTTCAAGCCGCTCCATTGCTCAATCCGCCGTTTGCCATGCGTGTCAAACTAACAGTGGATGATCTGGCCGAATTTCGGCTTCACTACGGTTTGGGCCAGGTCGTTTTTAATTGGGACGGCAGCGCAAAGGAGTTGCTGATGGAATCTCCGCGCACGTCAAAATTTGAATCGTTCCGGCATCAGGGCATTCTGCTTCCCCACGAACCGCACGAGATTATTTGGGACGTCGAGTCAAACAGAATGCGCGTCCGGGTCGATGGAAAAATTCGCGGCGAGACAAATGGAAATTTTGCGGGCGTCAAAGGTTTTGCCAGTCTTGGGCCGTACTCTGGAGCGGTTAAACTGAATCGTTTCGATATCGAAACGCCAGAGGAACCAAAATCTGCGCCCGCATCTGCGCGCGGCCTCGCCGAGGTTCCGGGTGATCTGCTGCACTCAATGGTTGCGGAACAGAACGTGTCGAAATCGAATGAACCAGACGGGCTTGCGATTCAAACGTCCACTGATTCCGCCGATCGTCTGATGACTTCCCAGGCGTTTCAAGCGCCTTTTGTCATTCGCACCCGCGCGCAAACCGACGGCTACAATCTGCGTCTTTATTGCGGCGCCGGAATGGTGATCTTCAACTGGGAACTGAATGAGCGGGAATTGCGCGTTCATGATCCGCTCAACGGTCAGCCATATGCGGCGACAGGCAGCGGATTAATTTCTCCAAATGAATGGCACGATGTCGTTTGGGACATCCAGAAATATGGAATGAAACTTTTTGTTGACGGCCAGCTTCGCTTTGAGAACCGCAAGGATTATCGCTCGCTAAACACCAAGGTCGGAATCGGTCCTTTTAAAAGCAAGGTGACGATTGCGTATTTCCAGGTTGAAAAGAAGTAAGCGCCTGGCAGTTGGCCGCTATTTTCCTCGGAGGTCTATTCCCGTTCGCGAAATGTTTTAGCGCCGAAGAAACTTTGCAACAGCTTCCGTCCTCGTGCGGACCTGGAGCTTTTCATAAATGCGCCGAATATAAGTGTGGACCGTCTCGTAGCTGATGCCCATTTTCTCCGCGATTTCCTTGTAAAGAAAACCTTGGCTGAGATAGTCCAGCACTTCCTGTTCGCGCGCTGAAAGAATGCCGTCCGGTTGCGGCGATGGAGCGGCCTTCTGAAAAGATTGCACAACCTTCCGCGCGATGTGCGTCGTCATCGGCGAACCCCCGCGATGCACCTCGCGAATGGCGTCCAGCAATTCCGCGCGTGGCGCCCGCTTGAGAAGATATCCGGTCGCGCCGGCGGCCAGCGCATTGAAAATATTCTCCGTATCCTCGTAAGCCGTGAGCATGACCGCGGCAATCCCCGGCGAGATTTGCTTCAAACGGCGCACACATTCGACACCGTTGATGCCGGGCAGGTTGATGTCCATGAGCACAACTTGAGGCTTGTCGTTCGGCAAACCTTCAAGCGCCGCCTCGGCCGAACCGTATTGGCTGACGCACTCAAACCCTTCCGCCTTGCCGATCAGTTTTGCAAGCGTGCCGCGCAATTGGTCATTGTCTTCGACGATGGAAATTGTAATTGACATTGATTAACTCACAGCAAGCGGGACCGTCAAGCGCACCAGCGTTCCGCCCTGGCGACCGGGGCCGATGAAGAAATCCCCGCCGATGTCCTGCATCCGTTTGCGCATGTTCCGCATTCCGTTCCGGGTCGATTTTTCGTTGGGACCCTCAAATCCGCGCCCATTGTCTTCGATTTCCAGCGTGAACTTTCCCGGCTCCAACCGCAGGTGAATCCACGCTTCCGTCGCCCGGGCGTGTTTCACAATGTTCGTCACCGCCTCCTTTGACGCAAGGAAAACGTTGTGCCGCGTCTCCGGCGAAATCGAAGCGGCCGGCAATTCCTTCGGGACATCCAAACGGTAACGCAGCTCGGCCACCGAAAGGTAATCCTGCGCGTGCTTGCAAATATAATTGACCAATCCTTCAAGCGTGTCGTTCGACGGATTCACCGTCCAGACGATCTCATCCAGCGCGCGCGTTGTTTCTCGCGCTGTTTGAGAAATCTGCCGCGCGTGGGCTTCCGCTTCGTCCGGCGAATCCTTGTCGCTTTCAACCATCTCCCCAAGCAGCGCAAGCTGTGTCAGGCTTGCGCCGACCTGATCGTGAATATCGCGGGCGATGCGCGCGCGCTCTTTTTCCAAGGCCTGCTGCTGTTGCAAGCCAGCCACTTGCCGTTGAAGCCGCCCTGTAGCGAAGAAATAAACCGTCGCGCTGACGATGGCAAGGATCGCGGCGATCACTGTCGTGTGAAACCAGCCGGTTTGCCAGAACCACGGGAGCACATTGATCGCAAGGCTCGCGCCCGCTTCGTTCCAAACGCCGTCCTCGTTGCAGGCCCTCACTTGAAATTGATATTGACCCGGCGCAAGCGCCGGATAACGCGCAAAACGCGCGCTGCCCGCTTCGTGCCAAAGTTCATTGCTGTCGATTCGGTATTGGAAACGCGCGCGATCTGCGCTCCCAAGGTTGAGGCTCGTGTATTGAATTTCCAAATCTTTGCTGCCCGGCGGAACTGTGATTTCCGCCGCGACCGCCGCATGAGGCCCATTGGTGTTCGATTCCGCTCCAGCCACCATCACTGATTCGATCACAACCGGCGGCGGGTTTGTGTTGAAATGAATGTCCTTCGGATTGACAGAAACCACTCCCGCAACCGTTGGAAACCACAATTTGCCGTCCGGCGTCCTGCACGCGGCCGGTTGAGAACCGAAAGTGCATTCCGTCGCCGGCAAACCGTCGTGCTTGTCATAACCGCGACAGGCAATAATGTTTGTTGGCTCGCCAGAAAAATCGTTGAGGTCTTTCTTTTTGACCCGCATCAAACCCGCGTTGGAACCGATCCATAAATATCCCTCTTCGTCGTCCATTACATAGTCAACGCTATTTCCGGTCAGCCCATTCTGCGTGGTAAAATGCGTCCATTTTCCTTCGCTCAATCGAACCAGCCCATTGGCCTCGGTTCCAATCCACAAGACGTTCGAGGCGTCCGAGCAAATCGCCGAAATGTTATCGCTGGGAAATCCGTTCTCTTTCCGCAGCGCGGAAAAGTGACCATCGTGAAGCCGATCAAGTCCGCCTCCGCCAGTGCCAATCCAAATATCGCCCGACGGGTCTTCCGCAATCGCGTGGACAATGTTCGCGGAAAGTCCGTCGTTCGTCGTGAACAAGCGCCACTCTTTTCCGTTCCATTGACCCAGCCCGCCGGCGGTGCCGAGCCACAGAGTTCCTTTTCGATCTTCGTAAAGCGCGGAAATCGTATTGTTGTCAATCCCCTCCGCGGGACGAAAGGATCCATCATCAAGTCGAAAAAGCCCCGTTCCCAACATGGGACCAGTGGCGGGCCGAGTCGCCGCCCAAACGCGTTGTTCGCGGTCCACAAAAATGGCGGTAGGATTGAACCGACTGAGCGAACCGAAAAACCCCTGCACACTGCTCCACGCGCCGTCCTTCCAATAACTGAAATCATTGAATTTCGCGCTGACCCAGAGCCCTCCCTTGTCGTCCGGGCACAATGATTGGACGACACTTCCGTAAGTATCATCCAGCAATTTAAACACTTGTCGCGTAACACGGTTCAGCCCTCCGCCGTCGAGACCGACCCACAAATTGCCATCAGAATCCGCCGCGAGTGAAAGAACAGAATCATTCGAGAGATGGTTTGTCGTGGAAATGCGCGCCGCATGACCTTGTTGATTAAACCAAAACACTCCTTCTCCCGAAGGCCCGCCCGTCCCAACTACGAGATCGCCGTCTCGGTCCTCGCAAGCGGCTTTGATCGTGTTGCCTTGAGTCTGAATCCATGGATATCGGGCCAATTCGCGAACAATATTTGTCCCGGAACACTTCCGAATGTCTCCATCCGCAAGACACCAGTAACCTCCCGATTGACTGGTCAACAGCAAATCAACCCGTCCCACCGGCAACCCCGGAACCAGCGGTAGAGGCGCTTTCGAGTGAACGTCAGTCGCTTTGACGCCGATGATTTGGTTCTCGACGGCAATCCACACCATCCCGCTCTTTTCCGCGACAACCGAGCGCCCCCGGCCAAGGCCAAGATTCCAGACATCCATATTGTCGTTCGCGTAACGCGCCAATTGCGCGTCCTCTGTCAACAACCAGACTGCGCCCGTCGAGTCTTCGCAAATCGAAACCAGATGCCCGCTTTGTCGTCCCTTGCCGATGCTCAACGGATGGACTTGCCCGTTTTGGATCAACGCCGCGCCCGCCGTTTCCGTGCCAATCCAGAGATTGCTTTTGCTGTCCTCAAAAAGGCGCACGATGCGAACGCTGTCCAGCTTCGGCGTGTTGCTCTCGTCGAAAACTTTAAAATGCAAGCCATCGAAACGCACAAGCCCGTTGAGTGTTCCCAGCCAGAGATAACCATCGCGCGTCTGCGTCATCGCAAGGACTGAACTTTGCGGCAACAAACCTTGCCCGGTCCCCCAGCCAAAAACGCTATACTGATCATCCAATCCCGCGCCAAACAACCCCGCTACTTGAACCATCAACGCACACACCGCGGCAACCATTAACCAACTAAACTGCGTTGAACACTTGAACTCGCTGCGCGGTGTTCTCTCCCTCGCCTCCACACACTTGTGGAGGAGAGGGCAGGGGAGAGGAGGTTCTTTTTTCAACGGCCCGTTCACGGAGCGGAGATTCTTTCCCTTCATTCCTGCTCCTTGATGGCCGCAATCTTCGCGCTGTCTGCGTTGCGATCAGTCACGAGGGCCTTGAATTTCCACTCTTTGCCCGGCTCGATCATCTGCGCGTAATCCGTGGCGGACCCGATCTTTTTCCCCTGCGCGTCAAGAACATCCAGTTCAACCTTCACGCCAAATCGTTGATGATCCGAAGTATTGCGCACAGTTCCGACCGCATGAACAACCCGGCCATCGCCCGATTTTTCGAGAGATATTTTCCCCGCCTTCAATCCGTGCCACGGGTCCGGTTCCACAACCGGTTTTGCGGGCGGGGCAGGTGTAATATTCGTTGACACGGCAACAGGCTGTTGCGGCGGCTGAGATTCGGGCGGAGTCTGTTTCAAAAAAAGCAAAACCACAATCCCCATCACCGCCACAAGCGCCGCGGCAATTCCAAACGCAATGGATACGCGCTTCTGGGAAGCCGCCCCGCCGCTGATCTCCACAGACGGCGCGCGTTTAACGCTGAGCACGGTATCCCATTGGCAATGCGGACAGGAAATCGTTTGTCCCGCGCCCTCCGACGGGAATGCGATGTGGCCGCCGCAATGCTGGCAGACGCCTTTGGAATAACTCACGCTAGTTCAAAAGCAGAAAACCGCCCCCGCAACAAGGTTTTTTGCCGGAGTGTTAATTAAACTTGTCCAACCGCTGCCTAAGCCCATCAAGATTTGAAGCCTCGGCGACAATGTTCGGGAAATCGTGAACGATCTGCTCGAACGACGGAACAACTCCCCACGCCGTGACAACAAACAATTCCAGCGCGCCCGGCGACGCCAGGCCAAGCTTGCGATTCTTCTTCTCGAATCGAATCCGAAGCGTTTGCGACCACTCGTCCAGATCGCGCGGCGGGGCCATGTCATGCCGTCCCACCCAGGGAAGCCACTCCGTGACCTGCGATTGGTGGCGCCACGACATTTCACAAATTTTTTGAAACGCCGGTTCCACATCCACCGCGATGTCGCACGCGTTCGCGCCCGCCATGTAGCTGTCAAATAAATTAATAATGACCGGCGCCTTGCATTGGACCGCCTTCGTTTCGTCCGCCGGATATTCCGGGGTGAAGGCGTGCGGAACATTGAGCATGTAGGCAACCTGCCGCACGGCCTCCGCGACCGCCACATGGTCAACATGAATTCCCGCCAGCGGATCAGCCGGAATCGGCGGGCAAAAAAGATAATCCGGTTCGAATTCTCGAATCGCCTTCCACAACGCCGCAAGCAGGGCAGGGCTGACCTGCAGGCAGGCTTCCCGCGGCGCATTTCCATCGGGAAGTTTGAGCAGTTCAAACTCATAGCCGCCAATCCGCGCGGATTCTTCCTGTTCCCGCAATCGAATTTTCCCAGTCTCTTCGCGCGTTCGAAAGTGATGTCCCGCGCGTCCATCCGTGCAGACAATCACGCGCGCTCTCAGCGAAGCCCCAAGTTTCCTGCGCCAAAGTTCAAAGGTTCCCGCCGCCGAGAATTCAAAATCGTCAAAGTGCGCGTGAACGCAAAGAATCTTCATGCCGGGAAATTCGTCGTTCGCCTATTACTCAAAAATATCGAGCACCGCCCGCGCAACCGACGATACAGCGCCATGCCATTCCGCGTCATCCCACATCGGTCGCTCGCCCCTTGCGATAATGATCGCCGAAGCCGCGCGCCGCCGGTCCGCCTCCAGATTTTCCTTGTCCCTGGAACGCGCCTTTTCCAAACCGCCGTCACGTATAAATTCCACAATCCGCCGAAGTTCATCGCGATCAAAAAACGTTCCGTGGTGATTGCAAACATCGACGATGACATTGGAGAAATTCGCGAAGTTGACGCGGTTCATCAACTGGCCGCAGGCCGGGCACGGAAGATACCGAATTTGCTTCTCAATCTGGAGACCGTCGTTTGACGGCAAATGAGTCGCCATCCCCAACACAACCGACTGCTGGTCGCGGTTCTCACAGATTTGCCGAAGCGTGTCGCCATCCGTCCATGTGCCTTCACAACTTGGACACTCACGGAGCGATGTCATGCCAATTGTAATCGCCTCCATGCTTGTTTTGCAACGAGGGCAGGGCGCGGGCTTCGCATTTTCGCTTGGATTCTCCCGATCACCCTTCGCGCCGCAATGAGGGCAGAATTTTTGGCCGATGAACATCATTCCGAAGCAGGACGGGCAGGCGACCGTCGCCAGACGCGCCCCGCAATGTTCGCACCGCGAAGCATCGGTCGCCGCCGCCGCTCCGCACATTGGACAGCTCAAAGTTTCAGCAGGCATAAAAAATTTTCGCCATCTTAACACATTCCCAAATGCGAACAAGCCTCCGCTCATCCATAAAACTTCGACGTAGGGACGCCTCGCCGAGGCGTCCGCGGACAAATCATTCAGTTTGACTTCACCCCGCGCCTGTGATTCAGTTTGTAGTTGGGAACCAAAAGGGGATGACACGAGGCATTTTATGAAATCGCTGTTATTTTCAGGACGACGGATTTTTTTAACCGCTGCCGCTTTAATTTTCACTGCGCTTGCAAGCATCGTCCACGCGCAATCGACCGGTGACTTTTCAATCAGCATTATAGACCCGGGCAATCACTCCACTTACACTGCAGGCGCGGAGATCGACTTTAACGCGTTGGTGAATGATCCGCTTGGAAGCGTTGAGTATGTCTCCTTTAGGGCCTCTCCGCTCCCGACCGGTTTGGTTATCGAACTTGGGACTGCTACCAACGGCGTTCCTGACAATCCGCCAAACATGACTTACAGCTTTGTTTGGTCCAACGCGCTCTATGGTAAAGACTGGTTGATTTCCGCCGTGGCCGTCAGCGCCGATGGCACGGAGGCGTCTTCGAAGCCGATCGAAATTTCAGTAATAGCTGATACTAGCTTTTCAGTTGCCATCACCAGCCCAACAAATGGCGCAACTTTTCCGGAGCCAACCAATATAAGCCTCATCGCCGCCATCTCCGCGACCAACGACACAATAACGAATGTGGATTTCTTCGATGGAGCAAATCGTCTCGGAAGCGGCGTTGTCATCGACGCAGGCCCCGCCGGCAACATCTACATGTTTGACTGGAGCAATCAACCCGTCGGTTATCACTCCATCACCGCGACCGCCGCCGACACCAACGGCGCTACCATCACATCCGAGGCTGTCAATATCACAGTGGACAGCGACACGAATTCCCCGGCGGTCGTCACCATAACGCAGCCCACCAATGGATCAACCTATCTCGCTCCCGCAGACATTCTGATCAGCGCCGCAGTGAACGACCCAAATGCCGCCACCGACATTGCCTCAGTTGTATTTTCTGCGGCGCCCGCCGGAGGCGGAGTCCACACGCCTTTTATAATTATTCTCGGAACCGTCACAAACTTCATTGCGATAGATCCTCCGGTTCGATTTTATAAGTATGAATGGTCCAACGCTCTTGTTGGCGCCTGGTCCATCGAAGCCACCGCAGTCAACTCGAACGGAACTGCAATCGGCTCAGATTCCGCGCAGGTCACCGTGCGGGGCAACTCCTCCCTCTTCGTCGATATCGCCAGCCCCACCAATGGCGCTGTATTCCCGGGTCCAACAAACATCCAATTGATCGCAGGCGTTGTCACCACGAATGACGCCGCCGTTTCAGTCGAGTTTTTCGACGGCGCAACATCCATTGGCGTGGTATCCAATTGGGTCGTAGTGGACCCGCCCGGGTCGCCGGGCCTGCCGCCGGCTAGTCACGCTTATTTTTTCGATTGGACCAACGACTCTCCCGGAACACACTCGCTCACAGCATTGGCAACCGATACAAACGGAAACACAATTTCCTCGTCGCCAGTTACCATCACCATCGGAACGGAAACGAATCCACCGCCAACCGTCCAATTCACTCAGCCCACCAACGGAGCAAACTTTGTCGCTCCCGCAAACATCCAATTCATTGTCTCAGTTTACAACCCGACCGGAGACGTTGGCGCAGTCAACTTTACCGCAACCCAAGCTGGCGATTTACTTCCGCCGATACTGCTTCTGGGAACCGTCTCGAATTTCACCTCGCTCGATCCTCCGACCCGCGTTTACACATTCACTTGGTCGAATGCGCTTCTCGGCACTTGGAACGTCCAGGCTTCGGCCTCCACTTCGGACGGCACTTTGATCGGTTCAGACAAAGTTCAGATCAACGTGCAAAGGAACTCGTCCCTCTTTGTGGATATTGCCAATCCCACCAACGGTGAAACGATTTCGGGACCAACCAATATCGAGTTGATCGCAGGCGTGCGCGTTTCGAATGGTTTCCCGGTAACTGTTGAATTTTTTGATAACGGCGAGTCCATTGGCGTCGTCTCAAATGGAGCCGTCGTCGATCCGCCCGGCTCGCCCGGCTTGCCGCCGGGTAGTCTTGCCTATCTCTTCAATTGGACAATCCAGACCATCGGCTCTCACATTCTCACCGCCGTCGCGTCTGACGCAAATGAATCTTCCGTAGCCTCAGATACCGTGTCATTTTTCGTGAACAATCCGGCATTTCCGCCGGTCCCGGTACGAATAACAAGCCCGCCCGACAAGTCCGCTTTCCGGTCGCCGGTCAATGTGACGATGCTTGCCTATGTAGAAGCTCCCCCGCTTCATTCTGTTACTGTTGAATTCTTCGCCGGAACTAACGCGCTCGGTTCAGGGAAAAAGTTTCAGTCGGGTCCAATCTCTTTCGGTAACCCGCCGACTGGTCCAAGTGGCCCCCTGCTGTCAAATGTATTTGCATTAACCTGGACCAACCCGCCCCCCGGCGATTACCCGCTGACGGCGCTCGCAACGGTGTTGGGAGGCAGCTTGTCCACCTCAGCGCCTGTCAATATCACAATTTTGCCGCCTCCTCCGTCGCCTTCCAATGCGCCAGATGTCGTCAGCATCGTCGCGACTGATCCCATCGCCGTTGCGGGCACAAATTGCTGGACGTGGCTCGGTGGCCCGCTTTCGTGGAGCAATTGGCAATCGCCCACGTCCATTTTAACTCGGATCACAAACTGCGGCCCTAACGACGCCACATTTTCTGTCTTCCGAAGAGGCAACACGAATAATGACCTTGTCGTCAACTACACGATTGGTGGAACCGCAACCAATGGCGCGGATTACCTCGCGCTTCCCGGAAGCGTGACCATCCCCGCAGGACAGGCCGAAGCGGACATCACGCTTGTCCCCATCTATGCAGCCTCAAATTTCAGCAGCACAGTGATTCTAACGCTCGAAATTCCAACCAACCAGCCTCCGCCGTATCAATTGGGCTTCCCGCGCAACGCCGAAGCTCTAATTATTGACAACGTCGGTCCTCGAGCGGCCAGCGGCGGCGCGCTCCTTCCAGACCGTTCGTTCCACCTCTCTCTGAATGGCCCCGACGGCGCGTGGTTCCACATTGATTACTCGACCGACCTTGTCAATTGGACGCCCATCTGCACCAATCAAGTCGTCAACGGCTCAATTGACTTCGTCGATCCCGACGCCTCGGCATCCGGCGAGCGCATCTATCGCACCGTTCCCTTGTCCGGCCCGCCACAGAATTAACTAAGTCACCCCCTGTATTTGCAGTTGACTGGTAGGGACGCCTCGCCGATGCGTCCGTGATACATCAGGAAACCATACCCGCCTCAAGGAAATAAACCGTTCCTATTGACCCGTGTTTCCCCGCCGTGCATCCTGTCGCCGGCGAATGAACAACGACAACCGCCTCAAGCTCCGGATTTCCCTTGCCCTGGCGGCGGTGACATTGACGGTTTATTCGCAGGCTCTGCGATTCCAGTTCCTGACCTTCGACGATCAGGCTTACGTCACAGAAAATCGCCATGTGGTTTCCGGCCTGACCGCCGAGAACATTGCATGGGCCTTCCACGCCGTCGTCGCCGGCAATTGGCATCCGGTCACGATGCTTTCGCACATGACCGACACCCAGGTTTACGGGTTAAATCCTTGGGGCCACCATCTGACAAACATCCTCCTTCACACCGCAAATTCCATCCTGCTGTTTTTTCTCCTCGCGCAAATGACCTCCGGAATCTGGCCCAGCGCATGCGTCGCCGCATTGTTTGCTTTGCATCCAACCCGCGTCGAATCTGTCGCCTGGATCGCCGAGCGCAAAGATGTCCTCTGCGCATTCTTCTGCTTCCTCGCAATATGGGCATATCTAAAAGCGCAGGAATCCAATTCCAAATTCCGCTACACCACGGTGACAATACTTTTTTTGTTGGCGCTGATGTCAAAGCCAATGGCCGTCACTTTGCCGTTCGTCCTGCTGCTCTTGGATTTGTGGCCATTGCAACGCGTCAAAGGATTGGACTGGCCCGTTTGGCGTCGTCTAGTCATCGAAAAATTGCCATTGCTCCTCCTGAGCGTGGCCTGGTGCGGCGTAACGATGTGGGCGCAAAGCAAAGACAAAGCCGTCGCTTCCGAGGTCGAATTGCCTCTTATCGGCCGGCTGAATCACGCGATGATCTCCTATTGGGTTTACATCCGCCTTCTGATTTTTCCATGGCATTTGTCCGCCTACTATCCATACGAGCGCCACGAATCTTTGCTCCTGGGACTGGTGGCTGCCGTCGGCCTCGCGCTTGTCACAATAATTTCCATCGCCTGCATCAGACTACGCCCCTACCTAACGGTAGGCTGGCTCTGGTTTCTCGGTATGCTCGTCCCCGTGGTCGGATTTGTCCAAGTCGGCGGTCAGGCGTGGGCGGACCGTTATCTTTATCTGCCGGCAATCGGGTTTTTTATAATCGTCGTTTGGGGCCTTGCGGAATGGACAACACGTTCCCCCGCGATAAAAATTTTAATCCCGATCGTCGCCGTAATCCTCGTTGCCGCCACTTCCAATGAACTCGGCTATTGGAAAGACACTGGAACGCTCTTTGGTCGCGCGATCGAAATCACTGACAACAATTATCTCGCCATGACGCTCAAGGGCAGCATGGATGCCGACACCGGCAATCTCGACAGCGCGATCGCCCTTTATCGCCGGGCGCTCGATTGCAAACCGAAATATCCCGAGGCCCATTTCTTCCTTGGCCGCGCACTGGAAAGAAAAGGCCAGACAAACGACGCGATGACCGAGTTCAGGCAGGCATTGAAACTCCGCCAGGACTTCGACGCCGCCCACGTGATGGTCGGGTTGATCCTCACAAAAGAAGGCAAATACGACGAAGCCGTCAAGCATTACAAGGCCGCCCTCAGCACAAACCCAGACTCAGCCGCCGCACAAAGCGATTGGGGCATGGCCCTCGCAAAACAAGCCCGCTGGCAGGAAAGCATCGGCCATTACGAGGAAGCGTTGCGACTAGACCCGACCCAGGCCGAGGCCCACAACAACCTGGCGATAGATTATTTGCAAACTGGACACCTGCCGGAAGGCATCCGTGAACTTCGTCAAACTTTGAAGCTGAACCCCGGAGCCGTTGACACGGAGTTTAATCTTGGCCAGGCGCTCAACCAGAACGAACAATGGTCTGAGGCTGCGGAAATTCTCCTTCCACTGGCAAAGGAACATCCATCCCACTTCAATGCGCAATTCCAGTGCGGCCTCGCGGAAGAGCATCTCCGCCAAACACGCGACGCCATGAGTCATTACGCGGCGGCGTTGCTGCAAAACCCGGATTTCCCCGAAGCCTTGCAACATCTGGCGTGGATCGCAGCAACTGATGCCCGGCCCGAACTCCGCAACGGCGCCCAAGCCGTCGAACTCGCGGAGCATGCTTGTCAGCTTACCGGTGAAAAACGTCCCAGCATATTGTTGACTCTCTCAGCCGCGTACGCCGAAACCGGACGATTTAAGGAAGCCCTGGCCACAGTCGAAAAAGCCGGCAACCTTGCCAAGGCCCAAGGCCAGCAAACCCTCGAAGCCCAAGCGCAGAAATTCCAAAAGTTGTTTGAGTCCGGCCAGTCATTCCACGGCGACTCCAAATGAGAAGAGAAGGGGCGTATCTCATTTTTTTGGCAGTTTCCTTTGAACGGCCTGAAAGGCCTTGTCATTACAGCCAGGGGCAGAGCGAAGCGTCGCCCCTGGATGACCGAATTTAACACTTCAAAAGCCCTGTGAGGGCTCTTCAAAAACCCTATGCAGTTCCACGACAAAATTAATTCGCTCCGTTGGGGTGGGCCAAAAAGTAAGATGCACCCCCAAATGACGCCGCAGATCAATTTCCAAGAAAAACCCTATACGCAGGATCCCAAATGACATCCGCGACCGGCGCTTCCAGCTTCGCGCCGAAATTCGCGCCGTTCGTCAAATAGGAATCCCTGTAATAAGAGGCATGGCCGTCGCAAAAATTAAGAACAGCGCCCTTGGAATGCCGCGAAGCCAGGCTCTTGAATCGCAGGCCCGGAAGCTGGTTGTTGTATGCTGCGCCGTCGTTATCCACCTCGGTGAAAGGATTAAACGCGGCGTCAAACAAAAGCACCGTCGCAGCGGGCTTGGGCAGGCCCGATATTTTTGGCATTTTGCCATAGGGATAAGTGTTTCCCAAAGGATCTCCGGAGGTGGAAGTTCCAATCACTTTATTCAAGTCAAGGGATTGGCAATAACCGAAGTAACCCACCGAGGGCCAGGTCTCCGGGGCCGTGGCCAATTGCGTCGCCGCCTGGGCCATCGTCATTTGAATGGCGGGACAAAACCAGAACGGGCTTCCCGCGCCGCCGGGAAAGGGCATATACGAGTACGGCTTGCTTGTCGGCGCCCCGGTGATGAAGTCAACCTTGTTTGACGCGTACGAAGACAGCGTTCTGCCAGCCGCGTACGGCGGCAGCAAGTTAAACCACGCCGTCGGGTCGGCCGCCGTTCCATACGGATACGTGCCTGTGTAATCCTCGGAATCGCCCATTCCGTCGGTCGTCAGAAAGTCCCGGTTATCCCCCGCATACATCTGCTCCGCCAGCGCCCATTGTTTTAGGTTTGACAAGCAGCCGGCCTGCTGGGCCTGCTGCTTGGCGCGGGACAGCGCAGGCAGGAGCATCGCCGCCAGTATCGCAATAATGGCGATGACAACCAATAGCTCAATCAGCGTAAAGCCTCGCGTTTTCATGTTGCCGACCATGTTTCGCGCGCGGCCTTTCGTTCATTAGGGACTGACAATCTCATAGAATTTCATCGCGTTGGTCGCGTTGGAATCCGTGTATGTTCCCAGCGTATTGCTGAAGACAAGGCCCGACACCAGGTTTGAGAACGGCTTTGTTATATCCGCCGAATACCAGACGCTGTAGGTGTAATTGCTCGGAACCGCCGTCCAGTTCAGCGTGATGCTGTTCGTTCCCGATGTGTTTGTGACCGTGGACAACCCGGCGGACAAATTCAATATGTTTGTCAGCGGCGGCAAGGACGCGGGCGCCACGAGATTGGACCAGACCGTGAACGAGATTCCGATTGTTCCGTCATCCTGGATCAAAGGCCCCGCGATGCTCGTGGCAAACGGCGGTATCGGTTGCCCTACAACGAAATTCGTATCCTGATCGCTGATAAACACCGTGTACTGTTCGCCGGAATTGTTGGTGATTATGTAATTCTGGTTGGTGAACAGCGCGCCAGGCGTGTAAGCCGCGAAGTAAAGATTGGTGATCACCACCACCGATCCTTCAACGTTGGTCGAAAGCTCCGGTGACAGCGGCGCAACATCATTTCCCCACGGGAAGAGAATCGGCGTCGGCATCGGGAAATTCGTCCCCACGACGAAGTTAGTATAGCCAGTCGTACCTTCGGAGACATCCAGCTCATAATTGTCCACATACGAAGAGAGCGTTCCTGTCGCTGTAACTTCGTCGCCAAGGGCCGGACGGAAATCCGCTCCAAAGGTGACAAAGAGATTGATGCCTCCAGTGCTGTCCTGCAGGTAATAGGAAGCGGTGTTGCCCGTCGTCTGATTCGTCGCAGTAGTGATGACGCCCGTAACAGTATAGAACGTCGATGCGTCAGAAGGTTGGTATGTTACCGGGTTGAGCAAGCTGCGCAGATAACCGATTGTCACACTCTTCGGCCCGGTGACAGTCAAGAACGCGTTGCTGCTCTGCGTCTGGAACACACCATTGTCACCCGTTGCAATGACAAAGTAAGTGCCGGTCTCATTAGTCGTCAGGCTTGATAGTGTGAGGTCCGCGTTCGTAATACCGAGAGATACTGCCGCAACATCGACTGCATTGCTGAAATACCACTCATAGGTAATCGGGCCGGTGCCGGTTGCAAGCGAATGCAAAATAACAGTTCCGCCCTGCGAATTAGTTGTGTCAGCGTCCGGCTGGACCGTAAACACAGGCGGTGTCGCCACGGTATTTACAAGAATCACGGCATTGGAGCTTTGAATCGGGCCTCCCACCGCTCCCGTGACAACCACATAATAGGTTCCACTATTGGTCGCTTGAAGCGGATTGAAACTCAATGTCGGCGTCGCAGACCCGGTGATGGAACCGCCGTCAGTCAACGGTGTGCCACCAAAATACCAGGCATACGTAAGGCCGCTGCCCGCTGTTCCGATTCCCGAAGCCGCAACCTCCATCGTGTAGGAAGTTCCCGAAAAATTGGTCGTTCCAACCGGCTGCAACCCAATGATCGGATTGGTCGCCGTCACGTCTTGCGTCACAACGGAGTAGCCGCTGCCAGCGCCGTTCCAATCAAAGGATACAACCAGGTTGTCCATTTCCATAACCCCTTCACCCTCTCCTTTTGGAGTCGAGTCGGTGCGTTGCCGCAAGCCGAACGCCGCCATCGCATTGGTCGGACTGATGCCGTCCGTCGCAGCGCCCGAACTGACGCCGCCAACACTCGCCGCAGTGACATCGCTGAGGGTGGCCGGATTGATCGCCATTCCCGAGACCTGGCTGTTAAGGTCCAAATAGAAGACCACTGTGTAATCAATCCCAGGCGCAAGATCCAAAGGCACGACAACGTTCGGACCGCTGGAAGCAGACGGGGTGGAGTCGTTCTGCCCGTTCGCAATGCCAAGGCGATACGTGCCAGGGAACGCCGTCGGCGACATGTTCGGGGTCAAACTCGGCGAGTTGGAAGTCAGTGTGAAAATCCTCCCAAAGAAACCGAAGTTGGTGTCCTCAAAATTGGCGAAATAGACGCCGCCCGGATTGCTGGGTAGGACGCTCAAGTTGATGGTGAAGCTCGACCACACCACCGTGCCGTTGACCGGCATGCTGAACAGACTTTGCGCATCCGTCGTGGCGTTGCTTTCGCTGACCTGCACCCTGCCATTTGTGACAATTTCTGGATTGCTGCCGTTAATGTCGGTCCAGGGAGAACCGGCGTCGCCGAACAGATTTCCGTTGGGATACGAGAATGTGTCCTTCAGCAAGACGGGAGTGAACGCAACAGTCGTCACCGCGCTGGTGACGGAATTGCCCAAGCCATTGGAAACAATCACAGAATATTGGGCCGACGAGATGGTGCCTGCATTGGGAACCGACAACGTGGTGGCATTCGCCCCCGACAACGCCAATCCGTTCAAAAGCCATTGGTAACCCAAGGTCGGCGCGCCAATCGCTGTGACAGAAAGCGTTGTGGTGACGCCCGGCAGATTCGTCGAGCCCATTGGCTGTGCGGTGATGATCGGATCAATAACAGTCAGCGTCGCGGAATTGGTCGCAGGCTGCGCTCCAAAACTGTTGCTCGCCGTGACCGTATAGGTTCCATTGTATGTCGCAAACGCCGGGCTGATGATAAGCGTCGGGGAGCTGGAGCCTGACACAGAAGCGCCATCTGTCAGCGGCGCGCCATTAAGCTGCCAGTAATAAGTCAAATTTGCCCCAACCGCTGATGCGGTGAATGAAGCAGTCCCTCCCGCATTCACTGTAAGGCTCGTCGGCGGATTGATGCCGACGTTGAAGGGCGAGTTTGGAGTCTGAACGGTCAAAAGCACACTACCGCTCGCCGTCGTTCCATAACCATTCTTAACGGCGACCGCCACCATGGTTCCAGTCTGATTAAGATTCAAATCGGTCAGGGTCACGGACGAATTGGTCCCCCCATCGACCTCCGTGCCGTTGGTGTACCATTGATACTGGAATGGCGGAGTGCCGCTGACACCGACCGTGAATGTCGCATCGCCGCCCGCAGCCTGGACAACAGGCGCCGGTTCGTTCGTGATCGAAGGCCCTTCTCCGGGAACAAATCGCACGCCGCGGAAATAATTGCTGCCGCCGGCGTTCGCGGTTGCAGTAGCCAATACGGTCGCTGTGGAGCCCACACCAGAATCGATGATGCTGATCAACTGATTGCCCGCAGCGCCTGACAGCAAAGTCGTCGCATACAGAACGGCGGGAGTTTGCGTAAAGTCCACGGCAAGTCCGCCGACGTTCGTGCCAGGTCCACCTGCAGGAATCATATAATTGGAAACCCACGAGCCAGCATTGTTGGTGTATTTAATAATGCCCCCAAGGTTCCCGTCAGCGACATAGCAAGTCGTATTGCCCGAATCGAACGCGAAGTCATAAGGACCGCTCGCGGAGCCTGGCTGCGCGATGACCTGGATCGGCGGATTTGTAGGAAGGCCGATGGGCGGCGGCGGTGAATTTGGACCGGTCAGAGCAAAAATGCCGTGGCTCACGGAACCAGTGCTAATATACAGAGTGTCATTGAAAATGTTGAGGACTCGCTCATTGCCAGTCCCGGTTTCTCCGACATCAACCTGAACTGCCGAAGCTCCGATGGAACCGGGTGTGCCGACATAAAATACCCCCTTCGGGTCTGATGGTGCGCCGCCGCCAGAAACCCAGAAATTGTTTGTCCCATCGAACACAGCGCCGCGAATGTTGAACGTGCTGTAAATGTTCGGATTGGCGATGGGCATTGCATAATTGCCGTTGCCGTCAATTGTCACCACCGCGCGCGGGACATTGGTTGAGGTCGATGCCGCCAATCCGCCAGTCACAGTTCCAGGCGCGGCATTGTAACCGCCAAGCACCAGGTATTGCCCGTTTTCTGTCATCGTCATGAAGCCTTCCGTCGCGGAGCCATCCAACGCGAACGATTCGGGCCCGGAAGTGGGAAGATCAAGCGTGCTGATCGGCGTTCCGCCGGGTGTGAATTGAAGAATGTGAACTGAGTTTCCAGTGTCGCTCGAGCTGACAAATTCGCCTGGGCCGCCCACCGACACAACGGCCAGATTATGTCCGATGAAGAAGTTCGCATTGACAGTCAGTGTCGCGTTGGTGCTTGTGACAGCTCCATAACCGTTTGTGACAACCACTTTAAAAACTGTGCCGCTTTCAAACGTCGTAACATTGTCATACGCAAGCGAGCTTGCTGTAGCTCCGGCAACCGGGACGCCGTTCGTGTACCATTGGTAGGAGAGCGTCGGGCTTCCAAGCGCGGCGACCGTAAATCTGGCGGTGCCATTTGCAGTTTCCACAACACTGGCAGGCTGGGCGGTAATCATCGGGGCCAGGTTGCTAGGCGTAAACCGCACTCCGCGAAACACATTGGTGGTGTCCACATGGTTCGTTAATGCCTGAGCCAGCACAGTCGGCACAGCAGTCGGACCCGAATCAACCAGGGAAATAAGCCGATTGCCTGTGGTTTCCGCCGTCGTGGCATAAATCACCGCCGGAGATTGCGTCCAGTCAACGGCAAGGTCCCCCGCGCCTTTTGTGGTGAACCCAGTCGTCGCCATGGAAACAGTATAGTTTGAGACCCAAGTCCCGGCGTTGTTGGTGAACTTAACTATGCCAATCGACGTATCGGCGTAGTAGCAAGTCGTCATGCCCGGATCAAAGGTGAAATCTTTATTGCGGCTGGCCGTAGGCAACGGAATAACCGCTACGACGGCATTTGTGTTCTCGGGCAAAGGCGCTGTAGGAGTGTTGGTGTTAAGAACCTGATAAATGCCGTTGGGCGAAAAGCTGCTCCCGATGAAAAGCGAACCATTGTAAACGTTCATCATCGCTTCTTCGTTCCCCGAGTTGGCGACAACGACCGAGGTTGGGTTCTCAGGCGTACCGACATAGACGATTCCTGAATATTGATTGGTGCTGCTTTCACCCTCCATCCAGAAATTATTCGTGCCGTCGAAAACCGCGCTCTCAATTGGCCATGTGGTGAACGCCAGATTATTCGTGATTTGGAGCACATAATTCCCGTAGCCATCGACAGTCGCGATCGAGCGGGACACCGCCGTTGAAGCCGTCCCGTTTAGCCCGAATTTTGTCCCGAATCCACCGCCGACGGTGGTATTGTAACCACCCAGCACCAGATATTGATCGTTCTCGGATAGAGTCAGGTTTCCTTCGGTCGCTGAATTATCCAGCACGAACGAGTTGCTGCCGCTAGTCGGCAAATCCACAGTATTGAGTAACGCGCCATTGGTGGTGAACTGATCAATATGGACCGCAATTCCGTTGCTGCTCACAAACTGGCCATCCCCGCCTATCCGGACCACCGCAAGATTGCCGTTTGTGAAAAACTGCGCTTGCGCGGAAAATGCGCAAACCGCCACTGCAAGAGCAATTAAAGAAATTCTGTGGCCGTTTGAAGCGAGGATTTTTGAGTTCTGGCAAGGCTTTGGCGACAGAGCATATCCAAAGTGATCTGCGATGGAGCCGAAACGCCGCCAGAACTCAAAAAGACCGCTCTCTTTCATT
>DASXZW010000062.1:0-62350 GCA_036501665.1 Verrucomicrobiia bacterium
AAAGTCCGTCGCCGTCTGGAAAAACAACAGGACCACTTGTTCACCTTTCTGGAACATGCGGACGTGGACGCGACCAACAATCTGGCCGAGCGGCAACTGCGCCCCGCCGTCATTGCGCGCAAAGTTTCCTGCGGCAACAAAACCCCCCAAGGAGCTCGCACATGGGAAATCCTCACCAGCCTGGCGGCCACCTGCGCCCAGCAGTCCCAATCCTTCGCAAAACTGGTCAGCCAAAGCGCCCTGCTTTCAACCGCACGCTAAACACATACATTTCTACTTCGAAACTCGGATGGACCGCGATCTGCAATCTCGCCGCGACTGGACCCGTGAATGGTGGAACTTGCCCAAGTTGGATCAGGAGTTGGTCATTGGTTTGCCTGTGATTTCTGAATTGGAAGAAACTCCGTCACCGAAGCGCGATAAAGCGCTGGAGCTTATTGCCGACCTTCTTGTCCTGCCTTATGTTCCAGAGATCACCGAAATCGTAGAGGTTTACTTTGCTCATAAACTGATGCCCGTCGAGGCACAGGGAGATGCCGACCATTTGGCTCTCGCTTCATTCCACAACTGCGACATGCTTGTGACTTGGAATTGCAAACACCTTGCGAATGCCAACAAATTCGGGCATATTCACCGGGTCAATGCGTTGTTGGATTTACGAACGCCTGCGTTGGTGACGCCGCTTCAACTTTTGGAACAAGACAATGAAATCGAGACCTGATGATGGACTGGGGTGGCTTCGTGAAATCCGCCGGAAAATGGCGATCAAGTTTGATCATGACCCTCGCAAAGCCGCTGCCTACTACCAGAAAATGCAGCGGCGTTACTCTGACCGCCTTTACAGGCGAGACCACGACGTAACGGCTAAATGACTATGTGTTTGACGATAAATTGAATTACACTTGATTCATCCGCGCTCTCACACGAGAGGTTTGCTATTTGATCTAGTTAGAATGGAAACGAAGGCACAGATGTAAGTGTATAGAGATTAGAGGATTTAGTACGGCTTGAAATACCAACGACCAATGCTTCATGATGCGTTGCTTGAAGATTACATTGAAAAGTTCTACGGTTACGGTCGATGGGATGCAACTTTCTGGTTTGTTGGAATGGAGGAGGCTTGCCATTTCAGCGTTAAACATATCAATCATCGATTGGAAGAATGGAGGAAACGCCAAAAAAAGCCTTTGGAGAGTATGGAGCAATTTGCGCCAATCATTGGTTGTAATTGGCACGGTGAGGACGCGAAGCTCCAGCCAACATGGGGCAAACTTATTCGCGTCTTGTTCGCCGCAAAAGGACGAACCGGACATGAAGTTTCCCACGCGACGTTGCTCCAATATCAACGCAGAGATTTAGGAACGCACACAGGCGAAACCTGTCTTGCGGAACTTTTGCCCCTGCCTTCTCCGGGGATGAGTTTTTGGTTTTATGGGCAGAATTCAGATATTCCATTCTTGAAAACTCGCGAACTGTATAAGGAACACCTATGGGAAAGCAGAATTCGGTTTTTGGCGGATCGTCTGGCGGAAAATGTCCCCAAAGTTGTCGTGTTTTATGGCAAAAGCTATTCCGAAGCGTGGAAGAAAATAAGTGGAATGAGTTTTACTGAGGGCGAAATTGTCCAGACGGCAGTGGCAAAGGGCACTCGCTTTTATATCATGCGGCACCTAACCAGGTACGAAGATATCGAACTTGATTCCATTGGACGTCTGATTCATTCGCATTTTGGCCGTTAGCATCATTTGGACTCAATTGTCCTTATTGGCACAGTTCAAACCATGAGAAATCTCGTCGAGGATTTTTTGGTTTACACGCGGCACGAGCGCGGGCAATCGGAACAGACCGAGAAGACTTACGCCGCGCTCCTGTTTAATTTTGTGGCGTGGGCGGAAAAACGCGGGATCGCGGATTGGAAATCAGTCAAGCTCCCCGATTTAATGGCGTTTCTGGAAGAAGAGCACGGGCGTCCGTTAAAGAACGCAGACGAAAATTCGACGCAAAAGCTCAGCTCGGATTCTTTGTATCTGCAAATCGCCGCGTTGCGCGCGTTGTATAATTTTGCGGAAGCGGAAAAGCTTTTGCCTCAGAACGTCGCGGCGAGCCTGCCGTTGCCGGGTCGATGGAAGAAACTGCCGAAATCACTTTCGCGCGCGGAAGTGGACACGTTGCTCAAGCCGGAAAAACCGCCGACACCTGCAACCCTCTGCGACCAGGCTGTTCTCGAGCTGGCGTATGCGTCTGGCCTGCGACTTGCCGAATTGCGCGGGATCAGGCTCGAACATTTGCATCTGGACGCCGGGTTCGTGACGGTGATTGGGAAAGGAAACAAGGAACGCGTTGTCCCTGTCGGAAGCAAAGCGATCCAGGCGATCAACAACTATCTCTCAGGCGGTCGGCCCAAGCTGGTCACTGGCGTGTCGTCGGCAAACTTATTTTTGACGAAGCGGGGCCGCCCTTTTGCGGCAAATACGCTATGGCTGCGGATCAAGCAGCGTGTTCGGCGGGCGGGTGTCGAACGCAATGTGACCCCGCACATGCTTCGGCACAGTTTTGCGACGCATTTGCTTGAGAACGGCGCGGATTTGCGCGTTATCCAGGAATTGCTGGGGCACAGCAATATCAGCACGACGGAAGTCTATACGCACGTCGCGGCTTCGCGACTGCGCGAGGTCCATCGAAAATTTCACCCGCGACACTCAAAAAGCAACAACCACGGATAACACGGATGGCACTCATAAAGCGAAAAGACTTGCCGAAAATCCTATCCGTTAAATCCGTGATATCCGAAGTGAAATTCAATCCTGAAAATCATAAACCACGACGCGTTTGCACGTCTTTTTGAAAACAGTATTGACGAATTCGACGTGCGACGGGTGAACTTGGTAATCGTCCTGGGTTTTCTTGTCGGGAAAAACAAGATTGAGCGCGACCTGGTAAGTTTGATCGACGACCGGACGATGGCTTCCGGCCATTTTACCCGCGTGAAAATGAAGCACTCCCGGAACGGGGCGGAGATATTTATCAATGCCAGCGAGCAATTCGTCCGCGGCACTGGGGTTGGTGGGGTCGGTCCAAAAAATGACAACGTGTGAGAACATATTTGTAGTTAAGAATTACTGTTTGTCCCAATGGCCGAACTTATCGGCCGGGAGTTTTGCGGTTTCAGGATAGATTAAATAGACGGTGTTCCGGGATTTGCGCCAGGCGTCGACGACGTTCTGTCGAGCATAAATATGGCGGACGTGCTGGCCCGCGTTAAGATTTGTTGCGGGATCGTTGATGACCACGTCGCCGTTTTTTGCGAACCCGATGCAAACGACGAGGTGTCCGCTGCCGGTGTCGTTGCGGCCCGGATGAAGCAGGTTCCACGGCGCGGAAATGATCACCGGGATGCCGGCGGCGATCCATTGTTCCAATTCCGAGATGTCACTGAAACGGGTCACATACGCGCGCATTCCGTCGAAGCTTCCGGCAAACGCGGTGTTGAACGGCCAATTGCCTGCGCCGTAATTTTTGTCAATCACAGCTTTAGCGGCAGATGGAACATCAACATCCAATTCAGGCCGGTGCAACGCCTGGCTCCAATGCGCCAACGCCATTGAAACCGAAGCGGGGCTGCACCAACCTTCCTCGCCCGGAATGACATGTTGGGAACGCTCCGGAGTCTCGACGATTTTTCCCCAGGCAGCGCGATTTTCTGGAAACGCTCCAGTTCGCGCCCGGTTGTCAAGAAAGCTTAGGCCCAGAAATTTCAACGAATGCCGCGCGCCGTTCCAGGTGATCCGCAATTGCACTGCCGCTCCTGATCGTTGCATCACAATCGTATCTGTATTGACGCGACCGTCGGCGTCCTTTTGACCCCGTTCGCTGTGGCGTTGTCCCAATGCAGACCAAATGCCCATCGTGTAGAATCCGGTTTTGTGGTCGGGATAAATGCCGCGAACTTCGACTTTCATTGTCCCTTCAACAGGAGCGGTGTTCCATGAAATAACCAATTCATTCCAAGCAATCGAGGCGTTGATTACTGGCGAGAGTTGCACGACATCACCATTGGGCGCGGTTTCCGTTTGAAAACCGTCAAACCTATGAATGCCGACGAACCGGCACTGATCCGCCGGCGAAGTTTCGGCCCTGGCCTTCGATGGATTTTCAAGGACACTCATCATGAGGAGCGCGATTAGAACAGCTTTAGCCCGCATCATTCTTAGCCGCGCGAACAAACGGATTAAATCGTTCGATCAATTCCGCCGGCAAGCGCTTCAGCTTTTCGTCAAGACTCGCGCAAACGTGCCGCGTTTCGCCTTCCGCCAAAACCTGGCCTGAGGCGTGACAAATCTGAAAGCCGAAATTGAGTCGGACGCCCTTCATCTCATTGATCCACAAGTTCACTGTCACGATATCATCGTATCGAGCCGGCCCTTTGTAAGCGATTTTCACTTCGATCACCGGAAAAGCGGTGCCATTCTCCTGCAATTGAAGCAATGGCAGTCCTGCGCTGCGGAAAAACCCGCCTCGCGCATACTCAAGAATGTCCAAGTATCGCGCATAATAGACATGATTCCCTACAGTGCATTCAGAGTAGGTGACTCGATGCTCGAATTTAAAAGCGGCTGCCATTGTCGCTGGGAATTTTCAATTGCCGGGGGACAAAGTCGAGCGGAAAGAGCGGGCGGCGACGAAATCGGGATTGGAATTAGCACCATTCTTTCTCGTCCTAATCGTAATCTTAATCCTAATCTCTGCTCTTCATTTAAGAGGATTAGGATTAGGATTACGATTACGATTAGGATTAGGAGGGGATCACCTGAGTTCGCAAGGATTCCCCGCTCGCCAAATGAACTTGCAACTTTTCCGTTGCGGGGGGTTTAATACTCGGGAAAGTGGCGGTTGTTTTATCGAATTATGGCCCAATTCCAATACAAAGCCCGGCGTCGCGATGGCCAGACGGTTACAGGCATCCTTGAAGTCGCGGACCGCGGGGCGGCGTTGCTCCAAATCGAGCGACTGGGGCTTTTTCCGGTCGCAGTGGAATCGCCCAAATCAAGCGCCGCCGCCGCGGCAGCCGCCAAAACCCACGCCAAGACCGGTTCCTGGACTGAATCGTTGCCGCCGAGTTTGCGCCGTTATTTCAACCAGCAACGCTCGCCCAAGTTGCAGGAATTGGCAACCTTTACGAACCAATTGGCCAACTTGATCAAGTCCGGCATGCCGTTGACTGTCGCTCTCGCCAGCATGGCGCATTTGGAAACGAGGGGGATCCCCGCCGACGTCAGCCGGCAGCTTAAGCAGGACGTTACGGAAGGCAAAGGCTTGTCCGAAGCGATGGCCAAGCAGCCGGTGATTTTCTCGAACCTCTACGTCAACATGGTTCGCGCCGGGGAGCAAAGCGGCGCGCTCGTCGATGTGTTGCGGCGAATGGGCGAGCACTTTGAGCGCTTTTCTGAAGTGCAAGCGAAGTTCAAGTCCGCGATGATTTATCCCCTGTTCGTCTGCTGCGTCGGCATCGCGATTTGTATCTTCTTCATGACAGTGATGTTGCCGAGTTTTTTGAAGCTCTTTGACGGCCTCCACGTTCAACTGCCGTTGACGACGCGGATGCTCATCGCGCTGAATAATTTTGTCAAACATTGGTCCTGGGTCCTGATTCTGATCGTCATCGCCATTACGATCATCTTCAATCGTTTTCGCGCCTCGGAGCGCGGCAAGAAAGCCATCGACGGCTGGCGGATCAACGCGCCGATTTTCGGCAAGGTGATGCGCCTGCACATCTTTGGCCAATTCTCGCGGACCCTTTCCACGCTTCTTCATAACGGCGTCCCCGTTTTGACCGCGCTGGAAATCACCGAACAAATCATTTCCAACAGCATTATCCGCGAGGCCATCGCCAAGGCGCGCGTCGATGTTACCGACGGCAAAACTCTCGCGCAGCCGCTGGCGCGCAGTAAAATTTTCCCGCAGTTAATGGTCGATTTGATCAAGATCGGCGAGGAGACGGGCGATGTTCCCGGCGCGTTGAAAAATCTCGCCGATACCTACGAGAGCGAACTGCAAATTGGCCTGCGCGTGATGACCAACATGATCGAGCCAGTCATCATCTGCATCATGGCGTTGGGCGTTGGATTTTTGCTTGTCAGCGTGCTCTCGGCGCTCTTCGCGATCACCTCCAGCATTTCGGCGCGATGAAGACCCGACGCCACAGCGCGCGCGGTTTCACTCTCATCGAGATCATGATGGTGGTGGCGATCATCGGGTTGACGCTGACGCTGGGGGTTCCGGGGTTTCTTCGCTCATTGAAAAAGGAAGGAATGCGCAAGGCCGAAAGCGATCTTCTGGAAGCCTGCCAGGCCGCGCGCCGGGACGCGATCATGAACAACAAAACGACCGACCTGGTGTTTTATCCTCTGGACGCAAGTTTTGAAGTGCCGGGCTCGTTCGCAAGGGCCAAATTTCCGGATGATATTCTTATTGATATTATGGGCGTGAATTTTATTCAGCTCGAAAAGGCTGATGAGGCGCGGATCCATTTTTTCTCGAATGGGACCAGTGATGAATTTACGATCGTGATTCGTTCAACGTCCGACGGCTCGCAACGTTTGATTCATCTTGACACCGTTACGGCATTGGCCGTCGTGGAGGATCACTAATGAAGATTTGCTCGGCATTCGAAGCGTCTTCCTCCGGGAAAATCTCCAAGGCTGGCAATCCCTCCGTATTTCCTACTCCCTCTCCTCCATGCGTGTATGGAGGAGAGGGCAGGGGAGAGGAGGAGTTTAGAAGCCCCTCTCCTCAATCCTCTCCCCACTCGTTCCTCGCGGGGAGAGAAGGAAAAAACGTGCGGTTTGTGGCTGTTATTGATGTGAAACCTATTGCTGCATTCACGCTTCTTGAAGTGATGCTGGCCATCGCAATTTTTTTCATGGCAATGTTCGCCATCCTCGGTTTGCTGACTTCCGCCGTGCGCTCGGCCAGCATGTTGCGGAACAACGGCCCGACTGCCGGCATGATTCTCGCGCAAATATCTTCCACCAACATCCTTACGGAAGGCAGCCAGTCGGGTAATTTCAAGGACGTTCCCATTTACCAAGACTACGACTGGCTGGCGGTGCTTCGCGAAGTCGATACGAACGGGCTTTTTCAAGTCGATGTGATTGTGAGGAATTCCAAAAGCACTCCAACCTCCACCATGAGCGCGTTCCTTTATCGCCCCGATTCGGAGAAGAACAATAAGCTGGGCCTCCAACGGCAACCGGGCCAGCGCTGATTTGATGAACCGAAACCGCACCCAACAAGCATTCACACTGATCGAAGTTGTCCTGGCGATGACGATCTTCGCGCTGGTGATGATCAGCGTCATCTCAGTTTGGAAGGCAGTGATCGCCGGCAAGATGACAGCAGAAAATGCCGCGGCGGCGGCGCAACGCGCGCGAATCGGCATGAAGACCGTTGAACAAGCCCTTGCGTGCGCGGAAATTTCGCAACAAAATCTTCGGTATTACTCCTTTATCAATGACACGAGCGATAAGTTCGCTTCGTTGAGTCTTGCGGCTCGCCTGCCGTCCGCGTTTCCCGGTTCCGGCCTGTTTGGCGACAATGTCATGCGGCGCGTTTCGTTCGAGGTTGTCAATACCAACAACGAAAACGACCTCATCATGAACCAATGGCCGTTGCTCGAAGCGCTGGACGATCAAAACACCCCGTATCCGATCACGCTGGCCCGCGATGTGACAGTTTTCATGCTCGAATTTTGGTCGCCGCCGGACAACGACTACGTTGTCTCTTACGACCAGACAAACAAGTTTCCGCCGCTGATCCGCGTGACCCTCGGCGTTGGCCATTCCGCGGATCATCCAGACGCGCCCTTTGATGTCATTGTCCGCACTGTCGCGATGCCCTCGGTCGCCCACCGATGATGCGCATCAAACGACACCACTCGCGCGGCGGTTTCGCCCTGATCATGGTGATGATCGCCGTCATCACGCTGTCGGCGCTGGTGGCCTCATTGACGCTTTCGATGAGCACGGAAATTCGCCTGGCGCGCAATTCCGATTACGACGCAGAAATGGAATGGATGGGGCGTTCGGGCATTGAACTGGCAGAATTCGCGCTGGCCAACAAATGCCCGGAGCAACGCAGCATTGACGCTCTCAACCAATACTGGGCCGGCGGCAATGCCCCATGCAGCAACGACGTTTCGGAACTGCCTCTCAAAGATGTTCCGCTCGGCCACGGCCACATTTCGGTGACGATTACTGACATGGAACGCAAATGGAGCATCAACTGGATTGCCGGCGGGCCGCAGCCGCACATGGACATTCTCCAAAGGGCGCTGAACGAAGTCGGCGTGACCGATGCCGGGCAGGCCTCGACGATTGCTGAATCAATACTTGACTGGTGCAATCCCAGTGGCACCGCGCGGTTCAGCGGGGCCAAGGATGATTATTACATGCACTTGAAACCGCCTTATTATTGCAAGGACGGCCAGATCGACGACTTGAGCGAACTGCTCCTGATCAAAGGGGTGACGCCCGAAATTTATTGGGGTTCCAACGCCACGAACCATCCGGTTTCGGCGTTTCAGCAGCATGGCGGCGGAGGTTTCGCCAACACGACCGCCAGCGGCAGCGGTTTTCGCAACAATGACGAACCGGTCTATCCGGTCGGCTTGCATGAATTGTTTTCGCCCATGGGCGGCAAGCTGAACATCAACACCGCTCCACTGAAAACGCTAGAATTGATTCCCGGCATGGACGAATCCACTGCCGCGGGAATCATCCGTCAGCGCGCCGGGCCGGATGGAATTGACGGCACGGATGACGACGCCCCGTTTATGAATATCGGCGAGATCAATGGCGGGATGGGCGGGATCGGCGCTCCTCCGGCCAACGTCCCTGGCGCTCCGCCCGCTGGGGTGGCCGCGCAAGGTTTGGGTGCCTATATCGACGTGAAAAGCTACGTCTTCGAAGTGAAAGTGGAGGCGGACATCGACGGCTACAAGCGGAACTATTACGGAATCGTCAGTCGCGCCACCGGCGGAACAAGGGTGCAATGCGTGAAGTTTTATTGGGAGTGAGTCAACTATGGGAAGATCAGGCGGAGTTCGTTGGAAATAACCTGTCCTGTGGCTAAATTTGTGTAAGCTCCCATCGCTGGTTTCAGCCAGTTCAAATTCAGATTGCCTGTGGTTACTTGCTGCACACTGCCATCGCCCATCAAGATATTCCCAGATGGTGTAGAATTCCCGCCTGAGTGCATCTTTAACGACCAGCACACAGGGCCTTTGGTTGTTACATCATTGCCTTTTCCGTCAGCGGGTGAGAAACCGTAATCATCTTGCGGGGTTTGTCCCGGGCCAAGGTTGCGGTCGCCGCCAAGGAGCGCTTGAGGATGAGAATCGTTGGCCCCGATACCGATAAAATAAGAAATATTAGTATTGGCTAATCGAGTAAAATCGTTGGCTGCCTTCCGTTCGTCGGCGGGACAAATCAGAATTTTGGATGACTGTCCGCATTGATTCGACATAACCAAGTAATTCATCCAGGCGTAAGTCCCTGAATTTTGGCTGTCGAGAAGCTCTTTACAGCCTCCATTCGTCTGAGACATTTCACTGGGAAGCCTGTCCCCGTTATCGTTGGCCCAAATGCGATAAGCTGTTCCAATATTTTCAAGATTGTTTACGCAAAATATCCGCTTAGCTTTCGACCCTTCTCTCATGCCTATTGAGGGAAGCATTATTGAGGCGAGAACGGCGAGAACCGCCAACACAACCAGCAGTTCGACTCGTGTGAAGGCTGATTTCGAACTTGAGCGCACTGTCATATGCGAAATCTATTTTAAGCCTGGTTTTTGGTTCGACTTGTTCATGGAAATATCAGACGGATTCCGTTGGAACTCACCGGGCCGTTTGTAATATTTCTATAAGCTTCCATCGCTGGCCTAATGGAATTTAAAATCAAACCGCGATAGCCAACTTCGGACACGCTGCCGTCCGCGAGCATAATATTTCCGCGCCCGAAAGAACTTCCTTCGGAGTGCATCTTTAACGACCAACAGACAGGGCCTTTGGTGGTGACATCGTTGCCGGAGTCGTCGGCGGGCGAGAACCCGTAATCGTCGTGCGGAGTCATGCCTGGGCTGAGGTTTCGATCGCCTCCAAGAATCGCCTGCGGAAAATCTTCATCGGCTCCGGGGCCGATGAAGTATGAAACGTTGGTGTTCGATATATTGGTGAATGAAGGTGCCGGTTGGCGTTCATCCTTTGGGCATACCACAATTTTTGCTGACTGTCCCATCTCGATGGCCATTGCGGCGTAATTTGTCCATGCAAATGCGCGCGCATTTGTTGACAAAGCGAGTTCGCGCCACCCGCCGAGAGCCTGAGGAACTTCGGCAGGAAATTTGTCGCCATTGTCGTTTGACCAGATTCGATAGGCGATGCCGATTTGCTTCATGTTGTTGATACACCGGATTGGCATGGTGTTCTGGCGCGCTCTTGCGAACATAGGAAGAATAAATACGTAAATCAGAACGGCGAGTAATGCTGTGACAACAACCAATTCAATACGAGTAAACGCACTGGCGCGGTTGTCCTTGGCTGTCATACATTTAGTATAACGGATTGGCCAAAAAATGCCACTCTTGGCTGCGATTATAAGTTGGTGAATTGGTAGGGACGGCTCGCCGAGCCGTCCGCGGGCGCTTCGGCAAGGCGCCCTACCTTTTGCGGTTGCGCTTGACGCGGGTTGACCGTAGGTTGCGCCTCCTTTATATGGAAAAAGTTGTCATCATCGGCACCGGATGCGCGGGTCTCACCGCCGCGCTCTACGCCGCGCGTTCCAACCTCTCGCCGCTCGTCCTCACCGGCCTGCTGCCCGGCGGCCTGCTGACCACCACCAGCATCGTGGAGAATTTCCCCGGCTTCCCCGAAGGGATCGACGGCTACGAATTGATGACCCGGATGCAAAAGCAGGCCGAGCGTTTCGGCGCGCGCATCCGCACCTTGCAAGCCGTGGAGGCTGTCGATTTTTCCAAACCGCCATTCGTCTTGACTGTCGATGGCGAAAAAATTGAGACTGAAACCGTCATCATCGCGACCGGGGCGGGGCACCGCCATCTCGGCTTGGAAAGCGAGCATTTGCTGGAAAAGAAGGGCGTCACATTTTGCGCGACCTGCGACGGCGCGTGGCCGATGTTCCGCAACCAGCCATTGGTGGTCGTTGGCGGCGGCGATTCGGCGGTTGAGGAGGCGATATACTTGACGCGTTTTGGCTCGGTCGTCTATCTCGTGCATCGCCGGGACACATTGCGCGCGTCAAGAATCATGGTTCAACGAGTCTTGTCGCACGAAAAGGTCAAGCCGATCTGGGATTCCACCGTGACCGAAATCCTCGACCTCAAAGCCGACAAAGTCACCGGCGTCCGCCTGCAAAATCATAAGACCGGCGAGCAAAGTGTCTTGCCCTGCGCGGGTGTTTTCGTCGCTATCGGCCACGTCCCCAACACGCAACTTTTCAAAGGCATCATCGACATGGACGAAAACGGTTTCATCATCCCGAAGAAGGGAATGCAAACCAACATCCCCGGAATTTTCGTGGCGGGCGATTGTGCGGATCATGTTTATCGGCAGGCCGTCACCGCCGCCGGGAGCGGTTGCGCCGCGGCGATTGACGCGGAGCGATACTTGGCCGCAAGGGGCGAATAGTCTTACTGTTGATGCCGTTTGCGTACGCGGTAAAGTCGCTCAGTGAATCCGCCTTCCTCAACGAACGCCTTTTCCAGGCTGACCAATTGCCTGCTCAGAAGGCTGCTCGCCACAGCGATTAACGCCAGTACGCCATTGGCGGAAATCTCAGCGTAGGTGGACTCGGTGGACGGGGTGGACTGAATGGATTTTTGCCCATGCGGTCCACAAGGTCCATGTTGTCCACAAGGTTTCATATCCCGAGCCCATGTTGCAACCGCGTCCGCACTCGCCGGTCGCCGATTGATCAGTTCAGCCCTTCGCCAGTCTTCCTTCGACCACAGCGGGAGGCGTCGTTGGCGTAGAAAATCTTCGTAGTCCAGCCGCAATTCCTCCAGGCTGGCGCGCGCAACATTTGTTAGTTTGAGTTCAGTTTTCTTAGAAGTTCCCGATGCCTGGCTGCCTTCGGCAATATTCTGTGTCCCGGAACGAGCTGCCTGAATCATCTGGTCACGTGTGCGGCTTTTCGCGTCCACGAACTTCGCGCAAAAACGCACAGTGACATCATAAATTACCTGCGCCACTTGGAAGCTCTTCAAGCGCCGATAGCCGCCATGTGTCGGAATTAGTTTCCCCGGCTCACGCACGCCTGCCATCGTGTCCACATAATTTCGATTTGTCCACAGACAAAGTTTCCTCTTTGTTTTCGCCGTGTTAGAGGATTTAATGCTTTAATGAATAAACGTCAGGCGACCCTTCGGCGCGCGACTCGTGAAACGCGCATTTCCTTGACGCTGAATCTCGATGGCGTCGGGAAATCCTCCGTAAAAACGGGCATTCCCTTTTTTGACCATATGCTCGTGCTCTTCGCCAAGCATTCCACCATGGATCTCAAACTCCGGTGCGACGGAGATTTGGAAGTGGACGCGCATCATACCGTTGAAGATTGCGGAATTGCGCTCGGACAAGCTTTCTTAAAGGCCCTCGGCGATAAAAAGGGGCTAAAAAGATACGGAACTGGCTTCGATCCACGCAATCCTTTGACAGGTGAGTCGTATGTACCGATGGATGAATGTCTCGCGAGATGCGTTATTGACTTCGGCGGCCGGCCCCACCTGGTGTGGCGTGGAATGGAAAGCTCTGCGTACAAGCAGCTTACAACAAAAGAAAAAAAGCAGGACACCTCCTCGGCATTCCGCTTCGGCCTCGCGCGGGAGTTCTTCCAGTCATTTGCGAATGAAGGAAAATGCAATTTACACCTCGAATTATTATACGGGGATGAACCCCATCACATCGTCGAAGCGCTTTTCAAGGCGTTCGCGCGCGCGGCAGACGTTGCCTGTCAACGAGATAGGCGAATCGCAGGCCGCCTCCCGAGCACCAAGGGAAAGTTGTGATATTTGCTGAATAGTTGCAAAGTCCCCCCGTCAAACTCTATGTCGATGGACCAAGATTATTCGGCCCTTGCCGAGGAAGATTTGGTTCGATTGGCCCAGAAAGGCGGGTTGGCCGCCTTTGAGGAACTGGTGGCGCGGCATCGGGATAAAATTTACGCGCGTGCTTATAGCATGATGCGTAACGAAGATGATGCGCTTGATCTTTCTCAGGACGCATGGGTAAAGGGTTGGCGGCGGTTGGAGCAATTTCAGGGCGACTCCAGTTTCGTCACGTGGATGACGCGGATCGTCATCAACCTTTGCCTCGATCAGTTGCGAAAGCATAAGCGCCAGCGCACCGAGTCCATTGAAGCGATGGAAGATGAGACCGGCGGCGTGGAGCGGCAGATGCCGGTCGTTACGACGAACCCCACGGAAGGTCTGGAACGCGGGGAGTTAAGGCAGCGGATTGATCGCGCGCTGGCCCAATTATCCAATGAGCATCGAACTGTGTTAGTATTGCATGAGTTTGAGGAATTGGAGTATAAGGAAATCGCCAAACGGATGAATTGCTCGATCGGCACGGTGATGTCCCGGCTATTTTACGCGAGGCGTCGTATGGCATCTCTGTTGGTGGGATTGAAACGAGAGAATTTGGAATGAATCACGAATTCGAATTGAAAATTCAGGCTTGGCTTGACGGTGAGCTGTCAGACAAGGAGGCCGCGCAGGTTGCCGAGTTGGTGGCGAACGACGCCACGGCAAGCGCGATGGCCCTTGAATTGGGAACCCTTCGCACTGCGATGGCCGGCAACGAATTGCCTACGCCGCTTCCCGAAACCCGCGAATTTTATTGGAGCAAAATCGCCCGTCAAATCGAGCGCGGAGCGCCCGTTGAGCCGAGGCGCACAGGTGTTTCGCGGGTCGCGCAATGGCGAAAGTTTGCGCTGCCTTTGGGTGGCATTGCGGCGCTCACTTGCACATTTGCTGTGCTCCTACAACAAATTCAACAGCCAAACTTTGATGAAATTTCCGCGACAAATCAAGGGATGGATGCCGTCACTTTTCACGATCAATCGGCGGGCATGACTGTGGTCTGGTTACAGGATAACAGCCAGGCGACCGATGCAGTTCAGCCAGCCCAAAAAGCCGTTGTGGACGAGGCCAATTCCGATGTTGAAACGGATTGAAGTCTTCGCGCAATAAACTTCCAATGCAAATCATCCTCCGCTCAATCCTCTCAGCGCTTTTATTTGGAATGGCGCTGGCCGCGCGCGCGGGCGACGTGACGGTGGAGGCGCGCCTCGTCTGGGGAACCAGCGACGACAAGACTGACGCCAAGTGCAAACCGATGGATTCGGATCTCTCCGGCAAACTGCATGGAATGTTTCGCTGGAAGAACTACTACGAAATCACAAACAAATCCACGGTTCTCGAACTGAACAAGGTTCGAACGATCAAAATGAGCGACCAATGCACGCTGGAGTTGAAGAACGCCGGCGGCTCCCGCATTGAGGTCAACGTCATCGGAAATGGCAAGCCCGTCCACAAAGGCGCTTACACACTTGACCCTCCAAAATGGCTGGTTCTCGGTGGAAATTGCGATAACTCCACCGCCTACAACACGGCGTGGTTCATCGGACTGCGGGCAGTGGACAAAAAAGCGCTCGGGAAAAATTAGAAAGAGATTCCGAGCACCATCGGATCCAGCAGACACAAGGGATTCTTCCGGGCAATAGCAGTGGCAATCGGGCTGTAAATTCGCACATGTCCCACGTGGAGAATTTCAGGCCTGAATGCTTTTTCAACTTTCCGACCGAGTTCAGTGGTGGCCACTTCTCCCGGCGCTTTCAATAAACCCTCCTTTTCAATTTGCCTGAACTTCCCCTCCCGCATCGGATCGTTCAATGGATCCATGCGACTCGAGAAGACCTGTGCTTGTCGAGTCGGCTGAGTATTCACATCTTCCGGTCGGGAAGGAAGGGCGTGAAGTTTTAATTCGGGTGGAGCGAACAAGTGCGTCTGAGTTTGTGGTTGTTGAATTTTGGTCCGTAGATTCGCACCAATCGCGCTGTCCTTTGCCTGCGCTAAACAGGACGAACTACAAACCACAAGACCCGACATGACAAGGAAGGCACCCACTGCAACTTTCCCTCGGCTACGGATGGAAGTGTCGCAATTGCTTCTCACACTAAAAACCATAGTTCTCGATCAAGCGTTGTGCAAATACAGATTTATGCACGGGGCGCAGATTGTTTGTAACCTTTTTACGTCGGCGTCCATATATTGGTGAGATGATGACCGACGACATGGATTTGGTGCGGGAATACGCCCGGAGTGGGTCTGAGGAGGCATTTGCCATGTTGGTCTCGCGGCATATCAATCTGGTCAATTCTGTTGCTGTGCGACAAGCGCGCGATATTCATCTGGCGGAGGAAATCACTCAAGCGGTTTTTGTCATACTGGCGCGCAAGGCAGGATCGCTCAGCCCAAAGACAATTCTCTCCGCGTGGCTTTGTCGCACGGCTCAATACGCCTCCGCTGATGCCCTTAAAATCCAGCGTCGTCGCCAAAGACGCGAACAGGAAACGCACATGGAAACCAATCAAAACCAAAATGAGTCCGAATCCCGCTGCTGGACCGAAATTGCCCCTGTGTTGGACGCCGCCATGTCCCAGCTTCGCGAGAAAGATCATAGCGCAATTGTCCTGCGATTTTTTGAGGGCAAGGACTTTCGGCAGGTAGGCGCGGCTTTGGGAGTCAGCGAGAACACGGCCAAGACCCGCGTCAGCCGCGCGATGGAGAAATTGCGCAAACTTTTCATGAAACGGGGAATTACACTGTCGGTTGCCGCAATCGCGGGTGCGGTCTCGGCCAATTCCGTTCAGGCTGCTCACATTGGGCTGGCAACTTCAGTCACGGTTGCCGCCGTCCAAGGAACAAACGTGACCACGTCAACATTAACGATCATCAAAACAACACTTAAAATTATGGCATGGACAAAATTCAAAACCGCCGCTATCGGCGTCGCCGTCGCTTTGCTTGCGACCGGTGCGGCTACAATCGTGATCCAGACAGTTGTTGCCCAGACGACCGTTGGTGAAGCTCCGTCCAAGTCCACAAAGTTCGCTTTCGTTGGCTATGCCACACCGGAAGCTGCATTCAAGTCGATGCTCGCGGAAATGAGCACTGGAAACTTTAAGAGGTGTCTCGCCGCTTGCACTCCTGAGCAAGCGGATCGTATCAAGTCGAAATTAAAAGACAAATCGGACGAGGAAATCAGCCGTCTTCTGGTCGAACAAGCCAGTCATATGATTGACTATGAGTTGGGTGAAAGACAGGAGATTTCCGCAACCGAAGTTCGCCTCCTTTTGGTCGTCCAGCCATATCCCGGCCATCCGAACGTCGGAAACGATCTTCAGGTCATGCAGAAAATTGGGAAAGAGTGGAAATACGCGGGAAAATTCGGGGTTGATATCAAGGAACAATAGGACCCATCGAGTCAAATCGAAGATGGAGCATAATCACAGGAGCGTTAATGACATGAACCCAAGGCGCGGATTTACCTTAATTGAATTGCTGGTGGTTATCGCCATTATCGGAATTCTCGCCGCGCTCCTGCTGCCGGCTCTCAGCCGTGCGAAAGAGAATAGCAAGCGAACGGCCTGCATAAACAATCTCAAGCAGGTGAATCTTGCGATAAGGCTTTATTCCGATGACTATGCCGATTCATTGCCGGTTTTGCCTGACCCGAACCCTTATCCAAACGGAGTTGGCGCGTTCTATAAGCAACTTGTGAAGGGTTATTTGGGATTGAGCGGCAAGGCGTCTCCAGACGAATTGGTTTTTGTTTGTCCGTCTGACCCTGCGTTCCACACGAAGTTACATCATGCTTATACGAGCTATACTTTTAATGGATACGAGGAGGATTCCAGCCCCATCAGCCGAATCACAGGGCAAAAGTTGAGCACGATCAAGAAGCCGGGAAGAGCCGTGTTAAATGGTGAAGCGTCAGCGTTTTTTGGCGGGGCCTGGCATCCACTCCTAAAGCCAGACCAAGTGGATGAAAGAAATGTGCTGAGCTTTGCGGATTCTCACGTGGATTTTACAAAGATTTATTGGGACGGCAGTCCCGGTTCCTTTCCGTGCAATTACGAGCCGCCCGCGTTATACAATTATAGTTGGGACGGGAACTGAAGTTGTCTTGCCACTCTGGAGCCGGTTCTTCTTCTACACCATTTCAACAAGAACTGTAGCCGATTAAAATCTCGTCGGCGGGATGCCGACGAGGGCGACCGGGACGGGCGCGCCACCCAAAATAGAAAATACGTGGCTACGAGATTACTTGAACCGCTATAGACACACTTTCCCGAACTCTAAAATTTCGTTTGCGTAATTGCATGAACCGTTTGAATTTTTAAATATGAACATTCAAGTCATCCACAATGAAGAGGCTTATGAGGCTGCCCTTCGAGAACTTGAACGGCTCATGGATAAAAGTCCCGAGCCGGGATCAAAAAGTTTTGCTCAAATGGAGCTTCTGGCCTTGGTTGTCCATGACCATGAAGCGCGACAATTTCCCGTCATGCCTCCCGATCCGATTGACGCGATTCGTTTCCGCATGGAACAGCAGGGAACCACGCGGCGTGATCTCGTAAAAACTCTCGGGTCACGCGCGCGTGTTTCTGAAGTTTTGAATCGTCGGCGGGGGCTTTCGGTTTCAATGGTCCGCAATCTTCACCGAGACCTGGGCATTCCTGTGGAGGTTCTGATTGCCGAATCCAAAAGATTTTATGCGGAAACGCCCAAACGCAAGAAGTTGAGGACTGTTGGGTGACAACTAGCTGACTCGATGATGGAACGTGATTTGGACAGTTAATAAGATAATAATAATTGACAATTAGGCTGAGCAAATCGGACGGCTTCCTTAGACGGCCTATTCCCTTTTTTAATCTCTGGCCTTGATTCTTTCCAAAGTAAGGCTAGGCTTCCTGCGTGATTGCCAAAGTTTCAGTCAAAGGGCAGACGGTCATACCGGAGACCATTCGGGAGCAGGCGTGAATCAAGAAAGGGGACGAGATGGACGTTGGTTATATCAACGGCCTTATCCTGATGGGAAAACGCCAGCCTCTTGATGCCGTCCGTGTGCGGAAGCTCTTGCTTTCGGGACGACGGTTGCCGCAAATGACTCCCAAAGATGAAACAGTCGTCGCGAACACTATTCAGCGCGTTCGACGATTTTAAACCAGAAAGGTGTCAGAGGTTTCGACTTGTCACTCTCGCCGTCATAAGATAATGGACGCAAAACAAATTGAGACTGAGGCGTTGGCATTGCCGGAAACAGCGCGGGCGGGACTTGTGTGCCGTCTTCTCGAAACCCTTCCATCGCTCGGTGTCGAGGTTTCAGACGAAGAAGTTCTGGGAAGAGATCAGGAGTTGGAGACAGGCGCTGTGGAATCGATTTCTCAGGCGGAATTTGTTCGCCGTGTTAGTGCGGCTCGCGGGCGATGAGGGTGGTTTATCACCCGTCCGTTCAAAAGGACGTAAACGCAATTCTAAAGTATTACGAGAATGTCTCGCCCCGTCTTGCGGATGAATTCTGGATTGAGTTGCTGCGCTTTGTTGAAATGATCGGGGAAAATCTCGGTCGGTCGCATTCTGCTGAATTTGGTCTTCAAAGGGTTAATCTGCGTCGTTTTCCGTATCACATTTTGTTTCGCCGGTCTTCGGCTACGATCCGGATTATCATGGTGCGACATAATAAGCGGCATCCAAATGTTGGCGTGCGGCGGCGTTAATAATCCGAGGCATAATGCTGGTGGGATCTAACAGAGGGTGGTCGGTGACAACCGCGCTGCCCCCTTAATATTCGGAGCAGCGCGGCGCTGTTTCAATTCACAATTTTTTACGACCCGACGTTTGCCAGTTCTTCGTTTGTGGCGGCGTTCACAATTTTGAATTGCTCCGCGTGGAAGTTTGGCTCTGATCGGAACGACAGCTTGCCGAAATAGCGCTTCTCCATTTCGATGATGAGCTTTTCGTCTTCGGTGCGCAGGCGTTCCAACACCGTTGGGTGAACGGCGATACGCAGTTGGAAATCCGAATCGTCGCGGGGTCGCTTTTTTAAAATCTCGTTCAGCTTGCGCTGGATTTCGACGCTCATTGTCACGGAACTCTTTACCTTGCCGCGCCCCTTGCAATACGGGCAATCGTCGTAAACCGCGGAACGCACACTCTCAGAATGGCGTTGCCGAGTCATCTCCATTAGTCCGAGTTGCGAAATCGGCAAGACGTGAGTCCGCGCCCGGTCGCGGCGCAGGCCATCCTTGATGCGTTGATAGACCGATTGCTGGTCGCGGCGCGATTTCATGTCGATGAAATCCAGCACGATCAAGCCGCCCATGTTGCGTAGGCGCAATTGACGGCAAATTTCCTCGGCGGCTTCCTGGTTCACGCGCAAAATCGTTGATTCCTGGTCGCGGCTCCCTTTATGCCGGCCAGTATTGACGTCGATGGCGACGAGCGCTTCGGTTTCATCAATGACGATGTAACCACCGCTCTTCAAGTGGACCTGGCGCGAGAAGGCGTTCTCCAATTGCCGCGAAATGTTAAAATGATCAAAAATCGGTCGATGCTCGTTGTAGAGTTTGACCTTGTTGGCGGCGCGGGTCGAAACCCTGCCGATCATGGCCCTGATCCGATCGTGTGCGGACAAATTATCAACGACAATGCGCGCCACGTCCTCGGTTAGAAAATCGCGGACAGTGCGCTCGATCAAATCCGGCTCCTGGAACACGCACGTCGCCGGCGGCTGGGATTTGATTTTTTGTTGAATCTCCGCCCATTGCTCCATCAACAGCGCAAGATCGAGGATGAAGTAACGCTTTTGCTGGCCCTCGCCGGCTGTGCGCATGATGACGCCCATGCCTTCGGGAATATTGATTTCGCGGAGGATTTTCTTGAGGCGTTGGCGTTCTTCGGGATTCTCAATCTTTCGCGAAATTCCGCTTTGATCGGAGTTCGGCAACAGAATCAGGTAACGTCCCGGCAACGTGAGATTCGTCGTCACGCGCGGGCCTTTGGTGCCGATGGGACCCTTGGTCACTTGAACGATAATTTCGCTTCCCGGCGGGTAAATGCGCGGGATGTCCTTTTGCGTAATGCGCGGTCGGTCGCGGCGCTTGGCTTCGGCGCGTTCGACGACTTCGACGCTGCTGTCAAAACTCGGAACGATATCCCAATAGTGAAGAAACGCGTTTTTCTCGAATCCAATATCGACGAATGCCGCCTTCAGGCCGTCTTCCAAATTGCGGACTTTGCCCTTGAAAATGCTGCCGACGAGCCGCTCTTCGGTTGTTCGCTCAATGGTGAATTCTTCGAGGCGGCCATTTTCCTGAACAGCGACCCGCGTCTCCAGCGATTCCGCGTTGATGACGATTTCCTTGTGCGTCTTCTCTTCCGGCTTGATGAAACGCTGGACTTTGCGAATGACCTTGTCGGCGACATTTTTGATCGTACTGACGATTCCTTGCTGCGGCGCCTGGATCGGCACCGGCTCAAATTTTTCTTCCTGAACTTCGGCGGGCGTTTCCATGTTTGGCTTGCGGAATGCGCCGCGTCTGCCGCGGTTTCCACCTTCACGGCCTTGACGCTGTTGCTGCTGCGGACGCTGCTGTCCCTGTTCGCGTCCCTCTTGATGTTCGTGTTCCGGCTCGTGGCCGTGCTCATGCTCATGCTGGGCTTCTGTGGGTTGCCCCTCATTCGGCGGCAGGCCGGCGGCGATGTTTTCAGCGCGGTTAATTTCTTCGTCGTGCCGACCCCGCTCGAAAATGGCCTCTGGTTTCTTTTCACCCGTGGCTTCGGCCCGGGCTTGTTGCGCGCCGCGGTCAGGCTTTTGGTTCAAGCCGCCGCTGGGGCGAAAGCGCATGCCACCCCGGCGGCGCCTGGAAAAATTTCGTTGTTCGCTCATAAATTAATAAGATCTTCGATAAATGTGTACGTTGTGCAGAATGCCGATGGCGATCAACGAGCATACCACCGAAGACCCGCCGTAACTCAGCAGGGGCAAAGGGATACCCGTCACAGGCATAATGCGAATATTCATTCCGATGTTGATAAAGACGTGGCAAAACAGAAGCGTCACCACGCCGACTGCCAAAAGTTGGCCGAGGCGGTCGCGCGCCTGGCCGGCAATTTTGATCCCGCTAAAAAGGAGCACCATATAGAGCGTTAGGACCACGACGCTGCCCACAAAGCCTTCCTCCTCAGCGATGACCGAGAAAATGAAATCATTGTGCGCTCCTTCCCTGGGGAGAAAACCAAGGGAATGTTGAGTCCCTTGCCCCCAGCCTTTTCCCGCCAATCCGCCGGAACCGACCGAGATGAGGGCCTGCTCGACGTTGTAGCTGGAGCCGCCCTTGGATTTGTCGCGCCCGAAGTAGGTTAGGACGCGATCTTTTTGATAGGATTCCACGATCTTGAATTTGGCCGGCAGATAAAGAATCCCCACGATCACCAGGGCCGCCAACAGACCAAGTCCTCCCACCAACCCAGCCAGCATCCGCTTGGGCACACCGGCCACAAACATCATCGCGAGGCTGATAGCGAGGAAAACCAATGCCGAACCCAAGTCCGGCTCTTTCAAAATTAAAATAAATGGCAACAGCGTATATCCTACACACGCGAAGAACACTTTGGCCATTCGCAATTCCTCCTGTGGCCGGCTCAAATAGCTGCCGAGCCATAATATAAACGCGATTTTCGCGAATTCCGAAGGTTGCAGGCTGAAGGCCCCCAGGTTGATCCACCTTTTTCCGCCGTGGTGAATGGTTCCGACGGCAAAGATTGCCACCAGCACTATGATCGCCACCCAATAATAAACCGCCGCCCATCGTGTGATGCTGCCGTATTCCATCGTGCAGAAACCAACAGCCGCCGCCAGTCCCACGACGTACCAGATAATCTGCCGCACAAAGTCTTCGCGGTACCACGCCAATTGCGCCGTGTGCCGCGCAGTAGCGCTGAAAATGAAAGCGGTTCCAATCAACGCCAACCCCAGCGTTGCGACGTGCAGGGGCCAGTCGAAGTCGCTTTTCTTTTCGTTGAGGCGCGGGTCGAACATTTCAGTGATTCGGAGGGGCAGGGGAGTTTTGGGCGAATGTTTTAGATTGGGAAGGAACGCCGCCGTTTCGTTCCCGCTTTATAATTGCTTCGTAAATCTTTTCCGCAACGGGCGCACAGGTCGGACCTCCGAAGTGACCGTCTTCAACCATCACTATGATGACGTATCTGGGGTTCTCGAACGGCCCATAGGAATCAAACCAAGTCACATGCTTGTAATTGCTTCCGGCGGACTTGACTTCCGCTGTGCCCGTTTTTCCCGCGACGCGAAAGTTCGATAAATCGGGTGTGTGTCCATTGTGGAAAAACGTGTAGGCTGTTCCGCCGAGTTCACCTTTGCTATTTTCCGGCAGTTCTGTGTCGGCGAGCATTGCCTGGCGAATAATCTCAAGGTGCCGGGGATTGATTTGCACATGATCGCGAACTCGCCCCTGGGCCACCAGTTCCGTGGTTTCACCGGTATCGGGTGAGCGGCTATGGCTGACGACACGGGGCCAGTAAAGTGTCCCACCGTTGGCAATCACTGAAATCATGCAGGCCATTTGCAAAGGCGTCGTCGTAATTTCCTGGCCGATGCAGACATCCGCGGTACTGCTGAGGGGAAATGTCAGGCCGACACTGTCCGCCGCGGGCACACTGCCGCCGGATGGCTCCTGGCCGGTCGAAATGTGGGTTTTTTCTCCAAGATGGAATCGGTGGGCGACTTCGAGAACTTTCCGCAGGCCGGCCTTTTGTCCATAGTATATAAAGTAAGGGTTGCTGGAACGGTAAAAAGCTCGTTGAAAATTGAATTGTCCGGGGCCGGCTGTGTCGCCGATGCGGCGCGATGTCGGGCTGGCCTGATAATAGCCTTTGCTTTCATAAACTTCATCCGGGTTGAGCCCGCTTTCGAGACATGCAATTGCGGTAATGATCTTGAAAGTTGAACCGGGCGGATACGTCCCGCTGACTGCGCGATTGAGTTGCGGCGTCAATACTTTATCGCCCAGAAGCGCCGCTTCCGTTTGGGTTAATCCGGGAACAAATTCGTTCGGATCAAAGGTCGGCGCGGAGGCCAGCGCCAATACGTCGCCGTTTCGCGGGTCCATGACGACGACCGCGCCGCGCGTTTCGTATTGGGCGGACGCCAGCGCGCGCTCGGCGGCTTTTTGAATGTCCAAGTCGATTGTCAAATAGACGTCGCTTCCGGGCAGGTCGGGCGCGTCAACATGTTCGCGCTGGCGGTAATTAAGATTATTGACAAGCACCGATTTCTCGCCGGGTTGGCCGCGCAATTGCTCGTCGTAAACGCGTTCAACGCCGCTTCGCCCCTGGAAATCCGGCATGGTGAATGAAATCTCGCTCGAAATTGGCGCGTCGCTTTTCTGAACATAGCCAATGAGGTTCGCGGCGACTGTGCCGTGCGGGTAAAACCTCACCGGCTGAGTTTCCAGTTCAAGCGCCGGTTGCCCGGATAATTGCTCCGAAAACATCGCCACCTGCCGGATGTCCAGGTTTGGAACCAATTGAAACGGGACGTAAGGGTAATCCTTGTAATGGCGGAGAAATCCATTGGTGTTCAGGAGGCGCGGCTGGCTCAAAATCGTACTGACGCGGCGCGTGATGTTGCTGACCACCGCGCAGTCGGCGGCGTAATGCAGGCCTTGCCGCGTGGCAGCGGGGATGGTTTTTCCTTTGTTGGTCAACGCCTCCGGATGTTCCTTCATGAACATCTTCGCGCTGGAAGAATATTGGGCGTCGAATTGCGCCTGCAAATCTTCCAGATAAAGGATCGCGTTGTAGTGCGGTTGGTCGTCGGCAAGCACGTTTCCGTTGCGGTCAAGAATTTTTCCACGAATCGCCGGAATGCGGACCGTCCGGTACGATTGCTTGATCATATTGCTTTGGAAGCGTTGCGCGTAAACGATCTGCACAAACCACAATCCCGCCAGCAATATGAACATTCCCGCGGCGACGATCACGGCGATTGGCCGCAACCGCCCGCTGTCTCCCTTCAATCTGTCATAAACAAACATACTACCGGCGCCCTCGTTTGATTTCGCGGTCGGGCCGGAAACTAACTTGCGAAGCCTCCGGATAATCGAATGCATGGTGCAGCCGGTCGAAAAGCGCGAAGCAGACCGGCGTCAGAACTCCGCCGCCCACGGCCATCACTAGCCATTGCCAAAGCGAAACCCAACCCAGCGACGGCGCTGCGCCGACATTCAGCAAAATGAACAGCGTTCCCAACGGTTGAAACGCCGCTGCCGAAAATCCCAGGATCATTTGGGCGAACTTATGATCGCGCATCAGCAACTCGCGGCTGCTGTGAATGGCCAGCCCGATGGAGAGCAGGGGAAGCACGCTTGCGCCCAGAGCATTGAGCGACAATGAATCGAGCCATAACCCGCCGCACGCAGCGAGCAGGGCGATCATTCCAATTCCGTTGGTCAGCGCCGTGTAAACCATGAGCGAAGGCAGAAGGTCGATTTGCGCCCCTAACATGCGGCGAGGCAGGTTCCACGTCGATTCGAGGAATACCGCCAGGAAAGCCACCGCCAATATAAGTATGGAATGAAGCCGGTTCATGGGACCATCACCCAAACTTCCTCCAGCGCGCCGAGGTTGGCGGCCAGCTTGACCCGCGCTTCAATCGAAAGGCCGTAATCCTTCGGGTGCGTATCGACAATTTTGCCGATGGGAATTCCTCCCGGAAAAATGCCGCCCGCGCCCCATGTGAAAACGTCCTGGCCGGGATGCACCAAACTTGCGCCCGAAAGCATATCGAGATCGATCATCCCTTGTTCCTGCGGCGAGGATGAGCTTGCGGTGATGATCCCAGTCTCGTTGGTCCCTCCAATCACGGCGGCAACGCGGAATTCAGGATCGCCCAGCAGAATAACTTGCGCCCGACTGTCGGAAACGCTTTGAATGCGCCCCACCAAACCTTCGGAAGTGACCACCGGAAGGTTCTCCCGAATCTCGTCATGCTTGCCGAGATTGATCTGCAAACTGCGCCACCAATTGGCCGGGTCGCGGGCGATCACTCGCGCCAATTTGACCCGCCATTTCGCCTGACGCTGCCAGTTAAGGGCCGCGCGCAAACGGGCGTTTTCTGAAAGGACATTGGCGTCCTGTTCGATCTGGATTTTCTGCTCCTGATTTTCGGTCTTGAGCTGCTCGATTTGCTTCAGCAAATCCTGACGAGGAGTTAACGTGTTGCCGACCTTTTCCGCGATTTGATGGGTGGAACCGGCCAGACCGAACAGCGGCAGGAAAAGTCCGCTGATGGCCAGCTTGACCTTTCCCATTGTCTCCGCTGGCAGCTTCAGCAGCGCCAGGACAATCAGGACGACTACGATTAAAATTAAATACTGCGGCTTCTTAAGCATCTGGCCCCGTTCGCGCTTTGCCGGCGCGTCCGTCCTTCAATTTCGGGGCGAACTGGAATCAAGTTTTCGAGGAAGAAGCGACTCGTTTGAGAAAGGCAAGTTCCTGGAGGACGCGTCCGGTGCCTTCGGCCACGGCGCTCAAGGGATCGTCTGCGATGTGCACAGGCAATCCCGTTTCCTTTGCGATCATGCGGTCGATATTGCGCAAGAGCGCGCCGCCGCCCGCCATGACAATGCCTCGCTCGATCAGGTCAGCCGATAATTCCGGCGGGCAGCGTTCCAGGGTGATGCGAATACTTTCCAAAATGCTTGACAGGGGTTCCTTCAAGGCTTCACGAATTTCTTCCGAAGTGATGGAGAGTGTTTTGGGCAAACCGGCGCTTAAATCGCGCCCTTTGACTTCCATCGTTAATTCCTGCTCCAGCGGAAAGGCCGATCCTACGCGGATCTTGATTTCCTCCGCCGTGCGTTCGCCAATCATAAGATTGTAAGCCCGTTTCATGTGCGCCACTATTGTCTCGTCGAACTCATCTCCGCCGACGCGCAGGCTGCGGCTGAATACAATTCCAGCCAGGGAAATGATCGCGATTTCACAGGTTCCTCCTCCAATATCGACGATCATGTTTCCCGCCGGTTCATGGACCGGCAGACCGACCCCGATGGCCGAAGCCATCGGTTGTTCGATCAAATAGACCTCTCGCGCGCCAGCATGAGTCGCGGAATCTTTTACGGCCCGTTTTTCCACTTCGGTTATCCCGGACGGAACGGCGACGACGACGCGTGGGGCGATCAATTTGCGGTGATGCACTCTTTGAATGAAGTGCCGCAGCATCGCCTCGGTGATCTCGAAGTCGGCGATCACGCCGTCCTTCATTGGCCGAATGGCGACAATATTGCCCGGCGTGCGTCCCAACATTCGTTTGGCTTCCTCGCCCACCGCCAGCACATTGGTGGTGCCGGCCTCGATGGCCACGACGGAAGGTTCGCGAAGCACAATTCCCTGGTCTCTGACGTACACGAGGGAGTTTGCGGTGCCCAGGTCGATCCCGATATCGTTGGAAAACAGGCTTTTAAGTTGCGCTAACATTTACGTTGGCTGACAATCGATGCCAACGATACAAAACGGCGTTTCACCGTCAAGATTATTACAAGGGCAACGCAAAATCAGAAATCTAGAGCGTCTTTTTTGTGTGCAGGCAATCTCGTGAATTTTGCTGCGAAACTTTCAACTTGACGATTTCGACTGCCCTCCTCAAGGTTTTAAGCGATTCCTGATAATGACTATTGGATATTGTCTGTTTTTAGTCTCCGGCTGTGGTGCAGCAGGCGGTTTGCTGACTTGTTTTCACAAAGACGCGATCCTTTGGCCAAAGTTTGATAAAGTGAAGCGGATTTGGAGACCCGGAGTTATCGGAAGTGTAGTAGTTGGAGCTTTCGCCGCTGCTGTGCTGTGGACACTTTACGGTCCGGCGTCTTCATTTGATCTAGCAAATCCCACGATCCAGAAATTTTCATTGCCTCTCTCTCAAATAGGAAGCTCGATCTTGGTGGGCTTCAGCGGTGGAAAAGTATTGACTTTGCTGGCGCAGAAGCAGGCAGATCATGTAACAACTGATGAGATGTCAAAAACATTGAAGGATTTTCTGGAAAAACAGGGAAAGTGATATATACGTATATATATCTTACTTAACATGAGCGAGCGAGACGAAATTAAAAATGAGATGATTCGGATTCTTGACCGAATTCCCACCTCTGGATCATTTGAAGCCGCTCAACTTGCTGTAAAAGTTTCTGAACTCTCAAAAAAGTGGCTTTCTCTTAACTCGATTCCTGAAACCGAACCATCCGAAAAGACAACGGATTCAGGGAAGGATTTGGCGACTCACAAATAGTCGTTTCACGTAACTTGCTACAAAGCGCCAAAATGCAGTCATTCCTTCCCCTCTTTGCAAAACCCTCGTTGTTAAAAGAAATTTAAACTTGCCCTCGCAATAGATAACTCTGCTGGGCGAATGACGTCTGCGCGGATTCGCCAATCCTTCATGTTTTTTTTCAAAGCCCAAAGGGACATCATTGTTCGATTGCCCAGTTTAATGCCTGACTCCGGCGATGAAAATTAAATGGCAGTCAAATATTTAGTTTTTCGCGGGTTTTGTGATTTTTTTGGGAATTCTCCCTCTCCAGGAAGAAAAGCGCAAAGAACTGTCATGAATTATGGAGACCTGACGATGAGCGCGAAGCTCAAGCAGTAACGGAGGCGTTGGCAATGGCCTCCGAATCGCCAATCCTGTAAATCCTGTTCATACTGTTCGATATAATTCTTTCTGATGGAGACTTTGCGGTGCAGTGTCCAGGAACTCATAATTTTTGGCAAAACTTTCTCGCGCAGAGGCGCAGAGTTCGCAGAGAATAGACAATCATTTTTCCTTTTTCTCTGTGCCCTCTGCGCCTCTGCGCGAGATTCAGAGTTGGAAGTTTTGTTTGCGGCTTTGGCCGCGCTAAGCCCGAGTCCTTTGGTTTAAAATTTCCACGTCCCTCTTTGTCAGGAAAATTTCCTGTGCGATTTTTCTCTTCGCGGCTGCTATTAGGTAAGTATGACGCCGGACAACGAACTTCTCCGCCGCTACGCCGAAACGAAATCCGAAGAGGCGTTCGCTGAACTCGTCCGCCGGCACATCGACCTGGTCTATTCCGCCGTGCTTCGCCCGCTGAACGGTGACACCCATCTGGCACAAGACGCCGCCCAATCCGTTTTTACTGACCTTGCGCGAAAAGCCGCCGCGCTTTCGCGCCGCGTGACACTCACCGGATGGCTCTATACCAGCGCGCATTTTGCCGCCGCGGAAATCGCCCGGACCGAAACCCGCCGCCGCAGGCGCGAGGAAAAATTTATGCGCGAACCCGTTTCCAACCCGATCGCCGCCGCCGAGCCTGATTGGGAAAAACTTCGCCCAGTCCTTGACGATGTGATGCACCAACTCAAGGAAGCCGACCGCGAAGCCATTCTCCTCCGCTATTTCGAGAATCGTCCACTGGCCGAAGTTGGCGAAAAACTCAGCCTTGGTGAAAACGCCGCCCGGATGCGCGTCGAGCGTGCTGTTGTAAAAATGCGCGCCCTCCTCGCCAAGCGCGGCGTGGCGACAACCGAAGCCCTTGCCGCCGCCCTCTCTGCCAACGCGGTTCAAGTCGCTCCGGCTGGGATGGCCGCTCTTCTCGCGACGAACTCCGTCGCTGCAATTGCGACAGCGGCAGCCGTCGGCACCGGCGCAGGAACTGGAACCCTCACCTTTTTAAAAATTATGACAGCCACTCAACTAAAACTCGGCGCTGGCCTTCTCGTCGCGGCAGGAATGGCAACGGTAATGATCGTCCAACAACAAACCAAAAACCAATTGGACGCCCAAAATGCCATGCTCCAGCAACAAATAGCCCAATTGAAAACAGACTACGGAACCCTTTCAAATCGCTTTTTGACGGCTTCTGCCCTCGAATCACCCTCCCAAGCGCAAACCGGGGAACTAAGGCGTCTTCGGAGGGAAATTGGAAAGCTGCGCGAACAAAATCAGCGGCTGCAAAACTCGCAGGCGAAACCCGCCCAAGACAAAAGTAACGCCGACGAAGCCGAATCGCCGGAAGAGCAGCAAATGCGATTGACGATAGGCAAAAAAATGTACGATGCCAAACTGCTCGCTTTGGGCGAAATTATGTTTGCCAATGAGCACCAAGGCCAGTTGTCCACAAACTTCGACCAAATCGTCCCTTACTTGACAAACTCCGATCAGTACAAGGCTGAACCGCTGAGCGGCAGCAACACCTTCGAGCTGGTTTACAGCGGATCAATGGCCGGAATAACAAATCCCGCGACAGAAATCCTGATGCGCGAAGCCCAATCCTGGCCAACCCTCCAAGGTCGATGGGGAAAAACTTACGTGTTCGCAGACGGGCATTCAGAAGCCCATACCGAGCCAACTGACAACTTCGACGCCTTTGAACAGGAGCACACCCCACCGCCGCCAAGTCAATAACAGCCTGCTCCGGCGAAGTGCACACGCATTTGAAATTCCAGGTGGGGACGCCTCGCCGAGGCGTCCGCGGACGACCTGGCGGGCCATCCCTACCAGTCAATAGCAATTTAAGGGCGTTGCTCTCAGGAAGGATGGTTTTTCGTGGCGTTTCAGCCTGTTGGCAAAAGAACTTTGAACTTTTTTCGCCAATAGATACTCTGCTGGGCGAATGACGTCTGCGCAAATTCGGCAATCTTTTTTGGACTTTTTCAAGTCCAAAGGGCACACCATTGTTCCATCGGCCAGTCTAATGCCTGATTCCCCCGGCCTTCTTTTTACCAATGCCGGGATGAATCAGTTCGTCCCGATCTTCCTCAACGAACGCGCGCCGGATGTTGACAAGTGGCCCGGCGCAATTCCCGACAAACCTACCCGCGCTGCCGATACCCAAAAGTGCATCCGCGCCGGCGGCAAACATAACGATCTGGACGACGTTGGCTTGGACACTTACCACCACACGTTTTTCGAGATGCTCGGGAATTGGAGTTTCGGCGATTATTTCAAAAAGGAGGCGATTGAATGGGCGTGGGAACTGGTTGTGGAAACCTGGAAATTTCCGGCCAACCGAATTTACGCAACTGTTTATTCGCCCGACAAATCGAAAGGCGATCCGAGCGAGTTCGATAAGGAAGCCGCCGATTTTTGGGCCGCAAAATTCACCGCTGCCGGGCTCGATCCGAGAACTCACATCGTCAACGGCAACAAAAGGGACAATTTCTGGATGATGGGCGAGACCGGCCCTTGCGGGCCGTGCTCGGAATTGCACGTTGATCTCACGCCCGCTGGCGATACTCAAGGTTCTCTTGTCAACAAAGGCGATGCCCGGTGCATCGAGATTTGGAATCTTGTTTTCATTCAATTCAACGCCAACCCGGACGGAACATTTTCTCCGTTGCCTGCCAAGCACGTCGATACCGGGATGGGTTTCGAGCGCGTGACCGGAATTATCCAGAACACGAAAGGTTTCAAGGATTTCACGCGCGTCATTTCCAATTACGAGACGGACGTTTTCCGTCCTTTGTTTGACAAGCTCGAGAAAATGACCGGGAAGAAATATTCGTCAAAGCTTCCTGGTGCTGAAAAATTTGAAGTGATTGAGGGGGATAAAACGGAAGTTGTTGAAGACCCCGAGGTTAAAGTAAAGGTCGCAATTGATACTGCGTTTCGAGTCATTTCCGACCACATCAGAACCGTCAGTTTCGCGATCGCTGATGGAATACTGCCTGGAAATAACGAGCGCAATTACGTGGTTCGTCGTATCATTCGGCGTGCTGCTAGCTATGGACGTGCTTTGGGATTCCACGATCCCTTCTTTTTCAAGTTGGTTGCTGTCGTGGCAGATACTATGGGAGATGTATTTCCCGAAATACGCGCAAAGCAGGTGCAGGTAGAAGAGATAATCAAATCTGAAGAGGATGCCTTTAACCGAACTCTGGACCGTGGGATTGAACTGTTCAACGAGACCTATCAAGAGTATTTGATAAAACAGCAGGCGAACGAACAGGGACGAAATCCGAGCGCAGCCAATTTATTTCACAGTCCGGCTTATGTACGCATTCCCGGAGACAGGCAGTCGATACAAGCAATTGACTCAAACGGTGTGGTCTTGGCGCAGTTTGCATTTAAACTCTATGACACATACGGCTTTCCAAAGGATTTGACTCAGATAATAGCGCGTGATCGAGGGCTTACAGTAGACGTTACTGGCTTCGACCGACTAATGGAAGAACAAAAGGCCAAAGGCAGGGCCGCTCAAAAGAAGGAGATCATCGCGGCTTCAAACATTGATTCCTCCCGGCCCACACGCTTCGTTGGTTTTGATCAATTTTCAACCAGCGCAACGGTTCAGGACATTGTCAAGTTGAAGGATAAAATCGCCGTCACGCTCGATGCCTCGCCCCTTTACGCAGAAATGGGTGGTCAAGTCGGCGACACCGGCGAAGCTGAATCCAATGGCACAATCTGGCATATCGCAAATACCCAAAAAATCGGCAATACCTTCCTCCATGTCCTTTCCGGAGAGGAGGCTCCATCGACCGGAGCAAAGATCGAACTTCGCGTCAATGTACCGCGTCGCGCCGCGATTCAGCGTCATCATTCCGTCACGCATCTTTTGCATTGGGCATTGCACGAGGTTGTCAGTTCGGACGCCATCCAAAAAGGTTCTTACGTCGGGCCGGACAAACTGACATTCGATTTCAGCAGCCCCGCGCTTACGCCCGTTCAAGTCAGCGATGTCGAAAAACTCGTCAACGAGCGCATCGTCGAGAACGCGCCAGTCTCCTGGACCGAAGTTCCTTACACGAGCGTCAAAGGCCGCAAGGAAATCATGCAATTCTTCGGCGAAAAATATGGCGACACCGTGCGCGTCGTTCAAATCGGCGGAAAACCCGGCGGCCTGGACGGTTACTCCATGGAACTCTGCGGCGGCACGCACACTCGCGCTACTGGCGAAGTTGGGCTATTTCGTATTGTCAGCGAGGGCGCAGTCGCAGCAGGCATCCGGCGAATTGAGGCTGTCGCCGGCCTGCAAGCCTACGACAAGACTCGTCAGGACGCCGCGCTTCTTTCCAGCGTTTCAGGCCGACTAAATGCGCCTGTGGCTGATCTGGAAAAGAAAATTGAATCGCTGTTGGCCCACCAAAAAGATTTGGAAAAACAGATTCAAGCCGGGCGTCAAAGACAAGCCGCCGAAGTCGCTCGCGCCCTTGCCTCCAAAGTTCAATCCAACGGCGCAACTCCGCGCATCATTGAAAACCTCGGGACAGTCGACGGCGATTTTCTGCAAGCAGTCGCCGATGCGCTGAAGGGTCAATTCAAAGGCGTTATTGTCCTTGGCGGAACGGCAAATGACGCTGTCTCGCTTGTGGCGTCCGTGTCGCCCGAATTCACTGCATCATACCAAGCTGGCAAAATCATTCAAACCATTGCTCCGATAGTGGGAGGAAAAGGTGGGGGACGGCCTGATAATGCCCGTGGGGGGGGTAAAGATATCAGGAAATTGGATGAAGCTCTCCAAAAGGCTGAAACTTTACTGTCAAATAAATAACATTGCCGCGTTCGCTTGAGAATTTTGACGGGAAAACCTCTAGTAAACAGCGGTGCTGCCATCCCGCTTTTTTAATTCGTAATATATTGTAGTGCAGCAATTAACAACTGAGTTTGCCGTCCGGTTTTCTGCGTTTTTTCTTATTTAGGCTTAAGTCCCTCCCCATTCACGCCGTTATGACGTTTATCGTCGTATGCCGGGAACCGTGGACGCATAACCGGACCGCGCGCGCTTGCGAGTGGTGATTGTCGCAGGGCAAAAAATTGCCTTGTCTGGCGACTTGAGATTTGACACAAGTTTATCAAGTCAGCATACGGGGCAAGCAACAATTGTCGAAATGGCTATGAATCACTTGACAAAAACGGTTGGTTTCGTCGTCGGCTGCACAACGGCTGCGCTGCTTCCCACTTCAACCTTTGGGCTCGGCATCGCGCTGCCGGACCAGGACGCGTTCGCAACCGCGCGCGGCAATGCATTTGTCGCCACCGCAAACGATCCCGCTGCGATTTTTTACAACCCCGCCGGCATCACCCAACTGAATGGTTTGAATACTTCGCTTGGCGCCTACGGGATTGTTTACCAGTCCACTTACAAAGGCGACGGCACTTCTGTTAACGGCAAGACCCAATTGGCCGTTCTTCCGCAAGTATTTACAACCCTGAGCATTCCTAAAATTCATGTGACTCTGGGCGTTGGTACCTATTCTCCCTACGGACTCAGGAATGAATGGCCAGGATCTGCGCCGTTCGTCGCAGTGGGAGAGACCGGGCAGATCAATTATTATACTGTCAACCCCGTCGTCGCGTATAAGATTTGCGATACGCTTTCGATTGCCGCCGGCCCGACGCTTAATTACTCCGAGGCCGATCTGAAGGAATATCCCACAATTCCGGTGGGGCCGGGTGAGTTTCTGAGCTTCGTTAATCATTTTCGCGGACGCGATATCGATGTCGGCTTCAACGCTGGCATTCTCTGGCATCCGTGGACGCAGCATGCTTTCGGTGTCACTTACAAGAGCGCCACTGACATGAATTACGAAGGTCACGCGACCATTCCGCCGACTTCCACGAGCCTCAGCGCACAAGCCAATTTTCATTTCCCGCAAACGCTTGATTTTGGTTATTCCTTCCGCCCAACGGAAAAGTGGAATATCGAAGCCGACGGCGTTTGGTCGGATTGGAGCACTCTCAAAACAGTTAATGTGAATCCACTTGCCCCTGAAGGCGACGCGGTGCCGTTCAACTGGAAGGCGAGCTGGATGATCGATCTTGGCATCACGCGGTACCTCGGAGAAGGCTGGCGCGTGAGCGGCGGTTACATGTATAGTATGAATACTGTGCCGAGCGCGAATTTTAATCCTCTTGTGCCTGATTCAGATCGGCATATCTTTAGCGTCGGCGTGGGAAAGAGTTACAAACAATTCAGTTGGGATGCGGCCTATCAATTGGCGTGGGGACCGTCCCGCACGGTCAGCGGTGATGGGTTTCCTCCGGCCGATGGCAGATACGAATTTTTGAGCAATGCTCTCACCATTAACTTTGGTTTCCACTTCTGACCTAAAAGGCGACACAGAAGAAAAGGTGCGCCGGACGTTGCTCATCGTTGATGATGAGGAGGGTCCGAGGCAGTCGTTGCGCGTCGTTTTCAAGGAGGAATACAACCTCCTGCTCGCTTCCAACGGTCCCGACGCCATTGAACTGGCAAAGAAAAACCGAATCAACGCCGCCGTTCTCGACATCCGAATGACCGGGATGAGCGGGACCGAGTTGCTGGAGAAAATCAAGTCAATCCAGCCCGCAATCGAGGTCATCATGCTGACCGCCTACGAAACGGTCGATACCGTCCGCCAGGCGTTGCGCCTCGGGGCCTGCGATTACCTCAACAAACCTTTCGATGTCGCGACCATTCGCAAGGCTGTCTCGACCGCGATGGAGCGACATTCCTTCGCTGATGCCATTCGTTCCAATAATGAAAAACTCGCCGCGCTTCAGGTCGAATTGCAGGACCAAAAGCTTCAGGAGGAAATCGTCCGCACCCGTGGCGATATTTACGCGAGCATCATTCATGACATTAACGGCCCGCTGACGATTATTTCCGGCTTCATCCAGATCATTAACCAGCGCATGGGGGATTCCGAGCGGCTCGAAGGCGAGGACATGGACATGGTGAAGGATCGCCTTAAGCGAATCACACGCCAGGTCAGCAACTGCATCGAAATTTCCCATCGCTATTTGAGTTTCATGCGGCAACAGCCGACTTCGTTGTCGCCTGTAAGCGTCAAACAAATTTTGGATGATCTCCGCGAGTTGCTGAACGGCCATCCTGCAAAGGGTTCCAATACCCTGAAAGTTCATGTCCTCGCGCAGGACATTGAATTGCAGATCAACGGCACTGACTTGATCCAGATTCTGCTCAACCTGGCCATCAACGCGCTCCAATGTTCCGCCGATCCGCACCTGGTTGATATTTCCGGCAAGTTGCTGGAAACCGGCGTCGATTTTTCGAACCTGCACGATGGCCCATCGGATCGAATTTTGTACGGACAGGGATTCTCTAACACGCCGCCGTTGTTGCAGCTTTCGGTTCGCGATGACGGCCCCGGAATTCCACCCGACATTTTGCCCAAGGTTTTTCAGCCATACTTCACCACAAAAGCCCCCGGAAAAGGGACCGGCCTTGGCCTTGCCATCGTCCATCGTCTGCTTAAGGAAGCGCGTGGATGCCTCCATGTTCATTCCAAAGCAGGCGAAGGCACGACCTTTAACATCTACTTACCTGCCTCGGTTAAACGTTAGTTGCGAATCTCGGAGTTTTCCGCGTTTGACACGAAGCGTCCTCGGGTTCGGCAGTTCTCTGCTGCTAAACGATCGACAGACAATGTCAGATTGAACCCTGAAACACAAAAACTCGCCTTAAAACAATTAACGAACAGCGTCAGAATCAAATTCAAAACTGTGTAATTGACAAACCATGTTAAAGCCTTCGAAATTACGGCACCTTAACTGAAATCCAGCAGTCGAGGTGTCGCAATTTCGAATTTATTGTTGGGTAAAATGAACCCCCGATTTTTTTGGAAAATTGTCATTCGTTTTCTCAGAGGTCGGTCAAAGGAAAAAATGAAGCTTCGCTACGTTTTACGTTGCGTAAAAAAAAGTCCTGGCAACAAGTCCAGTCAAATTCGTGTCGGTTGAAAGTCCACTCAGTAACAGGTGGCTCTAAAGCAGCATCAACTGCCGCGCCACCGGTTCGCTTAAACCCGCCACCCCCAACCCCAGCAACCGCAACGGCCTGTTCACCAGTCTCTCCTTGCCAAGAAGAAAACATCCCAGCCGATAAATGTCCCCCGGCTCTGTCACCGGGTCTTCCACCGTGATCTGTCGCGTCAACGTCGTGAAATCCCCGTAACGCACCTTCACCTGCACTGTGTGCGCGCCGAGACGTCGCCGCTTGAGCCGCTTGGAAATGTCTTCCGCTTGCGTTCGCAAACATGCCCGTAGCAGCTTACGATTATCCGTGTCAGTAAGAAAAGTTTCCTCGCCGCTGATGCTCTTGATTTCGTCGCCAAGACTCAGCGGGCGGTCATCCTCGCCGCGCGCAAACTGCCGCAGCTTCACCCCGAACGATCCCACCAGCGCGCGCAAATCTCCTGTGTAATCCTGCAAATCCGCAACTGTCCGAATTCCCGCCTGATTTAAATCCTGTTCGGTGACGCGTCCAACGCCAAACAGCGCCCTCACTGGCAACGGTCGCAGAAATTGCGCCTTGTCCGTTTCAGAAATCACGGTCAAGCCATCCGGTTTTTGATGATCACTCGCAATTTTTGACAGCAGCTTATTTCCCGCAATTCCGATGGTTGCCGTCAATCTCCTTTCAGCCGCAATCCTTCCCTTCAAAGCTCGCGCCAGCGGCACCGATCGCAGCAGCGAATCGTCCGCGCTTTCAGCCTGGCAAAGTTCGGAAAAATCGAGGTAGGCCTCATCAATTGACATCTGCTCAACCACGCCTCCCGCCGCCGAAACAATTTCCATGATCCGCCGCGATTCCTCCCGGTAATGCTCCATTCGCGGTCGCACAAAAATTCCGTTGGGACAAAGCCGTCCTGCTGTCGCGCTGGGAAGGGCAGACCGAACTCCAAATTTGCGCGCCTCATAACTGGCCGCGCAAACCACCCCTCGTTGCGACGGCGGAGCGCCGACAATCACCGGTTTGCCCCGAAGCTCTGGATGATCCCGCTGTTCAACGGACGCATAAAACGCGTCCATATCAAGATGAAGTATGACGCGAAACACAGGGGGAAAAAGAAATCCAGAATTCGCAACGCAGAATCCAGAATGGCTGGACTCGCCTCTGCAAAATTCTGGATTCTGACTCCTGAATTCTGACTTCTGTCCCTCAGCTCATCGCGTATTCGTGGTGAATAATGATGCCCGGCATCGGGACCGGATATTTTCCTTCCGCGTCGGACTTCAAAGGTGGCGGCGAATCCATCGTAAAGTTCTCAATCCCCGGCGCATAGACGTCGTCCTGTTTCATCATGTCCTCGAATGTAATTTCCTGGCCGGTATGCGCAGCGTAGCGGCCCATGGAAGTCGCGACAGTCGCCATAACCCCGCGAGGCACTTCGTTGTAAGGCTGGTCCTTGCGGATCGCTTCGACCAGGTCATTCCATTCGTTGTCGTAAGGGTTGGTCCTGTCGGTCGATTGCCAAACGATTTTTTTGCGGTCCTGTTTTTGGCCGCTGTAAATGATGGAGGGCGGTTCGCAATCGCCTGAAGAGGCTGCGACGGCCATGCCTTTGCTCCCGTGAATATAGCTGGCGTAGTAATCGGAGCATCCGGCTTCGCAACGACCGTCAAGAATGAACTTCGTTCCGTCGTCAAAAGTATATTCTACTGTGTAATGATCAAAATTTTGATCGACCGCCTTACCGCGATAATGCCGTCCCCCCAGCGCCTGCGCCTTGACCGGCCACGCATTTTTCATCCAGCAAAGGTGGTCAACATGATGGATATAGAAATCGTTAAAGCACCCGCCGCTCGCCCAAATGAAGCTGTGGAACCGCTTGATTTGCCAGAGCAATTCGCTTGGGTCACCCGGCCATTTTTCCGAGAAAGCCGAACCGAGCGGTCCCGCCATCCGGTAACCGCGCATCAGGATAACTTCGCCGAGTTCGCCGTCAGTGATGCGCTTCTGCAATTCCTGCAAATGCCGGGCATGCCGCGACATCAATCCGACCCCGCATTTCAAGTTCTTCGCCGAAGCTTGCTTTGCCAAATCCAGCAGCTTTCGGCTCGACGGCCCGTCCGCTGAGAGCGGCTTTTCCATGAACACATTCAGGCCCTTCTCGATGGCGTAAGTATAATGCACCCAGCGAAACGCCAACGGCGTCGTGAAAATCACGATATCGCCCGGCTTCAACGTGTCCATCGCGTGGCGATAAGCATCGAATCCAATGAACTTCCGGTCCTGCACATCCATTTTGTCGCTGTAATGCTGCATCAAAGAATCGTAACTGGTCGTGAGCCGATTCTCGAAGACGTCGGCCATCGCCGTCAGTTTGATCCCGCCAACATTCATGGCATTAGCCGCCGCGCCGGTGCCGCGTCCGCCGCAGCCGACCAGGGCTACTTTCATCGTGTCACTCCCCTCCGCATGGACATAAGGGACCGTGACACCCGCCAGCGCCGACACTGCGGCGATCCGGCCAGTTGTTTTTATAAATTCGCGACGAGAAGTGGACGTGGACGTAGGGTTCGTGTTTTCGTTCATAAAGTCTTTAAATAAATTCGACGCATGTCAGTTGCGGCGGCTTCAATCAAATTCTTTACGCCTTCCGCGCCGAACGCAAGGGAATTTCTGCCAGCCGATTCAATTCCCGGTGGATTCGCGAAACCCTCTCCACCTGGCCCCGCGCCGGAAACCGCTCGTAAAACCCTTCGTTGCGGAAATTTTTTGCCTGTTCCGTCCACGGTGCAAGCCGCTCCTTCCAGCGTCCAACTCGTCCTTCCTCCGGCTGAGCATCCGACGCCGAAAGGTCCGCGCAAACGCGCAACATCGCCTTGATCGTCACCGACTTCGTCACCATCGAAGTTGAATTTCCCCAGGCTGCGCCCCATACATCCGCCGCCGCCTTCAAAAAATCCCGCGCAATCGCGTAGTACCGCCCTGCGAGCCGCTTGTCCGCGCCTTCCTTCTCGATTGCTGACCACTCCTGCCGCGTCCACCGATGGATTTCGTTAAAAAGCTCCGCCTGCAAGATCCATTTCTCCTGCTTGCTTCGCCCGCCCAAGCGATTGATCCGATACCGCAGCGGACTGTCCGATTCGCTGTAAAGCATCTCAGCAACGTGCGCCGCGAAACGCCGGTCCGGCTCAGCCCACGAAACCCGCTCGTAAAGGTCAACCAGATGACTCTTGTTGATTCGCGTCGGGGTCGAATTTATGATGACAAACATCTCCGCAGCAAAATCCTCGCTCCGCCCGTCAAAAATCACGCACGGAACCGAAATATTCCGCGCGTCATCCGGGTGGGTCCGCATGAAAAATTGCAACGCCGCAAGCCGATGCTGACCGTCAATGATAAGAAACTTCTCCTCTGGTTCCTGCAAACGTCCCACGCCCGAATCGTCCGTCCACGCATCAAACCGCAACTTCTGCGGCGTGAAAAGCAGCACAGTCCCCGGAATTGGCGGCTGCGAAATTGCCGTCTCATAAAAATTGCGGATCGCCCCGACCTTCGCCTTCGACATCTCGCGTTGAAACGCCTTGTCGCTCCGTTCGATCTTGGAAATGAATGTGGCGACGTCGTCCTGCGCATCGACTGCCTCCGGTTGAATCTGCGCCCCCTCATCATAAAACCGGCTGATGAACCGCACCTGCTCCAGTAATTTTTCCGAAGGGTAGGAGGCAAAATAAAACAAAGCGTCCTTCTGCCGAATCTGAGTCGCAATCATAAAATTAGAACGTAAAAGTTAAGAACCCCGACCTTCACCTATGCGGACCCAGACACTAAAGTTCCCACCCCAAAAAATCAAGCTCGAAGCAAATGTTGAAGAGGGAGGGCAGGTTGAATTCCGACCCCGATTAACACCCGTTACTTGGCGAGAATGGATTTCTGATCGGGCGTCTCGCCTCAATGTTACGGGTGTGTTTGGCTGCAGAATTTGACTCGGTCAGTAGATCAGGTTGAACGCCGCGAACTTACTGCCTTCCAAATGCCCACAGCCAGGACGAAAATGAGTCCCGTCGCGGAGGCGAGATACTTGACGGTTTTGGAATTCGTTGCCAAGGGAACGTAATTAAACTCTATCTCTCCAACGCTCTGTGTTTTGTTTCGCTCTTGTTTGGAGATTTGAATTAGTTTGGACGTCGGCTGCTCCGCATTAAAAAGATAAACGCTTATGGCTGGGAGATGACGGTTCTCCAACTTGAGTCTGTGCGCGCCCGGACCGAGGGAGCCATGATCGACTGAAAAATCCATCTGAATCATTTCCCACCCTGTTTTGAGTTCCGAGGTTTCCGGGAAATTGAATGCGTTGAGTTTCAAATCAACAGGGCGCCCATCCAACTGCACAGCTAGATCATGTTGCAACAACGCGGCGTATGCGGCGGCTTCGTTGGTGGAGATTTTTCCGTTGTTGTCGCGGTCAATGAGGACGAGCACTTTGTCAGCGACAGCGACGCCGGGCGTGAGATTCATCTGCAGCCGGATTCCCTCGGGTTCGATCGACACCAGCGTTGCCTGGAGATACTCGTCCAGCTGATGGGCAACAACGCCATGCGGCAAGGCAAGGCAGGCCAGCAAAACTAAAAGCCGACGAAACCCTGATTTTACCGCGTCCACCATTTCGTTCCGTAATCGTTGCCCGGTTCACGGTAAATCGTGTGAATGTGGTTGCTCGGGTCTCCGCCAAGGGTTTGCGGGGCGTATTCAATAATGACCGTCGGCCCCTGGACGCGGAAGTAAGCAAACCCGGGTTTTTCGATGGGACCGCTCCATGTGAACCAAGTCTCCGAGACGTGCTGCTTTAAATCAGCCATTTTATCCTTCGCCGCGGCTTCGGGCATGATGTCAACCCATTCACTTGCCAAGTCCAGCAGCATTTCCTGCTGCTTGTCCGTCAGATCTGAACCTTTGATTCCTTCCGGTTGAATGGTCTTGCCATCGCGCCCAGGGCCGAGAACAAGGTCGTGCATTTCTGAACCGAGAATCGCTTGCTTGCGTTGCGCTTCATTCAGCGAATTGAGGAGCGCAAATGATTTGTCAACCTCGTGACCGAGCGGGCGCACGGTTTTGCCTTCAAATTCATAAGTCGCCGGTTGCGAACCCGTGTGGGTTGGAGCGATGGTAGTATGCTCTCCCGCAAGCGTTATGTTGATCGCAAGATGATGGCCGCCAAACTGAATCATCCAAGGTTCGGTGGGAGAAGGTTCGCCGACGAAGGATATATAATATTCATCGTGGCCGAACATCGACGCTCCACCGGGATTATTGGGTCGTCCGGGTCCGCCGTGGTCGTTCTTTTTCAATACTTCATCGCCCTCGACGATTTCCATTGCCTTTTGATAACCTTGCGGGCTTAACGCGGCCATGAGCACAGCCTGAACCCCGTCGCGCTGTTGTTTCGTCAAATCACCCAAACGCAATCCTCCGCGTTTGACGAAGGTCGTCGGAAGGTTCGACCAGCGTTTGCGCTGTTCTTCGTCGGTAAACTTGTAAACAACGCCAGCCCGGTGCGTTTCATCGAGCAAGGAGAGAAAATTTTTCGCGGCACTTGAGATTTCTTCCGTCGTCTTGCTCGCTGCTGAGTTATCCAGGGCAACGCTCGAACTAACAAACCATGAGCTCAGCGCAACGAGGGCTCCAATGAGGATAATTTTTTTGATCATAACTTTTTCGTCCGTTGTGTGCCGTTAGAACGGCATAAATTTCAAGTCGAGAACACGTTCAGCGCACCATGAGATGGCCACAACAATGACGCACGCCGAGCCAAGCTGCAATAAAGGACTTTGATAAAGCCACGTGCGGCGCATGAGAAACGCAACAGGCAGGAAAACGGCAACAATCGCAAGTTGCCCCAATTCCACCCCGCAGTTGAATCCAATCAAAGTGATCAGCAAGGAACCACTTCGCAGACCGAGATCAGAGAGAGCCGTCGCAAAACCAAAACCGTGGATTAGTCCAAAAACGAAAGCCACAATCCATCCTCGCTCGCGGACGACGGGCCACAAGTTATTTGCCGCAGCCAATGCCACCGACAGGGCGATTGCCGATTCAGTAAATCGAGACGGCAATTTTACGAATCCCAAAGTTGCCAGACTGAGCGTGAGAGAATGGGCAACGGTGAAAGCAGTGACAATTTTGAGCACGTTATAAAGAGCGGGACGGAATGCGTTGACGCCGCGCCATCGACTGCCTTCGCGTAGCAGGACGGAGGGCAGCAGCAGCGCAAGTAGAAACAGGATGTGATCGTATCCTGTCCAGATGTGCCAGATGCCTTCACGAAGGAAGCCGATAAATTGCCGGCCTTGAGAAGGCGCGGCGAGTTGGAATTCTTGACGGGGCCGGTCGGGCGAAAAGGCGGCGATTTGCACTTTTCCCCCGGCTTCGATGCGAAGCAGCCCTCGATGAAGTGAATTGGTCTCGAAAAAAAGCTGGTAATTGACGGTGACTATTTGTGGGGATGGAAAATGTTCGAGAACAAAATTGATTTGCAGATACGCACCGTCGGAAAGTTCTTCAACCGTAGGCTTGGAGCTGACCAACCGAGGCGCGACAGCCCGGCCATCAAGGGCAATTTGCAGATGGGAAAAGGCGTAGTCGGTTAGATCGTGGAAACGAGTTTGGAGTTGCTCAACCGGAGCGAGTCCGTTCTTGTCCAACCCAAACGGCACAATGCTTTGCAAGTCACGCAAAGGAACGTCCCATTTTCCGGTAAATCGTTCGGATTCGAGAGTCAGGCTCAAATAGCTTTTGCTCGGTTCATGGGCCTGAGCAGACACACTGAGAAACAGCCACGCCAATGCAACCAGCATTACGGTCGCCGGCAAGTGCATTTTCCCGCGACTGGACATTAAAAAAGTATTGCTGACACGATTCAATTGCGCGAGGACATTCGCGCTATCGTCCAGAGCTTGAGACACTTCGACCCTCGATGAGAATTATTGGCAGGCGACTATTTTCAGCGACGCTGGCGTCGGGTGACGGGCGAGTTCGACGGCAGCGGCGGTTTGTTCCAATGGGATGCGGTGCGTGATGAGTTTGCGCACGTCCAGTCGCCGCGAAAAAACGAGTTTTGCCACTTCGTCTTGCAGCGTGAAATCGGATGAGTAACTTCCGATCAAATCTTTTTCTTCGAGGCAAATTGAACTGAAATCGACTTCGCCTTTGTCGCCCTTGCGAGTGTGGGCGAAGAGAAGAACCTGTGCTGAACCGCGCACCAAATTTATCGCTTCGAGAACAACGGGGGTGGCAGGAACAGTGATAATCGCGGCGTCGAGGGCGGGGTAAGCTGCGCGGATTTTTGCGACGGCGTTTTTTTCTCCGGCGAAGATGGATTTTTCTGCGCCCCAATCCAAGGCGAGCTTGACGCGGTTCTTCATCATGTCGGTCGCGACAACGCGAATGCCGCGCAGAGAAAGGATTTTTGTGAACATAAGACCGATTGGCCCTTGCCCCGCAACCAATACGCTGTCACCGCGCAGCAAGTTGAGGCGTTTGACAGCTTTCAGGACAGTGTTGACAGGTTCGAGCATCGCGCCTTCCTCGAAGGTGTTTCGCGTTGGAATTTTTACGACGCCGGGGAGAACAAAAGGCATGACTCGGACGTATTCCGCGTAACCGCCGCCTGCCGGCTCAAAACCGGCGGTGATGCCAGTGCGTTTGTAACCGGCGCATTGAGCGAACGCGCGATGGCGGCAATAGTGGCACTTCAAACAAGGAACGTGATGGTGCAATGCGACGCGGTCGCCGATGTGAAAAGCGCCGCGCCTGGAATTTATTTTTACGATTGTCCCGGCGGTTTCGTGACCGAAGATTCTCGGGGGCGGGACGGTTCCGTAATGGATTTTTTTGATGTCGGTGGGGCAGACCCCGCAAACGGCGACTTTGACAAGGAGTTCGCCGGGTTCAAGTTTGGGGACGGGGATCGTTTCGAGGCGCAAATCGTTTTTGCCGCGGTAAACGATAGCTTTCATTGTTTCGGGGATTTGGAAATCCATGAATTGAGAATAGTTGGAAATTGTTGGAATGCGGAATACAAAACGAAAACCGATTGCTGCCACAGAATTTATTTAATCGCGCTGGTATTTTGTTTTGAGCAGTTTGAGGGGGAATGAATTGCTTTGTCACGGGGGCTTCGGGGTTTATTGGGGCGAACCTGGTGCGCGAGTTAATGGCGCAGAAGCATCGGGTCAGGGCTTTGGTGAGGGCGACAAGTGATTTGCGCGGGATTGCCGGACTGCAATGTGAGCGGGTTGAGGGGGACGTTTCGGATCGCGCGGTTTTGGAAAAGGGGATGCGCGGGTGCGAATGGTGTTTTCACGTGGCGGCCAGTTATCATCTTTGGCTGCGCGATTATCGACCGATGTACGCGGCGAATGTTGATGGAACGCGGAATGTTTTGGAGGCGGCGGGCGCGGCGGGTTGCCAGCGGATTGTCTATACGAGCACGGTCGGGTGCATTGGGTTGCCTCGCGCGATCGACGGCAAACTGACGCCGACCGATGAAGCGACGCCGGTCAGCGGGGCGCAGATGAGCAATGATTACAAGCGCTCCAAATGGGAGGCCGAAGTCGTCGCTCTGGGTTTGGCGCGGGCGGGATTGCCGGTGGTGATTGTCAATCCAAGCGCGCCGATTGGGCCGTGGGACGTGAAGCCGACGCCGACGGGGAAGATCATTGTCGATTTTTTGAATCGGAAAATGCCTGCGTATCTTGACACGGGTTTAAATTGGGTCCATGTGAGGGATGTTGCGGCGGGCGAGATTTTGGCGGCTGAAAAAGGGCGCGTTGGGGAGCGTTATATTTTGGGAAATGCCGAGGGAAATTGGACGATGCAGGAGGCGTTGGAGGTTTTGGAGGAGTTGACGGGTGTGCCTGCGCCAAAATTCCGGGTCCCGTACGGCGTGGCGTTGATGGCGGCGCATTTTGACGAGGCGATTTCGTCCATTACGGGTAAGGAGCCGAAAGCGCCGCTGGCAGGAGTTCGGATGGCCAAGTACAAAATGTTTTTTAACCCGGCGAAGGCGATTCGCGAATTGGGGATGCCACAAACGCCGCCGCGACAGGCTTTTGCGGATGCGGTGGAGTGGTTCAAGAAAAATAAGATACGAAAAGAGTCATGAGCAAGCGCGCTAGAATTCATTTAAGTTCGGACGCCCAGATGACGGCGCTGATTACGAGGATTGGGGTGATCCGTTTGAAGGCGCTGCGATTGTCGCCGTTTCAATCGTTGACGCGGGCGATCGTTTATCAGCAGTTGAGCGGCAAGGCGGCGGGGACGATTTTTGGGCGGTTTGTGGCGATGTATCCGGATGGCTTCCCGACGCCTGTGCAGGTTGCGAACACAAGTGTTGAGAAACTTCGCAGCTCCGGATTATCGCGGGGCAAGGCGAGTTACATTCTCGATTTGGCGCAGCATTGCGAGGCTGGGCGGCTTCCGAGTTTGGAGGAGTGCGATCTTCTTGGTGACACGGAGATCATTACGAAATTAACGGAGGTCAAGGGGATCGGGCGTTGGACGGTGGAGATGTTTTTGATTTTTAATCTTGGCCGGCCGGATGTTTTGCCGGTGCATGATTTGGGCGTCAGGCGCGGGTTTCAACTTACTTATAATAAACGCAAACTGCCGGAGCCTGAAAGGTTGGAGGATCATGGGCGGCGTTGGGGGCCTCATCGGACGATGGCGGCGAGGTATCTTTGGCGCGCGGCGGATTCTGACGGGAACCCAAACCAGTAATTGGTCCAATATGATTCGCCAAACGCCTGGAGACCTCCTCGAAATAGAGTTTGAGGGGAAATTTTACTACATGGTCGTGCTGACAAAGATTACGATGTTTGGCGGTAACATTGTTTTTGCATTTCACGGGGATGGTTCGCGGCTTTGCGAGGAACATTTAACAACCGACGCTCCGGGTTTTAATGCTTGCACCGACTTGCTTTGGGCAAAAAGGAAGAGAACTGTTAATCGAATCCGCCGCTTTGATGATATTTCGAAGTTTTGGAAAACTCGCTTTGCGAAAGGAACCCCGGGTGCGCTTCCAGGGCATAAACCCAGTGCCTGGTACATTTACCGAATTGACGATCTCCAAAATCACATCGAGCGCACAAGCGTATTGCCACCGCAATTTGCTGACGCAATGGATCACGTCACATACAGCTTTTCAAAGACGGCATCTTTAATCTTGGAAGGTTATACCCCGGACAAAACCCCGCTCTTGTAAAACAAAACTGTTACCAACTCGTGTTGCTTTTCTTCGGCAGATTTACTCCGGAATTATGCATTTGATTTTGGTTTTGTGATGGCCATGAGGGCGCAACCCCAAACGATCAAGATCAGTGTGAGCGCGGGCACCGTCCACGTGGGGAATTTGCTGGAGACTTCTGAAAGGCTGATTCCGTAACCGGCGGCGAGCCAGACGTCAAGACGAAGGTTCAGCACGGCAAATGTCGCGGCGGCGCTGTAGGCAAGTTGTTGTATGTGAGCGGGGCCGCAGGAATATTGCGCTTTCCCTTCATCCATGATCCAACTTCTGACAATAAGAATTAAAACCAGCGCGATGCTGGTCGCCAACCCGAGAAAGTCGCGAGCCGTCCATGCCAGAGATATTACCGCCCAGAACATCATCAAATTCGTGCCGACAATCATTGCGAATCTCGCGCCGGGTTCCGTGGCTGTTGTGGATACGCGGGCGGATTTACCCGTCGCTTCGGCAATTCGGATGTTTGACTGAATGTGGCGGAACACGAGGATTATCCACGTCGTTATGATTGTGGCGAAAAGCCAGTAAAAACCGGCCATTGCGGCGAAGAGTGTCCGATCCGACCACGCGAAACGGATTGCGGATGTTCTCACCATGTACGGGCCGCCAAATGCAACAGCGATGGCAATTGTCCAACTGATGAGGAGTTCGAGGCGCTTTCTGGTTCGTTCGCGGGCGTTGAATCCGCCAAACATCATCCATTGGGCGGCGATTCCCGCGAAGATTCCGATAAATGGCCCAAGTGCTGCGGCGAACAGTCCGGATTTTGTGGCGGTTGCGCCTTTGACTCCCGCAGCCGCTGAAAGTGTTGCGGGCAAGGGAAGCGCTGCGAGTACAGCACCCGAAAACGCCTGCGTGGGGGCGGTTCTTTCCAAAGTGCTGGCGACGAAGGCGTGGACTTCTTCCTGCAAAATTTTTCTGCCGCGGGAGAGACGTTGTTTGACGGCGTCTTCAGTCAAATCTAATTCCACGGCGACATGTTCGATGGATTGATGTTCGCGGTAGTATAATATGAGGGGTTCGCGATAGATTTCGGGAATTTTCGCGAGGGAACGCCAGAGGATTGCCTCTTCTTCGCGTCCGATGGCTTCCTGTGAGGGAAGGGCGGCTGCGGAAGGAGATTCGGCAACAGCTTCCAGGGATTCGGCCTGGCTGACCGGTTGGCGGCCTTCCTGGCGGAGGCTTTTGTGAATTCGGTTGCGGACGATGCCGGAGAGCCAGGCGCGAAGTTTGTCGGGTTCGCGCAGCAGGCGAAGGTGTTTCCAGGCGGTGATGAAAGTTTCCTGGGCGATGTCTTCGCTCATGCCGAGATTGCCGATGCGGCTGTAGGCCAGTGAGCAAATCAAGACTTGATAGCGTGAAACGATGCGGCTGAAGGCGTCACGATCGCCCGCCAGAGCGCCTGAAACGAGGTCGGCATCGCTTTGTTCGGCTGCGGTCATTAATTGAGATGTCATCATAACATCGAATAAGTTCCCGAAAAGCCGGAAGAGGTGACAAAGAATCTTCGGTTATGGTTTGTTTGACCTGAGGTTACTTCTCCCCAAACAGCGCATCGATGTCCCGCGCGCCATGAAAACGTGAAGCACTTGAATTCCCTTGGGGATAGGACTGTAGAAAATAAGGTAATTGTCAAAACCCGAGATGCGCCATGAGCGCACGTTTTTGAGCGGAACATGCGAGAATTTTCGGAGTCTTCCAAGGCTTGGCACCTTGGCAAGGCTTTGGAAAGTTTCAAACGCAGCCCCAACGACTCGAGTCGCCGCATCGGGGTTGTCTCTGGCAATATATGACCAAATTGCCCAAAGCTCATCCTCGACGCACGGGGCAAGAATGTATTCAGGCACGAACGTCCTTGATGCGTTTGCGAATTCGGCGGAACACTTCCTTGCCGTCAACACCTTCGCTTTTGTCAAGGTGAGTTATACTTTGCAGCAGCTGGGATTCGAGTTCTTCGAAGGTGCGTGGCGCTTTGGGGAGGCGCGATTCCTGGTCATCTTTGAGGCGGCGCAAACCAGCGCGGACGACCTCGCTCGCGGTCTGATATAGGCCGCTTCGCACTTCTTTCTTAACAAACTTTTCCAGTTCCTGTGTCAGCGATATATTCATACGAGCGTCGTCAAATTTACTGCTCCACGCATTTTACCGCCAATAACAGGAATGAGTCAAATTTTGTTATCCGAGTGACTTAGCAGAGAGGTTCTTTGAGGAGCCAGGTGCGGATTTGAGGGCGGAGTTTGGCGAGGGCTTCCCGGCCTTCAGTTCCTAAAACAAGGAGGGCGGTGGAGAGGGCGTCGGTTTCAGTGGCGGAGGGTAGGGCGACGGCGGAAAGGACGGCGTTGTTGATAGGGTGGCCGGAGCGCGGGTCGATGACGTGGCCGTATTTTTTCCCGTCGGCTTCAAAGGACCTTGCCCAGACGGCGGAGACGGAGAGGGCGCTGTCGTTAAGAAAAACTTCGTCAAGCGCGCGTGATTCGTCGGGAGAGCCGGCGATGGCGACTTTCCAACCGGGTTGATCCGGCGGGGAACCGATGCCGTAAATGGTGCTTGTGCCGCCGTGGAGCAACGCGCTTTCGACGCCGGCTTCGCGGAGGATGTCGGCGGCGCGGTCGATTGCGTAGCCTTTGCCGATTGCGCCGAGATCGATCATGACTCCATCGCGATCAAAGCGGACGGTGCTTGAATCCTTGTCGAGCATAACGTGATTCATCCCGGAACGAAGGCGGACTTGCTCGATCTCAACGGGATCGGGGACGCGACCGGCGTTGTTCATGAATCCCCAACAGCGGACCAACGGCGCAATGGCGATGTCGAACGCGCCGCCGGTTTCGCGGTGGAGTTGCTCGGAATGTTCGAGCAGGCGAAAAACCTGCGGGCTGACGCGCACCGGTTCGCTGGCGGCCTGGGCGTTGACGCGGGCAATTTCGCTGGTCGGACGGTAAAGGCTGAGTCGGGCTTCTAGGCGATCCACTTCATCGAGGGCTTCTTCACCGGCGGCACGCAGATTGACCTTGCCCCCGCCGATAAGGACGATTTCGAAGCGCGTCGCCATCGCATTGCGCGCGAGTTTGACAGTTTGCATTACGCGACGAAGCGAGGATCGCGCGCCGGGCCGATGTTGTGCTTCTTAAGCAATTCAACGAAGCGCGCGATGCCTCGGCGTTCTTCTGTGCCAAGGTGATAGTGGATGTGCCAGCTGAGATAATCCTTGCGAAAGGCGTAATCGAAATCCGTGCGGCTGGAGATGATGTAATCCAGTGTGTCCAAGCCGAAGTTCTTGGCTTCGCGCAACCGGCGGCGGAGGGTTTCGTTGGGAATCCGGCGCAACGCCCAGACGGCATAGACAAAGGGGAGTTGTGTCAAGTCGAACCAAGCCTCGCCCAGATCCCAAAGTTCGTGATTGTGCGGAGCGCGGGTGAAGGCGATCGCGGGGTCGCCGATCAACAAAACATTTTGGAGCGTGGGCGCGGATTCGTAGTTTGGGAGCGGAACGAATTTTGGATTCAGCCCGCGTTCGGCGAGGAGGACTTTGAGAAGGTTGACGCTGGAGAGCGAAGCGGTGTCGCAATAAATTTCGGTGATGGATTCCAGCGGCTGCCGGTGGGCGAGGAGGACGCTTTGTACTTCGCCCAGCGATGCAACGGCGACTCCGTCAAGAATATCGTAGCGATCGTTGAACAAAACTTCCGTGATGCTGACGAGGGCGGCGTCCAATTCGTCGCGCTGCAACATCTGGGCGAGTTCAGAGGGGACGGCGAATTTGATTTGGTCCTCAAGGCCGCGCGTGAGCGGGGCGGCGTTGAGGTAGGGGACGGAGCCGACTTTGAAATTGCCCAGAGAATCTTCCAACTCACTTTCGCGCTGGAGCAGGACAGGACGGGCCTCGCGCTCAAATCGGCGGGCCAGTTCCTCGGGAGTTTCCACGGGGGCCATGCGGAGTTTGGGCGGTTTTTCAGGAGCGGACATGCTTCAGGCGGTGGCGAGGTTGTCGTGAAGAATTTTTGAGTCCGCACTGTCCTCCAAGGGTGGTGACGGCGGCTTGTCCCACACTTTTACGGGACGATAAAAAGTATCGCGCTGGACGGGGATGCGGCCGGTTTCGCGGATGACCTTGACCATTTCGGCCTCTGTTTGGAGCTGCGGAGTCTTTGCCCCGGCCATGTGAAAAATGTGCTCTTCGAGAATTGTGCCGTGCAAGTCGTCCGCGCCATAATTCAACGCGACTTGCGCGAGTTTCAAACTCAGGCCGACCCAATACGCGGTGATGTGGTCAAAATTGTCCAAATAAATCCGGCTGATGGCGATGGTGCGCAGGGAATCGAAACCGGTCGGTGGATTCTTGACAGGGATTCTGTTGTTTTCCGGCTGATACGGCAGCGGGACGAAACCGACAAAGCCGCGAGTTTCGTCCTGCAATTTTCGCAATTGATCCAGGTGATCGACGCGGTCGGCGAGCGATTCGATGTGGCCGTAAAGCATGGTGCAGGTGCTGCGTCCACCGAGTTGGTGCCAGGTGCGGTGGACGTCGAGATATTCTTCGCCGGATTCCTTGCCCTTGGCAATTTGGGAACGGATTTCCTTGCGGAAAATTTCCGCGCCGCCGCCGGTCAGCGATTCCAGGCCGGCTTCCTTCAACTCAACCAAGGTCTGGCGGACGGATTTTTTCGCGATCCAGGCGAGGTGGAGAATTTCGATGGCTGTAAAGCATTTTAATTGGAGGCGCGCGTCGAGGGCCTTCAATTCGCGCAGCATATCGGTGTAATAACTGAACGGCAGTGACGGATGCAGTCCGCCGACTATGTGCAATTCTGTGACGCCGACGGCCAGCGCTTCGCGGGCTTTTTGGACAATTTCAGGAATCGTGAATTGCATGCCGTCAGCGTCGCGCTTTTTTCGCGCGAAGGCGCAGAACTGGCAGGAGAGGATGCAGTAATTGGAATAGTTGACGTAGCGATTGATGATGTAGCTGGCGCGACCGTTGTTTTTGCGGTGGGAAACGAAGTCGGCGATCGCGCCGAGCGCGTGAAGGTCGTTGCACTTGAAAAGACGAAGGGCGTCCTCGTTGGTGATCCGATTTCCAGCGGCGACCTTTTCGTAAAGATCGGCCAGCTCGCTGCGTTTTAAAGAAAAGTTCAACATCAACATCAACTCCGATATCGCATGAATGGAAACACAATTTCGATCAGCGTCACAACCAGAAATACGATGCTGATGACGGCATTGAGGCGGAAGAAGGCTTGCTGGACCCAGTCGAGGCGGCGTCGGCGGGCGAGCCAGTGTTCGAACAGAAGGCAAATAAGTATGAACACAAGGCCGAGCCAGTATGGTAATCGGAATCCTGCGAGGAACCCGAAGACAACAAGAACCATGCACATGATCATGTGGGCAAGCCCGGCGGCGGAGAGGGCATTCGCGATACCCCAGCGCACGACGAGGGAATGGAGGCGGTGCTGGCGGTCGAATTCGTAATCTTGCAAAGCATATATAATATCGAAGCCGATGAGCCAGAATACGACCGCAATTGCCAAGAGCAGGGGAAGGACGGCGCTGTATTGCATCGTGCGCCAGCCGTGACCGTCGGGGAAGAGTTGGAAATTTCCTTTCACGGCCATCCACGCGCCGAGCGGCGCAAGGCCAAGGGCGACTCCGAGGAAAATATGCGTGAAATCAGTGAAACGCTTGGTCAGCGAATAAAAGCAGACGAAAAATAGCGCGACCGGCGACAGCCAGAAGCAGAGCGGGTTAATCGACCAACTTACGACGACCAAGCCCGCTGCGCTTCCCAAACATAATGTCCACGCTGCGGCCAGGGAAATTTTTCCGGCGGGCAAGTGGCGTCCGGCGGTGCGAGGGTTGGCGCGGTCGAATTCGCGGTCGGCGATGCGGTTGAAGGCCATGGCGCAGGTTCGGGCGCAAACCATTGCGGCGAGGACGAGCAGAAAAATGCGCGCGCCCGGCCAACCGCGTTGATCGCGTGCGGCGAGGGCCATTGAAGCGATGGCGAACGGCAGCGCGAAGACGGTGTGGGAAATTTTGACGAATTCCGCCCATTTCCGAAAGTTGGAAAAGAGCGACGGCGCTTCAGCAGCAGGATGAATGTGTGTTAACTCCGGCATTGGGACTTATCCGAAAGATCAATTTGCCGTTGGCGAGGCCGGGTGTCAATTCGGCACGGGGGCTTGTCAAGCACGGTCGATGTTGCTTTGGAAGAGATTGGAGATCAGGGGGTAATGGGCATGTTTATGCCACGAAATTACGCTTGAATAGTCTTTGACAGCATGTTAGCTTGGCGCGGATGACTCCAGTTGGCGAATCGCCTACAGCTCAAAACAGAGGAGTTTTCCGGGAAGTGATGGAGATTAGGGTCGCCTCAACAGGGGCAAACCAACCTCTCGCCCAAGGCTTTACGACAGGATTGACCGCATTGATGAGACGACGCTTGATTGAGATGCCACGAAGCCGCAGCCAATGAACATAGACGCGCCCGAACGACGGGTCGTAATCACAGGGATGGGGGTCATTGCGCCCAGCGGCAAGGACATTGAGACATTTTGGCGGAACGTGCGCGGTGGCGTCAGCGCGGCGGCCCCTGTCAGCCGATTCGACGCAAGCCGGTTACCGGTCAAGATCGCCGCAGAAGTCAAAGACTTCGACCCTGCCAAATTCATCAATAGCCGCAAACCGGGGCGATTCGATTTAACCATCCAGTACGGCGTGGCAGCAGCCACACTCGCCGTCGCTGATTCCGGGATCGAACTTCAAAGCATTGATCCAGACCGCATCGGGGTTGTTGAAGGAACGACCATCAGCGGTGCGGGAAGTATTATCAAGGCACGGGACAGTTTCATTGAAAACGACTCTAATTATCGTGCATTGCACCCCTATAACGTTATCGCCGGTTATTGCGGGGAAGGAAGCAGCACGATCAGTTTGCATTTAGGGATTCACGGACACGCTGTTACATATTGTTCTGGATGCGCTTCGGGCAATGATGCCATAGGGTATGCGCTGCGAATGATTCAATGCGACGATGTGGATGTGGCGATTGCCGGCGGTTCCGAAGAGACGATGGAGATGCTGCATGTCGGATTTTGCCGGGTTCGCGCGATGACTGAGCATGTCGGCGAACCGGCGCAGGCCATGCGACCTTTTGATCGGAATCGCGACGGTTTTGTTTTGGGCGAAGGCGCGGCATTTTTTGTTCTTGAGGAGCTTTCACATGCGCTTGGGCGCGGGGCACGGATTTACGCGGAAGTCGTCGGGCACGGAAGGAGTTGCGAAGCTTATCACGCCACCGATCCGCACCCCGACGGCGTCGGCTACGCGCGCGCGATGCAAAAGGCGTTGCGCAACGCGCGGATCCATCCGAACGAAGTCAATTACATCAATGCCCACGGTTCCGCGACGCCTCAGAACGATCCCATAGAAACTCGCGCCATCAAGACTGTGTTTCGCGAACACGCCAAGCGGCTCTCGATTAGCGGGACGAAACCGATCACCGGACACCTGATGGGAGCGTCCGGGGCGATTGAAACCGCGATTTGCGCCCTGGCGATCGCGCGTCAGGAAGTGCCTCCGACGATCAATCTCGAAGAGCCGGATGAGCGGTGCGATCTGGACTACGTTCCGGGAACAGCGCGATCTTTTCCTATAAGAGTGGGAATGAACTTAAATGCCGGATTCGGCGGGCGTTATGCCTGTTTGGTGCTGAGACGATACTGAGGAATGAACACCCTGGACGTCATCCGAATCACCGCCTTGACGGCAACGTTGTTCAACGTGGCGTTGACCATTCTGGTGTTGGCGCGGGATTCCAAGTCGATGTTGAATCGGGTTTACCTGGCTTGGGGCGTCTCGGTGACGCTTTGGAACCTGGGCGTTTTCTATTTGAGCCAGCCGATCAGCCACGACGAAGCGTTTGCGTGGGCCAAGGTGCTTCAGCTCGGGGTTATCTTCATGCCGGTGACGCTTTATCATTTGTGCGTCATCATCTCAAAAGCGCAACGGGCGAGCCTGTTGGTTCCGTGGCTTTACCTTGTCCACACTGGATTTGCGGTTAGCCTCGCCTTCGACAAATTCATCATCAACGTCCGTCAACTGGATGTCGGATACTGGTCGGTGCCGGGGATTGGGTTTCATCTCTTTGGCGCCTCCTACTGTTTTGTAACCACGGCGCTGGTTTACATCATTTATCGCAAACAAAAAGGAGCGCCGCCGACGCAGAAACGGCGAATGCGGTCGTTGCTACTGGCAATCGTCGGTTTGTGGGTGTTTGGCACGAACGACATGATGCCGATTCTTGGGCGTGACACTTATCCGTTTACGCACATTAAGTTTTATCCGCTGGGGAGTTTGGCGGCGGTTTTCTATGTCGTGGTCATTGGCTACAGCGTGCTTCAGCACCGTTTGCTGGACATCTCGGTCACCCTCAGCCGGTTTGCGGCGCAGGCGGTGCGGGTGATGTTCATGATGCTGTTTGGGTTTCTTTTGCTGCTGCTGATTTCCAGGCTCGCGCCGGGGCAATTCACCATGTTCACGTTTGTCGCAAGCGGGGTGGTGCTTTTGCTCAGCGCACTGTCGGCGTCGCTATTGTTTCCGCAACTCTTCGGGAAAGGGTCTGACACACTTGAACGGAAGATTCTGGGCGACAAATTTGAATATCACGCGCGGGTGCAAAATCTGATACAGACGATGCGATCGTTTCCAGAACCAGAATACCTGCTCCACGAACTGGAGGAACTGCTGGCCGGGACGATGCAGATCAAGAGCTATCAAATATTTTTGCTGGACGACACAACGCGAGGATTGAAGATGTTCCATTGCCATCCCGCCCAACCTGACGCAGGGGCGCCGGATATCCTGATGGATTCGCCTGTTGTCCGTTTTTTCCAGCATACGAGGTCGAAATTTCTTTCATGCAACGAGGTTTACGAAACCGACAACGAGACGCACTTGCAACGGGACGCCCGGCGGCAGTTGCGCGGATTTGAGCCGGAGCTTTGCTTTCCGTTTTTTGTGAGCAACGACCTCATTGGCACGATGTTGCTCGGGCCTAAGAGGAATGGCGATCTCTTCACTCCGCATGACGTGCGATTGTTGACTGAACTGACCTCAAACGTCGGATTGCTGCTGAACCAAATCCGGTTGCGCCAGCAATTGCAGGTGGTGCATGAACAGGATTTGCTGGGCCGGATGTCGCGCGGGCTGGCGCATGACTTGAATAATTTGCTCACGCCGGTTCAAACACTTTTGCAGCTTTTCCGGGAAGCCGGTTTGAACCAGGAAACGATTGATGAACTTTTGCCGATGAGTTTGCGGAACCTGGAAACCGTCCGCACTTACGTTAATGAGGCGCTGTTTTTCTCGCGCTCGGCCAAAATACACGGAAAGCTGGGACTGCTGGACGAAACCGCGCGGGAGGCGATTACCCTCGCAACGCCGCAGGGTGAGGCGAAAAACATCCGATTCACCTTTCCGATCTTCACCGAGGCGGCAATTGAGATGGACTCTGTGCTCATCAAGCGACTTCTTGTGAACCTGCTTTCCAACGCGGTCGATGCCTCGCCTGCCGGATCGGAAATTTCTGTGGAGCTGGCGGAATTGCCCAAGACGGAAATGCACCGGCAATGGTTCCGACTGAAGATCATCGACAACGGCGAGGGCATCAGCCAGGAAAATCTCCGGCGCGTTTTTACGCCGTATTTTACCACGAAGAATACTGGAGACGGAAAACGAGGGTCGGGCCTGGGCCTGGCCATTGCACGGCACATCGTGCAGTTGCACGGCGGAAACCTGAGCATTATCAGCAAGGAAAAAAAGGGGACCACGGTGAATGTGGATTTGCCAAGCAAACTCAACCCGGAGCAGCCCGTCGCGCCGGTGCCTTCGCGCGGACGGCTTGAATTCGCCACATGAGAACGCTGCTGGTCATCGCCCCAACCAACGCGCTTTCACAGGCGATTGGCGTCGCCTTGAACGCGGATGCTTATCGTATTATTGACCACGAGAAGCTGAAAGGGGATGAATTGCGGCACATGGCGTCGTCGATTGACGTCTGTGTAGTTGACGCTGAGCTGACGTCTGTGGAGGCGATTCGCACCATTGAATTTTATCGGCGGGCGCTGCCGCATTGCCCGATGATCCTTTACACAACGCATTCGCAATGGGATTGGGAGGAGGACGCGTATCTTCTTGGAGTCAATCATATCCTGACGAAGCCGGTGCGCGGAAAGCTGCTCCAGTCGCTCATGGACAGAATATTGGCGAAGGCTCCCACCAACGGCGCTCACCCGGCTGTCCCGCCATCGCCGCCGCCTCCCATGCCAGCCCAGCAGGTGCGCGGGACTGTCGATCATGGGGCGATGCCGGGTCGGATGCTGGAATTGCTGCGCAATTGCTCGACGATTCTTTGCCACAGCCTTTCCGCGGAGCCGCTTCTGAAAGAATTTGTGCTTTTGCTGCGAGAAATTCTCGGAGTCAACCGCGCGGTTATTTTTCTGCGCAAACCTGCAAACGTCCTCGGTCGGGCTGCGCTCGAACCGGGGGCGGACCGGTTGGTTTCAGCTTGCGCTGTAGGAATTTCCAACGGGGTGCTTGGGCAATTCCAACTTTCCCTGGATGCGGGCATCGCGAGTTATCTGTTCCGAAGCGGACGGGTTTTGCGTCGGGAAAGTCCCGAGGCCGAGCGAGACCCGCAAATTCGCTCGGAATTTGATTTGCTGGGGACGCGGGTGGCAATTCCGGTGCTGGACAGGGAATCGCTTGTCGGCGTGGCTCTGTTTGACGGAAGGGTGACAGGCGAGCCGATGGTCAACGAGGAGCTGGCGCTGATTTTCCATCTTTTGGAGCAACTGGGGCTGGCAATCAAAAACATTTGGTGGCACGACCAGGTTTCGGCGCGGCATCAGATGATGTTCGATATTTTGGGGCAGATCAAATCGGGCTGCGTGGTGATTGGCCGCGAGTTGAACGTGCTTCACGCGAACGAAATTATTCGCCAATATTTTCCAAGGCCCGGTCGGAGCGCCGATGCGTTTGAGTTTACTGATTTGCCACAGGTGATCGGCAGCAGGGTATTTGAATCACTCAAGTCAGGGCTGCCCATTCCGGAATTTAAGTTTCAGCCCCTGGGACAGGACAGGCGGTTTCGCGTTTCGATTTCACCGTTCCGAAAAGATCATGCCTCTGCGCCGACGGCGGCGTTGGTGGTGGTTGAAGATTGCACGGCGGCGGACCGGATTCAACATTTGGAAATCGAGACGGCGAATTTGCGGCTGGTGCAGCAAATGGCGGAGCGGTTGGCGCATGAAATCGGGAACGCGGTGGTGCCGATTTCGACGCATCAACAATTGCTTGATGAGCGCGTGAACGACCCGGATTTCCAGAAATCGCTGGCCGAAGCGATGGAGGATGGCGTCAAACGCGTGAGCAGGCTCGTGGACCAAATGCGATTTCTGGCGCGCGACCGCCTGGGAAAAGTGGAGTCGGTGCCTGTCAAGCAATTGATCGAGGAGGCGTTCCGGGAGGCGCGCGCGTATCATCCTTCGACGAGCGTTCTTTTGCAGTATGAATCTTCGGGAGAACCGCTGAGCCTGTCGTGTGACCGGCAGGGGTTGCAGCACGCATTCGCGGAAATCATCCTTAACGCGCTTCAGGCGAACGGTTCGCCCAGCCAGGTGCAGGTGCGGACGCGGACGGAAACGGATTCAGCCGGGTCGCGGTGGGCGCGGATCGAAGTGCAGGACAGCGGGGCAGGTTTCAGCGATGAGGCGGCGGGCAAGGCTTCAGAACCTTTCTACACGACAAGAAAAGTCGGGCTGGGATTGGGACTGGCTGTTACGAATAAGATTATCCAGACGCATTCGGGCAAAATGGAAATTCCGGCGCATCGGGGCGCGCCTGGGTTGGTGCGGATTTCGCTTCCCTTGGATCCGCCGTCGGTGAATTGATTCGGAAATATTAGCGGCGGTGTGGCTGTTCCGCCCTGACAAAGACGAATTAAAAATGAGTGGGTTCGCGGTGGAGGAATTTTCCACGGCCCGGTTCTCCGATAAATTTTCCTTCCTTTACTGCGATTTTTCCGCGGACTGTGACCACGCTGGGGCGGCCTTCGATTTCTTGGCCTTCAAAAGCGTTGTAGTCGAGATTCATATGGTGGGTGGCGGCTGAAATTTTTCCGCGATAGGCAGGATCGTAAACGACAAGGTCGGCATCGGAACCGGGCTGGATTGCGCCTTTGCGTGGAAACAATCCGAAGATTTTTGCGGCTTGCGTGCTGGCAGTATTCACAAATTGATGAAGGTCGATGCGACCGCGACGGACGCCTTCAGTAAAATATAAATTTATGCGGTCTTCGAGCGATGGAATGCCGTTCGGTATTTTGGTGAAATCGGCGCGGCCCATTTGTTTTTGCGTGGCGAAATCGAAGGGAGCGTGATCGGTGGCAAGGGTCGAAACGAAACCTTTGCGGAGACCGTTCCAGAGAATGTCTTGATTGGATTTGTCGCGGAGCGGGGGGGACATGGCGTATTTGGCGCCTTCAAAATTTGGGCGTTCGGCGTCGGATTTGTCGCAGAGCAAATATTGGATGAGCGTTTCGACCCGGACATTGACGCCGTTGGTCGCGCCGCGAATGGCTTCGCGGAGGGCTTCGTTGCAACTGAGGTGTACAATATAAACATGGGCGTCCAATGCGCGCGCGAAGGTCATCAGGTGATGAACGCCTTCGGCCTCAACAAACGGGGGGCGGCTCCAGTAATGAAATTCAGGAGCGGTTTTTCCTTCGGAAAGGAGAGCGGCCTGACGTTGGGCGATGAGGTCAGCATTTTCGCAATGAGCGGTAGTGATAACGCCGAGTTCTTTGGCAAGACGCAGGGCCTGAAAGAGTTCCTCGTCGTTCACGCCAAGGGCGTCTTTGTAGGCAAGGAAGACTTTAAAGCTGGCAACGCCGCGTTTAACGATTTGGCGGAGCTCGTTGATCGCTTGCGGATCGGTACGGGTTACGCCCATGTGAAAAGTGAAATCGCAGGCGGAGTTGCCCTGGGCCTTGCCGAGCCAGAGATCGAAGGCGTCGAGTGGGCGGTCGGTTTTTGCAGGGCAGATCATCTCGATGTAAGTCGTTGTGCCACCTATCAAGGCGGCGCGACTGGCGGTTTGGTGGGTGTCCTTGGCGAAGGTTCCCATGAAGGGAAGATAAATGTGAACATGCGGGTCGATGAAGCCCGGGAAAACGTATTTGCCTGTGGCGTCGATGACTTCAGCGCCTGGCGGCGGCGGGATGTTTTTGTCGATGCGCGAAATGGTTTCATCTTCGCAGTAGATGTCGGCGAAGTAGCGTTGGCTGTCTGTGATAATTTCGCCGCCTTTGATCAGTAACGACATGGCAGAGACTGTTACCAGTATTTCCCCGCGATTGAAAGCCTGCGAGCACATGACCTTTGTCTTCTGAATTCCGTTTTTTGTAATCTGGCGCTGCTTTGCTTTCTGGACTTTCTGAGAGGGGTGGCCAAATTAAGTTGTGTCGAATGAAATTCGGGTGCAGGCGCCGCCGTTGAAACCGTTGCTGGTTTTTGACGGCGATTGCCAGTTTTGCCGTCGATGGATCGCGCGTTGGAAGAGTTCCACGGGCGACGCGGTCGATTATCTTCCGTTCCAGGAGGAGGAGATTTTGGTTCGCTTCCCGGAAATTCCGCGCGCGGACCTGGAGGAGGCAGTGCATTTGATTTTGCCGGATGGGACGGTGTTTCGCGGAGCGCACGCGGTGTTTAAGTCGCTCTCGGAAGGTGGGAGGCATCGGTGGCTTCTAAGACTCTACGAGAAATCGCCGGGCTTCTCGGATGTGACGGAGATGCTTTACGAGGAAGTCGCGCTGCATCGGACTTTTCTGTCGCACCTGGACAGCATTTACTCGGGAAGGGGGACCGTGCCGCCTTCCTATGTTGGCGTGCGATTTGTTTTTTTGCGCGGGCTGGCGTTGATTTACCTGATCGCGTTTGCGTCGTTGGTTCCGCAAATCCAGGGATTGGCGGGGAGCAGAGGGATCATGCCGGCGCATGTGGTGATGACGGAAACGGCGGCTACGGCGGACCAGCAACATGCCGGGTGGCAGCGATATCGGCTGGTGCCGACGATTGCATGGTGGAACGACAGCGACAGCGCGCTGGATTGGCAATGCTGGCTTGGCGTCGCGTGTTCGGTGGCGTTGCTGCTGGGGATCGCGCCCGCGCCGATGCTTTTCTTGCTTTGGGCGCTGTATCTTTCGCTGAGTTCGGTGACTGCGCCTTTCCTGGATTTTCAATGGGACAACCTCTTGCTGGAGACTGGTTTTTTGGCGATTTTTTTCGCCCCTTTGCAATGGCTTGAACGGCCTTCGCGCCAGCCGCCGCCCTCAGCGCTGATCCTGTGGTTGCTGCGTTGGCTGATGTTTCGGCTTATGTTTGAATCGGGCTGCGTGAAATTGCTGAGCGGCGATCCGACATGGTGGAACCTGTCGGCGTTGCGAGTGCATTATGAAACGCAGCCGCTGCCGACGTGGATCGGGTGGTATGCGCATCAGTTGCCGCCTCGGGTTCAGGCGACGTCACAATTCCTGATGTTCGTTGTGGAGTTGGTTGTGCCGGTGTTCATTTTTTGCGGGCGGCGATTCCGGTTGATCGCGGCGGCGCTGCTGGCGTTGCTGCAAATAATAATCATTTTGACAGGGAACTACGCCTTCTTCAACCTGCTGGTTCTGTTGCTGTGCATTCCGCTGCTGGATGATCGAATTTTAAAAATTTTCCGGCGTCCCGTGACTCGCGATGGCGCTCCGGCTCCGATTCCGTCGCAAACGCGCGCGCCGCGATGGCCTTGGCCGATCACGCTATTTTTGACTGCATTGATTGTGCTGGTGACCTCAGTGCAGGTGCTTGGGACAATGCGGTCGAGCGAGCGGTGGCCCGCGCCGGTCATCGCGATTTACGTATTACTTGAGCCTTTCCGGAGCGTCAACATGTACGGGCTTTTTGCCCACATGACTCAAACGCGGCCGGAAATTGTCGTTGAAGGGAGCAACGATGGACAAACGTGGGTTCCCTATCAGTTCAAATATAAAATGGAGGATACCAAGCGCGCGCCGGGATTCGTCGCGCCGTATCAGCCGCGATTGGACTGGCAAATGTGGTTCGCCGCATCGAGCACGCCGCACTATAATCCGTGGTTTGTGCGGTTTGAACTTCGGTTGCTGCAAAATTCTCCGCCGGTAATGAAGTTGCTCGAAAAAAATCCGTTTCCCGATGCGCCGCCGAAGTATGTTCGCGCGCTGCTGTACGAATATCATTTTACGTCGCGCTCGGAACGCGAAAAGTCAGGAGATTGGTGGCGGCGGAGTCTGCTGCACGAGTATCTCGCCCCGGTTTCGCTGGAGGAATTTCGGAAGGCGGGGATTTCCGGGTTCTAAATGGCTATTGGATACGGAATGCGCAACTTGCGAAATACGTCCGAAACCGCCCTAATCTATCCAATTACCTCAATCGGAAAGGAATAAATCCTATTTACAAACCTTCTACGTCAACGGTCCATTAAAAAATATGCATCATCATTGATAGATGGCGGTCAATCCTAAAAATTTTAGCATGGCTGCACCAACAGGCCGGATAGCTTGTACGCGCCCTACCCACTTCGACACTGGCTCCTGCCATTCTGGTCTGATATCTTGGAATTCAGGACAAGTGCTGGCCATTAAAGCGGAGATAAGCCCTGGCACCTGAACAGCCCGTTCCAGTAATACTTTCTTTGAATCCGATTTCTTACAGGAGATTCCTCGCGATTCCAGAGCAGCCTGCAGAAGTCCTTTCGTTATCACCTGAGGTACTAAGGCCTTATCGTCCGGAGGGCGAAAGAACGCCAACCATTCTATATATTGCCGGTTCCATCGCGCCCCACAGCCGTAAGCGCGATAGTCGTAATAGAGATCAAACCTCAGTCTTTTACGACCCCAGTCCCTTTGGAACCAATCCCAGACGACAGCACGCGCCATCGGGGGAATCGATTTCAGCTTGTCAGCTGCTGGCTCTATTATTCCGAGTGTCGAAAGTGGGTTCTTCCGGAAAGTTGGAGTCTGGGATAAGGATTTGGTAGTATGAGACATGAGTCAAAGTCTTTTGTATCATGCGTTTGGCGTGCGGGAAGGGTACAAGTATTGGCGGACCGAATACCAGGACGGTTGTGTGCGGTT
>DASXZW010000063.1:0-147502 GCA_036501665.1 Verrucomicrobiia bacterium
CCGTATCGCTTGCTGGACGAGGTTGTAGGCATTTTGATTCACGTCCAATGGACGCTTCCGACGATTTGTTTTTTTCATGCCCCATTTTTCCACCACCGCTCACGACTTGGAAGAAACTTAAAATCGAAGTAGCCCAATACCAACGAGCATAAAGGCTTGACCTTGATTGGCCTAAATCAAGAAAGACGAGCGATTTGGTGACCATGAATCGTCATTAACCAAGCCAGCGGCCTCTTTTCAGATTTCAATGAACAGGTCCAATCGCTCCAAAATAGGGAGCAAGTGGTGGCAACTTGCCGGAATATTTTACACAATTTTGTGGGAGAAAGCAATTTTCTGAGGTTCGAGGCAACGGGCTAACGTTAGTTTTTGGCAGAAGTCTCGATTAGCAACCGGGAGGAAACGTTGGTTCGGGTTTGCTCAAAGTTTCCCGCGTGTGCTATAGTTTGGACGATGAGCGTCTTGGAGTTAAGCGACGAGCAAGTGATTTCGCTGGTGCGGCAATTGCCAGCCGCGCGCAAGCGCAAGGCATTGCTCGCTCTCGCCCAGGACTCTCAAGAGCGCAGGGACGAACGGCTGCGATTTGGCGAAGCCCAATTGCGTCAAGCATGCGCCGAGCGAGAATTGAATTGGGACCGCCTATCTGAAGATGAGCGGGAGTCATTCGTGAACGACTTATTGCACGGGAAATAACCGTGGCCACCATTGTCGTTTTATCCACCTCTATCATCCGTTTAGATGCATCTGTAATGATGCTGTCCGGCAAAGCATTACCGGTTAAAATGGAACTATTTGTTTCCTTCAAGCAGCCTTACATCACGCGGACTTCTCAAGACCCAAGAACGTCCGTCACGCGCTAAAGTTCCCGCGCAAGTTAGAGGTGTTTGCTCTTTATACGACCGGATTGCTATTTGATGGTCGGCACCGGCGAGTTCCATTGTTATTTTGCGTGGAATTCCATCAATGGAACCGAAGATTGTTACTTTGCCTTGTTGTTCATCTTCGCGTTCAAGTTTTATGACCGTTCCAAGAACCTCGCTGTTTTCTACTGGTTCATTTTCACGGAAAATCCTTGCTGTTTCCATCAGAAACGGAATCGCATCGGGAGAAATCGTGCTTTCTGATACCACGCCTTCAGGTGTTCCGCGCAACGGAGTCCAAGAGAATGAGAATTGCACCCCTCTTTCGCCACTGGCCCGATAAAGAGTAATCAGGGCTTCGCAGAGGTTCGCGCTCACACCACTTGCAACAGCATCCTTCATCGGTTGAATTTGGCCTGTCGTGGCCACTTCACGGCATGCTAGTTCAGCGGCATGCAAAGCTTTAGCGAGGGTTTCAACAGTTCTTCGTTCAAACGGCTCTTCTGTCTCAAATAAATCGTTTGGTGCTAGCTTCGGAACTACTGGGGAAATGATTGTGAGGATGTAACTTCCACGTCGTGGAATGCCAAACCGAGCGTGCTGTAAATAGTTCATTGCTTGCTCCGGCTTGCGTCGGGCGAAAAGTGATTTCTTTTCAATTGTTGAGCAAGCGGCGGCCAGCATCATATCGCGTGCGGCTTCGTGAATGGCCATGCCTTGATCGAGAGAAATTGTGCCGTCACCATTCACACCGGTGAGGCGCGGTCGGACTATGTCCGCGGCGGCGGTAACAAGATCCTCGTAAATTTCAAATTGTGACCTTCCTTCGTAACATTCTAAGACCCGCATTACTTCGGCCATTCGTGTCGGGTAGTCCACAAGAGTTCCATCCATAGGTAACAAAATCTCTTTGTCGCCTTTTTCCCAGAAAGCTCCATTCGTCAATTTCTGAACCTCGCGCCATTGATGCGAGCGCAAGTAGGCAATAACGTCAAAAGGACGCAGCTCACTTAATATCTTTGCATCTTGAATCGTCGCTCTCACGGATTTTGACTATTACCGATACGCTGCATTATTCCCGAAAGTTGCGCGACCGAAAACACATTTTCTTTCGGAAGATGCACCGTCACACTCGTTTCATTTGTCGTGGCTACCGCTCCTCTCAAGCTAAGCCAGTATCCGCACTTGCGCATCACAAGTTCGTCCTCGGAATGTGCCACCCAATCGGTCAATTGCTCCGGGACAACAACAATTACTAAGATCCTTGGAACAAGCAAATTTGTTGGCCGAAGGTCTTCGTAGTTCTTCAACTTTAGTACGAACGCAATATCGGTCTGATGGATATTCGCAGCCTCTGTGCATTTCACTTGGGCGTCCAATTGCGGCGAGCGGACAGAGCCGCCCCCGCCCCTTTTTCTAAAAGTCAGGTCCACGCTATCGTTGTCAACGTGGGGTTGATCCACTGCTATCCGTGCGACGGCGGCAACGGCGCGTGCGTATGCGAAGCTGAACTGCTGCTTCTGTTCTTCGGGAGTCATACGTTAATTAGGCAAGTTCATATCGTGCATATTCGCTTGGTAAATATCCAGCATTAATGCTTTGCCCTTCACCGTTCCATACCGTTTTTGTATCGCGTTACGGGCTATTGAAGTACCTCCAATTCCCTTGATTTCAAGTAAAAGGCTGCATTCTGCTTCGGAACTGGGGCTCTAATCCCTTTCAGTTCTGCTTGAAGCAAAACCTCAGTTGCCAAATATTAAAAACCTCGCTCTGCTACTGAGGACGGCGTTCAATGAGGTTGATACGAGATTCGTAGCAGGGTGCTGTTGCCGTCTTCGGTGACTAGCAGGGCGCCGTCGTGGGCGACGGCGACGCCTACCGGGCGGCCCCAGACGTTTTCTTTATCCACGACAAAGCCAGTCAGAAAGTCGTCGTATTCGCCGGTGGCGACGCCATTTTTGCAGCGGACGCGGACGACTTTGTAGCCGGTGCGGTTGTTGCGGTTCCACGAGCCGTGCAAGGCGGCAAAAATGTCGCCGCGATATTCTTCTGGAAAAACGGAAACGCCCTCAGTCCGCGTGTAAAAGGTCATTTCCAGCGATGCCGAGTGGGCTTGGAGCGGAACATCGGGAACGGTCACGCGATTCGCGAGATCGGGACGTTCGCCGGCGTGACGCGGGTCTTCGTGGTTACCCATGTAATACCAGGGCCAGCCGTAGAAGTGGCCTTCCTCGATGTGGCTGATGTAGTCGGGCACAAGGTCGTCGCCGAGTCCGTCGCGTTCGTTGACTGCAACCCATAACTGGCCGGTTTGATCGTTGATGACCATCGTCACCGGATTACGGATTCCGGTGGCGAAGGGGAAGAGGGGAGTGTGGCCTTCCGGGTCGGTGAAAAGCACATTTGCGCGATTGCTTTCTGCGCCCCAGGCCTCGCCGAAGCCGTGTTGTTTTTCCTGGCTCTGCCACAAAGCGACTTGATCGGGAGATTTTTTTCCCATTTCCTCGCCGGCATTTGAACCGGACCCGATGGAAATAAACATCCGCTTGCCGTCCTGTGAGAAGGCCACGTCGCGCGTTGTGTGACCGCCGGTTGTCCTGGCGATTTTGGGGACGATGGTTTGTGCGGCTTCGCGGGCTTTTAGGTCGCCGTTGCGATAGGGGTAGCGGACGACTGAATTATTGTTTGCGACGTAAATCCATTGCGGGTCGTTTCCGGGCGGATAAAACGCGATGCCGAACGGGCGTTCAAGGTCGTCCGCGAAAACCTGGTTTTCCGCGGGAGACTCCGCGCCGTCGGCTGCGCGCATGACGCGGATGCGGTCCTCTCCGGTTTCCGCGATGAAAATGTCGCCATTCGGCGCGACGCGGATCAAGCGGGGGTGGGAGAGTCCGCCAGCGAACTGTTTAACAGTGAAACCAGGTGGGACGGATAAAGTGGCATCCGCAGGCCGCGGAACGACTTTGGGACCGTTGCCGGCCGAGGAAGTGCTGTAAGGCGCGGGGAGTTCGGCGAGATTCACGCGATGCGCAAGTCCGGGTGAAGCATGATGCCAATCGCCGGGATCAGTTTCTGGCGCGGGCGCGGAAGCGGGAGCGGCTTCGGCGCTTTGAGCGGCGGCAGGCAAAGATTTCAAATAGGCAATGAGGTGGCGGCGGTTTTGTTCGTCGGGCACGGAGACGAGCATGGTTGTCCCGTGGACAGCGGCAGTTGGATTGGAAAGGAAATGATCGAGGGTCTCGGCGCCCCAGGTTAAACCGGAATCGGTCAGGGCCTGGGTATAATGGAAGTTTTGCCCCGTTCCTGCGCGCCGTCCGAAAACACCGGCGAGGCTTGGGCCTTGCCCGCCGATGGCGATGTTGCGAGGGCCGGAACCGGTTGCGTGACAGAGCGCGCAATTTTGTTGGAAGAATGCTTTGCCGCGACCTGCATCGTCAGTCTGAGCATTGGCTGCGCCGGATTCCTCGGAAGGTTCAAAAGTCATGAGCACTGTCGCCGGGTCCTCTGGAATGTGCAGCTTTAGAAAAGGCTTCTCGCAGGCAGTGTGGCAGCCGTAACAACCGAGCATTGTCTGAGTGTACGCCGTCTTGAAGCCGTCGAGGTCCTTCTTGTTGATGGAGTCGTTGATGGCGGGCAGAAAAGTATTCGTGACAGCTTCGAGGATGCCGTTCAGGTCCACCTGGTTCCCTGCTTTTGTCGTGTATGACGGGCGGATTCTTACGGCCCACGCGAGATGAGACCGCGTCTTATCCAGATAATAGTTTGCCAGCGGCCAATTCTTATTCGTCGCAGCAAACCATAGATTCGCGAAATGATAGCTGACGTCGGCCATTACGTGGGCCTGGTCGGGCAATATTTCGTCAGTGGGTGTTTTCTCCTGCGCGAATGCGTCCGCAACGAATAATTCGCACACCACAATCATGGCCAGGACGGAAAAAACAAAAACGCAATTTCGCAACGTCCAGCCTTGCTTAAATCGCCGCAAAAGGTTGCCCAATAATGAATAGCGCGTGTCAATCACCACGCCACCTTATCGCATCGCTGATCGAGATTCAACAGATGGACAGAAAATCTGAGTAATTGCCGATGCTTAAGAATCGGGCAGTTAATTGACGGCTTGTGTAATTTACACCCTGTTGCGAGAGGCCGAGCATGGGAACGCCCGATTATATGGCACCCGAACAAGTCAAAGGGAAGCGGGGCGACGAACAAACTGATGTTTACGCGCTGGGAGCGATCTTATACGAGATGTGCATCGGCCAGACGCCGTACGAAGGGGAAAGCCCTTACGCGGTGATGAATGCGCGGCTTACCGGCGACCCCATCGCGCCGCGCAAGGTGAACACGCATATCACGCCGGTGGCCGAAGAAATTATCCTTCACGCGCTCGAAAGAGATCCCGCGAACTGCTACCAGACTGCCGCGGAAATGAAGGCGGAATTGGATGATTACGAGGAGGTGCAGTTGATCGGGCGTTACCGAAATTTGCAACCGCCGCAGTTGTGGAAAAGCAAGTTTAAGACGCTGCCGTTGATATTGGCGTTGGGAATTGAGTGGATATTAAGCTTCGTGCTTTTATTTTTATACTTTAAGCATAAGGGAAAATAAGCTGTACAGGCGCTGGCGAAAATTGGACAGCCTGCGCCTACAGGGCAAACGGCACATATTGAAAATTAACACTTATATTTGCTGCTTAGTGGTGGGGACGGCTCGCCGGGCCGTCCGCGGACGCCTCGGCGAGGCGTCCCTACCCAAAGATCGCGTTTGCCCAGACTATTTACACGTTCTGGCACTTGCTTTGCTCCCAACAGATCGCGACCAGTGACTCTTAACATAACATTGCTGCTTTTGGCCGGGACGCTTGTCGTTTTGATGCAAGCGGGCTTTGGCCTGGTGGTCTGCGATTTGTGCCGCGCGAAAATTCAGGCCAGGTGATTTCGTCGAACCTCGTGATTTTCGCGTTCAGTGTGATCGGTTTTTGGGTTTGTGGGTTTGGATTAATGTCGACGGTCTGGCCGGGAATTCCGGCAGCGCCTGGCCTTTCGGGCCAACATTGAGGATGAACTGGCCGGGCTGGACCTTCCCGAGATGGGGGCGGAATGCTACCCAGATTTCCACTTGACAGACAAAGGCTCCACTCGGAGCGAATAGCGTATGAAAAAAATCGAAGCCATCATAAAACCATTCAAGCTGGACGAAGTGCGCGACGCGTTGTCGGACATCGGGATCGGTGGCATGACCGTCAGCGAAGTCGAGGGGTTCGGGCGGCAAAATGGGCATCCAGAAGTTTTTCGCGGCAACGAATACACCACTGACCTGCTGCCGAAGGTGAAACTGGAAATCGTGCTTGCCGACGGATTGGTCCAGAAAGTTTTGGACGCGATCATCGGCGCCGCCAAAACCGGCAAGATCGGCGACGGCAAGGTTCACGTTTATTCCATTTGCGAAGCGGTGCGGATTCGGACTTTGGAGACAGGTCTCGGAGCGGTTTGAATTGCGATGAGGCGCGCGTTTTTGACGGTGCGCTGACTGCAAGGCTCGTTGCCTGTTAGCATTGACCGGTTGTTAGCTTCTGTCTTCTTGACCGCTACTGATCGCAGCGGAATACTCCTCGTTATGAATACCAGACGCGCTGACTTTTCACCTCGTTTGATTTTTGCGGGACTGACGGTGCTTTGCGCGTGCGCGAGCGTTGCGCCTCTTTTTGCGGAGTCGAACACCGATGATCCTTATATTTGGCTGGAAGATGTCGATGGGGCGCGCGCGATGGGATGGGTGAAGGCGGAAAATCAAAAAACCCTCGATGTCCTCGAAAAGGACCCGCGCTATCCTGAGCTTTACAAAAACGCGCTTGCCATCGCCGAGGCGAAGGACCGCATCCCGTCGCCGGAGATTCTTGACGGGCAGATTTTTAATTTCTGGCAGGATGCCGAGCATATTCGCGGAGTGTGGCGGCGGACTTCGTTCGAGAGTTACCAGACGGATTCGCCGCAGTGGACCACGGTTCTTGATCTTGATGAATTGGCGAAATCCGAGAAGGCCAACTGGGTTTGGAAAGGGGCGGAAGCGAATGAGCCGGACGAAACGCGTTGCATGATTAACTTGTCCGACGGCGGTGAAGACGCGGTGACGGTTCGTGAGTTTGATTTGAAGGCGGGCCGATTTGTCGATAACGGGTTTCAATTGCCACGCGGCAAGCAGCGGGTCGCATGGGAAAACGCGGACACATTGTTAATCGTGCGGGCGGCCAATCCTTCAGAGTTAACCGAATCGGGCTATCCTTTCATTGCGCGACGGCTTAAACGAGGGCAGCCGCTTTCGGACGCTGTCGAAATATTTCGAGGGACGGCGCAGGACGGTGGTTATGGAGTTTCGCCATTTGTGCTGCATGACGGAGCCGGGCATAGCGCGACGTTTATCAATCGACCGCTGACGACATTTGAGTTTGAACATTATCTCGTGACGAATCACGGCGTCGTGAAGGTGGCTTTGCCCCACAAATCGGGGATTCATGGCCTGATGAACGGGCAAGTCATCATCAGCCTGGCGGAGGATTGGACGACGGCGGGTGAGACGTTTCGGCAGGGATGTTTGGTGGGGATTGATCTTGCTGCGATGACGCAAAATCCAGATCGACTCAAGCCCATGATTATTTACACGCCGGGGCCACGCGATAGTTTTGACGCAGCGGCATCGACGCGGGACACGCTGATTGTGACTGCGTTCCAGAATGTGCGCAGCCGGACCTTTCTTTACAAAATTGATCCGACGAGCGGGTGGTCGCGCGGAACTTTGGAAGTCCCGGATAATTTGACGATTCGCGTTGCGGACGCGGATGTTCACAGCGACAAGGCCTTTCTCGGTATGGCTGGATTTCTTCAGCCCTCGAGCCTTTGGCTCCTGAATACAGCCAACCAGAATTTGAAACTCGCCAAGACGATGCCTCCAAAATTTGACGCGTCCGGCGACACGGTCGAACAGTTCGAGGCCCTCTCCACCGATGGAACGAAGGTTCCGTATTTTGTTATTCATCCCGTCAATATGAAGTTGGACGGCTCGAATCCGACCATTCTCAATGCTTACGGTGGTTTTCAAATTTCCGAGACGCCGTTTTATTCCGGGAACATGGGCAAGCTCTGGCTGGAGCGAGGAGGGGTTTTCGTGCTGGCGAATATTCGAGGCGGGGGCGAGTTCGGTCCCGCCTGGCACGAGGCCGGTTTGAAAACGCATCGACAGCGCATTTATGACGACTTTGCGGCGGTGGCGCGGGACCTTATTGCGCGGAAGATCACGAGTTCGCGGCGTCTTGGGATCGAAGGCGGCTCCAACGGCGGGCTGTTGATGGGAGTTGAAATGACGCAGCATCCTGAATTGTGGAATGCGGTTGATATCGCGGTCCCATTGCTTGACATGATGCGCTTTGAGCAAATTGCGGCGGGAACATCGTGGGTCGGGGAGTATGGCAGCGTTTCAAATCCGCAAGAGCGCGCGTTCCTCAGCTCGATTTCGCCGTACGCCAATCTGCACCGCGATGTCAAGTATCCCGAGGCATTGATCTGGACGACGACGAAGGACGATCGCGTTGGGCCGCAGCACGCCCGGAAATTCGCCGCGCGGCTCAAGGAATTTGGCGTTCCATATTACTATTATGAAGTGACCGAAGGTGGACATGGTTCCGGCGCAAATCTTAAGGAGCGGGCGCGAACGTCGGCGCTGGAGTTTACATATTTCACAAGAAAGCTGATGGATCTGTGACGCGCAAAATTGCGTTCGTGCTTGACGTTGCGGCGGACGGTGATTGAATTTTCGGCAATGAAGATGATTAAATTTTTATTGTCCCTGATTTGCGCGACGGCCCTTGCTTGTTTCTCCGGATGCGTTGGAACGCAGGACGGCCACAGCACCGGCGGCGATCCGTTCGCGAAAGACACCATCACGAGCCGCTACGAAAAGCCGGTGGCGCCGCTGGCCAACGCCACACGCGTTGTGCTGAATCGGAACGGCAAACTGCTGGTCGATAACGCTGTCAATAACACATTTCAAGCCCGCGTCAACCAGCGCAATGTCTGGGTCCGAGTTGCTGATGTTGATGGCAAAGTCACTCAAGTCACCGTGCAGGCCCGCAGCTCGGTGGGCGGTGATGTTGAGTTGGCGGCGGAAATCTCAAAGCAGATCGCATTGCAATTGATGGCGACGCAGGGACAGTAGGAAGGCTCGGTTCCTTTAAGACTTTGGAGCGTCCTCGAATGTAGCGCGCTGAAAAATAAGCCGCAACGCCAGTCCCCGCAGTTTATTCATTGAAGCAGGGGCTGAGACGGAAGGTCTCGATACAGTTCTGACAGACGCAGACGCGGTTCTGAAATTCACGCGGTATTCGCGCAAGCAATCCATCGGGAATGTTTATCCTGGCGCACCAACAAGGACCCTTGTAGGCCGATGAGACACAAAGCTGGCATTCGTTCCCATGATGGCATAATGGGCACTTCTCGCCGTTGGTGGAAATTTCATTGAGGGTCATACATGGAGTTGTTGGAAGAAAGGAATCCTGTTCCCGAGACCACGCTATTTGCGCCGTCGGCATTATTGGTATAGCAGCCCCGAAGGGATTCGGCGTGGCCATCGCAGAAAGCGCCGTTGCTGAGTTGTTGATGGCGGAAACCTTGTGTTCCGCCCCAACGGCCGATGAAATTTTCGTCGCCGGGATTTGGCCAGGGAGCGCGCATGAATTTATCAGCGCCAGAGGCATATTGGCCGTCGCCGAAAAGGATTGTTCCGCTTGAGCGAAGCACGTCTGAACCTTTTGCGGGATCGGGGATTGATTCCTGTTGGCCGTGGCCGATGTAACTGGTGTTGTAGTTGTAGCCAGTGTAGGGATCAGTCATCCAGTCGGAAGCGCCAGTGTATGAAGGACATTGTTGGATTTGGGCCATTGTCTGACTTTGCCAGAGCAATCCGGGAATGACCGTTTGGGGACTGCCATAGACCGTCGTCAGGTCCCAGCATTCGGCTTCCATTGTGTCGCCGTTCTGAACATAGCAATAAGCAATTGGGTAGGTGTTGCGATTGTCATCCAAATAGACGCTTGCGGCGACTCCCATTTGGCGAAGGTTGCTGATGCACTGGATTCGCTTGGCTTCCGCTTTTGACCCGGTCAACGCCGGCAAAAGAAGAGCAGCAAGAATGGCGATGATGGCGACCACCACAAGCAGTTCAATTAACGTAAAGGCAAAACAACGCGCCCCTGCGCCGGTTAAGCGGCATGAATCGGAGCGCGTGGTTCTGTTCATCGGGGCCTTTATTGGAGGCAGAAGCAGCGTAACTTTGTTGTAGGGACCACTTGCTTCCGCGGACGCCTCGGCGAGGCGTCCCTACCGATGAAAACTAATTTGTGTGCGATTGCCTGCATTTTTATTGAATGACGAGCAGGCGATAAAAGGCCTGGTTTGCGGGTGGGCTGGGGTCCTGCAGGATCAGGTTTCCGACGCTAACAGGCGTGACAGTCGTTACCGGAGTCCAGGTGAGCAAATCGGTTGATCGTTGCAGCGTGTAGGAGACATTGGCAAACGGGGTGAATTGGAAACTCGGGCCGCTTGCGTTCGGTTGCGCGGACAATACAGGCGGCGTCATGCGGGTCACAACCAGGGCGGATAGGTTTGTCGCGCTGGAAATCCATGCTTCATTATTAGTCGCAGCAAGCGTGAACGGAATTGTATTCCAATTGGTCCAGCTCCATTGCAGGACGCGCAAATCGCCACCCGCGCCGACGTAATTCCGACCGACGCTTAATCCGACATCCGCAACGATGGTGGTGTTTCCGATGTCCGAAATCGGAGTTGCCGATAGTTGACAGGCGTTGAGCACAGTTCCAGGAACCGGCGCAAACGCTGAAAATCCACCCAAAGGAACGGCGCTGACCACGGCGTTGGTGACGACGGATTGAACGTTCAATTCGACGGCAGTCAGAGTTGAATCTCCCGGAGACTGAAAGGCGAGATTGGTTATTCCTGCATCAATGTCGTCGCTGGTGATCGTAAGCGTATCGCCTTCAACGGCGGGATTTACCGCGGCGATGGAGTCGATAACGGTGGATGAGCCTGGGGCGGGTTCAATGCGGACATATTGAATCCACGGAAAACCCGATGCTTGCAGATTATATCCGGTGCCGCCAGCGGAACCGTCGTAATGATCTAACGCGCTGAAAGCCGTTTGGCCCTCAAAATCTGTCGAATAAATTGCGGGGTCAAGCGGCTTGGTGGGGTTGGATTGCTCCAATTTCCACGAATGATTTGGACTGTCCCACCGGTACGCGTTTTGAGGGTAGAGCTTTGCCGTGTTGTCAAACGAATACCAATTTGTGCCGTCGGGGCTCACGGAAACCGTGGCAGAATGGCCGTTGGTTCCGCTGCCGAGAGTGATATCGTCAAGGTCAGTCGAATCGCTGACTGTTCCGGTTGAGCCGAAGGGCGAAAAAAACGAATTGCCATAGACGATAAGGTCCATGCCGTAAGGATTGTTAGCGTTGTGATATACTTTGCGTCCCATCTTCACGGTGATTTGTCCGCCGTTCGTGATTTCCGTGATTAAGTCATTGCGTCCAGGCCCGACATTGTAGGGAGGGTCAATGATGCTGCATCGATTGGTATCGCCGCCGGCGGCTACATCGAAGAACGTGAGCGAGGGCCGGCCGAGAACGGCATTGGGATTGTCGTAAGGAGGCATCGCAAGGACGTTGCTGGAGCTGACGACCTGAACAGCGAAGTCGTTCGTGTCCGCCACATAGGCGACGTATGTTCCATCGGGTGATGGGGGGGCTTGTTCGTCATTATTGTAGGCTGCTGTGGCGGCGTCGGCGGTATTCGTATCGTATCCGGCTGCGGAAACTGAGAAGCCAAGCCATGAACCGTCTTTGATTGGAAGTGTATCCAAACCAAATTCGGCGAACTCCCACTGCCCGTGAACATAAGCATTACCATCCCAAAATTGATTGGTTCCCCGATCCGGTGAAGCCGGCAACCCCCCGGCGTCATTAAGCTCGGTCCAGGAATTCCAGTTTGGACCATAATAACCGCCCCAATACAAATCACCATTGTTGACTGGCGATGAGGAATCGATGTTCAAAGCGGGATCGAGTAGAATTCCGTTTTTGAAGGCAGCGGCGGTGTAGCTCTGGCTTCCATCGGTCACGCCAAAATTTCCCGTTCCGTTGAGGTTATAGCCAATTCCTTCGACATAAGTGCCGTAGGTATCGACGACAACCGCGTAGAGGCGGTGATCGGAGGCCAAAATAGCTTTGAACATCTCGGCGCCGGTGGCTTCGCCGTTGAATTTGTAGCCCCAGACCATTGTTTTATTGGCGACAGGCGCGGGAACCGTGCTGTTGTTGAAAAATTCCGGGGAATTCCACTCGATGACAAGCGCGGCGCGATTGGTGCCGGACCCGGCCCAGAGCTGGATATTGTTGGTGGTGATAGCGTGGACGTTGGGAAGCAGGGCGCAGCCGGCAAGGGCCAGCGCGCAGCGGATTCTTTTTATCATGCTGATCTTTCAATGAGGTTCGCCGAGAACATTTCGGAGAACGGGTTGTGATTGAGAGACCAGCGCCGAGCCTGGGGACGAAAATGAAAATGCCTCCAGACTCCGGCAGAACCGAGAATGAAGGCATTCAAAAGAACCCGCCGAAAAATCGTTTCAGCGGCCTGGCCTCATCCTTCTCTTTGTCGGAGAAGCGGCCTCGCAAAGGCGAAGCCCGACGAGCGTAACCGCGCTGATGTCCTGACTTTCGGGCTTCGAACCTTCCTCCCGCCTTCCCGGCTCGCGAACGAACCAGTGGCTGATGGGAGTTTGTAACCCGTCACAGTGGCGCAACCGTCCTCGATTCTCACGAGGTTCCCAGCGTTGGCTACGATGGATGGAAAACCATCCTCTGACTTTCAAAGAACGAGCTAGAAATAAACCTTTGGCGGCGGGATGCAAGAAGAATTGGTTTTGGTTGACCCATTTTGCTTGGACGCTTCATGAGCGCTCGACGAAAACTTGCGAAAATGCCGATTAACGCGGATAGTTTGGAAGATGAGCATCGCTGCAGAAAAAGTGGCCGAGGTATTAGGTTTGCCGGAACAGGATCGCGCATTTCTTGCCCGCGAACTTATTGCTAGTCTTGACAACATTGTGGACGCTGATGCCGAAGTGGCATGGAATGAAGTCATTGACAGACGATCCCGTGAATTGAGAGAAGGCCGGGTGGACGCGCGCTCAAATGAAGATATGATTCGCGACATCCGGGCCAAATTGAGTGCTGCACATCGTCAGACATCCTGAGGTCTCAGGAGAATTGGAAGCCGCAGCGCTCTGGTATGAAGATCGTGAGCGAGGCTTGGGGACCGAATTTCTGGATGAATACCAAAATACGCTCGACCGAATTTTGGAAGAGCCTGACCGTTGGAGAAAAATCAAAGGAGACAATCGCAAGCTTAACTTCCGACGCTTTCCCTACGCGATTATCTACAACGTGAACGCCACTACACTTTATATTGTGGCCGTTATGCACCTTTATCGCCGGCCTTTTTACTGGTCGCAACGCCTGCGCTCAAAATAACAACTTTTGACTATTAAAAGACCCGCAACGTCTCGAGGACGGCGCGGATTCGGGGGACTTCATGGGTGCGGAATAAATCTGTTTTTCCGAGGGCGGCGAGGACGGCGAAAAAGGGTTCGGCGCAACGCACTTCCTCGCCAAAATATTCGAACGCGTGAGGGAGCGCGTGGCAAACTGGAAAACCGAGCGAGCGCAGGCGGAAGCTGTTCAAAAACGTCGTCATTTGATGGCGCACACGGGCGGCGCTGTCGTTCAAGTTGCGGTAGTAGAAGCCAAGTCCGGGGTCGATTAGAATTTTCTCTGCGCCGGCTTGCGTCGCCATTTCAATCATGCGGGCAAAATATTCGCGCATCGCGCCGATGACATCACCGCTTAAATCAAAGTCACCCACCTCCCGGACATTCGGGCCTTGTACATGACAAATAATCGCCGCGGCCTGATGCTCCGCGACAAGCTTGAAAATGTCGCCGGCCTCCTCTACTCCTGTCAAATTGATCACCGCCGCCCCGGCTTCAAGGCAAGCCCGCGCGACTGGGGCGCGATATGTTTCGACGGAAACAAGAATCCCGGCGGAAGCAAGGCCGCGAACCACCGGCAGCAGTTTATCCCGCTGGGCCGATTCATCCAACAAGGCAGCGTGGGCAAGGGTGGACTCCGCTCCGACATCAATAATTTTTGCACCCTGCGCCCGCAGTTCCTTGCCCCGTTCGATGGCGCGGTCCGCTGTCAAACAGACACTTTCGCGATACCAGGAATCCGGGGAAAGATTGATGACGCCCATGTATTCGGGCGCGCTGTTGAATGCAAACTGTTCCCTGCCGATGGAGAACTCGCGGACTTTTGCTGTCGCGGCGTCGCGATATTTTTCCAGCAATTCCGCCAGATGCTCCAGCGAGAGCATTATTTCTTGAACGCCGGGTTGTTCCTCTTTCCGCCAGTTTCGAGGTATGCCACCAAGTCCCAAATCTCGGACTCGGTCATCGAATTGACCAAACCGTCAGGCATCGGCGACACTTTGGAGAGCCGGCGACTTTGGATGTCAGATTTTTGGATTTCGACCTTGGTTCCCTTGATCGGCTCGGTCATCAAGACGATTTTTTGAGCATTCTCTTCGACGATGCGGCCAGTTTTAACGTCGCCGTCCTTCGTTTCAATGATCGTGTTTTGGTACAACTCGGAAACGACCTTTGACGGTTCAATGATTGACTCTAAAACGTCGTGCGGACTGAGGCGGCTTCCGACGGCGGCCAACTCAGGCCCGACCGAACCGCCGCTGCTGCCGAAGCGATGGCACAGAATGCACTGCGCCTGAGTGTAGGCGGCTTTGCCCTTCGCGAACGAGCGTCCTGACTTCGCCTGGTCAATGTCTGGTTGCAGGTCTTCAACGGTCCACGCTTTGACGAATTTGCTTTTGGATATTTTCGGACCCGTTGAGTCAGTGTCCTTCGGGAGATAGTCAACCAAAGCAATCTGATCGGACGGCGACAGGTTTTGCACGAATTCATTGCGGAAATTTTTGATGAAGGTCGGAAAGCTTGAGCCGTCGCTGTAATCGCGCGTCACATCCTTGAAAAACTGCAAAATGTCCGCCGGATGCCCGGCTTTCTCGTGGTCTTTCTTGAACCAGGAAAGGTAATCCTTCTGCTGGTCCAGCGTCCACCCATCAACGATATTGCGAAGGCGCAGAACGTAATACGTTTGCTCCTCCTGCGTCGGGGCTTTGTCCAACAATGCGAGAGTTTTGCCGATGGCATCGGGCGCTTTGAGATAGAGGAGCAACTGGCAAAGTTCACGGTTCACGTTGAAATCGTCCGCGGGATACATCGGGTCCAATTCCGCGACGAGCGGCGTGGCCTGCTCGGTTTCCGGCTCACCCTGGCGGGCGAAACTGACTTCCAGCACGCGCAATTTCAGCAGTTCGAGTTGTTTGTCCATTCCGGTGAACGGAAACTTTTTCAACGCGTTGAGAAGCGGGCGTTGTGTTTCAGGGCCGCCAATCCGCGCCAGCGCAAGCAGCGCAATCATTCCGGTTTCTGGATCGCTCTCCGCCAACGCGCGGGACTTCCACCATTGGACATCCTGCCATTCCAATGCGATGCGGGCTGCGTAGCGAATCCAGCGGTCGTCGCTGCCGAGGCTTGACCATACGGCATCGACAATCCGTGGATCACGTTCGCCGTACAGCGATTCCAAATCGTGGCGCAGGCGGCGGCCTTGTTTTCCGGCGGCTTCATCGGCCAGTTGCCCGGGAGTCTTTCTCGGCTCCACATATTTTCCGCCGACATACGTCAAACGATACAAACCCGACTCGATGCCGCGACCGCCCGTCGTGAAATAAAGAGCGCCGTCGTTGCCGAATTGCAGCCCGGTGAGGTTCAGCGGCGTCCCGCGAAGAACTGTTTCAACGCTGGCGTGATAACTCGCGCCGTTTGGCGTCAGATGAACGGCGAACAATCTTCCATAGGACCAATCCTCCATCCAAAAGGCATCTTTGTAAGGTTTCGGAAAATCAGACCGGGTGCCGAACATCACGCCCGTCGGCGAGCCGAGTCCGACGTTGACAAGCGCCGGCAAAGTGTCTTCGTAATATGGCGGAAATTTCCCTGATCCTTCGTGAAAACCGTAATCGCCGCCGGGAACCCAAAGATTGACGCGCGTTGGGCGATACCAGGCTGTGCCCCAATCCCATTCCATATCGCTGTCAAATCCAAAAAGCTCGCCTTCCGGGCTGAAACCGATGGCGTAAGTGTTGCGAGTGCCGGCGGCGAACAATTCGACATTTTTCGCGTTCATGTCCATCCGCAAAACGTGCCCGCCAGGCGGCATCATTCCCGCTCCGAAGCCGTTTCCGTCTTCCGCCCGCTGCAACAATTGGTCATCGGCATAATTGTGGTGAGGCGAGGACGCCAGCAAATCCTTAGGCAAGTGCGTGAAGTTGCCATTAACCATGTAAAGCTTGTGCTCCGGCCCCAGGACCATATCGTGCGGGCCGTGTTCGCCGCCGTCGTTAAAAGCGCGCAGGAACTCCGGCGCTTCGAACAGATCGCCTTTCGCGCGGAGCCGGTAAACTCCGTGGCCCTGCGGACCGTCGCCATCGACGTAAAGACAATTATCCACATAGAGCAGCCCCATGGCGGAGGTCACGGGTTGATCAATGCGTTCGATCTGTTCCACGCCTTTTGGGGAAACTGTGATGCGCAGGAGCTTGCCTTCACTTTGCGGGGAAATAATAAAACGGCCCAGCGGATCAATGGCCATTGAGATCCAGGAACCTTCCGTCACGTCGGCGGAGTGCAGCAATTCCAGCTTGAACCCGGGTTCAACGGTGATCGATTTCAACGGCGTTGCCTGCGGGGCCACAAAAATATCGCCCCAAGGCTGGTCGCCGAGTTTTGCGACGCTTACGGCGTGATGCCAGGACGAATCGTCGAAATTCACCTTCGTCCAATTCGTCCCAGGCTTGTCGTTTGAAAACACCCAACTGCTGTCGGTGATTAAGGTATCATTCCACTGCAATCCCGCGTGAGCTTTTGGGTTGTATTCCTGGTGCGCTGCGCCGGTCGTCGGCATCGTCATTTGCAGGCGCAAGATCAAGCCCGCTGTGGACTGCTCGTTTTCGCACCGCACTGCGATGACGTTTTGGCCCGGAACAATTCGCCGGGTGACATCGACGTATTTCGGTTTTTTCCAATCATCGACGGTCCCGACTCTCGAACCGTTGATGAAAACCTCGGCCTTGTCGTCGCCGCTGAAGGCGATGCGCGATTGGATCAAGCCGTCCTTCGCTGTAAATGTTTTGCGGAAATAGCGAACTTCCTTGGTGGTGGATTCGTTGTTGCTGGAGGTCCAAATCCATTGCGGCACCTGGGCGCGCGCCAGAGCCGGCGCGATTGCCAAACAGAACAAAACCGCGCGGCCATATTGTCGGAATTGATAACTAATCATAGTGAGTTGTTTCACAGGCTGTTATGCGGACGAAAAATGGGCAAGCCGAATTCAGAAAATTATTACGACACCCCTTCAGTTCCCTGGACGAGCGGTTCCAGCAGTTTTCGGGAAATCAGCAGCCCGGTGTCTTCAAGCTGCAAGCCGCCATTGTAATTGCGATAAACCGGATCGTGGCGTCCCTCGACATTTAAATCGGAATCGTAACCGGCGCGCACAAGGGCGTGGACGATTTCTACCCAGTTCGATTGCCCCAGCCCGGGAAAACGATGTTCCGCAACACCAGGATGGCAGATTCCGTAAGTTTCCAACAGCGGATGGTTGATGAACGCGTCCTTTGCGTGAACGTGAAAAATGCGCCGACCGAATTTGCGAACATTCTCCACCGGATCAATAAACTGGCAGACCAAGTGCGCCGCATCCCATTCCAAACCGATGTTCTCGCACTGGGTCGAGTTGAAAAAACGTTCCCACATCGCCGGTTGCCCGAAAATATTGTAGTGCATGATCGGCAAATGCCACGCGCCTTGCGGGCAATGCTCCAACGCAATCCGCGCGCCTCGCTCAGCGGCGTAACGCGCCAGCGGTTCCCAAAATGCAACAATCCTTGGCAGATAATCCTCTAACGGTTTATAGACAGGATTTCCGCCGCGGTCGTTCATTTCCGCTTCGATGACCGCGCCTGCGAACGACGAAACTGTTTTCACGCCGATATGCCCGGCGATGTCGATGGCCCGCCGGATCGTGGCTGCGGCGTATTCAGTTTGTTTCGGGTCGAGCGGGTTTCGGTAATACGCCCCGATTGCTGAGACGCGAATCCCCCGGCTTTTTGCATCAGCTGAGAACTTTTCGGCAATCGACTTCCAATCGCTGTGAGGCTGGGCGGCGGGAGATTCCGGGAACGCCATCCATTGCATCGACCGAAAGCCCAATCTTTGGACCATGGCCAACTCATCGCACTTGCATGTCATGCCAACGCGCACGGTTGCCAAGAATGCCGTCCATCGCGCAAACTTCAAGGTTCAATGACGTTGGAGCGTCAGGAAACGATTGACAACGGTTCCTTTGCGGCACGACTTTATTGGAGTTGTTCCAATTATGAAAATCCATGCGGCGGGAATTTTTTTGCTGGCGACTGGCTTATTGAGCTTGGTGCCCGTGGCGCATTCTGAAGATGCCGTCGCCGCGACGATTCGTGAAGCAAATCAATGGCGGGCCGAACATCGTTTGATAGACCTGCACCAGCATCTTGATTACACGCCGGAATATCTGGCCCGCGCGATCAAGGTCATGGATGCTTCCGGCATCGGCCTTGGAATCGACTTGACTCCAGGCACGGTGACACATGAAAGCGGCGGGCAGCCAAGCGAATTTGAAACCCACAAAAAAATGGAGGACAGCCTTTTCCCAAGTCGATGGGTGCAATACATGAATCTGGATTACAAGGATTGGGACAAACCGGATTTCGCGCAAGAAGCCGTCCGTCAAGTTGAGGAAGGCCACCGTCTCGGCGCGGCCGGTTACAAGGAGTGGAAACGCTTCGGCCTTTTCCTGCGCGACGGCAAGGGCAAGTTGATCCGCATCGACGATACCCGTCTTGACCCGATGTGGGAACGGCTCGGCGAATTGAAGATGCCGATCTCAATCCACGTCGGCGATCCGAAGGCTTTTTTTGAACCTTACAATGACAAAAACGAGCGATGGGAGGAATTGCGCGACCACAAAAGCTGGTGGTTCGGCGACACGAATGTTTACCCGCCCTGGAAGGATTTGCTCGAAGCGCTGAACAGGGTGATCGGACGCCATCCGAACACGACGTTTGTTTGCGTGCATTTTGCGAACAATGCGGAGGAGCTCGACTGGGTCGCCGATTCGATGACGCGGCATCCGAATATGTATGTCGATCTGGCGGCGCGAATTCCTGAAATTGGCCGGCACGATCCGCGCAAAGTCCACGATCTTTTCGTAAAATTCCAGGACCGCATCATTTTCGGCACCGATTTTCAATCATTGGAAAGCCGGATGATTCTCGGCTCCAGCGGAAGCGAGCCGCCGCCGAGCGTTGCGGACGCGGAGGTTTTTTTTCGCAAGGAATATCGCTGGCTTGAAACCTGGGACAAAAATTGGCCCAACATGACTCCGATTCAAGGAAAATGGAACATCAGCTCCATCGGATTGCCGCCGTCGGTCTTGCGCAAAATTTATTTTGACAACGCTCGCAAGCTGCTGGCGCGGTCGTTGCCAACGCCCATTCTTCAGGCCCGCCGGACGACGCGGGACTTCGTGCCGGATGCGGACCCATCGCGAGAACTTTGGCAGACAGTCGAGCCGGTTGTCGTAGATTGCGACTCCGGTGACGGTTCCGCCATGCCAGATGTTTCTACAAAAGTGCGCGCCCTTTGGTCCAAAGAATTCCTTTACCTGCGATTTGATTGTCCGTTCACAAAATTGACGACTTTCGATGCCCGCAATCAAAACGGCGAACGCGCGCATTTCGGCCAGCCGGACGCGAGTCTTTGGGATCGCGATGTCGTGGAGGCGTTTATCGGCTCCGATGCGGACAATATCCGGCAATACAGGGAATTCGAAATCGCGCCGACAAACGAAAAACTCGACGTAAACGTCAACCTGCCGGAGCTCGATACGGCGTGGTCAAGCGGTTTTGAATCGGCGGTTCGAGTGGATGAATCGACGAAACAATGGATTTGCGAAATGCGTGTTCCGCTCTCATCGATCGGGCAGACTGCGCCGCAGGAAGGAAATCGTTGGCGGCTGAACTTGTATCGTTGCGACCGCGCGCACCACGCGCAGATCGCCTGGCGCCCGACGTTGCAAGGGTCTTTCCATACGCCGGAACGATTCGGAATTCTCGAATTTACTGAATAAGTTGCGAGTCAAATAGCCATGACTATTTCGGCTACCACTCTTATGAAGAAGAATGACAAGCCGAACAAGTTTCCGCGTCGCGCGTTCGTGCGCAACGTTGCGGCGCTTGGGCTGATTCCGCTGACGCAATCGACCGTTCACGCGGAAGAAACCAATCAAGCCATCGCGCCAGAAGCAGCACAGGCTTGGCCGCACCAAGACGATCCCGATTATTGGTCATTTATACGACAGCAATTCTGCATCCCGCCGGACGAAGCTTACTTCAACACTGGCACACTCGGCGCTCGCCCCCACGCGGTGTTGAACGCGGTTATTGAAAGCATGCGCGAAACGGAGCGGACCATCGCGGAGTATGACTACCGTTCCGAGCATACAGAATATATTGTTGGCTATCGCGCGCAGGAGGAATTGCGGAAAAAAGCCGGTGGCCTCATCAACGCAAGCGGCGGAGAAATTGCGCTGGTGCAGAACGCCACGATGGCCATCAATTTTATCGCCAACGGACTTGAACTAAAACCCGGCGACGAAGTATTGCTCACCAATCAGGAACATCCCGGTTCCGAAGGCCCGTGGAATCTCCGCGCAAAACGACAGGGCATTGTCGTCAGGAAATTGCCGATTCCCATTCCGACGCCGGACCCGCAGACTGTCATAAAGATTTTTTCCGACGCCATCGGTCCGCGCACGAAGGTGATCGCCGTTCACCATGTTATCAGCCATTACGGGATTGTCATGCCGGTGCAGGAGCTTTGCGCGCTCGCGGCGAAAAATGGCATTTTCAGTTTGATTGATGGAGCGCAGGCGCTCGGTCAATTGCGCGTGGATGTCAAGAAGATCGGCTGCGACGCCTACGCCGCCAGCCCGCACAAATGGCTCCTTGCGCCGCCCGGCACCGGCCTGCTTTACGTGCGCGAAGGGCGCGAAAAGGATATTTGGGCGACTCTGGCCAGCGCGCACTGGGACGATTACGCGCCGGAGAGCGGCCTTTATCGCCTGATGCAATACGGCACTGGCAACAAGGCTTTGCAGGATGGATTGGATGCGGCGATTGATTTTTATCTGCGCGTTGGCCCCGAAAGAATCGAGAAGCGCACCGTTGCGCTCGCGGACCAATTGCGAAAGGGCCTCCAGGAGATCAAAGGAGTGACGATCTATTCGCCAACTCATCCCGAACTGGCGGGGGCAATTGTCAATTATGGAATTGCGGGCGTCACCGGCTGGGATTTGCAGGACGCGATGTGGAACCGGAAAAAATACCGCGTCCGCGCCGGCGGCCCCAGCGTCCGCCATTCCGTGCATTACTACAACAGCCCGGAAGAAATCGCCGGAACGCTGGAAGTCGTAAGAGCGTTGGCTCCGCGCGCTTGACGGATTTTTTTGTAGGTAAGAAACAAGTTTAACTGTCGCGAACTGACATAGGCGTTTGTGACAACTGCACAATGCCTGCTTGACACCAACTGAAAGAAGCTTTCAGAGGTTAGGAATTTCGCGCACCTTCGGTGCATAGAAGGGCCGCTCTAAGGCCAATTGGCTGCTTGATTTCTCGATCGACCGGGGAATTCTGTATTTGAACATATCGAGAGCGGGTAGAATTAAATCGGAAATCGGGTGTTTGGGCTTGAACCGGTCCGCGACAACAATGATAGTATGCCAATGAGCAGCGTTAAGGAGATCGAGTCTGCGCTTGCCCGGCTTTCGCTGGATGATTTGCAGGCCGTCCGCGCCTGGCTGGACGATTTCGTCGAGGAGCAGTTGGAGGTTAGCGACGAATTCAAATTGAAAATTGAACGCGCCAGACAGGAGATTGCAAGCGGAGTGCATTCGCGCGCGCGCAAGCCCGAACCTGGGAAGTGAGCGCGGCGCTCCAGATTTATTCTCGCGATTTCGATGCCGACTACTTCAAGCTCCCGGCCTCTGTTCAGGCCAGAATCGAATCCGCCATCGACCGGCTGGGAACCTCCCTCAATACCCATCCGCATCATCGCATGAAGGGAGTGGATGCTTTTCGATTGCGAGTCGGCGACTACCGTGTGATCTATGACTTTGATCGCGAAAAAGGCGTCCTTCACCTGTTGGGTGTAGGGCATCGGCGCGAAGTTTATCGAAGGTAGCGAGCCGATGTCAGTTCTTGACATTTATACTGTTTGACATGCAGCAACTTGAAGGGCCGTTCCGCGTCCAGACCGGCTGCGTTCACTGGACGTTATTGAACTCTTCCAATCCTCCCGCGAGAAAAACTTCTGATCGCGAACGACGAGAAAGACGCGAAAAGCACATAAGAAAACTTTCCCATTCGCGTTTTTCGCGTGGTTCGCGGTATCCCACTTGATACAGTGCAAGGCTTTCGGGGAATTTCCGAGGGAATTTCGTTGCGCCAAATGTGAAATGTGAGCACTGTTTTGCTCTCTAGCACTGTGAAAAAAATTTATTTCAAAGGGCCTTGCGCCGCGATTGTCGCGCTGGGCGTTACGTTGACCGTTCCCCAATCGCTTCGCGCCGCTGATCATAATGCGACGCCGCACAATTTCGGTTTGGACGCGGCCAAAGAATCGCTGAAACGCCTTCACACCCCGGACGGATTGGAAGTCACGCTCTTCGCCGCCGAGCCGCTTGTCAAGAATCCCACTGACATGGACATCGACGAGCGCGGTCGCGTCTGGATCACCGAAGGCGTCAATTACCGCTCTTCGTTTCAACCGTGGGGAATTCTCGATCCAGCTGGAGACAAGATCGTCGTTCTCGAAGACACTGATGGTGACGGCATGGCCGACAAAGTCACGACGTTTTACCAGGGGCCGGAAATCAACGCCGCGCTGGGCATTTGCGTTCTGGGAAACAAGGTTGTTGTCTCGCGTTCGCCGGACGTTTTCGTGTTCACCGACACCGACGGTGACGGGAAAGCGGACACGAAGGAAATTCTTTTCACCGGCATTTCGGGCGTCGATCACGATCACGGCGTCCACGCGATGAGTTTTGGGCCGGATGGAAAACTCTATTTCAATTTCGGCAACGCCGGCGAACAGATCAAGGACAAGAACGGCAAACCGATTATTGACATGGCTGGCAACGAAATCAATAACACCGGCCATCCATATCGCCAGGGAATGGTTTTTCGCTGCAATGTCGATGGCAGCGACATGGAAGTTCTTGCGAATAATTTCCGCAATCCATACGAGGTCGCAGTCGATTCCTTTGGGACACTTTGGCAATCCGACAATGACGACGATGGCAATCGCGGTGTGCGCGTAAATTACGTCATGGAGTACGGTAATTTTGGTTATACGGACGAAATGACGGGCGCGGGCTGGGGCGAGCCTCGCAGTAATATAGAGCCGGAAATTCCCCGACGGCATTGGCACTTGAATGATCCCGGGACCATTCCAAATTTATTGATGACTGGCGCGGGCGCGCCGACGGGAATTTTGGTTTACGAAGGTTTGCTGTTGCCTGAACCGTATCGGAACCAGCTCATACTTTGCGATGCTGGCGCGCGCGTAGTTCGCTCGATCCCGGTCAAGGCGGACGGCGCGGGTTATAAGCCGGAAAACATTGATCTTCTTTCAACGCCGGACACCTGGTTTCGGCCTTCGGACGTTTGCACTGCGCCGGACGGCTCGGTTTACGTTTGCGATTGGAACGATCCCGGAGTTGGAGGGCACGACATGGGCGACCGCGATCCTGACACAATGACTGGGCGCGTTTATCGTCTTGCGCCGCCGGGAGTTAAGCCGTCCGCGCCTGCGCTCGACCTCCACACCGCCGCCGGATGCGCGAAAGCCCTGCAATCCCCCAACCTCTCGACCCGTTATCTCGCATACACCGCGTTGAAGTCGATGCAAAGCGATGCGGACGGTGAGTTGATGAAAATGTGGAATGACAATCCGAATCCGCGCATGCGTTCGCGCGCGCTGTTCCTGATGGCGCAACGTCCCGACGGCGCGGCGAAGTCGGTCGCCCTTGCTTTGAAAGACCAGGATTCCGATCTCCGCATCGCCGGACTGCGCATCGCCGAGGAACAAAAGCTGGATGTCATCCCAGTGGTCAAATCTCTTATTGACGACCCCTCGCCGCAAGTTCGCCGCGAATGCGCCATCGCGCTTCGCCACAATGAATCGTCCGAAGCGCCGGAACTTTGGGCGGCGCTTGCGCGAAAGCACGACGGGCAGGACCGTTGGTATCTGGAAGCGCTGGGAATCGGCGCGGACAAGCAGGAGGAAAAATTTTTGGACGCGTGGCTCAGCTCCGTCGGCAACAATTGGAACACGCCTGGCGGTCGGGACATTATTTGGCGCTCGCGCGCGCCGAAGGCTGCCTCGCTTCTTGCAAAGATCATCGAAGATCCGGCCACGCCTCAGACTGATCGCCTGCACTATTTCCGCGCGTTCGACTTCATCAAGGGCCTGGAGAAAACTGCCGCGCTGGATGAATTGCTGATCGCGAACGCTCACAATGCTTCCGCGCCCGGGCACGATGAAATTGCGTTCGAGTCTTTGACCCGTTTGAAAGGGGTTGATACAGAGACTCATCCTGAAATCAAGACGGCGTTGAACGCGACGCTCGCCTCAATGCGCGGTTCGCCGGGGTTTGTCGATATCGTGCAGGATTTTGGATTGCGCGATCAGGAACCAGGACTACTGGAAGTCGCGCTCAATCACCCCAACGACGAAGCCGGCGCAAAAGCCATGCGCGTTGTGCTCGGCGGCAATCTTGAGCCGTTGCAAACCGCGATGCGCGATACGAATTCCGCTGTCAAACTCGCCGAAGCGCTCGGAAATACCCGGGACAAACGCAGTGTGGCCGTTCTGATGCCGCTGCTCAACGAACCCCAGGAAGGCGCTGTCGTGCGCCGCCAGGCGGTCCGCTCGCTTTCACAAATTCGCGAAGGCGCTCAGGATTTGCTCCAATTGGCAAAGGAAAACAAGTTGCCCGACGACGTGAAATTCATCGCGACAACGGAACTCAACCGCGTTCGCTGGCAGGACGTACGCAGGGAAGCGGCGCTGGTCTTGCCATTGCCAAAAGGTCGCGACTCGCAACCGCTCCCTCCTCTCGGGGATCTGACTAAACGCCACGGTGATGCTGCGCACGGAGCGAGCATTTTCGCGCGCGTGGATGTTCAGTGCGTCACCTGTCACCGCATCAATGAAAAAGGCGCGGACGTAGGCCCGGCGCTGTCGGAAATTGGCGCAAAACTTGGCAAGGACGCGCTTTACGAAGCTATTCTTGACCCCAGCGCTGGCATCGAAGTCGGTTATGAAGCATGGCAAATTACTCTGAAATCCGGTGATGATATCGTGGGAATTATCAAGAGCGAAACCGACGACGAGATCACCATCAAGGACGCAAAAGCCTTGGCGACAAACATTAAAAAATCGGACATCCAAAGCCGCCGGAAGTTGAAGAAGTCGCTGATGCCCGATGGACTCCAGCAAAACCTTTCGACGCAAGACCTCGTCGATTTGGTCGAGTATTTATCCTCGCTGAAGAAGGCAACTGTCCAACACGCGGCAAACGACGTGAAATAGTAAATTACCAGAGCTTCTGATTCCAGACATGGGAATACTGTGGTCGGATTAAATTCCTGCTGTAAAGCGGCAGAGGGCTGGCGCATTCCATACGCTGCGCGCATTATTTCCATCTTTATCATTCGGCTGGTTTCGCTTCGTTGCCCGCCAAGCCGAACTGCACACCTCGCGAAAACCGCCTTGACTTTATCCTCAAATTCACACACTTTGGACCGCGTCGTTTTCTGTGATTAGGAAAACGTTAACCATGACAGCCACTCACACTTATGCGGCCGAATCCGCGCGTTCGGCCCGCCCTGAAGAGGGCGTTTTATCGCGCATCGAGGATTTTAATTTTCCACCGGGCTGGAGTCCCGTCGGCACCGCCGCTTCTCGGGGTCGCAAGTGTTGCGAACTTTTGGAAGATGGCCGGATCCTGAGTTTCGACGGCGCTCCATTTCCGTTTTCGGCGGAAGACCGCGAATTTCTTTTGTCCCAACGACAAAGCGGTTCGCGCCTGCACAAAAACGTTTCCTATCGTCCGAAGCAGAACATCCTCCGCGGCGCGGCAAGCGACGGCGAAGATGTCAACCGCTTGCGCGATGTGATGAAGCGCTATTCCGAGTCGGTCACCGGCTTTATTCGTCACTTGCTGGTTCCGTATGCGAACCACCTCGATCTCGATTACGCCAGTTTCCGCCCTGAACAGGAGCAGGGCCGCGATCTTTCCGTCCACAAGCGGAACGATCTCCTCCACTTCGATTCGTTTCCGACCCGCCCGATGCATGGGCGGCGCATACTCCGGTGCTTCACAAACATCAATCCCACGGAGTCGCGCGTTTGGAACACGACGGACGGTTTCCAAACCCTCGCCGAAAAATTTTCATCGCACGTCGGTCTGCCGGCCATTGCCGCCAAAGGGAGTCCTCGCACGAACCCGCTGATTCGCGGAATCAAGAAAGCTTTCGGACTCAAGGCTGTGGATCATTCAGCCTATGACCGGTTCATGCTCCGCTTTCACGATTATTTGAAGGAACACAGCGAATTTCAGCAAACCACCCGCAAAACCCGGATCGAATTCCCGCCCGGCGCAACGTGGCTTTGTTACACCGATTCTGTGCCGCACGCCGTTTTGTCGGGGCAATTCGCGCTGGAGCAAACGTTTATCATTCCGCTGCAAGCGATGGCGACTCCCCACAAGGCGCCGATTCGCGTGTTGGAAAAGATCGCCGGGATGCCGCTGGCCGCGCAACCGGCGTAAATTGCAGCTTGAAACCGCCGCTGACGGGCCTACAATCGCCATCATGAAGAGGATTGCTCTCCTTCTGGCCCTGCTGGCCTTTGCCGCCGTCCCAGCCCGCGCGCAAATGAACGGGATCACGGCCGAGTTGGAGTTGGCTCAAAACCAATATCTCCCCGACGAAGACCTGCAATTAAAGGTCAAGATCACGAACCGTTCGGGGCAGCCTGTCACTTTCGGCCAGGTCAGCAACTGGATCACGTTTCACATTGTCGGCGAGCGCAACTATATCGCGCCCGTGATTTCCGACATGCCGATCACCGGAGAGTTTACAATTGACTCTGGCCAAACCGGATGGTGGAAAGTAAACCCGACGCCGTTTTTTGATTTTCGGCGCATTGGCCATTATCGAATCAGCGCCACGCTGCGAATCCCGGCTTGGAACAACATTGAGATTACCTGTAAACCGGCAAATTTTACAGTCGCCAATGGCCTGCCTTTGCACGGGCTGGCAAACCTGCAATTTGGCGTTCCTCCTCCGCCTGGAGTGACGAACGTCGCTCCGGAAATTCGGAGTTACAGCCTCATCAAGGTCGCCTACCTTCACGAGTTAAGGTTATATTTCCGATTGACAGACAACACGGGCCGCACATTGAGCGTTTTCCCGCTATCCGGCATGTTGTCCTTCAGCGAGCCGGAGGCCCAAATGGATCGCTACAACAATTTGCACGTCCTCATGCAGACCGGCGCAAGGTCGTTCACTTATTCGGTGGTTACTCCTTACGGGGGACTTGCTGAGCGGCAGACGTATGATTACAGCGACACGCGGCCCACGCTTCGCTCTGCCGATGACGGCGGAATTTTTGTAGGCGGCGGTTATCGGCGTCTTGCGGAGAGCGATGTTCCGCCTCCATCCACCGTTTCTGCCCGGACTCAGTAGGTTCTCGGAATTTGTCGCCGCTCACACAGCTGCGGTCACCGTACTGGAGTGGTGGCGCATTTGGGAAATCTTCTTCATCGCGTCCGCCAAATTCGGCAGCACCACGTCGTGATGTCCTTTGCCGATCCACGGCGACGAAATTAACAGGGAAGTGCAACCCGCGTTCATGGCGGCCTCAGCGTCCTGCCATTTGTTGCTGATGACGAAGCACTGGTCGAGATTCAAGTGCCACTTGAACGCCGCTTCCGTCAGCAAACCCGGCTTCGGCCTGCGGCAAGGGCAAAAATCATCCGCGTCGTGCGGACAAACGAGAATATCGTCCAGTGAAAACATTCGCCGCAACACATCGTGCATCCGGTCCATTTCGCGCCGGGACATTTCGCCGCGGGAGAGCGCCGGTTGATTGGTGGTGGCGAGCAGCAGGAATCCGGCGGCCTTGAGTTGCCGCAACGGTACAATCGCTTCGGGCTTGGGCTGCATTTGCTCCAGCGACAACGGCGGTGATGGATGACGGCCTTCGACGCGGTCGCAGTTCAGAATTCCGTCCCTCTCAACAAATACAGCGGCTCTCATAAATTGACACCGGCTTGCTACTCTTGCTCACATTTCCCGATTGCGCAAAAAAAAAGTTATGCACCGCATTTATCGCCGCTGAAGATATTTCAGCAAATAAAGAAGAGTTGAAGTTTCACGAAGCGTCCATTGACTTTTTAGACTTTCTGGCTTTCCGGGCTGCAAACTTTCGCTTTATTGCCGCTGCCCGGCGGGACAAAGCCTCCGCTTCGTGGTCGTGATCAGTCGCCCGGAGAGCAAGTGCCAAATTGTTCAGACAAACCGCGATATTCGGATGCGGCGGACCGGAACCTTTTTCGTAAATTGCCAAGGCACGGCGAAACATTGGCACTGCTTCGTTCAGCCTGTTGGTGCATCGAAGCAATTCTGCCAAATTATTAAGGCTCAGGGCGAAAGATGGATGATCCGGCCCGAGACTTTTTTCGTAAATCATAGCGGCGCGCCGCAGCAAAGGTTCCGCTTCATCCGTTCTGTAGGACGCTTTTAGCAAAGATGCCAGATTGTTAAGGACTCTGGCCACGCTCGGATGTTCTGGTCCAAAACTCTTTTCATCTATCTCCAAAGCCCACCGAAATAACGGCTCGGCCTCCGAAATGCGATTGGTCGCCATGAGGAGTAGAGCCAGATTGTTAATGCTCGACGCAAGTTTTGGATGGTCCTGGCCAAAACTTTTTTCGAAAATTGAAGTCGCCCGGCGTATCAATGTTTCAGCCTCTACGAACCGATTTGTGGACTTAAGCAGCATTCCAAGATTGTTCAAGTCCGTGGCAACTTTCGGATTGTCTTTGCCATAACTGTCTTCATTTATTGCCAACGCCCGGCGCAGCAACGGTTCGGCTTCTCCGAAACGGTTTAATGTTGTTAAGATGTTTGCAAGATTATTGAGCCGAAGGGCCACATCGGGATGCTGTGAGCCATGGTGTTGTTCGCCCAATGCCAATGCGCGCCGAATCAAAGACTCCGCCTCCGTTAGCCGATTTGTGGCCTTCAGCAGAAGCGAAAGATTGCTGAGATCTCTTCCGACGTTCGGATGGTTGGGACCAAAACTTTGTTCGTCAATGGCGAGCGCCTGACGTTGCAATGCTTCAGCCTCAGCCAGACGATTGGTTGCTTTGAGCAGCGACGCCATATTGTTCAAGCGTGCGGCATAATCAGGATGTTGCGGGCCAAAGCACTTTTCGGTTATTTCCAATGCCCGGCGCATCAAGGGCTCTGCCTCTGCTAGTCGATTTGTTTGAAGGAACAAAGTCGCCAAATTGTTGACGCGAGTGCCGGCGATGGGATGTTCCGGGCCAAGATTCTTTTCGTCGATAGCCAACGCTCGGTGCATCAACATCTCTGCTTCGTCGAGGCGGTTTGTGTTTTGGAGCAGATTGGCCAGATTATTAAGTTTATTGGCGACGTTGGAGTGTTCTGGTCCGTGATGTTGCTCGTCAATAGCCAGAGCCCGGCGCATCAAGGATTCCGCTTCGTCAAACCGATTAAAATCCTTCAGCAGTAACGCAAGATTGCTCAGGCTTAATGAAATATCCGGATGAGTCGATCCGAAGATTTGTTCTTGTACAGCGAGCGCCCGGCGCATTAAAGCCTCGGCTTCATCCATGCGGGCTGTAGCTTTAAGCAATTGCGCGAGGTTATTAAGGCGGGCAGCAAGATCAGCTTGCTCGATCCCGGGAAATCCTTCCTGGATGGCCAGCGATCTGCGCATTAAACGCTCGGCGCGATTCCATTCTGCCAGATGAAGCCAGCGTTCGCCCGTTTGATGCATCAGCCAGGAGGCGCGAAGATGATTTGTTGCATCCCACAAATCGGCGAGCGCGGTTAGCGGTTCCAGTTCCCAACGCGCTTCAGACCACACCGTTTCTTTTTTTAATTCGATATGGCGCTGTATGATTAGTTCTTCGAGGACTTCCTGGCTCCAACTTTTATCTGGCTCCGACAAATGCAAAAGCGCGGCTTTCTGCACTGTGCGACGGGTTCGAGCAATCAATGGTTCCCCGTCAGCGTCAATTACCGAAGTTGGTAGAATCAGTTGCAAGCCGAATAGTCGGCACAGAAGATTTTTCCAGTGACGCGACCCTGCATGGCTACCCATTTTGGAGAATTTCTTCGAAACAAGAGCGCGCACCCAGGGAAGCGCAATTTGTTCAGGTGAAAGCAATGCGACGAAACCTAACGCCAGTTTCTCGGCGTCGTCGAGTTGCTCTAATGTTTGTCTGAGATTTGCCCTCAAACTTATTTCAATTACCAACCGGGAATTCGTCGCTTTCCATGAATCCAAACTTCCCAAACTGTAACATTTGCAATCGTGGCAAAAGTTGGGTGCATAGATCAAGCCTCTTCACTGCCATCCGCCCTGAAAGCCATGATCTCCGCCTCTCGTTGTCCGTAAGAAGAGCGGTACTATTTGAACTTTGTTTTAAAACAAAGAAGTTGCGGGAGGGGCAACCCCGTGTTATCGGTTTCCCGATGGCGGCTCTGACGATTCTCCAAGTTGAAGACGACCCGGACGACGCCTTTTTCTTCCGCAGGGCCTTGAGGAAAAAGAAACTCGATTGCGAATTGCATGTGGAGAAGAACGGCGAAGGCGCCATTAATTATCTTCGCGCGGCGGCGCCGGAAGCCGGGCCTGATTCGCACCGCATCCCCGATCTCATGTTGCTGGATTTAAAGTTGCCGGGATTATCCGGTTTTGACGTGTTGTCATGGGCCAGGTCCCAGGCCGCCCTTCAAACTTTGCCGATCATCGTCCTGAGCGGTTCCTCGCTGGTGGAGGACAAGAAAAAGGCTTCCGGCCTTGGCGCTTCTGAATTCATAGTCAAACATAGCGATTACGACCAGATAGCGGAGAAAGTGGTTGAGTTAATTTCGATGGTTCGGCGGTGAAACCCCTGTGTTCGTAACGTTCGACTTCAAGTATTCTCAACCTTCTGCGCCGGTGGAAATCATTCGGTGCGTTTTCGGGAAAATCCCTTATGATTAAACTGCTCATGGCGTTGTCTCCTGAGATTGAAATGATGCGTGCGTTCGTTTTGACGATCGCCATTCTTTCCGTCGCCATTGGCCTGCCCAATGTGGCTGTTGCCGAGGCTCACAAAGAATATGAAGTCAAAGCGGGGATGCTGTTCAATCTCACCCATTTCGTGGAATGGCCCCCCGAAGCTTTTGAGGATGCCGCTTCGCCGATTGTGATTGGCGTCCTGGGCCGTGACCCTTTTGGACACTATCTTGAGAAAGCAATCCAGGGAGAAACCGTCAACGGTCGCCGGATCGTGATCAAGCATTTCGCCCGGCCTCAGACCCTGGCGCGGTGTCATATATTATTTATTTGCGCGGATGAAAAACCCAAACTCGATCAGATTTTTCCCAGGCTCAAGGGCCGTCCTATCTTCACAGTATCCGAAATTGAAAGGTTTTCGTCGCTTCAGGGAGGGATGCTCCTTATCCATGAGAACAATCAAAAGAAAATCCGATTGCGGCTGAACCTTAAATCCGCGCGTGCCGCCGGTCTCAATGTCAGCTCGAAATTGATTCAAGTCGCCGAACTCGAAAAAACGAGTCTTTTGGTTTCGCCGCATCCGCAAGCGCGCAAGATTTCGTTTTCGGCGCACAAGCCCTCATTCTTCGGCGCAGGCCACCTTGAATGAGTTATCCCGGGCTTAGAAGACGGTTGCTGGCGGCCATGCTTGTTCCCACCTTCATTGCGCTGCTGCTGGCGTGCGTTACCCTGCTCACTTACGACCTTCTCGACGACAGGCGGACCCTTACGCGCGACCTCACGACCCTTGCTGATAGCATCGCCGCGAACATCGGGGCGTCTGTTCTTTATGACAGTCAGAAAGTCGCGCAGCAAATGCTCGCGCCCCTCAAGTCAGCGCACGACGTCGCCAACGCGTGCCTTTACGATGAATTTGGGCACCTTTATTCGACGTATCCAATTGACGCCGCTCCCGGACTTTTTCCGGCAACGCCCGGCGCTGATGGAATTCACCTCTCGGGAACTTACCTGACCATCTTCCAGCCCGTAATGGAAGACGACGGGCGGGTTGGAACGCTCTTTATTCGACAGGATCTCCGCAGCATCAGCAGTAAGTTTGGCATTTACGTCGCTGTGGTGTTGGTGGTCATGTTCGCATCCGCAGTCGTTGCGTGGCTGTTGTCGCGGTTTCTGCAATTGGGCATCGCCAAACCGATTCTTGACCTCGCTGCTGTGGCGCGCCAGATCTCCGACAAGGGCGACTTTTCCGTCCGCGCTTCAAACACTTCCGCCGTCGAAGAGTTGGCCCTGTTGAATAAAGCATTCAACGAAATGCTTGAACAAATTCATAGTCGCGACCTTTCTCTGGAACAAGCGCGCCATGACCTCCAGCGCCACGCGGAGGACCTTGAGTCCCGCGTGGCCGAGCGCACGCATTCTCTGGAAGAAACAACGCGGCAACTTTACGATTTCTGCTATTCCATCGCCCACGACCTGAAAGCGCCGATCCGCTCCCAAGCGGGCTACGCGCGGATTCTTGTCAAAGACTTCGCTGAAAAACTTGGAGCCGAAGGCACCGAATTCGCCCAACGCATTGCTGATTCCGCCGACCGACAAACCCGGCTGGTTTCCGATTTGTTGACGCACGTCAGTCTTGGCCACAACGAAATGCCGATGGAATCGGTCAGCCTGGTCATGATCGCTGAGCAGGTTTGTGGCGATCTGCGTCTCGAAATTGAACGGCGCCGCGCAAGTGTCGAACTTTCAGGCATTCAGGGCGCCGTCTTCGCCAATCGCGCCTCGCTCAATCTCATCGTCATCAATCTGTTCTCGAACGCGCTGAAATTTGTTCCCCGCGACCGCACACCACATGTCAAAGCATGGACCACTGAGGGAGGCGGCTTTGTCCGCCTTTGGGTTGAGGACAATGGCATCGGCATTTCTCCCCAACACATCAACAAACTGTTTGCGATCTTTCAACGCCTCCATACCCGTGAAGAATACGCCGGCACCGGGATCGGACTCGCGATTGTCAAGCGCGCCGCGGAAAAAATGAATGGTCGGGTTGGCGTCGAGTCTGAGGAGGGCAAAGGCAGCCGCTTTTGGGTCGAACTGAAACAACCGCTCCAAGGAAATTCTGCCTAGCTGCGACTGTTTTGGTCCATTGGCCAACATTCTCCCCAATTTTCCTTGCCTTGGCAAGGGGATTGGCCGATTAACAGACCCGGTAATGGACGATTACCGCCTTGGCACCCGATTTGCTTCCAAAAGTCGGGCGATTTGCAATGCCAGCCAGGGCTTGGGAATCGGAACTATGCTGACCTCAAACAAACGAGGCCCAACGGGGGCTTCACGCCCGGTCTTGACCGGGGCGCGCGCGTGGCTTGTCGCCGCGGCATCTCTCGTTTTTGCTTTGCTTCTGCGCCTTTCTTTCGATTCGTTGTGGAAAGACCGGCTTCCCTATGCCGGCTTTTTCCTGATAGCGCTGTTAGTGGTGCATTACTTGGAAGTTGCCCCTGCAGTGTTTGTCATTGTCGCTGGATTTTTGCTGGGGTCCTGGTTTTTTGTCGCGCCGCGCCACACATTGCAGATTGTAAGTCCTGTGGATCGCCTTGATGCGGTCTTCTATTTCGCGATCTGTTTCATCGTTCTTTTTTATACGCGACGCACCCGCCAGGCTTTGGCGCGAGAACGGGAGGCCTGGATGACTGTCGGGCGGCTTGCGGCGATTGTTGAATCGTCCGAAGACGCAATCCTTGCCAGGTCTCTTGACGGAACGATTACCAGTTGGAATTCCGGCGCGTGCAGCCTCTACGGCTATACGGAAGCCGAGGCGAAGAGCCAGCCCGTGACTTTTCTGACAATGCCGGAAAACGCCTCCGAGATGATGCCAATTCTCGAACGAGTGGGCCGCGGCGAACAGATCTGCCACCTGGAAACGACTCAGCGGAGAAAAGACGGCGCGACGGTGGAAGTCTCTTTGAGCGTGTCGCCGGTGCGCAATGGCGCGGGGGAAATCATAGGGGTGTCAACCATAGCGCGGGACATTAGCGAACAAAAAAGCGCGGAGCGGGAACGGGAACGCCTGCTCGTTGAATTGCAATGTCTCCTCGGCGAAGTAAAAACTCTCACCGGCCTCCTGCCAATTTGTTCGTATTGCAAAAAAATCCGCGACGACAAAGGTTATTGGAACCAGATCGAGCATTACATTGGCAAACATTCAAGGGCCAATTTCACCCACAGCGTCTGCCCGGAATGCGCCAAGCATCAATACGCCCAGTTCCTCGACGAGCGGCCGAACAGCCTCTGAGTTGAGGATTTGTTTCTCATTTCACGCAGTGGTGCCTTCATTTTGCCACGAAGGTTGTTCGGGTTATGCTTAAGAGCGTAGCTTGCATACCACGCAAATGTATGAAACAACGCATTATCCTGGCAGGCGGTTCCGGTTTTCTTGGGCAGGCTCTGGCCGCACATTTCCTGCGCCTCGATTGGGAAGTCGTTATTTTGACTCGCTCGCCCAAGCGCAGGAACGACGGCGTTGCGGAAGTTCAATGGGACGCTTGCACGCAAGGCCCTTGGCAGGAGAATTTGGAAGGCGCGGCGGCTGTGATCAATTTGACGGGGAAATCTGTCGATTGCAGATACAACGCGCGCAATCGCAAGGAAATCATGGGCTCCCGCGTCGATTCGACTCGAGTTATTGGGGAGGCAATCGGTATATGCGCGAATCCACCGCCCGTGTGGTTGAATGCGAGCACTGCCACGCTTTACCGGCACACTTTCGGCGAAGCGTGGGACGAATCCGGCGCAATGGACCCGGTTGCAGAGGCAAAAGACGCCTTTTCCGTGGAAGTCGCCAAGGCGTGGGAAAAAGCATTGGACGATGCGAAGACGCCCCGGACACGCAAGATTCCAATGCGAATGGCGATGGTGCTTGGCATGGGGAAAAACAGTGTGTTCCCGGTGTTGCGGCGGTTGGTTCGCCTGGGACTTGGCGGAAAAATGGGGAGCGGCAAGCAATACGTCTCATGGATGCACGAGGCGGATTTTTGCCGAGCAGTGGAATGGTTAATCGAGCACAAGGAACTCAGTGGTCCGGTGAATCTTGTTGCGCCGGAGCCTGTGACGAACGCAGAAATGATGCGGCTGCTTCGGCGTGAGTGCGGCGTGCCTTTCGGATTACCGGCGGCGGAGTGGATGTTGGAAGTGGGGGCCTTTTTCCTTCGGACAGAAACAGAACTCATCCTTAAAAGCAGGCGCGTCGTTCCCGGGTGCCTTTTGAAATCGGGATTTGAATTTCAATTTTCAACCTTATCACTTGCCTTTAAGAACCTTGCAGAACGTTTGCGCTAAAGCTTTAACGCATCGGAGACCCGATTTCTTGAACTTGAATTACGGGTTCAGCGTCAAACGAAAGTGGGATTTAGGCTGAATAAGTGTTATTAAATTAAGTTAATATGCGCTTTGGATCAATTAGGAATGGTTATAGTTTTCTCCGAAAGCCTTTAAATTTCGGCAAAATTACTCATAAACATCTAATAATTAGTATCTTACGTCCGCTCGTCAACATTTGACACCCTTATGCCGAACTGGTATGTTGGAGCCTGAATCCTATTCGCCTAAAAGCGAGGCTGGGGTGTCGAATGACGCGACGGTCGGGATGAATTTAAAGCACAAGGCTAGTTACAATGAGTGATTCTACAATGACTGCGCCGGTCGGCGGCGCGACACCACAAGTGTCGAAAATTTCCGAAGCCGTCATCCGTTTTGCCGGCAATTCCCAGGACGGTATTCAGGCCATCGGCGGCTTTCTGGCGCGATTGGCCGGGCGCAGCGAACAAGAGGTCATGACTTTCATGACCATTCCTTCGACAATTTCCGGCGGGCCTTCGATCTTTCAGGTGCGAATCGGCTCCGGCGAAGTCTTAAGCGCGGGCGATGACGCGGATGTGCTGGTGGCCTTTTACCAGCATTCTTACGACGGTCATATCGCGGCGGTGCGTCCGGGGGCGATTGTGCTTTACGATTCCGACCATGTTCAGCCGAATCCAGAGTTGGCAACTAAATATCGCCATATCGGTGTGCCCATTTCCAGCCGGACCGTGGAAGCCATCGGCGGCACAGCCAAGGATAAGGGGAAAAACCTTTTCACCCTGGGGTTGATCGCCCGGATGTTTGACTTGAACGTTGCAAAGCTTGAAAAGCTCATCACGGAGCGATTCGCGGGCAAGGACGAGAGCATCGTCAAGACCGCGATGTCCGCGTTCAACGCGGGTTACGGCTATTCACTCGGAAAAGTTTTTGAGACGTTCCAATTTACCGAGCCAAAGAAGAAGGACGGACACCAAGTCGTGATGACCGGCAATGAAGCGCTGGCTTACGGATTGATCGCGGCCGGAATTCGTTTTGGCGCGGCGTATCCGATTACGCCGTGGTCGGAAGTCATGGAAATTCTGCGCCGGGAATTGCCCAAATACGGCGGGACATTCGTCCAATGCGAAGACGAGATTGCCTCGGTTTGTATGGCGATCGGCGCCGGATGGGCCGGTCGCGTGGCGGTGACAGGTTCCAGCGGACCGGGAGTGGCGCTGAAGACCGAAGGCATCGGATGGGCTGTCATGGCGGAAGTGCCGCTGATCATCTGTGATGTTCAGCGTGGCGGGCCTTCGACCGGGATGCCCACGAGCGTTGAGCAATCGGATTTGAACATGGCCCTTTATGGAGGACATGGCGACGCCCCACGCGTGGTGCTTGCGCCGGGAAGCGTGGAAGATTGTTTCTACACCGCGATCGAAGCTGTGAACATCGCGCGCAAATATAATGTTCCGGTTTTCATTCTGAGCGATCAATCGATCGCGACGCGCATCGAAGCGTTTGAAGAACCGCCACTGGAAAAACTTTGCCAGGACATCAGCCCGGATCTTTCGCCGGTTAATGATTACACGCCGTATCCATTGAGCGGCGAGATTCAGCCGCGAGTGGCGCCTGGAACCCAAATTCTGAGCGGCAAATATCCGATTGCCACAGGACTTGAACACGATGAAATGGGCCATCCGACCGGCTCGCCGAAATTGCACATGCAAATGTCGGCCCGGCGTCGCCGCAAGTTGCAAAAGCTGGCCGCTGAACTGCCCAAACCTCAGATTTATGGCGCACCGGAAGGAAACGTCCTGCTCGTCGGCTGGGGTTCGACCCTGGGGCCGATCCGGGAAGCGGTGGAACGCGCCCGCGCGGCTGGGAACAGTGTTTCCGCTCTGCACCTGCGGCACATCAGTCCGTTGCCAAACGGATTGGAAGATATTTTTGCGGGGTTCAACGAAATTGTCGTGGTTGAGATGAACGATGAGGGGCTTTACGGCTACGGCCAGCTTGGGGCGCTTTTGCGCGCTCGTTATGCCTCGCCGAAAATCCGCGGACTGAACAAGACCGACGGTTTGACCTGGCGCGTGCGCGAAATCCTGGAAGGCGTCAAGAAGGACGTGGCCGCCGGACTGCGCAAACTGTAAACTTTAAAATTTCAAAGATAATTTATTTATGAGTGAAGCAACAATTCAAGTTCCGCAACGAGGCAATATTACTTCCGTTCCAGGCATTCCCGGGACCGAACGCAAGCCGCTGACCAAAAAAGAAATCTCCGCCGATCACCCGACATGGTGCCCCGGCTGCGGGGACTTTTCCGTTCTCGCGCTTTATTTCAAATTGATTGAAAAGCGCAAGATGTGGCACGAGAAAATTGCGACGGTGGCGGGCATTGGCTGCTCCAGCCGGTTTCCGTATTTCGTGCAGGCGCACGGAGCGCATTTCATCCACGGACGCGCGCTGCCGTTCGCAAGCGGCATCTCACTGACGCGACCGGACTTGCACCTGTTTGTTTTTGGCGGCGACGGCGACGCGTTTTCCATCGGTGGAAATCACTTAAACCATTGCGCGCGCAAGAACATTAAGATGACGTATGTCGTCATGGACAACTGGGTTTACGGTTTGACGAAAAAGCAGACTTCGCCAACGTCACCGCTCGGTTTCAAGAGCAAGACGGACACTTGGGGCGCGGTTGACCGACCGATCAATCCGATGAAGCAGTTGATCTCTGCAGGCGCAAGTTTTGTCTCGCGCGCGACGCACACGAATCCGAATCATCTTCTTCAGATGATGGAAGCGGCGATGGACCACGACGGTTTCAGCGTGATCGAATGCCTGAGCGAATGCGTGGAGTTTTACGAAGGCGCATTCGATGCGTCCAACCCGCGCAAGGGCGGGAAATTTGAACTGGTTCCCGCAGACCATGACGTGAAGGATGAAGTCGCCGCTTACAGACTAGCTGACGCGGCCTTCCCGGGATATTTCGGAATTTTCTACAAATCCGATCGCCCGACGAAGAACAAGCTTGAGGCCGACATCAACGCCCAGGCGCGCCAGAAAGTCGCAGGAAAGAAAGATTGGGAAATCCTGCAAGGGACCTTTAATCGATTGAAATAATTCGCTTGCGTCTCGGACAGAAAGTTTTTGAAAGTAATCAACCACGGATCACACGGAATTCACGGATAAAGAATCTGGATCTTTTTTCCATCCGTGGTTTCCGTGAAATCCGTGGTCATTTTCTTTTCCGTCATTACCTCGTCGAGATGCATCATGGATTGATCCGGTTCAGGACTTTGGTTGCTGAATCGAGGAGTTTTGATTCGGCATCCAAAGCTTTGGCGACGCGCGTGATTTCTTTTTCGGCTTCGGCGTAGCGGCCCATTTCGATTCCTTCGCGGACACCGGGAAGCGTTTTGGAGCCGTACCCGGAATAAACGCCGGGCGCGTAAAGAAGATGTTTGTACCACGGGCGGCGAGGCAGTCCGGCGGGGTCGAGGAATGACCGTTCAGCCTGGAGCAGGATGCCGTTCAGTTCTTCGACGGCAGCGGCGTTCGCGGGATCGCCGAATTTCGGTTGCGCGGCGGCGATGGCTTTCTGGAAATGCTTGGCAGCGGAAGTCAATGTCCTCACGGAGTTTTCAAGCGGGGCAAAATTTATTTCCGGCGGCATCGCTTCAACTTCGGGTGGCCCTTTCGGGTGTTGTGGATCTGAGATGGCGGAAAAAACTCCATCCTCGATTTCCAAATTTCGTTCTTCAATGTCTCCCTGTTTGTGCTTGAGGAGATTTTGGAGATCGTCGGCGTACTTGGCGACAGTGCCCGCAAGGTCGTTGAATTCATATGGAATCACCTCGGCATCCGCGAGGCGCAACACTGTGTCGCCGATTGTCTGTGACAGAGCCTTTCCAAAGCCAAAGTTCGTGTCCGCGTAATGGGTGTACCAATAAAAATCGTCGTAGATCGAATGGTAAACTCCCTCTTCGTGACTTTCGCCGTGGAACTCGACGTTTAGACTTGGAACGCCCACAAAATCCAGGAAGCCGGTGTAATCGCTGCCAGACCCGAGCGCGTCAAGTTGAAGATCGGTGTGATCGCGAATTTCACGCCGCTCAGCGACGTTGCCCGCGCCCGCAATGCGTGAAGCCTGGACCCGCTTCCAAATATTCATATTGACTTCAGGATCGGCAATGTCATGGGCGACCGTGTTGATCAGGTTTTCCAAAATGTGCGAGCCTTCGAGATTCAGAAAACCGCGCCCGGTGTCGTCAGAATTGACATAAGCGACGGCGTGCTGGCGAAGTTCGTCGGCGTGCGTTTCGACCCATTCGGTGGAACCGAGCAGCATCGGCTCCTCGCCGTCCCACGAGCAATAGATGATCGTGCGGCGGGGCTTCCAACCTTGTTGCGCAAGATGGCCGAGAGCGCGAGCCTCTTCGAGCAGGCAGACCTGGCCGGAAATCGGGTCGTAAGCGCCATTGACCCAGGCGTCGTAATGATTGCCTCGAACAACCCATTCATCGGCGGCAACGCCACCGGGCAAGCGGCTGATGACATCATAAACGGGCTTGATATCCCAATTGAATTCGAGCTTGAGGTGAACTTTCGCGGGGCCGGGACCCAGATGGTAAGTGATCGGCAGAGCGCCGCGCCAACCGTCGGGCGCGGGCGGGCCTTTAAGTTGAGAGAGCAACGGCAGCGCGTCGCCACTGGAAATGGGAAGGACAGGAATTTTGGTGATCGCGGTGGCTTCCTTGAGCGAAAGGCGTTTGGCTCCGGGAACCGCGCCGTAACCGGGCGTCAACGGATCGCCCGGACTCGTCGAAGGAAAATCCATCGCGCTGCCGCGTTGAACGCCGTTTGTGTTGCGCATGGGGCCGTTGGGAAAAACGTCGTCCACGGAATAGCCGTCGTCCTTCGGGTCAGAGAATAGAATGCAGCCCACTGCGCCGTGCTCTGCGGCGACCTTGGGTTTGATGCCGCGCCACGACTGGCCGTATTTGGCGATGACAATCGCGCCCTTAACCGAGATGCCCAAACGGGCCAACTCCTTGTAATCATCCGGCAAACCATAATTGACATAAACCAGCGGGGCGGTCACGTCACCGTCGGTGGAGTAAGCGTTGTAGGTCGGCAGTTGTTCGGATGATTGACTTGAAGTGGGATCGACGTCCTGCGGCAATTCGCGCAGCAGCGCCGTGTATTGGACAGGATCGGTCATTTCGAGGACGCGGGTCTTTGGAGTGGGAAAGAGAACGTCGAATTGCTCAATGGTGGAATCCCATCCCCACGCGGTCATTTGCGAATGAATCCATTCGGCGTTTTCTTTCTGATACGGCGAGCCGACGTGATGCGGGTGGGCGGTAAGGCGCTCCATGTATTGACGGAGATTCGCGGGATCGGGCATGGCGCGAAAAGTCGATTCAAGTTGGAGTTCGGATTCGGAATTGGTCGGGGAAAAACCGTAGAGCGCCGCGGCGTCTGCGGCTTGCGCGCCCGGGTGAATGCTTATGAAAACCAACAGTGCGATTGAAGCGGCAAGAAAACTCGGAGGTTGCGATATATTCATATGTGCTGGTTTTCACCTTAACCTGCCGCGCGCGACAATGCGGAGATTAGGATTAAGATTATGAGTAGGATTAGGAGGAAAAGGCCCTGCGCTCAATCCTTTTCGGGCGGGAGCGTTTTCACATAGGCGGACCAAAGCGGGACGGCGACGTAAAGTTCCATGAAGACGTTCGGTCGCAATTGATAAAAGCCGGCCATCAAATGAGTTTTGTCAGGGCGCTCGTCGAACGCCGCGTGAAGATCGGTAGAGACGATCATGATCGGAGCGAGCGGCTGCTTCGGGATTTCGTCCCAATAACCGACTTGCGTGAACCGGCGCAAATACCACGGCAACGGCCAGTAGCTTTGGGGCGCCATGACTTCCACGTCGGTTTTGTAACCGTTTGTTGACACATGCGCGATGGCATCGACAGTATTGACAAGTTGAAGGACGTCCGGCGAGGTCTGGCTGTAAACGTACGGGTTCTTCGGGCTTGAACAGTAAGCGACCCCGGCGTGGTCGGTTCCGAAATTCTCGCGGTAGGTCTGCCAGCCAAGCTGCGCTGTGCCGGCGAGAAGCGCAAGGGCCACGATCGCTTTTATGGGAAGCGACTTTGCCATGCGCAGAATGAAAGCCGCGCCGATGCCAGCCAACAGAATTGCTCCGTGATAAAACCCGAGCAAACACCAGGGCGTTTTGTAGGCAAGCCCGGTGTAAATCAGAGTCAACCAGAAAGTATAAAATGCGAGCAGACGCGGGAACAATCGGGAAGGGCCGAAGAGCGCGACAAAAAAGCCAATCGTTGCAAGAACCGCTATAAATAATTCCGTCCAGACCGGACCGCCAGCGTTGCGGAACCAAATGAGCCGGTGGAAATAAAACGTCCACGAATGCGCGTGAATCGTTTGCCCGCCCGCCCGCCGAATCCAGGGAATATACGTTCGTATGGCGTCAAGAAGTCCGGAGGAATTTGTGAAAAATGACGAAAAGAACAATGCCACAACAGTCAGCGCAGCCAGCAGTGCAAAGACGAAATGGCTCCATTTTCCCCGCCACTGCGAGCGGTCGTTTGTATTCACTCCTCGCAAGCGAGTCCACGCCGAAGATGACACAATTGCCAGCATAAGCGCCGCAATTGTAAAGACGAACGTTTCCTTTGTCGCCGCCATGAGGCCGAGTCCTGCCCCGGCGGTGAGCGCCCAGATCAATTTGCCGGTTCCCGCGTATCGCCAGCTTGCGAAAAAAGTCAGCGCGGTGAAAAAAACCAAGAGCATTTCATGGATGTAGTAGCGGCTATAAAAAACCATCGCGGGTGAGATGGCGATCAGCGCGGCGGCCCATAGCGTTTCGGTTTTTCCAAAATCCGGCAGCAACAACATCAGCAGAATCAAACCGACGCCAAAGATCGCCGGCACAGCGCGATAAGTCGCTTCGCCGAACAGATTAAAGTCGCGCGCGCCGCTCAGAAATGCGGCGGGAAGAGTGAAATAGGGAAGGGTCGGGCCGTGAAATTCGTTCGGGTCGTATTTGTAATTATTATCGACCCAGAGGGCGCGAAATTTCATCGCGTTGACACCCTCATCGTTGTGCATCGGGCGCAGCGCCAATTTCGGAAGGCGCAATCCCAATCCCACGACGGCCAGAAATACCAGGGCCGCTACGACCCAGCGGTTCATGAAGCCGGCAGGCCCCAAGCCTCGACTTCGATATAGGTATTCAGCGCGTTGTCGGTGCTGCCTTTGCTGTAGCAGCGGACGTAACGGGCTTTGGCGCCTTTTGCGTCAATCAATTTTCCCGCGCCGGTCAGAGAATTTTCAAAATATTCGCGGTCGGTGCCGATGCCGAGGCCGGCGGCGTTCTTGGAATCATTATTGAAGAGAGTCGTCACGCCGTTGACAAACTCCGGGTCATCGGAAAGTTGCACAATGACGTCGCGGCAGACGATGGGGGTGGTGAAATCATGCCAAAGCATAATCGCGTAAAGATTAAATTCCGCCTGAAGATCAATCTGGATCCATGTTACGCCCTTGCGCAGGGTGACGACATTTTCCTCGTAAGCCTGCTTTTTGCCGTCGGTGATTTGTTTCAGTTCGCCGGCGATGAGATTCGGATGGCTCGCAGTGACGGGCTTGTTCAGTGCGACATTGGCGCAACCTTTGGGAGCCATGAATGCCGGGCGCGGTTTGTCATCGAGGGGCAGGGCGGTGGTGTTGGTCGGCAACGCTTGCGGCGTTCCTTTCATCGCGGGAGGAGGCAACACCAGTGGCAAGGGCGCCAAATCATCTGCCGTCACCTGGTAAACCGCGCCCACCGACAAAATCGTCAGCAAAAGTACATTTTTCATTTATTCAGAATTAACAAGGCCGAGCCTTGGATAAAAGCGCAAAGTGAAATTCGAGGCATTATTCCTGGGTCAACTGGCCATAATAGACGAGCGTGTTGTAGTCGAAAGTCACCTTGCCGCCGGATTCGTATTTATCAAAAATGACGCGCAGGTCCCGGAGCATCGGCTCGTATTTCGGATGTCCTTGTTCGGGTATGTAAGACGAGGATAGCAACCGCCCGGTCAACGCCGCCAAATCCATGATTTGCGAATTTGGGATTGCGGCCTCTGTGAAAGCGTTTGGGAAAAAGAACGCAGCGATGGCCGCCGGGTCGATGTTGCGATGGTTGACTTTGGTGTAGTCATCCCCATAAGTCAACAATAGGCTCTCGTATGCCTCCAGAAATGGTTTTTCCGTTTTTCGGTCGTTCCAAATCAGCGCGACGTGTCCGCCTGGTTTAAGAATTCGGACGAACTCGCTTCGGGCTTTGGCCGCATCAAACCAATGAAATGCCTGCGCCGCCGTAATCAGGTTGACCGAGTGATCCTTAAGGGTTATTGACTCAGCGGTTCCATTCACGCTGTGGAACATTGTCGTCCCGCGAGCAGTTTTTCCCCCGCCTCGCGCATGGGGCCATTAGGCTCGATTCCGAAAACGCTGGCGCCGCTCTTCAGCAACAAATCGGTCAAAATGCCCGTTCCTGAACCGATGTCCGCGACGACAGAACCCGCGCCAAGCTGGCATTCGCGTTGAAGCAATTCGATCAATCCAGCAGGATACCCCGGCCGGAACTTGACGTAATTCTCGACTCGGTTGGAAAACCGTTCAGTTGAACGCATGACTACTACTTTGGCGGCGTTTTGCCGCTCTGGCAATTCGCAATCAGACCGATTGCTTTTTCCGCACTGGCTAGTTATGCGAGCTGATTCCGATGGATTTCAGAAACGGGTCGATTGATTGCTTTCGACCGAGGAATTTTTCGATGGAGATTTCAACGTCGCGTGAATTGCCTTTTTCATAAATCTCATGTCGCAATCGTTCGCCGGCTCCAATGTCGAAATATCCGTCCGGCGCTTTTTCGAAAACCGTCGCCATGTCAGCCGCAATGGCATCGGCCCACGCGTAACCGTAGTAGCCCGCATCGTAACCGTCCATGATGTGCGCAAAATAAGCGACCCACGCAGTGTCCGGTGGTTCCGGAAAAAACGTGTCGGCGGCAACCTTGTTCGCCAATGGGACTGTTTCATCAACATTGTCCGCGTGGATTTGCGTATGAAGCGCGAGATCGGCCAGGCCAAAGGCGAGCTGGCGTCGATAATAGGTTCCTTCAATGGCCAGCTTCGACGCCTTGAGTTGGTCGAGAATGCTTGCCGGAATTTTCTTTGAAGGATCGCGATAATCGGCGGCGAAACTGTCAAGAACCTTTTTGTCCCACGCCCAGTTTTCCAGCATTTGCGAAGGCGCTTCAACGAAATCGCCCGGAACGCTCGTGCCGGAGAACCGGGCATAGTGCGCGCGTGTCAAAATCGAATGCATCGCATGGCCAAATTCATGAAAGAGCGTCACGACATCCTCGTGCGGCAGCAGTGAAGGGTGGTCGGCTTGGGGCGAAGGAAAATTGCAAATCAGCGCGACAACAGGACGCTGATAACGCCCATCGTCCATCAACTTGCCGTCGATAATGCCGAATTCGGCGAAGTGATTGTATTTGCCTTCGCGCGGGAACATGTCGAGGTAGAAGAGACCCATCGGCTCTCCAGTCGCCGCGTCCGAAACGGCATAAAGCTGAAGATCATCAACCCATTTATACGGCGGCGTAACGCGCTGAAATTTCAATCCGAAAATTCGCTGGTAAATCGAAAACATCCCTTCGAGACAGCGTTGGTAAGGGAAATAAACTTTCAGCGCGTCCTCATCGACGGTGTACTTTTCCTTCTTGAGTTGGTTGGCGAAGTAACGCCAGTCCCAGAGTTTGATCTGCGCGTTGGCATCGCCGGTTTCCTTGGATTTCATCACGCGAAATTCAGCGATCTCGGAATCGAACTTGGGTTGAAGCCCGGTCCGCATACGTTCCAGAAAGTCGGTGGCGTTCTTCGCAGTTTTTGCCATTTTGACTTCAATCGCGTAATCGGCCCACGTCTTGTAGCCAAGGTCTTTTGCAATCGTGTCGCGAGTTACCAGGATTTGCTGGAGCAACGGAATGTTTTTTTCCATTGCCAATTGATCCCGCGCAGTCTGCATTTTAAGGCGCGTCTGCTCTTTTTTCGCATTTTCCTCGACGGTCAGGTAATGCCACGTGATGTTGGCCATGACAGTGTAAGTGCCATCGGCGTTTTTGATGCCCTTGCCGTCGAGAAAATCCTGCGGAACGCCTTCAAGGTCGTCTTGCGTGAAAATCAGTTTGTGCTCGGCTTTTGTGACGTTGCTTTTGAAATCCTCCGTCATGCCCGAAAGTTTTTTGCGGAGCGCCTCCACGTCGTCGCGTTCGGCCTTCGGCAAATCCAAACCGGCGCGACGATAATCGCGCATCGTGTCAGCAAGCAATTTGGCATCCTCGCCTTGAAGACTTGGATGTGTATCCTCGTAAGCTTTCACCGCGCGGTAAACGTCTTCGCGATAATCAAGGCCAACGGCCCACGATTCGAGGGCTTTCAATTGTTCGGCTGCGGCGTCGCGAAGCGCTCCGTCTTGACTGGTTTCCTTGATGACGGAAAAGCGCTCTTCGGTTAGGCCAATGATGTAACCGACTTCATCAAGAGCGCGAATCGTGTTGTCGAAAGTCACTCCGCCGGGCTGCAATCGGCCGACTTTGTCAAGAATGCCTTCGGCCTGGGAGATCGTTTGTTTCGAGGAAGATTCAATTTGGGCGCTCGTTGTTTCAAAGGTGGGAATCGAGATAATCGAATTATACTTCGCGGCTTCGTGCTGAAAATTCGCCAGGTTAAATTCCTTCGAGTCCGCGGAATTTGAGTTGCCTGGCGCAGTGCTGCAGGATTCGAGAACGAGCGCCATCGCGAAGGCTGCAAGAATTGAAAGTAGAATTTTCATGAAATTTGATTCTGAATCTCATTGAATCATCCTAGATTAGCGCCTTGTTGGAAATCAAAAATCTCCAGCTTGACTTCGTTTCGCACGAGGGAAGCGTCAGGGCCGTGGACGGCGTTTCACTGTCCATTGGCGACGGCGAAACTGTCTGCCTCGTCGGCGAAAGCGGGTCGGGGAAAAGCGTGACGGCGCTGTCAATTGGAAGATTGTTGCCAACGCCGCCTGCCTGCTACCCGTCGGGGCAAATCCTGCTCGAAGGGCGCGACGTTTTGAAAGCATCCAAACGCGAACTGCGGGAGTTGCGGGGCCGTAGCGTCAGTTATATTTTTCAGGAACCGGGTGCCTCGCTCAACCCGGTCATGCGCGTCGGCGCGCAAATCATGGAATCGCTCAAATTGCATCGGCCCGATGCTGCGACGCCTGATGAAGTGGTTCGGCTGCTCAAGTTGGTCGGAATTCCCGCCCCGGAAACGCGTGCGCGAAATTATCCGCACGAAATGTCCGGTGGAATGCAGCAGCGCGTGATGATCGCCATCGCCATCGCGTCTGAGCCGAAATTGCTGATTGCTGACGAGCCCACGACCGCCCTCGACGTGACGATTCAGGCGCAAATTCTGGATTTGCTCGCACAATTAAAGAAGCGACTTGGAATGAGTTTGCTTTTGATCACGCATAATCTGGCGATCGTGGGGCAGATCGCCGACCGCGTCGCCGTTATGTATGCGGGCCAGATTGTTGAGATGGCTCCGGCGAGGGGATTATTGCGGCGCCCCCTCCATCCTTACACACAAGCCCTTATAAATTCCGCGCCGAAACTTGGCGCAAAGACCGAACGATTGGTGAATATTCCGGGTAACGTGCCCAGGCTGGGTTCGATGCCGTCGGGCTGCCGATTCCATCCCCGTTGCGCGAAGGCGCGCCCGGACTGTTCGAGCAACAAACCAGAGTTGGTTGAAGTCGAACCGGGCCGATTTGTCCGTTGCCCTTATTGGAACCAATGAACCTCGCATCGGAAAACCCTCTGCTGGAAGTGCGGAACCTAAAGGTCCATTTCCGCGTGAAAGAAGGCTTCGTTAAAGCGGTCGATAATGTCAGCTTTGCGATTCAGCCGGGCGAGACGCTTGGTTTGGTCGGCGAAAGCGGTTGCGGCAAAACGACGCTTGGCCGCGCCATCGCGAAATTGGTCGAGCCGACCAGCGGCAGCATTTTGCTCAACGGCGAGGACATCGCGAAGCTGTCCAGCTCCGAATTGCGGGCACGTCGGCGGCAGTTGCAAATGATTTTTCAGGACCCTTACAGTTCGCTTGATCCGCGCATGACGGCGGGGGAAAGCATAGGCGAGGCGCTGGATATTCATGGGTTGGCGAAGGATGCGGCGGACCGCCAACGACGAATCGAGAAATTACTCAAATCCGTGGGACTCGATGCCGAACACGCCATGCGGTATCCGCACGAATTCAGCGGTGGCCAGCGACAGCGCATCGGAATCGCCCGCGCGCTGGCCGTCGAACCGAGGCTCATTATTTGCGACGAACCGATCAGCGCCCTCGATGTTTCTGTGCAGGCGCAAATCATCAATCTCCTGCAAGACCTCCAACGCGAGCGCGGCATGGCGTATCTTTTTGTGGCGCACGATTTGACGGTGGTGGAGCACATCAGCCGCCGCGTCATGGTGATGTATCTCGGCAAAATCGTGGAATTGGGAAATGCAAATGCCGTTGTCCAAACTCCCAAACACCCTTACGCACAGGCATTAATTTCGGCGGTGCCGCAAATCGACGAAACCGCGCCGCGATCGCGAATTTTGCTGTCTGGCGAAATGCCGTCACCAATCAATGTGCCCTCCGGATGCCCATTTCATCCGCGTTGTCCAATCGCCGTCGAGCGATGCAAAGTTGAAGTGCCCTTGTTTCGGGAGATCAACGCGGCACATTGGGCTGCGTGCCATTTGGCAAAGTAGCAGGGGTGAGTTAACGTTTTTACTTCGACGCAAACTTTTTTGATGATCTGATTATGCTGCAATTCTCACACGTGCTGATTTACGTAAAAGACATGGAACGCGCCGCGAAATGGTATGAGGACATTCTTGGTTTTGATGTCCAGCATATGTCCGCGCCGCATTATGCGACCCTTTACAACGAGCCGATGAGTATTCGACTTGACTTACATCCCGATCCTTCCGGGCAAAATGTCGGTCGCGGTTCGATGGTTTATTTTGCTTCCCATGATTTGGATGACGCAATTGACTTGCTCCGCCGTCAGAACGTCGCCGTAAGCGAGCCTCGCCAGCGCGGAGAAAGCCCGCGATTTACCGAATTTGCCGACAGTGAAGGAAATCCACTCGGTTTGTATGAGATGCCCCTGTTTCAAACTTCTAAATCGAAGAAAACCGAAGACGAAGCGTAGTTTTGAAGTTCAGTGACGAAAGTAAGGACAGGCAGTTGCGCCAAGGCGATGTGCTCTCGTCGCATATTTTTCAGCGCCAACGGCGCGTTTCAATCCAGCCCAGGGCAACGCCCTGGGGACTACAGCCAGCCTACACAGCAAAGCCCTGAAAGGGCGATTTAATCCCACACATAACGTTCATCGAACTCTAAGCCGTGTTTTTGCAAAAACATGCGATATTCTTCTTGAAACGATTTTTTCCGATGGTGTTCGTTTTGCGCCGCAATGTATTTTCGCACGGCGTCAATATTTGATTCGCTGACCGCAAATGCCCCATACCCAGCCTGCCAGGCAAAGTTGCGGAAATCTGCTCCTTGCGTCTTTATCCATTTGGAGGAGGTCTTTTTGACTTTTTCGACGGCTTGGCTGATGGACACCGTTCGCGAAAGGTCAAACAAGATGTGAATGTGGTCGTCCACGGAATTAATTAAATTTGCGGGACATCCGAAATCCTTCAAGACGGTGGCCATATACGCATGCAACGAATCGCGCACGGCATCGTGTATAAATGGTTCACGGTTTTTGGTGCTGAAGACGAGGTGAATATGCAATCTTGCGAGAGATTGTGGCATCGGTTAAATCGCCCTTTCAGGGCTTTTTAATATTCACGTTTGTTTTCCCAGGGCGTTGCCCTGGGCTGGATTAACACGCGCCTTTGGCGCTAACCATTTTAATTGGCATGTCATGGATTTCAGCAGAGACTGACGCATTCATTGATCCGCCGCATGCTGATATTTGCGCAGCATCGTTATTCCAAAATGGCGGCCGGATCGAGCACAAAACTAAAACCAAATTTGCGATTGATTCCTTCCCTGTGGCTGGAGTCGTGTTATCATATTGTTTATGAATTTGGATGACAAACAGCGCCAGGCGGTCGCCGCCTGGATCAACGATGGTTTGAAGCTTTCGGAAATTCAAAAACGTCTTGAGTCCGATTTCGGTTTGCGAATCACCTATCTGGACGTCCGATTGCTGGTGGATGATTTGAAACTTCAGCCGAAGGACCCGCCTCCTCCGCCAAAACCCGCTGAGCCTGTCAAACCAGAACCCTCGGCGGAAGCCGCAGGGGAACCCGGCGCTGGCGGCGTTAGCGTGACCGTCGATCAACTGACCCGGCCCGGCGCGTTGGTCAGTGGCAAGGCCAAATTCAGCGACGGAAAAAGCGCAGACTGGTTCCTCGATCAAACGGGTCGCCTTGGACTCGCTCCGGCTGAGAAGGGTTACAAACCGCCTGCCGCCGATTTGCAGGAGTTTCACGTCGCGCTGCAGGCTGAGCTGCAAAAATTGGGATACTAATTTTCCGTGACGGAGATCAGGACATTTGCCAACGACACCGCGCTCGCTCGCGCGGCTGCGGCAGATTGGCTCGACTTGGTTCGCAAGAGGTCTGAGCCGCATTTGGTGGCATTTTCAGGGGGGCGAATTGCGAAGACATTTTTCACGGAGATTGTCGCTGCAGCAAAGAAATCGGGCGTTGCTCTCGGAAATGTGGAATTTTTTTGGGCCGACGAACGATGCCTTCCTCCCGACGATGCCGAAAGTAATTTTTGCCTTGCGGAAGAAAATCTCTTTCGCCCGATGAAGATCGCGCCACACAAAGTTCACCGTCTGAAAGGCGAAGTTGCTCCGAAAGACGCAGTGGCCGAAGCCAATGAAACGATTCGCCGAATTGCCCCAGAGGATGCTGGCGGAATTCCTGTGCTTGACGTAATTTTTCTCGGGATCGGTCCCGATGGCCATATCGCTTCGCTCATGCCCAATGCGCATCCGCAAGTAATCCAAAGCCGCGAGCCATTCGTCCACGTTGACAATTCGCCCAAGCCGCCACCCAATCGGATCAGCATGACCTATCCGGTTTTGGCCGCCGCGAAACAAGTTTGGACGCTGATTTCGGGAGATGGAAAGGCTGAGGCGTTTCGCGAATCACTTCGCCCCAACGGCACGACGTCGTTCGCGCGAGTTCTACAATCGCGAAAGGAAACGCGAATTTACTCCGACATCGGAGCGCCCGAATGATTCGTTGGGAGGAGACCAGGAATGACCATCAAGGTCCAATGTCCCTGCGGCGCCAAATACTCGTTTGACGTTGAGCCGGTGGACGGGCGAATGCCGTTCGCGGTGAAATGCCCCACCTGCAACACCGACGGCACCGAGTTAGCCAACCAGGCAATCGCCGCGCAACCTCGTGGACAGAATCTGCGCGTAGCTGCGGCGTCGCCCGCGCCCGAGGAAGAAATCGCTCCAATCCTGAGGCCGAAGCCGATATCGGTGACAACCGTGGAGAAGTTGCGCGTTCAGCGAAGAAAGTCGCAGCACGCAACCTGGCTCGGTTGGGGGGTGGCAGTGTGCATTCTGGCGATATTTGGCGGGTGGCTGTGGTACGTTTTCTTCGGCACAAAACCGCGCCTGGAATATTCGCTGAATATTCCCGGGCCGGAGACCAGTTGGAAGGCGGGCTTCCTGAACGAGGGAACCATTCTTCTTGTCAATCCGGCCCACGCCACAGCCCACCAGCTTGGGAATGACAAAAACCTTTGGAACACGCCGATGGCGGCGGATGCCCCATCCGACGGATCGGGGCCGCAGCCAAGAACTTTTACCGACTCCAACAGCGTTTGGATTTGCTCCGGCAACAAAGTCCTTTGGCTCAACGCCGCATCGGGGCAAATCAAGCAGACCATCCCGGTTTCCGGCGAGTTAAAGAGCTTCACGCCGACGACCTCCAACATTCTTGTTGTTTCCTCAACGAGCGATACAAACCGAGTCGCCTTGCAAATCGACCTTGCCACCGGCCAGTCCACCACGCGCGAAATCGTCGTGCCGCGCTCGGAAAAACACGAGATGCCCAATGAACTCCCGCCCAACGTCCAGCCGACCGCCGGTGTCCTGCTGTCGCAGGCGATGGATGAGAAAAAATTCAGCAAGCCGCTGGATGCGATGAGCAGCGAGTTTTTTTCCGCGGGCGACAACCTGGTTGAGTTGCGCGTGAAATTGCTTGAACCGAAAGTCACTTACATCAAGTCGATCAAATCTCATCTTGACGGAAATACCACCGCGTCGTCGAGCATGGCCGACGTTGAGGAGGATGTTTTCAACGACATTAAGCGCGACCAGACCGGCGGCGTCAAAGCTATCGACGAAAGCCTCTATGAAGTAAAACTTCGCCGGTGGACCGGGGAAACGCCGATCGAGTGGACCGCGCCGGTCAGAGGCGTTCCAATGTTTTTCCCCATGAAAACCGTCGATCTTCTTGTGGCGGGGCCATCACTCACTGTTTTTGACAAACAAAACAAAAAACTCTTCGAAGCGAAATTAAGTTACCCGATCAACGACCGATTTGCGCCGGACAGGTGGGACCGTCATTCCGCTCCGGCGGTGGAAACCAACGGAAACCTTTACTTTTTTGACAAAGGTGTCTTGACAGCATTCGCTTTGCCCGGCGGCGATATTAAATGGCGCGCCACCAGCGTCGGGGTCACCAATATAATTGGCGATGGCGCCGGGGCGCTTTACATCGGCACCACGACCGCCGCTCCGGAGGACATTCAATATTCCGACCAACTCACCTTTCAAAATGCTCATCCCCTCGTGCTCAAAGTGGACGCGGCGTCAGGGAAAATTCTCTGGGAAGCGGAGAATGTCGGACAGCAATGTTACCTCACCGGCAAATACCTTTACACTTCGATGGTCACCAAGGGAGGCATGGCGATTACAAAGGGTCTCGCTGATGCTTTGAACGCGCCGGAGCCTGACGCGCCCTCATATCTTCACATTCGCAGGCTTGATCCGCTGAACGGCAAAGTGCTGTGGGATTTTTACCGCAAAGAAGCGCCGGACGAATTTTCGTTTGACCAGAATCGCTTCCTGATTCGGTACAGCGACCGCGTTCAGGTTTGGAAATTTTTGGATTACTGACCGGCGGAACTTAAATTATACCACACTTTGCGGCGTTTGCCGGAAAAAGTTTTTTTGCGAACTCTTCTGGTTGCAAATAGTTGAGTCGGGAATAAGTTTGTGTTCATGGCAGAGTCCAAGAAGAAGTCCGTCCCAACCAATTCCCCGCCAAAATCCGCCCCCAGTGAGAGCATGGAATTACCGCCGGAGGAAACTGAAATTCTCCACACCGAACAGCTCGACGCGCTATCGACGTTGCAACTGGTCGATATGATCGTCTCCAAACTTCCGCCGCGCCACAGCGTCATCATGGACATGGTGTATCTGCGGGACCGCGTCGTTGAAGTGGAGGAAATCAACGATCACGCGCGCGAAACAATCGAAAAGCAGGACGCGATCATCGAAAAACTTCGCTCGCCGGCTTTCCGCGTCGGAACTTTCATCATGCCGGTCGAACCGGACAAAGCGCACGTCTGCGCCGGCGGCACTGATTACGTCTGCCGAATTGATCCGCAAATTCCCCTTTCAAGTTTGCAAGTGGGCCAGCGCGTCTTGCTCAATGAAGCCTTCGCCGTCGTTCTCGGCTTGGGCTTCGATCGGAACGGCCCAATCGTTCGCATCGACGAATTGCTTTCAGCCGGAAGGCTGCGGATCGGCCAGGAATCCGGCCTGATGAATTCCGTGATTTTGCGCTCGGCTCTTCTGACAAAGGAAAAACTCAAAGCCGGCATGGAAGTCCGCCTCGATGCCAACCAACGCGTCGCTCTGGAAGTCATCGGCGTCGGAAAACGAATCGAGCGCTCTCTGGAAAGCGTCGCGGCCCTCCCCTGGGAATCCATTGGCGGCCAGAACGAAGCCGTGCAGGCGATTCGCGACACCATCGAAATGCCGTTCCTCCATCGGGAACTGTTCAAACGCTTCGACCACACCGTGCCAAAAGGCTTTCTGCTTCACGGCCCTCCTGGTTGCGGCAAGACGCTGCTGGGCAAGGCGACCGCCCATAACCTGCGCCAGCAAATTCGCGCCGAAACCGGCGTGGACAAACCTGAATTTTTTCTGCACGTCAAAGGCCCGGAAATCCTCAACATGTGGGTCGGCGAATCCGAACGCCAGGTCCGGGACCTCTTTGCGCAATGCCGCGAGCGGGCGGCTGAAGGTTCTCTGGCATTTTTGTTCATCGACGAAGCGGAGTCCATTCTCGGCACGCGCCGCGCCGGGCGTTACAGTTCAATTTTGAGCACCTTGGTGCCGATGTTTTGCTCGGAAATGGACGGTTTGGAGCCGTTGCAAAACGTCGTGGTCATTCTTGCGTCGAACCGCGCAGATTTGATCGACCCCGCAATTTTGCGTCCCGGAAGAATTGATAGAAAAATCAAAGTCAATCGTCCAAATCAGGAAGGCGCGCGGCGGATATACGAAATTTATCTCAAAGACACACTCCCGCTCGCCGAACCGAAAGAACAAATGGCCCAAGCCATTTCAGACGCGCATTATGCAAAAACGGTCGAGAACCAGTTTTTGGAAATCACGTACCGCAGCGGCAAGCATGATTTCCTTTACCGCGGCGATCTGGCCAGCGGCGCGATCATCGCCGCAATCGTCGAACGCGCCAAGAGCATCGCCATCAAGCGCGCCATTGAGACGAAACTGGAAACTCACCTGACCCGGGATGATTTGCTTCAGGCATTGCAGCGGGAATATTCGGAAAACGACCTTTTCCCACCAACCGATATTACCGAAGATTGGCTCAAGTTGACCGATTTCGACCCCGAAAACGTGATCAAACTCGCGCCGATTCGCCCGCGCAAGAAAGATGCGGCGGGATCCGGCGTCGTTTGACGCGATCGTTCGCCCCCAAAGAAATGATCATCCAGTTTGGCACTGAAACGGAAATCGGCATCTCCCGCGCCAACGAAGAAAATCTCGATGTTGTCGCGGAATCGATGGCTCTTGTCCGCAGCGCCACGAAGTCCGGCGTGCTCATGCGATGGGATTATAACTGCGAAGACCCGCACGCGGACATGCGTGGGTTTCACGTCGAGGAACTTCGACAGGATACCGATGAGGCTTCTTACTTCGCGCAGGACGCCGGGCGTGAGCTGAGCTTCGTTGAGATTAAAAGCGATCTCGTCCTCGGGAACGGCGCGCGTTACTATAACGATCACGCGCATCCCGAATACTGCACGCCGGAATGCAGCACCGTGGAGGAATTGGTGGCGCACGACCGAGCGGGCGAACGCATTTTGATGCGTTGCGCGCAAAAACTTTCCGAGGAACGCGGCTCCGAAGTTTATCTGTACAAGAATAATACCGATTTTCGCGGGCACAGCTACGGTTGCCATGAAAATTACCTGCTCCCCCGCTCATTGCCGTGGGAAACTCTGGCGCGAGGCATCCAGGCGTTTCTCGTTTCCCGGCAGATCATCGCCGGGGCGGGAAAATTCGCCGTTGAGGAGGAAGACCGTTTTGTCGCGCCCGGCTTTCAAATTTCACAACGGAGCGACTTTTTCAGCGAGTTGCAAAGCGTCGATACGATGCAGCGCCGCCCCATTGTCAACACTCGCGATGAACCTCACGCCAATCCCAATCTTTACCGGCGCTTTCACGTCATCTTGGGCGACGCCAACATGTCGCCATTTTCCACCCGGCTGAAAATCGGCGCGACAGCCCTCGTGCTGGAAGCGCTCGCTCGCAATCCCAAACGAAACTTTCCTATTCTGGCTGATCCTTTGCAGGCGCTCATGTCCATCTCGCGCGATCCGAAGTTCCGTTGGAAAGTGTCCCTTGAAGACGGCGCGGGTTCCAATGCGCTCGCGTTGCAACGCGAGTATTGGAAGGCCGTGATGGAGTTGTGCGATCTTTCCGATCCGTCAAAAGCTTCCGTGGCGGCCGATTGGGATAAAGTATTGACAGATTTGGAAGTGGAGCCAATGCGTTGCCGGGACCGCCTGGATTGGGTGGCGAAACTGGCGATGGTCCGCGAATTTCAAGAGGAACAACACCTTAAATCCGACGATCCCTGGTTGCAGAGCCTCGACTTGGAATATCACAAGCTGAACCGGGAAACGGGCCTTTACTACGCGCTGGAACAATCGGGGTCAATCAAAGGAGTTCCCGACGAAGCGTTGGTGCGCCGCGCGATTGGCGAACCGCCGCGCTCGACTCGCGCCTATATACGCGGTCGGTGCATTCAGAAATTCTCCGCCGCCGTTATTTCGGCGCAGTGGGACCACATTACTTTGCAAGGCTCCCGTGGCCCGTTGAAAATTTCGCTCCTTGATATTTTTACGCACGACCAGATTGCGGCGTCCGCAAAAGTTGTCGATGCGGCCAAATGTCCCGATGATCTTCAACCCATCTCCGAGCAGGTGGATCACTCACTTCTGTAAAATTTTCCCGCATTTTTTCGCAATTTGCAAAGGTTGTTGCAGTTTGAATGGCTTCAGAAAAACTCGTAACGCATTTGCTTGCAATATGTTACAATTTCAATCACGGCCTTCCATGAAGCTTGGCATTTTTTGTGCTATATTGGGTTAAGGAAGGCAGAATAATGAGTCACCCGGAAAGACAAATGCTTGAGTTGGAAGAGGAGGCTACTATGCAATTGCGCATTGTTACGAAGGAGAATGCTGCAGTGAACGGCGTCGAAAAGAACGGAACTCGCCCGGGACCTCGTTCACAACGACAGGAACTGGCCGCGTTAGCCTGGGAGCCGCGCCGCCGCCGGTTGGGACTTAAATCTTAACTGTAACGATGCAGTTAACTTCTGGGGAGCGCGGTCGTCTCGACCGCCGCGTCTGGCGTCTCGCCAGACGCTCTTGTCGAACATTTTATACGCCGCCATAGTGCTGGATTGTTCCGTCGGCGAGACGCCAACAGATGCGACCGAGACGGTCGCGCTCCCTGCAGCGCCAAAATTTGTGGCCACAGGTTCTAATTAAAATGCTATAGTTTCTAGACCGGAGCCAGTCGGCGAGACGCCGACTCGAGACGACCGCGCTATCGTATATCAACTGAATGGTTAAGTCTTGACGGTGCCGCCAGACGGCAACGGTTTGACAAGGCGGACGTCCGTGTTTTCTTCAGGAGGCGGCGGGACATTGGCGTCAATTCGCCAGAGAACCTCGTAAAGTTTCACCGCGTGACGAAATCCTTTTACCATGCGCGGCGGCCATTCCAGGCAACGCGCCGCAAGCTGGGGATCATCCCTTTTCAAAGCCAGATAAGTCGCTTCCCCAATCAAAATTCTGCCATGCCCTGAGATGCCTTCAAGCCGGCTGGCAAGGTTCACCTCGCGTCCGAACGCGGTGTAATTCAACAGGTGAGTTTCCGATCCCATGTAACCCACGATGGCCAGACCGGTATTGATGCCGGTTCCCATGTTGAGCACTGGCAGCAAGGAATGTGGCGGCAGGCCTGACTTCTCGCGCGAAGCATTTTCCTCCTCAAGCCGTTTGTTTTGCGCAGCGCGCTTCAAATTTAGTTCCGCAAGCGCCAGTTGCGCGTCAATAGCCGCTCGCACCGCATCCGCAGCATGACGCGGATTTCCGAGCGGGGCGCCCCAAAAAGCCATGACGCAATCGCCGATGTATTTGTCGAGAAGTCCTTTCCTTTGCTTGACAATATCCGCGATGGTGCCGAGATAAAGGCTGATGGTGTCCAGCGATTCCTTGGCCTGTGCGTCCACGTACGCTTCTGCGGCTTCAGGGTTGAGCTGGTTTTTTTCAATGTATTCGGCCGCATGGGCCTGCGTGACATCGGTCAATTCCGTGAATCCACGCACGTCGGCAAAATAGACGGTGATTTCGGTGCGGACACCCCCTTTTGAAAGAGTGGGCGCGGACAAAACTTGATTGACAACATCGGGAGACACCAGCCGTGAGAAAAGCCCCTTGACTCGCCTTTTTTCCATTTGTTCCACACGCACCCGATGAGTGAGCAGGAGAAGGTGCGTCGTCGCGCCCGCGCAAGCCATCGGAAGAATGATCGGCACCCACAACCGGTAATGTCCATAGATTGCCACGGTGGAAGTAACGTAGGTCGCGACAAACCCCAACATGAGCAGTGAACCCGTTATCGGGCGCGACACGACCCAAGTGATCCACGCAGAGATGCTGCCAACAAGAACAATCAGCAACAGATCCAGCGGGAGGGGCATAAGGTGGATGAAACGCCCGGAAATGACCGAGTTCGCGATATTTACGTGGTTGGCGACGTTGTAAGTCGCGTTCTGAAGCGGAGTGGCGCTAACGTCGGTCAAATCGCTTCCTGTCGCTGTCGAACCGACGACGACCAGCTTGCCTTTCCAAGTGTTTGGAATTTCCTTCCCCTTGTTGCGTTCATTGAAATCGTTCAACAATTCCTCAAACGCCCCTTCTCGCAGGCGCGGATCGTTTACCGTGAGAGACCAATCCGTGTAGAAATAACCGACGTCATCAACCGGGATGGTTCGCGTGACGCCGGCGGCGCCGTGAAGAATAATCTGGCCGGGTTTGATCTCTGGGTGGTCAAGGTCAAGTCCCAATTCACGGGCTGCGAGCACGATTCCCATGCTCCAGGCGCGGTACGGAGTGTATGGCAGAAATTGCAACGTGGTTCCCGGCCGCGGGTGGCTGTACAAATTGGTGGTCGCAAAGCGCCCTGATTCGTCGAGTGGAAAAACAATTTCTTCGCCGGCGCGGCGTCGAAAAAATGTTATCCGATTCGTTTCTATTTTGGTTTTGGAAAGATCGACGCCATTATTGTTGGCCATGATTTCAAGAAACGGGTGCCATACTTTGTAGTCTTGAAACGCCCTCGCCCGGCGGAGCACGCCGTCGCGGTCACGGTCCACCGCAATATTGGCCACCCGCCAGGCGCTTTCCCGAAAATCCCGCGCCGGGACCAAACCCTGGTCCGCGCCCAAGATGACGTTGCTCGATTCCTGTATTTGACTTGTGAAGTAATCGTCGGAGTTAATCGTTGTGCCATTGGGCAATTTTGCCGGAGCATGGTCGTGACGGAGAGTGGCAAAAAGCACGTCGAATGCGACTGCTTTTGCGCCCTGCATTGTGAGTTCGTGCAACGCGCGTCCATAGACTTCTCGTGGCCAGTAAAGTCCATACTTGAACCCAAGGCTGCCGTTGTTGACAGCACCGATGGTGTCGTCGCTGATCTCCACCAGGCCGAGATTGGTGGCGTCGTTGGCAAAGCCGACGTCGTAATGATGGGTCACCCGAACCCGCCAGTCGTATGTCATCCATTCAAGGCGGTCCAAACCCAGAAGGCGAACTGCGTTGGGGAATAATTGAAGAAGGCAAACTCCCAAAATAACCGGCGCGGCAATAAAAAACGTCGGCGATTTGAGGAATTTCAGGCGCACGGCGCGCAGAATAAACAAAAAGCCCGGAGCAACACAAGTTACTCCGGGCGCAAACTTAAGGCGGCAGCAGCGTCAAACGATTGCGCGCCGCAAGCCAACCCGATCTTACTGAGCCGAACTTGGCGAGGCCTGGCCAGTGGTCGGGAAAGGATTGAGCAGGGGAGGCGGCGCTCCGGGAGCTCCGAATTGCGGGTTGGTGCTTGCCATCAACTCGCCCAATTCACCTTCAAACAATTGCAGCTCATAAACGGGCGTCGGCTGGACATCGCCGTAACCGGGCGTCCAGGATTCGCCGTCGCGCAGCACTTTGACAACCGAAGGGCCACCCGGATCAACAACCGCAGAAACAATGACTTGACCGGTGATACTGGTGAAGGTCACGCGATGGCGGCCATCCGGCTCCAAACGTGATTTCACATGGTAATCAGTTCCACGAATTCCAGCCACGCCGTGCGGGGTCTTGATTTCGTATTGGGAATTGGCTGTAATTTTCTTGACGTTGCCGAGGATGGCGCCGTCCTGCAAATCCAGCATGGTCTGTTGATCCGCGTCATGGCTTGGGCCTGTGCGAGTCATCGTCGGAATGCCGAGAGTCGTTTCCGCTTCAATGCGCAATGCGGACGAACTGCCATTCACGGCGAGATCAGCGCTGGATTCCGGACCAGTCCGAACAACCACGCCAGCATCCAATTCAGTATTGACCTTGAGCGGAGCCCAACCGCCACCTGATTGATATTCGACGTTGCCATGAACCGCCCTCACGATCGCCTTGCCCTGTACGCTGCCTTCTTCAGCGGCCCTGAGAGTTGCGACCCCAACGAACGCGAGCGCAAAGGCGCACGCCATGCTAATTTGGATGTTTCTTCTCATAAAATTGCTGGTTACATACATATGTATGTCGTCCAGATTACATTTCGACCATTAAATGTCAACTGAATAAAATTCAGAAAAACACGGTTTTTTATTCACAAAAAAGACCGTCAAAACGGCTCATTCGGGAGCCAGCTTAACCGTTGCTGTCCAAAGATTCACGCCAAATTTCGCTTTAAATTTCTCCAAAAGCTTCTCCGCCTCCGTTTTGGAGCGGGCAAGCGCGAACGTAGTCGAACCGCTTCCAGACATTAAAGCGCCAATGGCTCCATTCTCGCGAAAGTTCTCCTGAACCAGCGCCAAGAACGGATATTTATGCAAAGCAGGCGCTTCCAACGAGTTATAGAATTCCTTTCCACCCGCGACAAGGTCGTTTTGCAGAACGGAAACCAAATTTTGCGCCCGCCCAGGCTCTCCTTTGGCTGCGGCGGGAAATTTGGAAAGCTGCGCATAAGCCCAAGGCGTAGAAATGCCGAAACCCGGATGGACCAGCACCAAATAAGTCCCACTCAATGTTGGAAAAGGAGCCAAAGGGGCGATGATTTCGCCGCGTCCTGTCGCGATTGCGGGATTCTCCTGTAGGAAAAACGGGATATCCGAACCTAACGAAGCCGCCAGTTCCCCTAGTTTTACCTGTTCGAGCGGATGGCCAAATAGTTCGTTGAGAGCAAGCAGCGTCACTGCTGCGTTTCCGCTCCCGCCACCGAGTCCCGCCGCAATGGGAATTTGTTTATGGAGATGGATGCGAATGCCGTCATTCGACCCGATTGTCTGCAAAAAGAGGGCTGCGGCGCGATGGGCGAGGTTCTTGGAGTTGGTCGGCAACCGGTTGTCGCTGCAACTAAGGCGAATTCCAGTTTCCGCTCGCTCGAAATCAAGCCGGTCGCACAAATCGACCGGGTGCATGACGGTTTCCAATTCGTTGTAACCGTCAGCGCGCTTTCCGAGGACGTTTAGGAGAAGATTGACTTTGCAGCCTGATGCCTTGGAAAGCATGAAAGGGGCGCGAAACGTTCCGCGCTCAGCGCCGCGAATGTTCCGCGCAAAGGCTTAGTTGTCGAAAATGCGGAAACGGCTGCCCGGAATGAACGGCGCAATATCTCCACCGCTAAATCCAAGCGAAGTATCCGGGGACAATGTGGTATCCGCGAGCCAGTTTGGCTTGTAGCTGTCCGGGTAAACAGGATCAGCCGGGAAAAAGACCGGGCCGTAATTGCCGGGAGAATGGTTGGGAACCGGGAAAGTCACGACTTCATAAACACCGACGGCGGTCCTGGCGACCGTGCGATCAAATCCACGAACGAAGCCAGTCATGGGCAGATTTGCAGGAGCGCCAAAGACGGATGCCTGTTCAAAGGAACGGCGGAACTCGCCACCGCGACCGAACTCGGTCATATTGTTGATTCCGCGACCCAACTTTTCTTCCGGCCCGGCGCAACCAACGATAAAAGCTGCAACCGCAGACAGGGACAACAATACACAGGACTTCTTAAACATATGTGACTCTCTTTTTGCCAAGATAATGTGTGAGAACGCGTGTTGTCGAGTTTTTTTTGTTGATTACGATTAAAGATCTCGAAAAGGCGCAGCCCGTAGTTTTGGAAATGCCAGTGACAATAACTTGTTAAACGCTTAAGCTGGATTGCACATGAAACGGCATGATCAGCCTAAAACGCCCGCCGAAGCCAAGCGCTGGGCGCGTCGCTTATCTGAACGTGTCAACAAGGTGCTTGACGCTCATCCCGACGCCGACCCCGATACCGTTCGTCATACTCTAATTTTGCTGGAAATGCCGCCAATCGAACGACTGCGGCGAAGTTTAATCCGTGGCCGCGCCACTGCCATTTTCCGAAAGTGAAGTCCGCCTGCTCCGCGCACTCTTGAAACAGGATGTGCGGTTCATGGTGGTTGGACTCTCGGCCGCTACTTTGCAAGGCGCGCCGGTCGTGACTCAAGACGTTGATCTGTGGTTTGAGAACCTTGGTGAGCAAAAAATATCTGACGCATTGCGCGAGGTTGGCGCTGCATATGTCCCTCCTTCCATTAACAATCCGCCGATGTTGGCAGGCGCGGGCTCAGAATTGTTCGATATCGTTATCCGAATGGATGGTTTGGGGCCTTTTGCCAACGAAATTAAGAACTGCATTGATGTTCCGTTGGGGCCTGACAAACTCAAAGTGCTTTCGCTTGAACGTATTCTGGCCAGCAAGATCGCCGCGAATCGACCGAAGGATCAATTGACTATTCAAATTCTCCGCGATGTGCTTGCTGCGACTCAAACTATTAAATCGGAGAGCGGCAGAAGTAATATTTGATCAAACGCAACTGGGAAATCTCAGGCCGTTGCGTTGAACGTGCCGCCGCTGGAGGATTGTTGCACGTTGCTGCTGGGTGCGGGGGAAATGTTACTGATAGTCTGCTGATTAGTCGAGGGGGCTGGCGTAATGCCGCCAGAGGCTTGAGTGCTTGGCGCTTTACCTTCCCGTTGCAGCCTCCCCAAGGCAACCAGCGCAGCTGAAACGTTACCGGAGTCGATGGCGTTTTGCAGCGACTGGTAATCTGCTTTGCCTTGCCAATTCGGGCTGTTCGCGAAGTGGGAATATTGCACCATTAACAATTGTAAAAGCGCCGTCGTCGGCTGGCTTGTTGCCGACGATATGGCAGATATCGGGCTCATAAGATAACATATGGATTGTTGAATTTCTTGTCCGTCGTCCGTCTTGTCCGCACCTCTAACCAACCAAAGGCATCGGATGGATGTGCCGGAGACTTTAGGACATTTTTTTGGATTTATTTTGCGGCAAAATGCGGCTGGGACGGAATTGTTGCGTAACTTGTTGCAAGGGAATATGAATAGGCTGATTTTTCGCCTTTACCACCGAGGAGGGAAATTACTTGGCGTATTCTGCGATTACGGGGATAACGATGAGTTCCTTGTCATCGGGGCAATCGCGCCGGAGAAGGACTACGACACCCAAAGACAGCAAAATCAACAGGCTGACGAGAGGCAAACCATCGTCGCGAAGCAGTGGTCCGATGCGAGGCAGGCGGGCAGCGAGATCGGTCAACGTAAAAATCGCCAGAGCGGTTAAAATCGTGCGGTTGTTTTTGTTTTCCAAGGCGCGATGCAGAAGGGAAACCACGAGCGGCAGCAGCAGGAGATAGTAATAATTATGGGCGACGGGATTGATGATCAATGCAACGCCAACAAGGAGTCCGGCTATGATGAGCAAGTCACGCGGCGAATCGTTTCGACGACTTCCAAGCGCACAGATTAGTCCGGCCAAAAGCAGGGCGCCAACTGCATAGACGATGAAACGTTCGGCGGGCGCGGCAATCGCGGGGCGTTGCTCGCGGATTTGGTTGTGGTAACGCCAGTTGTGAATGAATGCCAACAGGGACTGGTTGTCGGTCGATTGCATCCCGGTGAGTTCGTGGATAAGTGATTTGTCTGATCCTTTTCCCAGGGCGGGTTTTACGAGGATTTGAACCCAATCTTTGTAGAGCGCTGCGCTGCGGCTCGGACCCATCGTCAAAACTGGAAGGGCAACCAGCATCAGAACCAGGCCCGTGCCTGCTCCTGCCGCCATGCGCCACTGGCGTCGCCAAAGAGGGTAGATCAGCAGGAGCGCGGGAAATAGTTTTACAACGGCAGGTCCTGAGAGCCAGAGGCCGGCTTTAAATGCCTGGCCGATTGCCGTCAGATACAAACCGAAGGACATCGCGGCGAGCATGAGGATGTCGGTTTGGCCACGGGACAAGTCAGTGCCGAGTGAACCGGCGATGACCACCAATGGTATGGCACGCAATATCCACCAGCGGCGGCGTTCGGCGGCATCGACGTGCGGAGGTTCCTTAAGGCTGTTTCCTTCCAACGCGCACGCCAATGCATGGGCCGACAGGCAGATCATTGCGATGTTGATGAAGTACCAGGCGGCGACGATGAAGAAGAAGCGCGCGTTTTCCCGATGCAGGCCAAAGAACCGATGCGGTCTGTCAAGATCATAACCCCAAGGAGTGTTGGCGACCGTGCGCGGTGTTCCCGGCTTTTCGACTATTGCCGCCGGCGCGGCCTGGCTGAAGGGAACGAATAGGATCGCCAGCGCGGGCGGATAAACATAGTGCCAGCCGTGCCAGTCGGAAACGGTGTAGAGATTGTCGCCGCTTCGCACGGCTTCAGCGGCGGTTGCGAAAACGCCCAGGTCGGTCATGGGAACGCGGCGCAGCGCGGTGCGTTGCTCCACGTTGGCGCCAAAGGCGAGCACCAGAAAAAGAGCCACTGCGAGCCAAGTCCGTTCTCGCGGCGTGAAGCTCCAGCGACGAACCTTTTCGGCGGCAGGAGTTGTCACGCGGCCAAAAGTGCCGCGAAATTGTGTATTTGAGTCGTGTGCAAAATAAGTTCGCCATCCAATCAGTCAGTCCAGGAAGACGGCGGTCAATCCGGGAGGTTAGCGAACGAAAATATTGTTCAGGGGACAATGACTTTCCGCAAGCTCATTCGAGTTTCATGAAAATCGCAGCGCCGAAATTCACTTTCTGCTTTCTGTTTTTTGGGTCGGGCTTATGCTTCGCGGATGATTCACAGAGATGTTGTTTGCGCCGCGCTGGGACTGGCCATCGGAGTCGCGTCTGCGCAGGAAAAGGGGCCGACGTTTCGGAAAATACAGTTGACGAGCGACTTTTGGAGCGAAGGGGCGGCGTACGCCGATTTTAATCACGACGGCGTCATGGACATTGTTTCCGGGCCGTTTTGGTACGAAGGACCGAATTTTGTGTCCCGACACGAATATCGCCACGCCACCCAAAAATCCTTCACCACTACTAATGCCGCTGGCGAAGCTCTGACTTTCCCGGGATTTGAAGGCGCGCATGGAGAGAAGAATGATTATTCCGACGATTTTCTCACGTTCACCTGGGACATCAACGGTGATGGCTGGCCGGACGTGATTGTCGTTGGCTATCCAGGCAAGGAAACCTACTGGTACGAAAATCCTCACGGCAATGGCAGCCTTTGGACGCAGCACACAATAATTGATTCCACCGACGACGAATCCCCTGCCTTCGGCGATTTGTTTGGCGATGGAAAAGGCGAGTTGCTCTGTTGCACGAGCAATTACTTGGGTTATGCCGCGCCTGCGGATTGGAAGAATCCATCTGAGAAGTGGGTTTTTCATCGAATTTCTCCGATGCACCCGGACTACCAACGTTACCTTCACGGCCTCGGATTCGGCGATGTCAATGGCGACGGGCGAAATGATCTTATCATCAAGGACGGCTGGTACGAACAACCCGCTTCACGCGATGGCGATCCGGTCTGGAAATACCATCCGTTTCCATTCGCGCCCAATGGCAGTTCGACGATGTTCGCCTACGATGTCAACGGCGATGGGCTTGCGGATATTATCACTTGCCTGAACCCACACGGTTTCGGGCTTGCCTGGTACGAGCAGTTGCCGGAGAAATCAGCCGACGGTGAAATCCAATTCAAGCAGCACCTGATTCTTAACCCCGACGGTTCTCCAAATTCCTATGGCGTCGCATTTTCACAGCCGCACTCAGTTGCGCTGGTGGATATGGACGGCGACGGGTTGAAAGATATCGTGACGGGCAAACGATTCTGGGCGCATGGAAAACATGGGCCGGACCCCAAATCCAATGACCCTGCGGTTTTGTATTGGTTCAAGCTGGTGCGCGGTGAGAACCATTCCGCGGAGTTTATTCCGCATTTGATTGACAGCGATTCCGGCGTCGGCACGGAAGTTCTTGCCGGAGATGTAAACGGCGATGGGAAGCCGGACATTGTGGTCGGCAACAAAAAGGGGACCTTTGTATTCCTTCAACAATAGTCCAACATGAAACGACGTGACTTTCTGAAATCCTCGATCGCAGTCGCCGGCACTGGCGTTGCGCTGGCAAATTCCACGGCTCGCGCGCAAGAAGACAAATCCACCATGCGAACTTATTATGAATTGCGCGCCTATCATTTAAGGCGGGGGAAGACCGATCTGTTCGATAGCTTCTTCAAGGGTGCGGCAATTCCCGCGATGAACCGCGCCGGGATTGAGCAAGTTGGCGTCTTCAACGTCAGCGTCGGGCCGGATAGCCCTACAAATTATGTGCTGGTGCCGCACACTTCCCTCGAATCAATCGCGACGCTGCGCCAGCGTCTCCATGCCGACGAAGAATATCACAAAGCCGGGGCGGAGTTTCATAACGCGACTCCCCAGGACCCGGCTTTTCTCCGCGTTGACAGCATGTTGCTGATGGCTTTTGAAGGAATGCCGAAGTTGCACGTGCCGTCATTTCCCGGTGGTGGCCGCTCTGGTCTTTACGAATTGCGCACTTACGAGAGCCACAGCCAGAAGGCCAATGACAAGAAGGTCGAAATGTTCGATCTCGGTGAAATCGAAATTTTTCGCAACGCAGGATTTCAGCCGGTGTTTTTTGGCAAGGGAATCATCGGGACACGACTGCCGAGCCTGACTTACATGCTCGCCGCGGAAAACGCCGAGTCGCACGACAAGTATTGGAGAAATTTCGGTGGATCGCCTGAATGGAAGAAGCTTCGCAGCACGCCGGGTTATCAGGACAATGAAATTGTGGGTGGCATCACCAATGCCTTCCTGCGGCCTGCGTCCTATTCGCAAATCTAGTGTTTTACCTGCGCTGACAACCTGCCGATAAACACTAGGACAAGTGCTCCCAGCGTCAGTTGGGCAGTCTTGTAACAGATTGGAAAATGCTGTGAATCAGTCGTTTGTAGTAAATTCGGTCGGAGCACGCCGACCGATTCAAGCTATTTCTTCCGTTGTCGCTGTTCTCCTGATCGGTTTGTTCGTTGCTGGATGTGCCAAAATGCCCCAGTCCATCGAGGAGATCGGGCCTCGCTATAAACCGGCGAACATCTACAAGATTGCTGAAATTCTTCCGGCGGAGCTTCGCCGCGTGGCGGTTTTGCCACTGACGACCCCAACTGATAAGCCATTATTGATCTCAGGTGTCCAAACTTTGGAAACTACAGTTTATTCTGAACTGGAAAAGAGCGAGCGATTTGAGGTGATTCCTGTTTCAGGCGATCAACTTCGGGAATGGACCGGACACGCGAGTTGGAGTGCCGATGAACCTTTGCCGCCCAACCTGTTACAGAAATTGCGCGAAGGGACGGGCTGCGATGCGATCCTCTTCTGCCAATTGATCCGCTACCAGCCCTATGAACCTTTGGCCGTTGGATGGAAATTCTCCTTGGTGGACAAGGGGGGAGCGCCTAGAGATTCCAAGGATCCTGCGACGCGGATTTTGTGGTCTGCAGACGAAGTTTTCGACGCCGGTGACGTTGAGGTAGCCACTGCGGCGCGCGTTTACTATTCGCAACATCTTCGTAATGAGACGCCTCTGGCGGATTCGTCCACAATCCTGGGTTCGCCCAGCCGATTCGGGCAATACACGCTGAGCGCTCTGTTTTCGACCTTGCCAAAACGGTCGTTGCGTTGATGAAAAGCGTCCTAAAGTTTTACACTTTCTCGCCGATATTAAAACAGCAGGTATTTGAGCGTTTGGGCAAGTGACCTGATTCTGTTTATGGAAATCAATACCAGTATGAAAGTCAGCGGTGTTAATGGATTTACTTCGTCCGGTCGCACATCTTCCGCGGCAAAAGCGGTTCCGGACACAGCTTCATTCCCGGGGACGGCGGGGGTTCAAGCGGCATTGGGAATCCTTCCCGACAGCCGCCCGGACGCCGTCAGCAGGGCGCAGTCGCTTATTAACGATCCCAATTATCCATCAGCGGGGATGGTTCATCAGCTTGCGAATCATCTGACGCGCAATCTCTCTTCGCAGAACTCATAAAAGATTTAAATCCCATGATCCAGAGCAATAACGCCTGGCAGTCCTATCGCAAAGTCGCCGTTCAAACAGCCTCGCCCGGACATTTGGTTTTGATGCTCTACGATGGAGCCATCAGTTTTCTGGAGCGGGCGTTGACCGGTTTTAATTGCAAGGACCCGGCAGAATTCAACCAAACCATCAGCAACAATATCATTCGCGCGCAGAATATCATTCGCGAGATGAACACCCGGCTGGACATGGAGCGGGGCGAGGACGTCGCGGAGAATTTGCGGAAGCTGTACAACTATTTCAATCGCCGGTTGCAGCAGGCCAATTTAAAAAAGAACCGCGAACCGATTGAGGAAGTGATTAAACACGTTCGCGTCATCCGGGATGCCTGGGCTGAAATGCTTTCCAAAGGCGGCGCAAACGCCTTGGCGGAAGCGGAAAAAGCTCAGCTTCAACCGGCGTGATTTTCCATGACTGCGCAACAGGAAATGGCCGGGCTTTTTGAGCGTTGGCTCCAATTGACCCAGGCCGAAGCCGGCGCGATTGAAAATGCGGCATGGTCCGGCCTGAAGGAAATCCAGGCTGCCAAAGATTCCCTACAAAAGCTTTTAAGCGACGTCAAACAAAAGTGGAACTCGGAAAATCCGCGCCGAGCTTCCTGCCCACCGGAGGAAAGTCCATTTCACCCTGTAATTTGCCGTCTTCTCTCAATGGAGACGCACAACGCCGAATTGCTCGCCGCCAAGATCAGTGAGGCGCAAGCTGAGAAGAAATCGCTCGAAGACGCCGCCCGTAATTTGCACAACATCTCCAAATCCTACGCAGCAAAGCCGGGTGAATTTTGGACGTGTTACTCCTGAAGAGACTTGCCGTGGTCTCTTTCCCAAGCGGCGTCATCGGCTGCCGCTTTTGCATGTAATCTCAGACCGAGCGCCTCGATGACTTTCAGGATTGTATCAAAGCCGGGACTGCGGTCTCCAGAAAGAGCTTTGTAAAGACTTTCACGCGAAAGCCCCGCGTCACGCGCCACCCTTGCCATACCTTTGGCTCGCGCGATATCGCCCAGCGCCTTTGCAATAAAGGCAGCGTCGCCGTTGGCTTCTTCCATGCATGCTTCAAGATATGCCGCCATCTCCTGGGGCGTTCTGAGATGTTCCGCGACGTCGTAACGAGTTGTGACTGCTTTTTTCATTTCATTCCTAAAGATTCCGCGCGAGTCTCCGGGCGATGATGATATCCCTGGCTTGGGTGCGTTTATCGCCACCCGCCAGAAGGATGACCAACTCCCGCCCGCGCTGTTTAAAATATACCCGGTATCCAGGACCGTAGCTGATTCGCAATTCCAAAACGCCTTCGCCAACAGGCTTGACGTCGCCCGGGTTTCCCATGGCAAGACGTTCGATTCTTGCCTGAATTCGCGCCCTTGCTTGAAGATCGCGCAAACCGTCGAGCCACTGTGCAAACAGGCCGGTCTTGCGAATCTCCACCACATGTCCAATGTAGCCAACAGGCTACACACTGTCAATAGTCCTAAACGAACGATTTTGCGGTTGAGTTTGGGGGTTCAATCGTCAATACTCCGGTTGTCGCGCCAAAAAAATTATGCAAACCTCGCTTAAGCCAGCAAAACCGGCTCCAACCGGGAAAATCGCGGCGACGCCGATCGGGTCCTCCGCCCGGCATAGCTGGCTGGAAGGCGGGATGGCAATACTTGACTCAATCGGCCGTGTGCTGGATGTCAATGAGCCGTTAAGCTATTGGCTTGAGCGGACGCAAAAGGAACTCATCGGCGGCGTTTTCTGGGATTTTCTTGGCGCGATTTCGGCGGAATGGAAAAAGCCGCTTCTCCAACTCAGACAAAACTCCGCTCCGTTTGAAAGGCTGAATCTCAAGCTGGCATCGCCCGATTCCCATTCGTCGCAATGGTTCGTCATTGAAATTGCGCGGCGGGAAGAAAATCGTTTTGTGCGGATGAGTTCGATTCTGCCGCCGCTTTCCGAACTCGAAGATTCTGTCTGGAACGAAATTCTCGGAAGCGAATCGGCGCGTCGCGAAGCATATGTGCGCATGCTCCGCGCTGAGGCGCAATTGGACGGGTTGATGCGCCGCTGGCCGTGCGTCATTTTCAGCCAGCGCCCGGATTTCAGCATGCAATTCGCCAGCCCGAACATCGAGGAATTGACCGGCATCCCGGCGGCGAATTGGTCGCGTCAATCACAGCAATTCTGGCAGGTCGTTCACGAACTGGATGTGCCGGAACTCCAGCAACAATTTAAACGCGCTGTGCGCACGGGCGCGGAAATCACCAATACATTTCGGATTCGGCACGCGATCACGGGATTGGTCGCCTATGTTTTGGAGCATCGCCACCCGACCATCAGCCAGAACGGATTGCTGCTCGGCTACGAAGTTGTCTGGCTCGACGTCACGCGGCAAACGGTCGCGGAAAAACGCCTTTCCACCGCCGCATGGAAGGAAACGCTCGCGGAATTGACCCTGGGAATGGCGCATGATTTCCGAAACATCATGGCTGGCATCCATTCGTTGAGTGAAACCTATCTTTCGCAGGTCGATGACAAACATCCGTTTCACGAAGGGCTGAGTTTAATCAAGAAGAATTCCTTGCAGGCCAGCCAGCTTGTTCAGCGGATGATCAACCTGCACTTGGGCCAGACGGGCGAGCGCAGTTATTTGAATTTGAACGAAGTCGTTACGGACGTGGCGGAATTGGTGAGCAAAATCATCCCGCGCCGCGTCCGGGTGGAGACTGAATTGTCAGATGAAACGCTTCCGATCTACCTCGATCTGGTGGAACTGCGCCAGGTCATCATCAACTTAATGCTCAACGCCGCCGACGCGATGCCTCAAGGGGGAATTCTTACGCTGCAAACTTCCCGTCATGCCACGTTGCCGGAATTGAAGAACATGAAGGGAACTTTGCCGCGGCCCCCGTGTGTTTGCCTGACCATCGAGGATACCGGTTGCGGCATCAAGGAACGGCATTTGGAGTCGATCTTTGATCCGTTTTTCACGACGAAATCCAAGGGGTCGGGCCTGGGACTTTACAACGCTCGGATCGCGGTCGAGAAACATCAAGGCGCCATTTCCGTCCGCTCGAAGGAAGGAATCGGCACCAGTTTTCACATCTGGCTGCCGCAGGCGGATTTCTCGGAATCCGATCACGAAACAGAGGCGGCTGAGCGAAAACGGGTGGCCCGCCGGAGCATCTTATTGCTGGGCAATGCCGGGGATATGCTTGACAAAACGGCGGAATTCCTTCGCTCGCACAATTATCACATCGCGACCGTGAAGACGGCGGAGACGTTGCCGGAAATGCTGCGATCTGGCGACTATCAGTTCTCCGGGGCGATGCTGCTTGCCGAGCCGAACGCGCCGAGTCTCAATTCGTTTTTGGATGGCGTTCGCCGAAATACCAAAAACATGAAAGTCGTACTAAGGTTGGTCGGGTGCAGCCAGGACAATCTGGAAAGCCAGGTGGCCAACGGAGTTGATCTGGTTCTCAACGCGGACATGCCCCAATCGGAAATGCTGGCGAAGCTGGAAAGTTTCCTTGCTTGAACGCAAACAATTACAATGCCTGCTGATACGAACACAGCGAAAGAATCGGCCCATCCGATTCTGATTGTTGACGATGAAGAAATCGTCCTGGTGGCCTTGCGGGACACTCTGGTGCGCGAAGGTTACCCGGTCGTTGCGTCGCCGCACGCGGTCCATGCCTTGAGCATCCTCAAGGAGCACCAGTTTTCGGTGGTCATCACAGATCAGCAAATGCCGATGGTGACCGGCCTGGAATTCCTGGCCCAGGTCAAGCAGGTCCAGCCCGATGCGACGCGTATCCTCATCACCGCCGTGTTGAGCCTTGGCACTGTGATCGACGCCATCAACAAGGGGGAAATTTACCGGTTCATTGTCAAGCCGTGGCTCCGGGAGGAATTGCTCGCCACTGTCAAGAATGCCGTTCAGCGATACGACTTGATTCGCAGCCATTCGCGCCTTCACGCCGAAACAGTGGCGATGAATGAAAAACTGGTCGAGCTGAACGCCGCCTTGGGGACTCAGATGGCGAAGGTCGCCGATCAAAACAGCCGGCTTGAGCAGTTGACTCATGCGTTGGAAGAGAATCTTCGCAAATCGGTGGAACTTTGCGTGCAAATGATGCAGACGTTTTACCCGACGCTCGGCAATCATGCGCGGCGCGTTTATGAGCTTTGCCACGCGATGGGCAAAACTTTGGATTTGCCGTCCGAACAGTGCCAATCCCTTGAAATTGCTGCGTGGATTCATGACCTGGGATTGGTCGGAGTTCCCCGGCAATTGATCAAGCGCTGGGAGCAATCGCCCAACAGCCTTAACGAAGCCGAGCAGGCGCTGGTGCATCATCATCCGGTGCTTGGGGAGGAACTTGCGGGTTTCGCGGACCCGTATCGCGACGTGGGAAAGATCATTCGCGCGCATCACGAACATTTTGACGGCAGCGGTTATCCCGACAAGCTTCACGGCGAGCAGATTCCGAAACTGGCGCGGTTGTTGGCGGTTGCGGTGGCTTATTCGGAAAGCGATCTTGGCTCAAAGGAAGCGGCCGAAATGATCGCGCGCGGCAGCAATTCTGAGTTTGATCCCGAAGCCGTCCGCGTTTTCTTGCAATCGCTCCCCAAGGCCGACATCCCGGGAAAACAACGGCAGGTGATGCTTTCTGATTTGCGTCCAGGAATGGTGCTGGCTCAGGGCATCTACACGGCCACCGGCATTTTATTGATTCCCGATGGACAGAGACTGACCCCGGCCTACATCGACAAGCTGCACAATCACAATCGCATCAACCCGATCTCGCAGTCGCTGCTGGTGTATTGTTAGCGCGCTGCCATCTAGTTTTGGTAGGGACTCGCCGAGGCGTCGGTTGACGGACCAAAGTCAGATGCGCCGTATTCTCGGACGCCTCGGCGAGGCGTCCCTACCACACTTGCCTTGAGAATGCTGTTGCGGGGGATTGATTGACAGCGTAAATTCCTGAATTCTCATGAGAATTTCGAGATTGTTAATTGCGCTGATGGCTACGTGGAGCCCTTTGGTTTCCGCCCAAATCCAACAAGCCTGGGTCGCGAAGTATAACAACAGCATCACCAACGGAAACCATCAGGCCCTGAAGATGTCATTGGATTCCGCGGGAAATATCTACATGCTAGGCGTCTCCGCGAACGCGAATACAAACACCGGCTACGTAGTCGTCAAATACGCGCCGAATGGAAATCAACTTTGGGCGGCACGCTATGACTCCACCAATTTTCCTACCGCCGCTCCGACAGGATTTGCGCTGGATGGCAACAGCAACATCGTCGTAACCGGAAGCGCGGTAACGGTGAAATACGCCGCCAACGGCAATCAGCTTTGGACAGCGCCGTATAATGCGCAGTCCGTTGCCGTTGATGCGGCCCAAAATATTTACATTACTGGAGTTTTGAGCAACTTCACAACCGTGAAACTTGATCCAGCAGGAAGCAATATTTGGACAGTGACTAAGTCTAGTTCTCAAGGCCAGAGCATATCACAGGTCATCGCCGTAGATTCATCCACTAATGTCTATGTAGCGGGTGGAGAAAATTTATTGGTTGCGCCGTATGGATACGCTTTGTTGGGTGTTCTGAAATATGATAGGAACGGAACCCGGTTGTGGGAGGACGATCTAATTGGTGGTGGCACACCTGCGTACGCGCAGGCGGTGGGAATCATAATTGATAAGTCTGAGAATGTCTATTTGGAATGCAATTTCACCATAGGCGCAATATCTGGTGCATATGCAATGACGAAAATCTATCCTGACGGATCTGCAGACTGGCAAGCCTATGATCCAACGGATGATAGCGCAAGTCTGGCGAGCAGCTTTGGGATTGATAGTTTAGGTAACATTGTTGTCACGGGTGGAAATGACTACAACTATCCCAATAACATGTACGGCACGTACAAGATAAACACTAACGGGAATTATGTTTGGTCAAATACCTATCCGACCGTTGTCACAGGGAATAGCATCGCTACGTCCATTGCAGTCGATCCGGCGAATAGTGTTTACGTTACTGGTTTTTCACCTTCGCTAGGGACGAACCGGGACAGCGATATTGTCACAATCAAGTACGATAGTCCCGGCAATCAAGTTTGGTTGCAACGGTATGACGGACCAGCACACGAGAATGATGCTGGCAACGCCATCGCCGTGGACAATTCCGGCAACGTCTATGTCGCCGGATACGAAACAGAAACCAACGGCTTCACCTCCATGATTCTCATCAAATACTCGCCCGTTACACTGCAACAGCAACCCAACGGAAACTTCATCCTTCACGCCTCCGGTTCCCCCGGCGAAACCTTCGACATCCAAGCTAGCACCAACCTCCAAACCTGGCAAGACCTCGGCTCCATCACCGCTGACACCAATGGCATCGCCCTCTTTGAAGACACCAACGCCCCCCTCTTCCCCAACCGCTTCTACTACGCCGCTCCGAAGTAGATTCTAAAGTCATTTGGTAGGGACGCCTCGCCGAGGCGTCCGTGGACAGACCGAAGTCAGATGCACCGCATTCGCGGACGCCTCAGCAAGGCGTCCCTACCGCAGAATTCGGATGCGATTTCCCTGACTAAACCAACCCTTCCAACATATGGGGAATTCCATCCAGGCTTCGCCTCAACGTCGCGCGGGTGATTGTGTTTTCACCGGGAGTTTGTTGGCCGAAAAGGATTTTCCAGCCGCTGGATTCGAGCCAGCTATCAGCCGGGACTTCGGCGCGATTGCCGCTGTCGCCAATATTTGCGTGGCGCACGAGCAGGTCGGCCACTTGCACGGCGGCGACGATCTTGCCGTGGTTCTCCGCTCCTTCGGGGCGATGATGAAATTGTACTGTCTCGACGAAAACTTCCGGCAGCTTCTGCCGTTTAATGTAAGCCGCGCCCAATTCCGTATGGTCCATGCCGAGAACTTCCCGCTCCAGTTCGAGCAAGTCAGCGGTCGGCGTGCGGCGTCGGCAAATCTCCACGAAATGTTCTGGAAAAGTCGAGGCCATCACGATTTTACCCACGTCATGCACCAGGCCGGCGACGTAATCCACTTCCTCATTCGGGGCCTGGACAAGGTCAACAACTTCGCGCGTCATCAGCGCGACGCCGATGCAGTGTTGCCAAAACTCGCGCCATCGAAAGCGATAATTCCCGGCGAGCCTTTGAAGGTCTTCGATGATCGGTGTGACCATCACCACCTGGCGCACCTGGCGGACTCCCAAAAAGAAAACGGCTTCTTCGACATTGCGAATCGGCTTGGAAATCCCGTAATACGCCGCGTTGACCATTCGGAGGAGGCGGGAGGTCAGGCTGGGGTCGCGACGAATGATCTCGGCGATTTGCGAAGTGTAGCGTTGATCCGCGCTCAACAATTCCTTCAGCGCGGTGTCGATGCTGCCGAGCGAGGGGAGAGCAGCGCAGCCTTTGAGGCGATTTTCAATCCGGCGAAGGTTTAACGGCTCACACTCGGCCTTTCCCAAGGGCACTTCAATATTCATTCAATCTCTATCGTCAAACGCCGATGAAAGTTGAGCATACTTAGAGCAATTCTTTCACCGAAAGTCTCAAGCTCGACCGATTTTCCGCCGATGATTCAGGAGTAAGAGAATTGGCATGGAAGCCGATGATAACTCTTCATGGAAGTATTGAAATGCAGTGGCGTCCGAAAAATCTTGCTGGTCAATCGGTTGTGACCGAAACGGCGAAGCGACCAAGGAGTTGTCCTCGTCGAATCGCAGCCTTTGTTATTTTTGCATACGTATGCATCGTTACCTCAATTTGGGGAAACGCGGCCTATTTGCCCATGGTGGGACCAGCGCCGTTGCGCTTTTGTCCGCCGCCTGCACCGAAGCAGATCCATCTGGTTTTAACGCCGCCCGTGCCGCCGCCGTCGATTGAGATGCCTCCAATCCTCAAACCTGAGCCGCCGGTCGTGACCATTGTCAGGGCGCCTGGGCAGCATTCTGATTCGGGTGAATTTGGAGACATCATCGACGTGACACCGACCAACGAAGTCATTTCCCCACAAATGCTTCTCCGGTATTTCAATCATCCGCCTTACGGGAATACGCCCAATACCAAGACGCCGTTCGGATTCATTCCGCCACCACCTGCTGAGCCGCCGCCCGCCAAAGTGGCGACTCCTGCGCCCGCTCCTCATTGAACCGACGGCATGAAATTTTTGAATAACATTCGGTTCTGGGTTCTTCTGGGTTTCGCCGCCGCAGCGTTGCAAGTGAGCGGCGAATATGTCGAGTTGCCTGATGTTCCCGCGCCCGCGCCGCTTTCCGCTCAACCGACGTTGCAAAGCGATTCCGAGCCAAAGCCAAATATCCCTCCTGTTATAGCGACTTCGAGTGAACCTTCCGCCGCCGCAAGTCCAACAGATAAAGATAAACCTGAAGCCAAGCCGGGAAGTTATACACCTGAGCCGGGTTCGCTTCCGCCTTCGCCATACATTGCGAAAGAAACCAACAACGAGGCGCAAATCCTCCGGGAATTTCAACTTCAACTCGAACTTGCAAAAAGGTTGCGCGCGGAAAAAAGCATGGCCCTTGCCACGAGCACGCTTGTTTCGATCCTTGAAACCAATGCGCCTAATGAATTGAAGCGAAAGGCGTTGTTCGAGCTGGCGCTGGTGAACCAGGATGACAATCAATTCCTAAAAGCGCAGCAGATTTTCTCGCAGTTTCTCAAGCGTTACCCCGACGATCCCAGCACGCCTGAAATCGTGCTGCGACAGGGATTGCTTTACCGGCAGATGGGAGTTCCGACGCTGGCCATTTCAAAATTTTACGCGGTCATGTCCATGGCGCTGAAGCTGAACCTTAGCAACATGGACTATTACAAGAAGCTCGTTCTCCAGGCGCAGAGCGAAATCGCGGACACTTATTACCAACAAGGCGATTACGCTCACGCGGCGGATTTTTTTGGCCGGTTGCTTAAGGCTGATGCCGCCGGGTTGAACAAGCCGCACATTCAAGTCAGGCTGATTCGCTCGCTGGCTTCGATGCAGGACGACTCTGAAACCGCGACGAAATCGCAAATATTTCTTGAGCACAACGCCGATTCGACTGATGTGCCGGAAGTGCGCTTTCTTCTTGCGAGCGCATTGAAGCATTTGGGCCGAAACCAGGACTCCATGAGACAGGTGCTTCTGCTCCTTCAATCGCAAGTCGATAACGCCCGAAAAGAGCCGGAGACCTGGATTTATTGGCAGCAGCGTGCGGGCAATGAAATCGCCAATCAACTTTACAAGGAGGGTGATTACATCAACGCCCTGGAAATTTACCTGCATCTTGCGGGGCTGAACAAAACTGCGGCGTGGCAGATCCCGATCTGGTACCAAACCGGCCTCGCTTACGAGCAACTTCAGCAGTGGGACAGAGCGACCGAAGTTTATAAACGCATTCTCGACCGTCGCAAAGAAGTTAAGGATGCGGACAACACTCCAAGCCTGCTTTCCTTGTTTGACATGGCGAAGTGGCGCAACGACTATATTGCCTGGATGCAAAAATCCAAGGCAACGAACCTGTCGTACCAGCGCTCCGAGGTCGGCCCCAAGCCGCCCACGGCTTCTCCATGATGGCACCTCCTGAAGAAATCACGGACGATCTCAAAAAGCATTTCGCACTTTGTCGGGAATTATTGGTTGTCGTTGAACGCGAAAGCCAGGCCTTGCGCCAGCCGGAGAATCCTTCGCTCTTCGAGTTTTACCAGATCAGAAAAACCTTGCTTCCGCGCCTCAATCAGTCGCTAGATAGCCTGCGAAAACACCGGGCGCGATGGCTCAAGTTCAGTTTGGAAGAACGGGCCCGGCATCCGGAAATTGGCTTGTTGCTGCGCCAGAACCAGGACCTGACGATGAAGATCATTCTGCTGGATCGCGAGAACGAACAGGCGCTCTTGCGCCGCGGGCTTGTACCTCCCCGCGAATTGCCTTCAGTCAACCGCCAGCGACCGCATTTTGTCGCGGACCTTTATCGCCGCCAGGGTGCTTCGTGATTTTTCGCCGCCATGTCGATTGAAAAAATCATCGTTCTCGAAGACGACGTAATCCTTCGCAAGAACCTTGAGAACCAATTGCGCCAACGCCGCTACGACGTTGCTTCCGCAGGAACCATCGCCGCCGCCCACGAACTTTTGGGCAAGGATACGTTTGATCTGATTTTCGTGGATGTCCGCCTGCCGGATGGCGAGGGGACCGAGTTATTGCGCGACTTGCAAGCCCGCCCTCAAAAGCCGTTGGTCGTGATGGTCACCGGGTTTGGTTCGGTCGAATCCGCCGTTGAGTGCATGCGCAACGGCGCGTTTGATTACATGCTCAAGCCGTTCTCTGCCGACCAATTGGAGGTCACGCTTAAGAAGGCGGAAAATTTCAGTCAGCTTCTCAAGGTCAACGAATATTTCAGCCACGCCGAAGAAGATGACAGCGGATACGAGTTGCTGGGTCAAAGCGCGGTCATGGAATCCTTGCGCCAACTGATCCGCAAAGTCGCCCGCACCCAGGCCACCGTGTTGATTTCTGGCGAAAGCGGCACCGGCAAGGAACTCGTCGCGCGGGCGCTGTATCGCCAAAGCCCTCGCGCGAGCGCTCCTTTTATCAAGCTCAACTGCGCCGCCATTCCAGAAAACCTCATCGAAAGCGAGTTTTTCGGCCATGAAAAGGGCGCGTTCACCGGCGCGATGACGAAGCGCGAAGGGCGGTTTGAACTCGCGCACAATGGCACGATTTTGCTCGATGAAATCAGCGAAATCTCACCGCAGGTCCAAGCCAAGTTGCTGCGTGTTCTGCAGGAGCGAGAGTTGGAGCGGGTGGGCGGAAATCGCACCATCAAGGTGGACGTGCGCGTTCTGGCCACGACCAATCGCCGTCTCGAAGAAAGCGTCGAACGCAAGGAATTCCGCCAGGACCTTTTCTTCCGCCTCAACGTCGTTCCAGTCGCGGTCCCGCCGTTGCGCGACCGCATTGAGGATGTTCCGTTTCTCGCCCAGAAATTCATGGCGCGGTTCACGCGCAAGCATGGAGTGAAAGCGGCGGGAATTTCGAACAATTGCCTGGCGGCGATGAAAGCCCATTCGTGGCCCGGAAACGTTCGCGAATTGCAGAACTTTGTCGAACGCGCGGTGATTCTTTGCGGCGATTCTGGCATGCTCGAAGCGGAGCATCTCTTTTTTTCATCGGCGAAACCTGCTCCGACGGCAGTTTACACCGCTGCGCCGGGTTTGCCTGTCTCGGAAACATCCGGCACCGTCGTCTCTTCTGCTCCTGCCTCTTCTGGCGGAACCGACTTCTCGTCCCTCGCTGAACTCGAGAAACAGCACATTTTTGCCGCCCTCGAAAAGACAAATCAGAACCGCACCCATGCCGCGAAGCTGCTCGGCATCAGCATCCGCACCCTTCGCAACAAGCTCAACGAGTATGGCGTCCACAGCAAAGAAGATGCCGTCGCTGATGCCGAAGCAGGCTGACGCGACCGAAAATTTCGGCTAAAGTCTTTGTTGAGGATGCCGATAAATGACCTTAGCCAGGGGATCTGTGGCTTTGTGTGCAAGCATACTGCTCTCGAATGGCGATTAACATGGATGTTAAAGCAAACGCCGCGGCATTAGTTGAACAAGTGCGGAATGTTTGGATTTTTGAAACCTTCGCGCTTCGCCGCGACGGCATTGGCCTTTCTTTCGCATGACTCCGACCCCTCCCGCCAATAATTACCAGGACGCCGTAGCGCGAAAAATTCACCAGGAGCGCCTTCGCGTTCTTAATCCCGCCAAACGTTATCTGGACGACGTCGCGAGCCTGCCCCCCGCGCCGATGCTCCTGACGCAATTGCTGACACTTTTTCGGCAACCCGATGCCGATATCGATCACATCGTCCGTTTGATCACGCACGAGCCTTCGCTGACCGCGCAGATTCTTCGCGCGAGCAACAGTGCCGCGTATTCCGGTGAACAAGCTTCCACCGACATTTTTGAAGCGGTAACAAGAATGGGCTTTTTCCAAGTGTATTGCCTCGTTGTGGCGCTTTGCGGAGCGAGGGCGAAGTCGATTGAGGGAGCCGAAAAAGGCGTTAATGTGGATGAGCTATGGCGACATTCCGTCGCTGCCGCAGTGGCCGCTTCCGTTGTCGCTGATGCTTCCAACCAGTCAAAGGAGGTCGCTTTCACAGCCGGGTTGCTGCACGACATCGGCAAACTTGTCCTGGCGTCCATCGGACGCGAGCGCTATGCCGCCGCGATTCAGCGGGCAAAGAACGAAAAGGCGTCGCTTACCTCGGTGGAACAGTTTGTATTTATAATTGACCATTCAGAATTGGGCGGCGAATTGATGCACCGCTGGACGTTGCCGCCGGACGTGGTCGCCGCTGTCAAATACCATCACGATCTGGCGTCCGCCGCGACGTATGAACAATTGACTGCCGCCGTGCAACTTGGCGACAATCTGGCGCATCAACTCCTGAAAGATGACCAGGGCGGCACGGATATTTTCGCGCCCGCGTCAGACGCGTTAAAGGTTCTCCGTTTGAAAGACGAAGAACTTCCCCGGTTACTGGCGAAGGCGCAGGCTGAATTGGAAAACGTCAAAGAGATTCTGGAACTTTGAGATGAAATTGCGATGGGAGAATCGTCTGCTTAATGCACGTCTTGATTCTTTCTTGCTGAGGTAAGCGAGGACGATTACTTTTGCACTCATGAGCGTTCAAGAGATTAAAGAGGCAGTTCGCAATCTCAACGCGGAGGAGCGGGCGGAAATCGCGGCGCATATTCACTCATTGAAAGACGATGCTTGGGATCGGCAGATAAAACGCGACTTAGTCTCTGGGAAGCTCGATAAAATTCTGGCTGAGGTGGACTCCGACATTGTCCAAGGCAGGACTCGCGAGATGCCTTAATTCGCGAACGCCGGCGAATTCTTTCAGACGCAATATCCAACAAGAGCGAATCGTTGGATTGCTTTTTTGGGAGGGCGTGTCCAAATTTCTTCAGCAAACCGCTCCTTGCTTTTGACACCTTTATGAAGCTCAAATTTTGTTTTCTGGCCGTTCTGCTGGGCTTGCTTGCCGACATCAACCCTCTCGCCGCCCAAAACGTCGTATTGACATATCAGGGCAGGGTAACGGACGAAGGAAGCGACTTTAACGGCGTTGGCCAATTTGAATTCGCGCTGGTCACCGGCACGAATTTGAATGGTCAAGCCACCGCGACCGCCAATCTGAATGGGCCGTTTGTCACGAGTTACACCATTGTGTCCGGCGGAAGCGGCTATTCCAATGCGCCGGTCATTACGATATCCGGCGGAGGCGGTTCCGGGGCGACTGCTGTGGCAGTGATTGCTGGCGGAGTTGTCACGGCGATCAATCCGGTCAATGCCGGTTCCGGTTATACCAGCGCGCCGATTATCACCTTGAGTCCGCCGCCGCCCAATGTCACCTACACGACGTATTGGAGCAATGACGGGACGAGCGCCGCGGGAAACGAGCCAGCGAGCGGAGTAAGCGTCGCCGTATCGAACGGTCTTTTCACAATCGTGCTGGGAGATGCGACGATTCCAAACATGACCGTCATAAATTCGTCGATTTTCGCGCAGCCAAATCTGCAATTGAAAATTTGGTTCAACGACGGCGCGAACGGTTGGCAAGCTCTCGATCCAGCGCAAAGCTTGACGCCCGCGCCTTACGCGGTTGTTGCCCAAACCGCCGCAACGCTTGTCGGAACGCTGCCCGCGTCGCAGGTGAGCGGAGTGGTCAGCAATGCTCAAATTGCAAATAGCTTTGTCACGGTCACCGCTGGAACGGGATTGAGCGGAGGAGGGACCATCCCCTTGGGCGGGTCGGCCATTCTCAACAACGCCGGCTTGCTCTCGATTGTCGGTGACGCGGACATCACCGCCACGACGTTCAACGGGGTGGTAACGCTCGGCAGCACGGCAACAGACGCCAATGCCACAAACAGCATTGTCAAGCGCGACGCTTTCGGCAGCTTTAGCGCCGGCACAATTACATTGCGCGGCTCGCTCAGCTTGTCCAACTCGGCGGATAATACCGCAATCGGCTCGGGCGCGCTGGCCAACAATGTTTCGGGAACCGACAACACGGCTGTCGGATATAATTCTTTGAACGCAAATTCCAACGGTCTTCAGAACACGGCCATTGGATATTTTGCGCTGGCAGACAACTTGAGCGGCAACGAAAATGTCGCGACAGGCTCTTACGCCCTCTTGTATAATACAAACGGTTCCGGCAACTCCGCCTTCGGCTGGGCGGCGTTGACCGACAACACCAGCGGCAGCGGCAACAGCGCCAGTGGCGAATTCGCGCTTTGGGCAAACACGACCGGAAGCAACAACTCGGCGCACGGAGCTTACGCGCTTTACTATAACACCACCGGCAACAGCAATGTCGCCAGCGGCATCGACGCGATGTACGAAAGCGAATCCGGCTCCTTCAACGTCGTGGAAGGCGCGTCGGCCCTCTACAACAATTTGAGCGGCAGCTACAATACTGCCTTGGGCGCGTATGCGCTTTACAACAACACGGGCGGAGTCAACAATATCGCGCTCGGTTACGCGTCGGGGACCAATATTCATTCAGGCGCGAACAACATCGAAATCGGAAACCCAGGCGGACTCAACGACAACGACATCATTCGCATCGGCACAGCAGGAGTTCAGTCCAGCGCCTATATCGCGGGAATTTCCGGGACGACCATCCCGATCGGCGCGGCGGTTTCCGTAAGCTCGTCGGGGCAACTCGGAATCGTCACCTCCTCGAAGCGGTTCAAGGAGGACATCCATAGCATGGGCGATGCAAGCGACCTGCTTTTTTCGCTTCGCCCAGTGACCTTTCGATACAAACCGGAGCTGGACCCGGCGGGATCGCCGCAATTTGGGCTGGTCGCGGAGGAAGTAAATGACGTGGATCCAGACCTGGTTCTGCGAGACAAGAATAACCAGATTTATTCCGTCCGCTACGAAGCCGTGAACGCGATGCTGTTGAACGAATTCCTCAAGGAGCATCAAAAGGTTGAGGAACAACAAACCGAAATTCATGCGTTGACTGAGAAGGCCGCCCGCGTCGATTCGTTGGAGAAAAGGCTCGAGACTTTGGAGCATCTGCTCTTGAAGTAATCAATTATTTAATAGCGCGCCATGAAAGAAGAAATGCCTTCAGAGCCATCGGTTGCGCCGCATCGACGCAGGCCGCGTTATTCCGGCAAATATCCGCGTCGATTTGAGGAGAAATACAAGGAGCGCAATCCGGCACAATACGCTGAGACCGTCGCAAAAGTCATCGCGTCTGGGAAAACACCGGCCGGCACACACCGTCCAATCATGTTGGACGAAATCCTTAAAGTGCTGGGACCGCAGGCGGGAGAAATCGCGGTGGATTGCACGCTCGGATTTGGCGGTCACGCGGAGGCGGTGCTTCGGCGTTTGTTACCCGGCGGAAGGCTTATCGGTTTGGACGCCGACCCGCTGGAACTTCCCAAAACGGAGGAGCGATTGCGCAGTCTTGGATTCGGTCCAGAAACATTTACCGCGTGTCGCAGCAACTTCGCCGGATTGCCGCAAATTCTGTCGAAAGCTGGTGTGGCGGGCGCGGATATCATTCTGGCTGACCTCGGCGTTTCGTCCATGCAATTGGACGACCCTACGCGCGGATTTTCTGTCAAGCACGAAGGCCCGTTGGACATGCGCATGAATCCCGGACGCGGCCAATCTGTTTCTACGTTGATTGAGCGCGTTGCTCCTTCGGCTTTGACGACGCTCTTGAAGGAAAATGCTGACGAACCTTACGCCACGGAATTGGCAAATGCGCTCGCTGGAAAAAATTTTCGCACGACGACCGATCTCACGCGAGCCATCCGTTCCGCGTTGCCGCGCGTCAATAATGATGCTTGCGAATTGTCAGTGCGCCGCGCCTTTCAAGCGCTGCGAATCGCTGTCAACGACGAGTTTTCCGCCCTGGAAACATTCCTGCGATTTTTGCCTTCCTGCCTCAATCCAGGCGGACGCGTCGCCATGCTCACGTTTCATTCCGGCGAAGATCGCCGCGTCAAACATGCCTTCGCGGCGGGCTTGCGGTCTGGCGATTACATCGAAATTGCTGACGACATCGTGCGTCCAACTTCCGAGGAACGCCGTTCCAACCCACGCTCAATCCCCGCAAAACTCCGCTGGGCGCGTCGTGGCTGATGGGCATTTTTTACAATTGCGCAAACATCGCACCAACCTAAATAGGCCCGCGATGTAGTCCGCTCGACGTAGAATGAACTTCCGTTTTGCTCCGCTTTTTATTACCATTGACAGGTGAAATCGCCTTTGGCCAAGACGTTGCGAGTCAATCGAAAAGCAATTTCTGTTGTGGCATTGCGCGACGATAAAAGCGCGCTGCTCTATTGGCGGCGACAACCGGCGGCAAAAAGGCTTGAGGGCCTCGAACTATTGCGCCAAAGCGCCCACGACTATGATCCCGCTACCGCGCGACTTCGAAGATTTCTCACAGTAGTTAGTCGCAAACGAGATCATAGATAGCGGCTCTAAACGAATTGAGCTGTTAAAAAAGCCGTCAGAATTTAGACAATATTTTCTATTAAATAGCGACGGTTTTAGTGGCGGAGACGTTTTACTCACATGCAACTGCAGTTTCGACAATCCGGCAATGCTTCGTAAATCATTTTATAAACTATGTCGTAAGCATTTTCCGATTTCAGTTGCGGATTTTCTGCTGACCAACCGACGAAGTAGCTCAGTTGATCTTTGAATCCTCCGGGCTCATAGAAGTATCGGTTTGCACAGAACGATTCTTTTCCACCGTCATCCTTAATTCGTATAGCGGCGTCCAATATGTATTGGATTTGTGGTTCGATGGTCACAATTTGCTTCCACGAGTAGATCTTATCGAGGTTGCTTGTTTGCACACGACGATATTCGCTGATTTATGACCTTTTTGCAAATCAGAATTAAGCAGATTGAATGAACCATGACTGCAAAACGGAAACAGTATTTTCCGTGTGGCGTCGATAACCACTTGTGACGAACAGAGGGGTTAATCGGCAGGTTGAATTGACTTAAGCTTAGGTCTTCGGTTTCTGAATAAAGCCGTGATAGAGGCCCATGTAGTAAGGCAGGAGAAAAACCGTTCCGGCGCCGAATTCTGTTCCATTGCCGCCGTAATCGAGTTCCCACGGGTCAGTGTTCCAATGATCGAAATAGCGATTTTCCACAGGGATTACTTTTCCGTTGATTCGATTCCCGCGCTTGCGCGAGTTGCCGGTGAAATCCAGCCCGTTGGATGGAAGTGGAACCACGTCAAGTCTCTGGCTGTTGCGAAGAGGCCACTCGATCCAGTCAAGTGGAAATCCGAGCAGCGTTGCCATTGAGTCTTCGTGCCAATCCGGCCAGGATTTAAGCGTCAGTGGAGTTGCTTCGAGGTTGTGAGCGGCGTAAGCGAAATTGAAGAACGGGTTCATTTCCGGCGCGACGTTCAGCCAGTAAAGATAAAATGAGGTGCGCATCATTTTCTTCAATTCTTCGTCCTGCGAATAATGCAGAATGTCGTAGTAATCCATGAAAGCCATTTCGTTGTCGGATTGATTGCCGGTGCCTGGGCCGCGTTGGACTTTGGAATACATCGCGTTGTGGGCGTAACCCTCCTTCTCAATAAGCTCGCGCGAGGCCGCCGCATATTTGGGTTCGCCGGTCATGTGCTCGGCGACGGCGAGATAACTTAAAAGGCTGAGGGAATTCAGCCCGCGTTCGGGCCACCAACGCGGGTCGTGGTTGAGATATTGCGGGCCGAAAATGCCCCAACGCGTCGGCGTGCCGTCATGGTCAATAAGATTAAACCCATGCGTCATCAAATCATTCGTGATGTCGCGCACAACTTCGCGAACGCGTTCCCGTTCCGCATCCGTGTCCGCGCATAGATCGTAATAAAGAGGATAGAAAAAGAAGTGCCCGTCCAATTCGTCGCTGCTGGTGTCGGCTTTCCAATACCATTGCCCGTCCGCGCTCAACGGCCAGCGCGGGTCCAGGACTTTCCATTGGCTGTCGCTGTCGTGGTCCCTGCGGTCGTTTTCCAAAACGCCCGCATTGGGATCGGGGCCGCTCGCGGGACGGATGGAGCGCGCAATGTACCCTTTCGGCGGCGAATGTGTTCCGCCTTGTGTTACTTTTTGTAAAAATCGCAAAGCCTCAAAGGCTTTTTTCGCGCGGTCTTTTGCTTTTGGATCGTGGGTCGCTCCATAAGCAAAACATTCCCCTGCGCCATACATCGCAGTCCACAGTCCGTCGTTGTCATCGTCCTGGGTGGTGGCTGTGGATTTGTCAGCAGGCTTGGTCAACGCGGCTCGCGAAACGTATCCGTAAGGCGTTCGCTTAATATACTCGATGTCCCGTTCGTAATACTCAGCCTTTTCCGCAAGCGTCATTGTGCGTCGCTCGATTTCGCCAATGCCTCCTGCCGTTGCAAACCATGCATTTCCCTTCGGGTCTACCGCGACCTGCCTAACGTCGTCGTTTGGAAGCCAGCGCGGCCCTTCGCGATAACTCCATTCTTTTCCGTCGAATCGCACAACGCCAAGATGCGTTGCAAACCAAACCTCCCCGTCAAGGCCGGCGGCAATTCCCGTAAAATCATTCCACGGCAAACCATCTTTTCCCTCGAAAAAACGCCATCCCTTCGATGTCTTGCACCCAACGCCGGCTTTCGATGCGAACCATAATTGTCTCGCCGAATCGAATGCGACGCCGAGAACATCGCCGACTGCCCACGCTCGACCGCCGTCGTCTTCAATATGGATCGCGCGCCATTCCGTTCCTTGAAGAACCCACAATCCTGCGCTCGACGCCACATGCAACAAACCGTCGGGCGAAATAGCCATTTGACGAATTATCAGGTTCTCCGGCAAACGCAACTGAGCCAATTCCTTGCCGTCATTAACGTCAATACAAACATTTCCAGCCGCTATGAAATTCCTCCGGCCAGCGCGAAGAATTTGCCGCACCTCGTGCCAGGGCGCAGCGACCTCGACCGGATTTCCCTTGTTATCCGCGAAACAAAATGAATTCTCATTTTTCGACTTGAGCGCGACATTCTCGTGCCACACATCATTTTCAAAGTCGTACCAATTTTCTCCCGTAAACACGCGGACAACGCCGTCGCGGGAGCAATCGACAAGAGCCACCGGCGCTTTCGGTGCGCCGTCTTTTTCTGTGAACTGCCGCGCGATCTCTTGACGAAATTGTTGAGGAGCAGGTTGAAATGCAGCGGCCCAAGTTCCCCGATCCGTCAGGAACAGAACGACGCAGATCCATAATATTACAGGCATTGGAATGATTCTTTTTCGACTGGAGCTATTCCAGTCGGTGTCAGTTTCGCCGGTCTAATTTAGTTTGTTCGTACCGATGGGATTATGAAATGGATCGTATCTAACCGATTCTTTGAGATTTCCATGACCATCGCCCTCTCGCAAGGTTTCCACTAGAACACCGTTTTGATATAGATCGCGCTCTGTGGCAAATTTCGCGCCGTTAGGCCGGATGTCCACTTCCTGGATCACTCCGTTCTCATACGTGCAAAACTCATCCGGCGTGCCGTTGAAATCCATATCCTTTTCCATTTTTACCAGCGTGCGATCTGAATACGTCCACGTTTCATCAGGTTTTCCATCGAAATTATTATCGACATCCGAACGTACCACGACGCCGTTTTTATAATAGGACCATTGATCCCAAATGCCGTCGTGATTACGATCTTTCATAAGCTCGATGAGGTGCCCGTTACGATAGACCCAAGCCTCGTCGGCCCTGCCGTCCTGATTGTAATGATAGTGTGTCCTTGTTCCAACCTGGCTCAATTCTTGATAAAGCAAACAAAGCAGCACTCCGGCAACAATGCCGATGACGAGCTGGACGGGCGCAATCTTTCCGCGTCCAACCTCAACGGATGGGGACGGAATGCCGGATTCAGACTCGCTAAGCGCTGACAACTCAGCGACTGACATTTGCTCCTTGAGCAAGGCCGTAGCCTCCGCCGCGTCCGAAGAGTGAACCAACAAACGAACACCTCCCGGCGCCGCCAAATTGGGCAGCATTCCGCCGGCATCGTTGGCATTGATCCAACAACGAATGCCACGGGAATTTAGATTTGACGCGGCAAGGTCGGCGGCTTCATGGCTGGTAAAAACATGAATCGTGCGGATATTTGCTGTGTCCTGATGTTCCGCGTCTGTTGGCTCAAAATCCATGCTTTGGATTAACAATATTCACAAACATACGAAAACGTTATTGAGTCCACAAGAATTGAACTCGCGCCGCTTCATATTCCGATCGAAATTGTGACAATAATCAGAAGACTTGCGCGGTGATTGAGTCTTAAATACAGTGGCTGCCGTGAATCGCAGCGCGATCTGGTTTTGTTTAGTTGCCTCGGCGATCATTCCTTCAACATCCTCTCTGGCGGCGCTCGATAAACTCGGCGCGATGGGTGACAGCCTTACCGACGAATACTGGGATGCCGGCACTTCGTCCTATGCCACGAATTGGGTGGATCAGCTTGTGATTTTTCGCGGGATTAACTTCGGGCCTACCGCGGCGCAGGCAGGCGTCGGCACGTGGGGCAGCCCGCGCAATGCCGGATACGAGTTCAATTGGGCGCTGAGCGGCGAGACTTCCGCTTCGCTTCTGTCCGATGGACAGGACACCGGTCTGGCCGCGCAGGTTGCGTCAATGGGGGTTTCAAACGCCGTATTGGCAATCGGCGGCAACGATTTTAACCCCGCGACCGGCGACGCGTTTTTGTCAATCTATTCCGGCCTCTGGAATGCTGGAGAAATTCAGGCCTACGCCAATCAAACCGTCAGCAACATCGAGACCGCGCTCGTCACCGTCAAAAACGCCGGGGCTTCCGTCGTGGTCGCGAACGTTATTGATCCGGGGCTGACGCCAGCCGTTGCTTCCGTTGCCACGAGCGTCTCAGGCCGTCAAAACGTCTCCGCCGCGATTCAACTTGTCAATCGGGGAGTCAAGGCTCTCGCTCAAAAATATCAAGTTCCAATGGTTGACTGGTATGGTTTTGAAACCGCGCTCCTCGGCCCCAATACAAGCCTTAAATCGACTGCGCTCATTGGCAATGTCGCAATCAATCTTCGCGGCATCGATCCGGGTCCCCCGCTTTCTGATCCGAAAGACGCCTTTGTTTCCGACGGCTTTCATCCGAACACGGTGATCCAGGGAATTCTCGCGAACCTGATCCTGCTGGCCTTCGACAATGGCTACGGCGACAGCGTCCAATTGTTCAGCGAACAGGAAATTCTCGGCCATGCTCAAATCACCTACGGCGGTTCGGATACGCTCCAATCGCAAATTGGCGCGTACACAAATTTCGTCGTCCTGCCCGCCCCGCTCAAGGTCAATTCCGTCAGTGTCAGCGGCGCCAGTTTGACAATTGGGTTCTCAGCTGTTCCAAACCAGTCATACGCCATAGAAAGCAGAGATGATTTGACCAGCGGTTCATGGACGACTGTCACCAACAACATTTCTGGCGCGAGTGGAATCACGACCGTCACATTGCCTGACGAATTTTCCGCCGGTTCACTGCAACGGTTTTATCGAGTGCGGCAATCGCCATAGAAAAGTACAATCAACGCATGTATTTGCAGATGGTTGGAAAGATGGCCAGCAGTGTTGGGCGCGGACGCCTCGGCGAGACGTCCCTACCTCGGAATTTTAGATGCGGCTGCCTTGCGGTCGCGTCAAGTTTCCGTTGAATCAGTTGAAAATTCGGCGCAAGTTAAGCCGCATGAAGCACCTCATGATCTTGTGCGCGACGTCTTTTGCTTTCGCGTTTCCAATGGCCTTCGAAAGTTACGCCGGCGATGCCATGCCCGTGCGCGGCTTTTGCATCGGCGCGCCGAGACCGGCGGAGGTGGATCGGTTTATTACATTTATTGACAAAGAGTTGGCCCCCCGCGATGTCAATACACTTATTCTGCGAGTCGAGTACGGCTACCAATTCACCTCGCGCCCGGAAATGGCCGACAAACATGGCTTAAGCCATGACGATGTCAAAAAGCTCGTTGCCGCTTGCAAGAAGGACAACATTCAGCTTATTCCCGAGATCGATTGCCTCGGCCACCAATCCTTTGGTTCACACCTTGATGCCCTGTTGAGGGTTCATCCCGAATTCGACGAAACGCCGCAAGTCGCGATTCCAGAGCATTATAAATGGCCGAACGCCGACAAACTTTATTGCAAGAGTTATTGCCCGTTGCATCCGCAAGTTCACGAAGTGGTTTTCGCGCTGATGGATGAGTTGTGCGACGCCTTTGAGTCGGACACTTTCCACGCGGGAATGGACGAAGTTTTTTACATCGGCGAAACCAATTGCCCCCGCTGCGCCGGAAAGGACAGGTCGCAACTCTTCGCGGGCGAAGTAACGGCATTGGACGACCATTTGCGGGAAAAAAGCCGTCATTTGTGGATTTGGGGCGACCGCTTGCTTGACGGAAAAACAACCGGCCTTGGCGAATGGGAAGCCAGCGAAAACGACACTTTTCGCGCCGTCGATCTTATTCCTAAAGACGTCACTATTTGCGATTGGCACTACGACCATCCTGACCCGACGCCCGTCTATTTTGCGGCCAAAGGCTTCAAAGTCATGATTTGCCCCTGGAAATTGTCCTCGCCCGCCGTGCAGGAAGTCGATGAAATGTATCAATGGCGAAACACCTCTTCAGATAAGATGAAAGCCCGATTCCTTGGCGTCATGCAAACTTCATGGAACGGCGTCGGCGGTTTTCTGGACAAGGAGTATCAAAGCGATCCCGAAACGGTCAACTCGTGGAACTGCCTGAAAGCTGTGTTTGACGAGGTCGCCAAGTTGCAAGGCCCTGACCCCGCCTTGAAAAACAAATAACCGTGGATTCGTGAACGGTCGCAGTCGTAATTGTCATCGTTGACAATTCCCTCTAGTATCCGCGCATGTTCGAGTTCGACACGGGCCCAAAAAGCCTTCTTTTTTTATTGTCGGTTCCCGGGCTGTACTGCCTTCTGGTGCTCGGGGGGCGTCAATTAAAACGCAAACAACGCGTCCGTCTCGGCTGGCCCTATCATCTGTTCGCGTTCCCGCTGGCTATTTTCGTGCCGATGTGGCTGCTGGACATCGAGTGGCATCGCACCGAGTTTGAAGCGGCCACGATCATTTTCGGATCGGTGTTCTTGATTGCCCTGGTCGATCGCTATATCTGGCAGGCTTATCTCAGGGAGCGCCACAAAGTTGAAGTGCCAAAATTCCTCAGCGAAGTCGGGCACCTCGCCATACTTTTCGTCGCGGCGTTCTTTGTCTTGTTCTGGGTTTACAAGCAGAACGTTGAAAAGTTGCTTATCGCGCCGGGAATTCTCGCGATCGTTATCGGTCTGGCGATGCAGGACCTCATTGGAAATATTATCGCCGGGCTTGCGCTTCAGGTCGGCAAAGCTTACTCGCAAGGCGACTGGTTGCAGGTCGATACGCGGTTCGCGAAGGTGGTCGAGATCAACTGGCGTTCGACACGATTGGTCACAAACGACGGCGTCTCCATCGAAATTCCCCATCGCGAAATGTCCGGGAAGACGATCGTCAATCTCAATCGACCCACCAACAATCATGCAATGCGATTGTCGGTCGGAATCGACTTCGCGGCTCCGCCAACTCGCGTCAAGGATATTTTGCTCCACGCCACGGGCAACGCGGTCGGCATCGCGGCGGAACCCAGGCCCGCGGTTTATCTGAAAAATTTCGGCGATTCTTCCATCGAATACGAAATCAAGTTCTGGCTTAGCGACCAGGCGCGCTATTTTGAAGTCTGCGATTCCATCCGCACGAATGTCTGGTACAGCCTTCGCCGCCACGGAATTTCGATGCCGTTTCCGATTCGCACCGTCCAAATCGAGCGGGCCTCCAAAAACAAGACGCACGAACTTCAAACGGCGGCCCGGTCCATCTTGCGTCAGCAGCCTATTTTCAAGGCGCTTTCAGACGTGCAATTCGACGCACTTTTGCCGCGCGGACGAATTGTCCATTTTGGGCGCGGCGAAAAATTGATCGAGCAGGGTGGCGTCGGTCATTCGATGTTCATTTTGGTCGAGGGCGCGGCGGATGTCATTGTCGAAAAGGACGGCCATAAGGTCCTGGTTGCCTCGCTGAAGTCCGGTGATTGCTTTGGCGAAATGTCGCTGCTTACCGGTGAAAAGCGAACCGCAACAGTTCTGGCCAATCAGGATTGCGAAACGGTGGAGATCAGCAAATCGGTGCTCGCGCAGAGTCTCAAAGAAAATCCCGAACTTCTCAACAAGCTCAGCGAACTGCTCGCTACCCGTCAGATGGAAAACGAAGGAATCCTGGCCAACCGCACCACTCCGGAAGTTTTCATGGACACCAAATTCCTCTACAAAGAAACTTTTGCCGACCGCCTGCAAAAATTCTTTGAGTTGTGACGACGCAATCTGCCGTCACGCTTCTGACTGGTAAGAATCCGTACTGACGCAAATCTCGCTCTCAGTAAGTCGCGACGATTTCAGCCGTGCCGATGTCGCCGGGAAGTATCACCCAATTGTCGCTAAGATTTTTCCAAGGCTTGCCATTGACCGCGACTTTCAGAGGAGCTTTTTCATTCGGCGCTCGGAATCGAAGGCGGATTTCATGAGGCGGATTGCGCGTTGGCCCTTGCAATTCTGCTGTGATGCGGTCCGCTCCGCCGTGATAGACGACAGTTGTTTTGCCGAAGTAGGTGGCGGCGTTTTCAATTCCACATTCCTGGCCCGGCTTCAGCCAATCGCGCGGAACCGCCTGGCCAATCAGCAGAGAATCACCTTCCTCGCGAACAAAAATTTCGCGCAACCACCCGCAGGCGTTGGCTTCGTCGGAGGTCTTGTAATGGTCGCCGCGCCAGTCGCCCATTTCCGGCAGGGCGTGTTCGGTGTTCATGTGGACGTCGGAAAAGTGGTTCAGCGCAATGGCGTTGAACATCGCGCGCAACGCTTGTTTCACATCATCGCGATAAAGGTAAGCCTCGACATCGAAAAGGAGGCACGCCTGCATCGACATCCCGCCGCGGCCAAACCAATACTTGTCAAAATTATCAAGCGTGTAGCCGTATTGGTTGGAGAGGAAAAGATTGTCCTCGTAATCTTTCAAAATCCATTGCGCCTGAGTGGACTTCGGATCGATGGCTTTTGTGATAATCAAGTGGATCGCGCCTTCGAGCGTCTCGCAAATCCAGCCAAAGCTGCGCCCACGCCGTTGAACATAGGAAGGGATCTGTGGAATCGCCGTCCCGTCGCGCAATCGGACAACCGGCGACCGCGCGGAGGCTGCCATGAAGTGGTCAACGAGATTTTTGTGAAATTCCTCCGCTGCGGCGCGAATTCGTGGCGCATCGGGATCGTGAATTTGTTCCAAGGCCCACGCCGCCCCGTCCAAACCGCGCCATGTATAACAACTCGTCGAAAGCCAGGTCCACCAATCGCCGATATCCTCAAGATCGCCCGGCGGCAACAAACCTCGTCGTCCGTCATCCAGCTTATCGTTGCGCGCCGTCTCGCGAATGATCCAATCCGCTCCCGCGCGAATGCCTGGAGACGCCTGACGCAACCATGCTTCGTCCCGCGTAAATCGATAATGCTCGGCAAGTGTCCAAAGAATCCAGCCGTGGTGTTGGTTATATCCGCCGGACTCGTAACCGGCCGTACCGTAAAGGACACCCTCCTTGGAATCGAAGTCGCCGGGAAGTCCCACGGTTCCCTGGTAATGAAGCCACGCGTCCAGACATTCTTCAGCTTCCTTGTGGTAGCCGCGACGATCAAGGTCCAGCACCATCATGCACGATTCGTTGCCATAATTTCCGTAGTTGAACGAGCCGACGCGTGCGAAACGGCGATCGCTTCCCGGATCAAATTCGGAATTGATGAGCAAATGTCCGGGCACCGCGCGGTAAAAATTATTCAGGATTGGTTCCGGGGTAATGAGGCGGGAACTGCGATCAATTTGTGCGCGCCAGTAATCGCCCGTGGCTTTCCTTTCGCGGTCGAAGTCCAGCGCTTCCAGAGCTTTGAACTCCATCGGTTCGGTCAACGGCAGATACGGCATCTTGATGAAAACCGTCTCTGTCCTGTGCGGAGCCAGCGGCATTGATAATGAAATGTGATTGCTCGAAACGGTTGGTGTGCCGCTGGCAATGATCTGGCCCCGCAATTGATCGCCGTTCCAAATCAAGCCTTTTGCGTCAATACGAAGATGCTCGTAAGTTTCGCCGCCCCGGATTGTAAATGGCAATGCCGCCTCGGTTTCCGTGTCGGTAAAATTCGTAAAATCAAACCGCAGCATCGCCACGGCAAAAACGTCGGGCGGAGGCGGGCCGCCTTTCGGTTTCGTGCCATCGAGCGCAGTGGCAAACGCGGTTTGTGTGATTCGCACTCCGTCGCGCTCCCAGGTTGTGATGCACGTAGGGATTGATTCCTCTTCGATATGGCGTTCCACCGGTTGCGCGGGCAGTTCGAACTTGAAATGCACCGGCGGCTTCTCCAAATCAAGCCGTGCCGTGTCGCGCGCCGGAAGACCTTTCATGAATTGGTCGTTCCAGCGGATGAAAACGTCTCCATCAGCATCAAGTCGAAATTTCTGCCTCGCGCCGTCAAGTCCAAGCACGAAGCAAATGCGCGATTTTTTTGGCGGCATTCCGTTCCAGGCGGAGGTCCACGTTTGCTCAGGCATTTCCGCGATGCGGTCATAAAGCGTCTTATGCCCGGCGCGCTGAATAAGTTTAGCGACAGTGGCGTAATCGCGGTGGTCGTCAGCGGGAAGAATCGCCGCGCCATATTCCGGGAGAAACAACGCGCCATCCTCCAGGTCATCGACCTTGAAAGTGAATGTATTTGTGCCGTTGTGGAGCGTGACAAGGGTGCGGTCAAAGGTATTGGGATCGCTGTTATTGACCGCCGCTATGCTCAAGACTGTTGTTGTAACAGCGTCGCTGTTGGCGGAGACCCAGCCGTTAAATGCGTTGGCATAGACTTCACCACACGGTGCAGCCCAAACCACTCGAAGTCTGTGGTTCGAGTACGTGGAATCAGTAAACGTTTCAATCTTGGTAATCTTCGGCATCGGCTGTTCGGAAGTGACACGAATCTTGAGTGTGAATCGCCCAGTCGATGCGTAATTCGTCAGATCGGGGAATTCCTTCGCATTGACAGGCCGAAAATTGAAACGTAACGAATTGCCGGAAATCGTTCGCTCCGCATCGGCAACGCGCCAACCGCCGTTGTACCAATTTCCTAGCTCCAGCCAGCCCACGTCGCCGCCGCCCGGTTCCCGGTCCTTCGGAAGATGCTGGGCAGGCCAATGGCTTCCCCAATATTCGACGTGAACTTTCACTCCGTCGGAAATTTTATCAGCGAACTCCACCGTGACGGCGTGAATTTCTCGCGGATCGTCCCACATGATTCCACGCCCATCCTCGATCGAAGTTCCAAATGGCGCCGCGTCGAATGGCTTCGAAGATGGTTCACCGTGAAGCGCGCAAACGAGAGCGTATGCCGAAAACAATGCCGGCCAAAATCTGGAGGTCACACCCTTAAGCTATCAGAACGTGCGCCTTTTGCGCAATCTGCTTGCGTTACGGCGAACACTAACGGAAGGACAACTGTGAACGTGGTCCCTTTTCCAACCTCGCTGGCGACGCAGATGGAGCCGCCCTGCATCTCGACAATTTTGCGAGTCAACGCAAGGCCAAGCCCCGTGCCCTCATAACGCCGCGCTGTCCCCGATTCGATCTGCTCGAACTCCTTGAACAACCGCTTGAGATTCTCCGGCTTGATTCCGATTCCGCTGTCCCGCACGGACAATTTAAGTTGTTGCCCGCCGCACGCGACACAGTTGATTTCCACGTTGCCCCCGCCGTCGGTAAACTTGACCGCGTTGGACAATAAATTATATACGACTTGCTTGAATCTTTTTTGGTCGAGCGTGACCTGGTTCAATTCTGAATCAACTGCCAGACTGACCTGGATATTTTTTTTCTGCGCCAGAGGCTCGCTTACAGAGCGCACTTCCGCCAATGCCCGCCGCAGCGTGAACGTTTCCGGGACAATGTCGATTTTGCCGGCCTCAACCTTGGCAAGGTCCAGAACATCGTTGATAAGCTGCAACAGATGCCGGCCGCTGTTGAGAATATCGCCGAGATATTCCTGCTGCTTCGAGTTCAGCGGACCCGGCATGCCGTCCGCGAGAAATTCGGAAAACCCAATGATCCCGTTCAGCGGCGTGCGCAATTCATGGCTCATCGACGCGAGGAATTCCGACTTCGCGCGTCCGGCGGTTTCGGCGATTTCCTTGGCGAGCTGCAACTCCGCAGTCCGCTCCGTCACTTTCCGTTCAAGCTGCTCATGGGATTCCCGCAGCGCCGTTTGCGCCCGCTTTTGGTCTGTAATGTCTGTGCGAATCGCCACGTATTGGCGCGGCTTTCCGTCAGGATTGAGGAATGGAACAATCGTCGTATTGACCCAGTAAAATGAGCCGTCCCTGGCTTTATTTTTAATTTCACCCTTCCAAACTTTGCCACGCGAGATCGTTGTCCAAAGCCCGCGGATAAACTCCCGCGAATGCCAGCCGGAGTTGATGATGCGATGGTCCTGCCCGATCAATTCTTCATGGGAAAACTTGGAAATGGCGCAGAACTTATCGTTGACGTAAGTGATCCGCCCCTGCGGGTCCGTGATGGCGACAATTGAATGCTCGTCGAGCGCCGCCTTCAAATCGCTGACCTCCTTGTAGGATTCCTTGAGTTGCGCCTCGGTCTGCGAGCGTTCGGCCATTCCCGCGTTCAGGAAAAACAAACCGAGCGCGAGCAGCGTGACACTCAGGAAAACGCCTAGCGGCAAGAGAAGAATTGTCCTCGACGAAATGGAGCTTTGGTAGTCCTGCCGTTCATCGAGCAACAAATATTCCTCGTCTTCCATTTCCCCGATCAGCTTGCGGATTTTAGCCGTCAACATCATTCCTTCGCCGCCTTCAATAATTTCCTCCGCGGCCGCAAGTCCGCTTTGTCGTCGCGCCGCAATCGTCCTGTCTCCCCATTCAAACCGCTGCGAAATGAGGGGCGTGAGTTGACTAAGCCGAAATTGTTGACGCGGTTCATCCGAGGTCAGTTTTCCAAGCGAACCGAGCTTTCTGTAAAGAGTATCTTTAATGCGAACGCCGTCCTGAAGAACGCTATCGTTGCCCGAGTTAATGTAAGTTCGCTGATTGGTCCCGCTGGAATCCACGCCAATCTTGATGCTGTTGATGGTCTTGAGAATTTCCCGGGTGTGTCCCACGCGCAACTCGCTTTGCAAAATCTGGTTGATAAAATAATAAGAAATCGCCGCCGCGATCAGCAGCGAAAATACTCCCACGACAAAACCGCCGGTGGCTGGTGCGTTTAACGACCACCGCAGTCCTCCTTCGCTTCGGGCAAACGCAAGCACCGCGCCCGCCAGCAGAATAAATCCCGCCGCCGTATGAATGGCCATGCCGGTATGCCCCCAAAAATGCAGGTCAAACATCCCGTCAAGTAGATAACCGGTCATCGCGAATCCCCCGGCAACAAGGACCGAAACTCCCATCGCCTCAATCAACGGCAATCTTGCACGGTTCTTCATCGGTCGCGACGCAACCAACAGCGAGCCGCCCATCAACACAAAGCAAAATGCCGTGGACGGCGCCATTCGCGATGAAATTGCATTTGACGCGCCGCCTGCGCCGAGGCGCATCAGGAATTGGTCCAGCCCAAGTTCCCAGTCGAAAAGCGATTCGCACAAAGTCAAACATCCGACGGCGGTCACGACGGTTGCCATCGCTGTCACTAATAACCGCCAGCCAGGCGCAACTTTGCCCCGCGACAAAATGACCAACGATCCTCCGCAAAACACCATCGCCAAAGCCGTATTGATCGCCATGGAAACCATCCTCGGGAGAACCGTTTTAAGTTCTGTCAAATCAAACTTCCATCCCGCGAGGACGGAGACGCCCAGAATCGCCGCAACCAAGCCGAGCAGCTTTGCCAGGCGGCGATTCGCTGCGATCTGCAACGGCGAATTCTGGAGGTGATTTGAGTTTCGGAAATTCTCCCGGCGAAGCCTCCCTGTGTCTGATTCAATCCCCAAGCTCATGGCAGTATTTTGGCCCGCCGTTTTCATAGTCAGGCCCAAGTTTTCGAGCCAACAATAGTCTGAATCCTGCAAAATTCAAGAAAGACAAACCTGTAGGATGTTGACTATGAGTGACACCGACAACGTCTGCCCCTGCAAATATTCCATGACAATGTAAGGCTGGCTCTTTTCCTCCTTCGGAATAATATAAATCTTTAGGATCGAGGGATGGTTCAGCGACTGGCCGATTTCCTCCTTTCGCTCGAATCGCGAAAATGACGCTGGATCGCTCTCAAACTGCATCAACGGCGCTTTGATCGCAACCATCGTTCCGGTTTTAAGGTCTTCAGCTTTGAAGATGGACGCCATGCCGCTTCGATTGATCAAATCGGTGATTTGGAAGCGATTGTCGAGCAGTTGGCCTGGTTGAATGTCAGTGCTCACATTGGATGCGGTTGATTTTACGTAACACGCGGCGCCCCGATAAAAATTGCGTTGTTCGATTTCTTCAATTCGGATCAGTTGAACCGAAATATTGTCTTCCCCGCCTCTTTTCTCGGCGGCTGCGACTAGCTCCGAACCTTTCTGACGCGCTTCAGAAAATCCATCGGAGACCAACGCAAAATAAACCACAACTCAGCAATCCCAGCCCGAGAACGATGGTCCCCATCACTCGTTTCTTCGGCAGCCGCAACCACATGTAGATGCTGCTGAAAACCATGTAGATTAATCCAACCGCGACGGCATCCATCGAATACGCCCACATATATGTCAACGCCCAATCACGGTTGTTCCGAGGGTCGTCGAGGACGTTGCCAGTGAAAGTGTGAAGGGTTTTTATCACTCCCCAAAGGTTGACATCGCTTTGTTGCACTGTGGCGCGCTTCTTCGTCCAATCGGCTTTGATCACAAAGAAATGACCCGGACGCCTCACCTGAAAATCGAGCCTGTCTGCGTCAGTCCGTGTCGTGGTCCACAAAATATCGCCGTCGATTCCAAGCTGTTTCATGACATCCCGCGCTTGCGCGAGGTCGCCGCTCACAGTCGGCCCTGGCGCTGATATCGGGCGCTTGTAATCCGCCTGTTTGCGGTTTTTCCAGTATTCATGAAAAGTCCACCCGGAATGGTTGAGGAGCAAACCGCTAAAGGCAAAGAGCCACACGAAGAAGAGCAAAAACAATCCGCAATAAAAATGCAGCTTGCGATTCCACCGTTCGAAGGTCACCCGCAAACTGGAACTGGGACTTGCTTCGGCTGGGATGGGAAGTTTAGCGGCTGAGGGCATAGGCCATTCCAAAAAAAGTCAACGCCCCCGTGAATAATAGAATATAACCAACCTTTCGTTCGGCGCGGAGCATATACCAGAGATAAACACCGCTTACGGTGATAAAGAGCGTCAAGTAAACCGTCGCATCGGCGAACCACCGCCAGATTTTGGCGTAAAACCAATTCATCCGGATGTCCGGCCCATGCTGCCCTGGCGAAATATGAAGGGTCATGCAGGCGTCCGCCAATCCGGTCTCGCGGCTCACAATGCTGGCTTCATGGCTGGCCAGGTTGAGGGTCACAGTCGTCGCGCGTCCCGGAATTGAGACCGGGATGATCAACTGCTCTTCCTTGATCATATGCCGGATAAACCCAATCTCACCGGGAACGTTCAGCTTTGTCAGAGCGGGTTTGAGCGCCTCGATCAGTGGACGCCCGGAAAGCTTTTCGATGTCGCTGGGAAGCGCCACCGTCGAAACCACCCTTGTCTTGACAGTGTCCGGCGCAAATTTCGGCACCCAGGAATGCACGAAAAAAAAGACGCTCACGGAAAAGAGGAGCACAAATGGGCTGATGAACAACCCGAAGTAAAGGTGCAGGTCGCGAGTCAGCCGATAAAAAGATCCATTCATTTGACAGCGGTTTTTCCAGAAAAAGATGGGCGGCAACGGCGTTCATAACTGCCTTGGTCATTCTTGCTGCCAAAACCTTAACAGCCCTCATTAGCCGAGGAAAGGTGGAACCTCAAACGCACGTTTTTGATCGCCCTTGTCCTTTACTGGCATCCGCAAGAAGTTTAGCTTAGCCTCATGCCACGAACTCCAATCCTGATTCCAGCGAATACTTTGGCGACGTTTTGTCTGTCAATCGCAAGAACTAACGAATGAAACTGCGAGCCAACCAACTTTACCGCGCTCATCCATTTCGGGAAGTATTAATTGCCATCTCCGCGTTTTGCTTTCTAATTTTCATTGTCGAAATATGGATGTGTTACTTTTCCCGTTCGGTTGGATGCGCCATTATTCTGGCTTTTATTTTGATGCCCGTTGGACGGCTTGGATTCGACATGAACCGCCTCAACGCTCCCGCTTATTACTGCTCTGTGTTATTCTTGAGTGCGGTAATCTACAGCGTTCCATCCGGGATAGTTTTCACCGTGGTAAGAAGAATTATAAAATCTAAGTTTTTGTGAGATTCAGCCGGGCCGGATAAAACACACCTCAAATCTCCTATTGTTTTCCAATACAAATCTGTTTAGTCTCGTTCCATGGGCGACAAAATTGATGTTTGGCAAGGGACTTTGGCCTTGATGATCCTGAAAACATTGGAGCGAACCGGCTCGCTGCACGGCTACGGGATCGCCCGGCAAATCGAAAAAATCAGCAACGATTTCCTGTCCGTGAATTACGGCACACTTTATCCCGCCCTTTTAAAGCTCGAGCAGGAAGGATACATCGCCTCGCAATGGGGCGTGTCGGACAACAACCGCAAGGCCAAATATTATGAACTGACGCGCGCAGGTCGGAAACAATTGGAAAAGGAAACACAGGATTGGCAGCAGATGTCAGCGATTCTGGCCATGTTCCTGAAACCTGCATAAGGAGCAGAATGCAAAAACTTCGAGGATGGATCAAAAGGCTCGGCAGCTTGTTCAGCAAGCAGAGCAAAGATCGCGACCTCGAAGCTGAAATTGAAAGCCACCTTCAAATGCATATCGACGACAACCTCAAATCAGGAATGTCCTCTGAAGAAGCCCGCCGCCAGGCGATGATCAAGATGGGAGGACTTGAGTCCGCGAAAGAACTCTACCGGGAGCAACGGGGGGTGCGGTGGCTGGAAAATTTAATCCAGGACGTTCGCTTTGGATTTCGAATGCTAAAGAACAGCCCAGGTTTTACTTTCATAATTGCGCTCATTTTAGCGTTGGGGATCGGGGCAAATGTCGCTGTGTTCAGTATTGTAAACACAATTTTGCTGCGTCCGCTGCCCTTTCCCGATGCACAGCAGTTGGTCCGCATCGTTGAAAAGAATTCAGGGTCCGGCGAATCGAGCAGAACGTACACTGCGGATGCCACGCAGGATTTTCAGCAACAGAACCAATCCTTTCAGTCGGTTAGCGGCTACTTTGCGTTCAGTTCACCCAACAATTTCAAGCTCGTTGGGAAAGATCAGCCGGTCCCTGTTACCGGTCTCTTTGTCGCAGAAGGGTTTTTCCAGACGCTCGGCGTACAGCCTTCGCTGGGCCGCATGTTCAGGTCGGAGGAATTCGCGCAACACGCCCCGCCCGCAGTGGTGTTGAGTAACCCGTTTTGGAGACGGCAGTTTGGTGGTGATGCCGCAATTGTCGGCCAAACAATCCATTTAAACAACGCTTTGGTCACCGTTATCGGAGTATTGCCCGCCGCCTTCGATTTTGGAGCAGTGTTCTCGCCCGGAGCCAAGATTGATCTCTTCGCACCTTACATCATGGATGACTACCGCGACGATGGGAACGACCTGGCATTGGTTGGCCGGCTTAAACCCGGGAAGACTTTGGCGCAGGCCCAGAGTGAGGCGGATCAACTGTTTCCGCAGCTTTATTTCGAACACAAACATCCTGAATACGGAAAAGGGTACACCGGCCAGCTTACAGGATTGAAAGATTACATCAGCGGCAAGCTGAGGCGGTCATTAATCGTCCTATGGTGCGCCGTCGGCCTGATTCTGCTCATTGTTTGCTTGAATCTGTCCAACTTGCTGATGGCTCGGGCAGCGGCGCGAAGGCGGGAATTTGCGGTGCGCCTCGCTTTGGGAGCAAGCCGCGGCCGATTGGTGTGTCAATTAATCATCGAGAGCCTGATCCCGGCTGGTTTCGGAGCGGCGCTCGGTTTGGGGCTTGCTACCGCCGTCATCACCTCTCTGGCGCATCAGGGATCGATTGCTCTGCCGTTGCTCAGCTCGGTTCGCATAGACGGGACAGTATTGTGCTGGACAATACTGATTACGATTGCGGCAACAGTTCTCATTGGCGTCGCTCCGGCGCTGGGCATGTCGGTGCGGAATCTCCAGGAAAGGCTTAAAGATGGCGGGCGTGGCGCCAGCGAAGGCAGAAAGCATGAGCGGATTCGCTCATCGTTGGTAATCATGGAAATCGGCATGGCATGCGTTCTCCTGGTTTGCGCAGGTTTGTTACTGCGGAGTTTTCTGCGCATTCTGGACGTTGATCTGGGCTTTGAGCCAAGCCGCGCGGCGGCCATCAGCGTGGATTTTGAAGACAACGGGAATTCAGCTAAACGATCTGCGGCATGGGAAGAAGTGGTGGGCCGCAGCTCGGCAATCCCAGGAGTTGAGGCGGCGGGCATAACCGACAACTTGCCAATGAGCCGCAACCGGAGTTGGGGAATCGGCATCAAAGGCGAGCCAAAGAGCAACATAGGCGTTTTTGTTTACATTATTTCGCCGGGTTATCTAAAGGCGATGGGAATGCGGCTGCTCGAAGGACGCGACCTCAGTTGGACAGATCTTCTCGAGAACCGGAACGTCGTGATCATCAACCAGACCGTCGCTCGGAAACTGTGGCCAACCCAGGATCCGATTGGCCGCTTTGCCGTCGCAGGGGGAGCGGACGCCGAGGTCATTGGAGTAATCGCCGATGTGCGCGAAAGCAGCGCGGAAGACAATGCGGGCGCTCAGATGTACCTGCCAGCCACGAAACAATTTGGTCCGGAAGGAAGCTTTCTCGTGGTGCGCTCGAAACTGCCGTCGTCCGCACTTGCGACAACTGTGATGCAAAGGTTGCGGGAGACGAACCCGGGTCAATCGGCGACGGAATTTAAACCGATCCAGAGACTTGTGGACCGGGCGACCTCTCCCAGGCGTTTCTTTGTGCTGCTCGTCAGTGCCTTCGCCTGTTTCGGCCTTGTTCTCGCTTCGCTGGGGATTTACGGCATTATCTCATATTCGGTTACGAGGCAAACTCAGGAGATCGGCATCCGCATGGCTCTTGGCGCGACGAGAAGTCGGATCCAACAAGACGTGGTTTGGAAAACACTGCGGCTTGCAGTTTCCGGGCTATTCATTGGAGTCATTGCTTCGCTTGCGGTAGTGCGCCTGATTGAATCACTGCTTTTTCAAACGACACCAAACGATCCGCTTACTTTCGCAGCGATGGCTTTCATTTTGTGCGGAGTTGCTTGTCTCGCTGGTTATTTTCCCGCGCGTCGCGCGGCAAAAGTCGATCCGATGACCGCACTTCGTCAAGAATAAGAAATTCCCATGAAAAAGTTTCGCAAATGGTTCATGAAGTTCGGCGGGTTGTTCAGCAAGCAGCGCAAGGATCAAGACCTTGAAGCTGAGATCGAGAGCCACCTTCAAATGCACATCGACGAAAACGTTCGGTCAGGAATGTCCTCCGAAGAAGCGCGCCGCCAGGCAATTCTCCGGCTGGGCGCAATCGAATCCACAAAGGAAGCCTGCCGCGACCAACGAAGCATCCCGTTGCTGGAGACGCTCTGGCAGGATTTGCGCTTCGGCGCGCGGCAATTGTGCAAGAACCCCGGTTTTACCGTTGTGGCAGTGCTCACCCTTGCGCTCGGCATCGGTGCAACCACCGCCATCTTCAGCGTCATCTACGGAGTGCTCATCAATCCCTATCCTTACTCGCGTCCCGAGCAGATTTGGGTGCCTGGGACACAAAGCGTCAACAGCCGTCAGATCATGCGTCCGTTTCGCAAATCCGAGATCGACTTGATGGGCGCCTTGCCTGCATTCGCGGACATGATGGGAACATCCCCCGGCAGTTCTCTGCTGACGGGAGAATTCGCCCCCGAAAACATCACAACGCCGCGTCTGACATCGAACGCTTTTCACTTCATCGGAGTGTCGCCGCTGCTCGGGAGGGTCTTTGGCCCCGGCGACTTTTCGACTTCGGGCGTTCCCCAACCAGTCACGGTCATCACATTCAATCTTTGGCAGCGCCTTTTCGGCGGCGACCCCAAAGTGCTCGGTCAAACTCTTCGTCTGGACGACCAGCTTTACACGATTGTCGGGGTGATGCCGTCGCATTTTGGCTGGTGGACGATTGACGGGCTTTGGCTGCCTTGGGCCAGCAAGCCGGGCGACCCGGGAAGCCTCTTCCCTATTGGCCGTCTGAAGCCGGGAATCAATCCTTCCGTCGCGCAAGAACAACTTCAATTGACTGAGACCGAAATGGCAAAGGCTAATCCCGCTGATTTTCCCAAAGAATCCTTCAAAGCCACCTTGACCAACTATCTGGACATTACCGTGGCCAGCGGAACCATGCAGAACGCACTGCGCCTGCTTTTTGGCGCGGTCACTTTCCTATTGCTAATCGCTTGCGCGAACATCGCCAACCTCCAGCTTGCCCGCGCCACCGGTCGCACACGCGAAATGGCGATCCGGATGGCCATCGGCGCGGGACGAGGGCGGCTCCTGCGGCAATTGGTGACAGAAAGCATTCTCTTGTCCGGCCTGGGCTGCGTGTTGGGATTGGCCCTTACCGTTGCAATCACCAAGCTGATGGTGGCGCTCATGCCCGGATATTATATTCCCTCCGAGGCCCGCATCGAGGTCAACGGTCATGTGCTTCTCTTTAGCATCACGATGGCCGTTCTCGCAGGCATCGCGTTCGGCCTGGTTCCGGCCTTGCAAACCACTCGCCCTGATGTTGCTGGCGCCATGAAGGACGAACGCTCCGCATCAGTGCTGGTTCGCGCTGGCGCTTTCCGCTCCACCCTCATCGTCGCTGAAATGGCCCTCTCCGTAATTCTATTGATCTGCGCAGGCCTCACCATTCGCAGCTTCATGGCGCTTCAGAATGTGGACCCGGGGTTTCGCCCCGAGAACGTGGTCACTGCGGGTGTAATGTTGCCGCAGTCTCGTTACAAAACTTTGGAGGAACGCAATCGCTTTGCTCAGGAACTTCTCGAACGCGTCGAAAAAATCCCCGGTGTGCAATCGGCGAACATCGGAAATGGCGGAATGCCGTTTGGCGGTCCCAATTCGCCTTATTCAATCGACGGCCAGCCAGGTCCCGATGCCAAACCGCTTATGATTAACCTGATCAGCCCGGACTATTTCAAGACCATGGGCATCGCTTTTCGGCGCGGGCAAATGCTCAATGCCGACAACATCCGCCGCAAGGATCAGGTGGCTGTGATTAACGAAACAGCCGCAAAACTGTGGCCTGCCGGCGAAGACCCGGTAGGACGAGCCATCCATCTCAATCTCCTCAAGCAACAAATACCTAACCTCTTCATACCGGAAAACGCCACCGCCGAACTCACCGTCGTCGGCATCTGCGCCGACACCCACAATGACGGTCGGACAAGCGACACCACACCGGCTGCCTTCATCCCCTATACCTTGGCCGCACCTCCCAACCGGACGCTAGCCATCCGTTCCCGTGAAAATTCCGCTTCAATCTTCAACTCATTGCGCGACGAGGTAAAGGCTCTGAATCCTCAATTGCCGGTGCAAAACACCAGCACCCTCGAAATGGCGATGGCGCAGGAATCCGCGCAACCCCGATTCACAATGGCGCTATTCAGCCTGTTTGCAGTGGCAGGCTTGGCATTGGCGACGGTTGGATTGTTCAGCGTTCTCTCTTATCTCGTCACCTGCCGAACGCGTGAGATTGGCGTACGCATGGCCCTTGGCGCTCAACGCGGCGATGTTCTCAGGCTCGTCCTCAAAGACGGCAGCGCTCTTGCCGGACTCGGAATTCTCGTTGGAACGATTGCCAGCGTTGGGGTCGTCCGTTTTGTCGGTAGCCAGATGGAACTCTTCAAAATAAACTCGCTGGACCCGGTTTCATTTGCCGTTGTTATTAGCTTGCTCAGCGCGGTGGCATTGGCCGCGTGCTGGCTCCCGGCGCGCCGCGCGGCCCGCGTGGACCCAATGATCGCTCTGCGGCACGAATGAAAATTGCCGGGTGCGCTGGTGCATTTTTTACAAGCGCAGGCTTTTTCTGTCCAAAGATAGCTTGCAAAATTTCTGCGACGGCTCAGTATCGCCTCTAAGGGATTGCCGTAAAACCGTTTGTTGTGCTGCGTCGATTTGCCAAATATATTCTATTGCTGGTCCTGACGTGCTCGATCGGACTGCATTGGACGTTGCTGCAATCTGTGGCATGGACTGGCATGATCATAGATTACACTTATACCAGTTCGTTGACTGAGGCCCTTGCCAAGACATTTGACGGAAAGCATCCCTGTCCACTTTGCAAACAAATCGCGGCGGGCAAACAGACAGAAAAGAAAAAAGAATTCCCTCTCCATTTGCAAAAATTTGAGTTTGCGTCCGAACACAGTGAAGTTGTTTTCACTCCGCCACAATTTTTTTGCCTTCAACCAGCCGTCATATTTTCGATCTCTGAATTGACCCACCAACCGCCTGCGCCCCCGCCGAGAGTCGTTTGATCTTCTTGCAATAGGTTCAGGACGTTCATCCCTGAATTTCTCCAAGCCAGTGCTCTGGCTTAAAATCAGTCCTTTTAATTCGCCGCGACATCGCCTGTTTCGGCGAGATGTATCAAATGAAACGTTGGCGTGCTTTCACGCTCATAGAATTGTTGGTGGTCATCGCTGTTATCGCTATTTTGGCGGCGATATTATTGCCGGCTTTGGCAAGGTCCAAGCTCCAGGCAAAATCCATCCAATGCCTGTCGAACCTGAAGCAACTAGGGATCGGCTGCGCTCTCTACGAATTGGACAACAATGACCGCCTGCCCGAAACGTCTCATCAGCACGAGTCGTGGATCGGCACGTTGGGGAATTATGGGCTGACCTCCATTTTTTTCTGCCCACTCGATACAAACATCAATAATCGCGTCACCAGTTACGCAATTAACGATTTCCTGACGCCAAATCCATTTGGCGATCCACAACTGGATTTTTCCAGGCTTACATTCATTCCCTCGCCTTCCGAAACCATTCATCTCGCTGAGACGTGGGGAAATTACCTTGGTTCCGATCATTTCCACTTCGCTGACGCAAGTTCGGGCGGTTACACCGTCCTTTCCTTTCAGTCGCAGGTGGCCGTGACGATTCATCTGGGCGGGGCAAATTATCTCTTCGCCGACGGCCATGCGGCTTATCTGTCATGGCGTCAGACCATGAATTTGCTTCCGCCGCAAGTCACCCGTTTCATTCAACCTAATAATTGACAAAAACTTTTTCCTTCAAAATGAAAACTCTGCGAAAGATTAGAAAAACACCCTTAAAAACTCTGACCGTTCTCATTTTAATGTCGATGGGCGCCATTGCTTATGCCCATGACCACATGCCGGCCGGCGCGACTACCGGCAATCCTGGGGCAACCTTGGAATATGCTCCCACTGCCGAGGATTTTACGACAAACGGCGGTTGGGTCTTTGGACTTAATACGAGCACAACCAACGATCCTTACATGGGTGAGTATTGGACTGATGACTCGGTGTTTATCGCCTTGGCCGCCACACCCGACAACGGTGGACCCGAACCCGGACACGCCGCACCGGGCACATACATTCAAGTCAAACTCCTTGATGTCGAGGGCCCTCCGGGATCTACATTCAGTTTTTGGGAAACCGCCGGCCAAGGTGCAGACGGCGAAGGCGTTGATGGAACCAACCGCACTTGGAGCGTTCCCGTTCCCTATCACAACGGAACAAATCTAATTTATGTCAGTGAAAGCGACGGTTCTCCAGGTTCGGACCCTTACGGTCACATTCATGGGCGTGTTTACAGCGTTACCAAGCCGGGATATTACACTGCCACATGGCAGTTTGTTGATACGTCCACCAACGGTCCCGATGGCGGACCCGTGGACTTGCCGTCGGCCCCATTCACAACGCAATATCAAGCAGACCTTACCATCGACAAGATCAGTTTGGACACCAACAGCGTAAATATTTTAATGGCAGCTCCTTCCTTCCTTCCCGACGATGCAGGGCCGGGCACACAGCCTGCCAATTACATCCTTGAAAGCGCATCAGCTTTGGGAACGAACACAGATTGGCAACCCGTCGGCCAACCCATCGAAGGAGATGATTTAATGCACCTCATCAACGTCCCCTTCGATGGCGCAACCCAATTCTTCCGCCTCAACGCCAATTATCCGGCTGAGGACTGATCAAGCCTGTAACATCGCCACAAACCAGCGCCATCCCTATCGCCGATAGCGCGCCTTTTTTGAGGCTCACTTTGGAACCTTTTTGCAAAGTTCACGTCTTATGCATACGGGATGTTGAATTTTGCAATGAATTGAAGCTATGAAAATAATCACTACCGCCCTCTTAAGTGTCCTGTTTGCCTTGGCATCTGTAATTCAAGGCCACGCTCAAAATGTTTTGGCCAGCAGCATCATTTCCGGCTCAGAAATTGGGACGAGCGGGACGTATAATTACACCCTGACCTTAACCGCTTTGAACAATTCCGCCCCGATCGAATCCTTCTGGTTTGCTTGGACTCCCGGAAACTTTTTCCTGCAATCAACCCCGACGAGCATCAGCGGCGACAACGGTTGGACTGGAGTTGGCGACACTGGATCAATCAAGTTCACAGGAGGAACCCCCATCACCGCTGGCAATACCGTAACATTCATGTTCCAAAGCACAGTCACACCTGATCAAATGACTGCCGATGTCGGCGCCAACAGTTCGGTTGTTTATCCCGGTGCAATCAACTTTAGCGGAACCAGCCCCAATGAAACCATTGGAGTGCAAACCGTGACGCCTCCCGCGCCGTTGATGGTGGGAATCACAAACACTAGCACTTCATTGAGTCTTACTTGGAACACTGAAGTGGGAAAAACCTATCAACTCCAAGCTTTGACCAATCTGACCCAGACCAATTGGTCAGCCAACGGAGCTCCCATCGCGGGCACAGGCTCGCCGGTCGGCGTCACGAACATCCCCACTTCCGGGCAGCAAATGTATTTCCGCATTGCCGTCCAACCTTAGCACTAACGAAGATTTGTGGTTTTAATCCAGCCCGCACGCCAACCGTGCCCGTGAAAGCACGATCCGCGCAATCGCTCTTGCCTTCGTCGCCCCGTCTGCCAAAACGCCTTTGACATAATCCGGGTTTGCAACCAATTCCGCCCTTTTAGCGCGCGCCGCGGCAAAATAATTCCAATAGTGCTCAAACAGCGCCTTCTTCAAGTCTCCATATCCCAAACCACCTGCTCGCAAACGGTCCTCGTAATCCTTCGCCACCGATTCGGGCGCGACCAAGCGCAGGAGTTGGATCGCCAGGTTTTTGTCTGCATCGGGTTTGGGTTCCTGGGGAGTGCGGCTGTCCATGACGATCCCCATGATTTTTTTCCGTATCGCCTTTTCCTCCCCAAAAATTTCGATGGTGTTCCCATAACTCTTGCTCATCTTTTGCCCGTCCAATCCCGGAATCATCCCCGTTTCCTCGCGGATGCGCGGTTCAGGAATCACAAAAGTCTGCCCGTACGCTTCGTTGAATTTGATCGCGATGTCCCGCGTGACTTCGACGTGCTGCTTCTGGTCCTTTCCGACCGGCACAACGTTGGAATCGTAAATCAAAATATCCGCCGCCATCAGAACGGGATACGCGAAGATCCCGTGATTCGGCGAAATCCCGCGCGCCAGCTTGTCCTTGTAACTCGTGCAACGTTCCAGCAACCCCATCGGCGTCAGCGTCGTCAGCAACCACGCCAGTTCCGCGACCTCAGGAACATCCGATTGCCGGAAAAACAGGCTTCTTTTCGGATCCAACCCGCAGGCTAAAAAGTCCAGCGCCACATCATTCGTAAAATTCCGCCGCTTCGCCGCATCAAACAGCGAAGTCATCGAATGATAATTGGCAATGAAGTACAGCGCCTGCCCTTGCTCTTGCAACTCGATGCTGGGCTTCATCATTCCAAAAAAATTGCCCAGGTGCAGCGCCCCGGAGGGCTGTATGCCGGATAAAATTCGCATTGCCACAAAGTAAACAAGCTCTCACCCCGCCGCGCAAGTCTCCCAATCCAAGCTTTTGATTGCGCATCGGACACTTTATACAAGGCGCGTGGGTTTATACTGGTCAGAATTCGCGACGCTCATCGCCACGCCGTTCCACCATATCGCGCTGGTGTGGGGCATCGTGCCGCTCTACTTCGGATTGCTGCTGAATGAACTTGCGTCGCCAAAGGCAAATTTTCGCACCGCGATCCAGACCGGCTTCAGCTTTTTGTGGGCGGGACTCCAATGGCTTTACCCTTACTTCGTCCCAACAACCTCCGGCGGTTACCGATTGGAATTGGACATGTCGCTTCCAGTCAACCTGCTTGTAACGGCGCTCGTATTGACAATGGGAATTGTCGCCCTTGCAAGCGGTTTGCGCAAACGGTTCCCAAAATACGGACGGTTCCTGGGTCACACGCGTTTCGCCAACTATTTCATGATCGCGATTTTTCCCATGCAAGCCCATGCGTTGGCGTGGACATGGACGCGTTTGATCGCGATCGCAATTTTTGCGGTACCGATTTGGGTGGCTTTGTATGTGGGGCTGATGCCTCTGCGCGGTCGAAAATAGGCGGTCGGAAAGTTTTATTGGAATGGTTGCGCGGCGAGTGCTATTTTATTTCAACACACCATGACGACCACAACGACAGGCACTATTGGCACGATCCTGCACCATAAGGGCGCGACCGTGTGGACCATATCGCCGCAAGCGACCGTGTTTGAAGCGATTCAACTTCTGGCCAGGAAAAACATCGGCGCGCTTCCGGTAATGGAAGCGGATCGCCTCGTTGGGATGTTTTCCGAACGCGATTACACGCGAAAGGTGGCGCTGGAGGGAAAAACGTCGCACACCACGCGAGTACGCGATGTCCTGACTGCGGTTGTTGCAACAATCCGTTCTGAAGACACGGTGGAGGAAGCGATGCGGCAAATGACTGAGAAGCGCACCCGGCATTTGCCTGTTGTTGACGATGGCAAATTGGTGGGATTGATTTCAATTGGCGACACCGTGAGTTGGATCATTTCCGCGCAAAACGCGACGATAAACCAGTTGGAATCGTACGTTTCAGGGCGCTAATTTTTTTGTGCCGCGAGCATAGCTTGTTTGATTAAAGCGGCTGGACGCCGATGGTTCCGTTCAAACTCGCGAGGTAGTCTGGCGATTTGACGCGATGATAGGTATCCCACGCGGTTTCTAATTTTTGCGCAATTCCGAGGCGTTTCGCTTCTTCGACGTAATTCTTTTTCTTGAGGAAGTTTTCCAGATAAGTGGCATGATTGCGCCACAGTTGCAGGTCGTGGCGCTGCTTTGCTGCGAGACGCGCAGCGTACCAATCGCTGCCCACCACATTTTCGCGCGTGAAAAGCGACCGAATGCCCGGGTCCGTTGCATCGCGTCCTTCAAAATGTCCGTGCGCCATGATGTGCAGCAACGCCTTGAGCGGCGGGCAGGCCATTTCGATGCTGCCATCAGCAAAATAATTTTGGGCGACGCGTTGATGCGTTTCGACAATGTTATTCATGCCGTCGGCAAATATGGCCAGGTCCTGCTTCTCCGGCCGCATCATTTCCTCCGGGAAAACGGCGTGAGGGTAATTGAACACCCGCCCAAAGAAAGTGCGGGTAAAGCTGGAGGTCATCCGGTAACCGAGACGGCTGGAGAGGATTTTTTTTCCGTTGAATTCGATGTCCTCGCATTTCTCGAAATATCCGTTCTCGATGAGGAACGCGGGATCCCGTTCCGATGGCGCCATGCGACACCAAACTTCCGGTATCAGCAAACTGACATCGTGATCGACCCGCACATTCGGCCCGATGTATCCAGCGGACGAGACGAAGACGTTGTCGCCAGTGACCGCGTAGGAAACCAGCGCCGCGTTCAAGTCAATAATAGGGGGCAGGGCATTGAACGGCCCCTTGGTCAACGCGCCTTCGGACCCTGCGCCTGTGGTTGAAGGAGATTTGCCCGTCATGCTCGAAATAAATTCCATGAACAACTCAGGCAATTCCATGTAATGAATCGGATTGAACACCGCGAGCGACCGGATTCCCGCCGCGGCGTCCGGCGGATTGTTCCGGCGTCCTGGAACAACAAGATTGACAGGCGTGTAAAGCGGCGCAGTGAGCGGCATTCGACGCTGCAGCCGGGTCGCCATTTCGGCGGCATAGGCGTCCTTCGCATTGACAAGGTCGGGACGCTTCTGAAGGTAGCGCGGATTTTTGGTCGGCTTCCCATCGACGATTCTCGGATGCGCCGAGGAGGCGAAGTAGCGCAAGCCGCGATTGCCGTGGGCCGCTTCCGAAATCAAATGCTTCATTGGCTCGCTGTAAGTGTCGAATCCAATGGAGTCCTCGACCAACTCGCACGCCGTGTCCGGCGTCAGAGGCTGAAAATTTGAAAGAAAGTTTCCCGGCTCGGACAAATCCTTTTCCGTCTGCTTGTCGTAACCGCGATGGATGGCATCGTCAGGACGCTGAAACAGGCGTTGCTCGGTGTTGAAGACAAATTTAACCGACGGGTTTGTGTAATCCGCATTCAGATTACTCAAGGCGGTGACAGGCACGACAACCGATGCAGTAATGTCGTCCTCCATCTGCAATTTGGCGGCGGGATGAAAATCCTTTCGCAACCCAAAAACACGCCATGCGCCGTCGGCTTCGTAACCGACGCGCAGGAAGTTTGACATGAGCTTGCGACCTTCAAACTTCAACTCGTTGCCCGGCGTCCCGTTGATGACATCGACGCTAAAATGATCGCGCCAATTCTCTTTCCACGACGGCTTATGAAACCGCTTCACGACGAAGAGCAGTTCGACAAGGTATTGCGGAATGGCCGCGAGCGAGCGATTGAATTCGTCGGAGTAATCGCCCTCCGACGGTGTAAACAATTTGATGACAGACCCCAGCGAACGTTCCGGGCTGAGAATGGAACGCTTGTCCTTGCCGTTTTTTGCCGGATCGGAAAATCGATTCGAATAATCCCGCGCCAGCAATTCTTCCAGCGAATCGAAATCCCGTTTGAAATCCGCCGTGAACACCGCGCCGTGAATAATCGCGTCTGCGATGGACTTGGAGATTTCCGATTTGCCGCCGCCGGAGACGGTGCTCGGCTTGTGGCAGAGCGTCGGTTCCGAGACGGTCCCGACCAACCGCCAGGCCCTCTCGGGCGATGGTTTCTCAACGCGCACCCGATAGCCGGATGGGCGAATATAAGTTCTGCCGGCGACCAGCTTGATGCACTGCTTGCCGCTCTTGCCCGCCCAGGAAACGATTTGTTTGCGCAGATCAAAATGCACGTCGCGCGGCACGTAAAGGATGTCGGGATATTTCTTGTCGATCGCGTAGCCTTCGGGCTGCAAATCCATTGCATCCCCCGCGAGCTCCACCATTTCCTCAAAGGAATGACCGCGGTAGCGCACATGTTTGTCGGCGTCAAATTCCTCGCCCAAATCAAAACTGGGATAGACCAATGCGCCGCCGGCGTGTTCCTCCTCGCAAAGCCCATGAAGGTTCGCGGAATAGCTGATATGCGTTTTGACTTCCTTCTTGCAGTAACCGAAATAATTGTCCGCAATGACCGTGACAATGACGCCCCGTTCGTTCCGCGCAGTAATTTTGAATGCGCCGCCGTCGTTGTAACATTCGTTTTCGTTTTTCCAGCACATTCCGTCCCGGCGCTGCCGTTCCGTGGCTTCTGCCCATTGCGGGAGTCCGAGAGATTTCTTGGTCGCGCGAATGAGGTGCGGCGCAAGAATGACGCAGCCGGTATGTCCCGTCCAATGTTCGACATCCAGGCCCGCGTCGTTTTCCGGCAGGAACGGATCGCCTGCGTTTCCAAAAATCGACTCTACAAAATCCAGGTTGCTAACAAGGTTTCCCGGCGCAAAAAAGCGCACTTCCATCGACTTTTGCGGCGTGAAACCAACGACTTCAGGACACACAACCGGTCGAAGCAGCAATGAAACAAAGCATTCGGCCTGCGCTTCCTGAGTCGAGGTAAACGGCAGCCGCATCAATTCCGGCGGCGGGGTGAAAGCCAGATTCAGCAATCGAGCGAAAACGATTTTCGGCACGGCCTTTTTGTCGTCGGGAATCGGCAGGCCTCCTTCGGTGACGTGAAAAACGCCTTCGGTCGTGCGGCGGTCCTTGGCGGGATTGTGCAAAACTCCCTGCGCCACCCGATAGGAACTGACGATGTCCGAGGAAAAATCATCGCGGTCGGGAGGCAGCGACAACTGCCGCGCCAGACCCGCGCTGTCGAGAACAAATGTCCTCGCAGGCCAGCGAATCGCAACGCTCGTGCCGTAAAGATATTCCCGAAGGAAATGATCGATTCGCCAGTCGGCGGGGCAAAGGTAATCGGCCAGCAGCCGCATCGTCTCCTTCTGCCGGGAGAACATTGGCGCGGCCAGACCGGGGAGCGCGCTGGCGGTGCCGTTGCCAAAAACCGGGCAGCCGGTCATGGCCAGCCGCATATTAATGCTTTCGATGAGAGTTGAATCCGGGCGTCCGTCCGCCGCAGTCAGGGTGGGAGAGTTAGTGTCCGACATCATGTCGGGAGAGAAGTATGGAGAAAATCACTTACGGATGTCACGTTTTTATTTAAGAAGTCGCAAGGCGAGTAAGCAAAAAGCAATTTGGATCAAGCTTTCGCGCCAGTGAATTATAACATTCGCTTTCGGACTCGAAACCTCGCTGCTTTGCTGCGAGAGCCAGGCAAAAAGCGTTGATCGCTTTGCTTTCGTTTTCAGTGTTTCCCTTCAGTGCCTGCTTCAACAACGCAACACCTTCGTCGTATTGTCCCAGCCCAGCCAGCACCATTCCGCGAGTTCCTTTAAATGGAGCAAGGGTAGGCATACTTTCAAGGGCTTGGCGCGAATAGTCGTCAGCCTCCGGCAGCAACTCTGGCCTATCCAGAATCACATCCACAAACGCGATATTGTTCAGAACGATTGGCATCATCTTTGAGTCTTTTGGCAAATCGACCAGCACATCGCGCAAATGTCGCGTGCGGCATCGAACTTGGCCTCGCTTATTGATAGAGATGCTGAAAACAAGCGCAACCGTTCATGCCGAGGATATTCGCGAAGCCCCTGGGCAATCCATTCCTGCGCTTTCGCAAAATTTCTTTGCTTGCGGCACTCGTCCGCTTCCAAATTATAAAAGAAAAAACCCGTCTCGGAAATTTTTTGACGATTCAAACGCCAAGTGCGCCAGAGCAACAGCATATCGTTCGGAGATTTTCCTTTATCCGAAGTGAATTCGTAAGGCCAAAGACTATAAGCCAGCAAAACTACATTGGAGAGTAGAACGACGCCGATGGGCTTTATCCCCGCAAACAACCCCGAATCGAAGTAGCTGTCCACCCACAGGAATTTGCAAGCGATCAGCACTATCAGCGCGTCTGCCACCGGGCCACCAAGAATGAACACGGACTCCTTAAGCCGATAACCAGCAAGATGCCTTGGATAACCCTGCACACGTCCACCAAAAAGGAAGGAGCGAAACCGCCACCTCACACCGGCCCATCTGAATTCCAGAATGGTCGCGCCGCTTCCAATTTCAACGTAAAAAATCCGAACTCCAACAATCGCACCAGCTAAAGCGTGTCCTGCTTCGTGGAAAATCGTTCCTGCCAAATAAACAACCAACAGGAGCCAAATATTTAAGAGCAATGCGCCAAGCGTGAGCTGCGGAAATGCCAGAAGAAGCGTCAGCCCAATTAACCCCTCAGCAACCAATCCCACAAGCACCGTCTTAAGCACAGCATCATCTTTTACGTAAAAGCAGGAGGGACAAAGGGAAAGTGCTCGCGCGTTAAATGTCTGACGCTCGACGTGAAAAAACTGCTCGTTCTCCGATTCAACGTCGCAGCGGTTGCATTTCATGGGAGCACTGTAGCAAAAAGCCACTCATGCGCCTAGCTCGCGCTGATCGCATCTTATTTCGTCATCGCTGGCCGCGGACGCGGTTTGTGAAACGCAAAAATGTCGGTCTGATGCCTCACGCGCGCGGGATCGCCGTGCAAACCGGCCGGATCGAGCACCGCATGGCCGGGTTCCACGGTAGCCTTGCCTGTTTTTATTTCGCAGACGAGATCCCCAACGTTCTGGAGAATTCGCGTCGGCTGATAAACATAATCGCCCACCGCTTCATACTGAGTCGATCCGCTGAGCACCAAAAAGGAAGGCATGCCGGCCTCAAACGCCCCGCGAATGTCCGTCTCCATCGTGTCGCCGATCATCACAACTTGTTGCGGCGGCGTCAGGGCCAGCGCGTTCAAACGAAGCTTGGCCTGGTGAAACATGAAACCGTTCGGCTTGCCGAGATGGTAGGCGCGCCGCCCGGTGCTCGCTTCGAGAAATGCCGCAGTCGCTCCCGCGCCCGGGCGCGTTTTGTCGTTTGACACCGGGCACCAATTATCAGGATTTGTGGCGACCAACCGCGCGCCGCGCTCAATGCATTCGTGCGCCTTGGCCAATTTTTCCATCGTCGGAGTTCCCTCGCCAATAACGACGTAATGAGGCCGGATCGTGTCGTTGGGAATCTTCCGCTCATTAAGCGCCGCCAGCAATCCGCCTTCGCCCAGGGCAAAAACCGTGCAAGTGGGGTCCGCGGCGCAAAGGAAATCTGCCGTGTTCAACGCGGATGTATAAAAGTGGCGGCGGTTCAAGCCGTGAATTCCGAGGTGTCCCATGCGCACGACAAGATCGTCCGGCGTCGGGGCGGAATTATTTGTCAAGAATATGAACGGGGTGCTGGCCGCCACAAGCGCCTGCACAAACTCGGCGGCGCCCGGAATCAAATGATTTTCCCTATATATGACTCCATCCATGTCAATCAGGTAACCTGTTTTCATAATCGAGCCTTTCGTTAAAAATAGTTCTCCGGTGTTCCAATTTTTGGGAAAAAAACCGCCGAAGAATCGCCGCCGGGTAAGGGCAGCTACGTGGACAATACATCACACCGCCCCAATAGCGAGAAATAAATTCGCCCGCTGCGAAACGAATCGGTGAAATTTTTTGAGTCGCGTTGACCGCTCTTTGGCAATGCAAAGGCGACCAGCGCGTCGCCCTGCGGTTCTTTAGAGACACGCGAAGCCGTTCACGCCCCCACTTTTTCGATCAAGCCGACGAGGGCCGAGCCGGAAACTGAAGGAGTCTCCGACAAGCGGGTGAGGGTCAAATCGTACTTTGCAAGGATTTGGGCCACCTTGCTTTCCTGCAATCCAGTCTGTCGAGCAATCCCGCTCATCGTGCGCCAAGTGTAATCAGGACGATCCAGCGCCATGAACACCTTGATCTCATCGGGATCGGTCACTGTTTCCTGCCATTGCATTGCTTTATTGTCCGGGATTTTCGGGAATTTGCAAGCTTTCGGGTTTCACATTCTTGAAAATCAGGTCCTCAATCTGGTCTCTCAAAGCAGATGGGTCGAGTTCTGGAGGCAAATACTGTTCCTTCTCGAAAAGCAAACTTTCAGGCTTGAGCCAGACAAACAAGGTGACGAGGATGACGACTCCAATGAATATGCCGATCATCCACAAGAAACCGGTCCAAATGCGTTCATCCGAAAGTCTTGAGCATGTCAGAACCAGCGCAAGTGTTGACTCAAGAATTAAAAGTGTGAGGACGTAAAATCCGAGAGGTGTTGTCACCTGTCGCAATATTTTCGCGCGGCTCATCGGCAGTTTTTTCTTGCGAGGTGTTTTGCTCGATGGTTCCACTGCCGTCAAACATACTGCGCGCGCCAAACGGGGCAATAGTTTTGTTGAATGCCGTTGCGCAGATGAAATTCACAGCAGTCGGGCGTCGCCCTTTATGCGGAAGGAAAAGCTATCTGGGCAATGCAAAGGCAACCAGCGCATCGCTCTGCGGTTCCTCGGAGACATGCGAATGCCCGCCGGCGGCGATCACGAGAAATTGTCGGCCATTGTCGCGTGTCATGTAAGTCATCGGAGTGGCCGCGCCGCTGGCGGGAAGAGGCGATTTCCAGAGTTCCTTGCCCGTCTCGACGTCGAACGCGCGGATGAACGAGTCCACTGTTCCAGCGATGAAAACCAATCCTCCAGCGGTGACAATGGGGCCGCCCAAACTAATTGCACCGGTGGGCACTCCGCTATGCGCGCCGCCGAAGTCTTGCATTGAACCGAGAGGAACCTGCCATCGGATAGTGCCATTGGCCAGGTCCACGGACGTGAGCATACCCCACGGCGGCGGCGAGCACGGAAGATGGGATGGCTCTTGAAGAAAGTTGCGGAAAAGCCCATAGGGAGCGCCGGTTTGTTCCGTGTATGCGCCGTCTTCCGTTGGGTGACGCGCCGAATTCTCATATTCCGCGCGGGGAACCAGCGTGACCTTGGCAGCGATGTTATTGACATTTACCAGCAGCAAATTGCGCTGCGGATCAAACGCGGAGCCGCTCCAATTCATCCCGCCGACGTTCCCAGGGATGACCAGAGTGCCGCCCAAGCTGGGAGGAGTAAAAATCCCTTCGTTCCGCAGCGCTTGCAGGCGTTTTTTGCACGCTTCGCATTCAGCGGCGCTGACGCCCCATGCCGCGTCGGCGGAAAGTTTTTGTGGCACAAGGGCAGGCGGCGCCAACGGAAACGGCTGCGTTGCCGACGTTACTTCGCCGGGCACATCACTTTGCGGCACCGGTCGTTCTTCAATGGGAAAAAATGGTTGACCGGTGTCGCGGTTGAGGACGTAGAGAAATCCCGTCTTGTTTCCCTGAATGACAACCGGAACGTCGCGCCCATTCCGCTTCAAGGTGGCCAGCAGCGGCGGCGATGCGCTGTCGTAATCCCACAAATCGTGATGCACAAGCTGGAATCCCCACGCGACTTCTCCCGTTTCAGCGCGCAAAGCGACAATTGAGTTCGCCCATTTATTGTCACCCGGACGCAGTCCGCCGTAATAATCCGGGCTGGCGCTGCCGGTGGGAACGAAAATCAAATGCCGCTCAAGATCAACCGCCATGATTGTCCACGCGTTGCCCGCGCCAGTCCGCCAATTTTTTGCGGGAGGCTTGGCATTGGGCGGGATCGGCTCCCAACTCCACCGCAATTTGCCCGATCGTACATCAAACGCCCGCACAACTCCGCTCGGCATATCGACCCTCGAATTGTCATCAATCGACGAACCAACCACAACGAGGTCGTCAATGATAGTCGGAGGCGAGGTCATATGATACTGGCCAGGAATGTAGCGGGCGACATTTCTAAGGCTCACCTGACCGTCAACACCAAAATCGGAACAGGGAGCGCCGGTCGCCGCATCCACGGCGACCAAACGGGCATCAAGCGTCGCTTCAAAAACGCGGCGGTGAATCGAGCCGGCGCTTTTCGTCGCGCCGGGAGCAGGCCAAATCGCGACGCCGCGATTGATCAGCCCGTCGCCGTAATTCCACGTCAATTCTGTTTTCGGATCGAAAGCCCATCGCTGCGCGCCCGTTTCGGGATCCAGCGCGATGATGCGGTTGAACGGCGTCGTCAAATACAACGTTCCGTCGATCAAAAGCGGCGTGGTTTCAAAGCCGCTCCGCTTCATTTTGCCTCGGCCATCGGAGATGTCGCCGGTATGAAAAGTCCAGGCGACTTTGAGTTGCGTCACGTTTTCACGATTGATCTGCGTCAACGGCGAATAACGCATTCCTCCGCCGTCGTGCCCGTAATACGGCCAGTCGTCAGCCTTCGAATTGGCGGCGGCGGTTGCTCCGGATATGGCCAGGGCAAAGAAAGCGACCCAAATGCTGAGGCTTTTGGGAACGCGCTTCATCACGACCCTGGCTATAACTTCATTAACGTCTCAAGCCTTCCAGCCGTTGCGGTTGTGTCTTTTCACATACTGCGCGGCCTCGGGGCAATTGGGAGATTTCATATGCTTGCCGTCCCACTCCATCGCCTTGCCGGTTCCGACGCGCAACGCGACGCAGCCGAGCAAAATGATTTCCGTCAACTTCGACGCGATTGCGAAATTCGAATACGCCGGAGTGCCGTCGCGCATCATGCGGAACCATTCTTCATTATGGGCAGGAACACCGTTTTGGCTTGGCGCGCGCGGAATCGATTCCGGGACAGTCTTGGTAAAGGAATGTTGATCCGTCGCCGTATAGCTGCTCTCGTTTTTGAGCATGACAATGGACTTTGAAGTATCCGAGTCAGGCGAGAAAAATTTCCCTTCGTCGCCAATAAGGAGGACGCCTTCTGGAATTTTGTCGAAAACCTCCTGCACATCTTTGGTCAATTCAGGCCGGGGACGCAACGGCGGCATGTTAGGATCGTCGGGGTTGCCGTCATACCACCAGAATTTCAACGGCGGCAATCCTTCGCGCTCGGGAAATTCAAAACGAATGCGCGACCGCTTCGGATAAGTCTCCGGGAATTGCTGCGACGTCTCTTCGCATTCCACAACCGTCGGATAACCGAGCTTCAACGCGCGAAAAGGCATGTTGACCATGTGGCAGGCCATGTCGCCAAGCGCGCCTGTGCCGAAATCGTGCCAGCCGCGCCAGACGAAATCGTCGTAAATCCCCTTCTTATACGGACGCATTTGCGCGGGCCCAATCCAGTTGTCCCAGTTCAAAGTCGCCGGCACAGGGTCTTCGCCTTCAGGACGCGCAAACCCTTGCGGCCAGATGGGGCGATTTGTCCAGACGTGAAGCTCGGTCACGTTTCCGATGAGCCCTGCTTGGATCAACTCCACGGCGCGGCGCAATTTGCTGCTGGCGCTCCCTTGATTTCCCATTTGTGTCGCGACTTTTTTCTTCGCCGCAAGATCGCGCAAAATGTGGGTCTCGAAAATCGTTTGTGTCAGCGGTTTTTGGCAATAGACATGTTTTCCCTTTTCCATCGCCAACGCGCTGGCGACTCCGTGGCAGTGGTCAGGAATGGAAACCGTGACGGCGTCGATCGTGTTGCCCATCTGGTCGATCATTTCGCGGAAGTCTCGGAACTGTTTCGCGTCCGGGAATTTTTTCGCCTTGTTCTTGAGATGGTTGGAATCCACGTCGCAAAGCGCGGCAATATTCGCGCCGCAATTCGCCGTATCATCCGTGTCGCTGTCCCCTTTGCCCGCGACGCCGATGCACCCGACGCTGATTTTATCATTGGCGCCAAGGACCCGGCCTACGTAAGGAAAGGACATAATCGCTGTAGTGGCTGCGCCGAGCCGAATAAATTGGCGGCGCGAAAGTTGAATCGAACTTGCTCGTTTCTCAAGCGGCTGACTGTGGGTGCTTTTCATACGTCGATATTGCCGTGTTTTATTCTAAGCGTCAAACCTGTTGGCAAAAATCATGGAGTCTTCACGCGGGAAGTCGGCGGACTTTGCCCGGAATTTGCGCAGTCCCGGTATTTGCCGATTTAACTGCGGCAAAACAAAGCGCGAGGCTGCGGAGGTTTTCGCGAGCGGAATTCGACGGTTCGCGATCTTCTTCAATCGCGCAAAGGAGTTCGCCCATCGCGCCCCGAAAACCATCGTTGAACCATTTCCCTTCGAGCACCGGTTTGGCGTAACCGCGCGAGGTGTAAAGCGTCAGGTCGTGCGCCGCGCAGATCGGGCCGCGCGCGCGAATTGTTCCGGCTGAACCTGTGATGCACATAAATTCCCCAGGTGCGACGCGCGAATGGGCATCAAAATTCAAAGTCGCCGTTCCATTTTCAAATTGAACCCCCGCGCTCGCAATCATCGGCGGCTTTAGTAATTGATCCGGCGCTTTCGCGTTGGCCGCGAAGACTTTCAAAGCTTTGCGCCCTGAGAAAAAAAGACACGCAAAGTCAAACCAATGAATGCCAAAGTCATAAAGCACAACGTACCGAAGCCGCTCAAACGGCGTCCCGCGAATCCACGTATGGTCCCAATTCAAGCTCATCGAAACCGTCTGCACTTCGCCGATCAATCCGGCTTCGATGGCGCGCGCCGCATAACTGGCGTAAGGCGCCCATCGTCCATTTTGATTGACAGCAAATTTGCATCCGCGCCTGGCGGCCAGCGCGACCAGTCGTTCGCCAACATTCAATTCAGTTACGAGCGGTTTTTGGCTGAGCACATGTTTGCCCGCGTTCAACGCGTCCTCGATCACAGCGGCGCGCGGTTCGGGATGCAGCGCGATATCAACGACATCCACGTCATCGCGCTGGAGGAGCGCCCGGTAATCCGTGTAAATTTCCGCGCGCGGATAAAATTCGTCCCGACGCCGTCGCGCAGTTTCTGCCGTACGGGAACAAAAGGCGACAATGTCCCATCCCGCAGCGCGATAAGCTTTAAGGTGCGATTCAACAATTCCTCCGCACCCAATTAACCCGATTCGCGGACGATAAGAGCGCGGTTGCGGCGGCTGATAACGCAATCGCGGCGCGGCGATGACGCGATCCACCGTCTTCGCCGCGAGGGAATAATTGCGTTTCGGCATGGCCGCTCAACCGACGAGTTTCACCGTTTTTTTCAGGCGCGCGCTCAGCATCGCGCTGTCAACAATCTGTTGGCCGATGCGCGAAATCGCCGGCGAAAGAGGCCCTTCCGGCGCGCGTTCGCGTTTTAGGCAATCAATAAAATACTGCACCGCATTTTCATACGGCGGTTTCAGCACAGGCGCCTCGACATTCTGCCCTTCAGGATGTTTGCGGGTTTGCACGCGAACCGTCGGTTCCGCGTCATAACTGCTGATCGTTCCTTCGGTTCCCTTGAGAACGAAACCGCACTTCGGTTGCGGCTGCAACGTCCACGGGTCCGTGAAAGTTCCCCAGCGCGTTTCAAATTTGGAAAGCCCGCTTGCGTAACGCGCAATCGTGATGCTGTGCTCATCGACTTCCAATCCGTTCGGCAGGTCGGTCATGGCAGTGACTTCGAGCGGCTTTCGACCCTCGTTATACCACGTTCCCAGCGTCGTCCCGTAGCCGAGATAATCCAACAGCGACCCGCCTCCCTTCGCCTTCTTGTAAAACCAGCTCGCGCGTTTTCTTGCGGGCGTCGGCAGCAATTCGATCTTGTCTGCCGTGTGCCAAAGCGGCCCGCGATTGCCGCCGTAATAATGCGCTTCCTGCAAGTCGCCGATGCGTCCCTCCATCAGCAAACGATACGCCGTCGCGTGGCTCGGATACCAACGCAGCGGCCAATTGATCGCCAGCATCAGCTTGTGCCGTTTCGCCGCTGCGATCATCCGATCCGCCTCCGCCACCGAGGAGGCAAACGGCTTCTCAAGCAAAATATGAACACCGTGTGACGCAACGCGTTCCACGTAATCGGCGTGCCGGCTCGTCGCGGGGCAAAGGATGACAAAATCCGGTCGCGATTTTTCGAGGCATTCCTCGACATTGGAAAAAACGCGGTCCTCGGGAATCTTGAAGTTGTTGATCGACATTTCCATCCGGCAGGGATCTTCGTCGCAGATGCCGACGATCTCGGTGTTCGGATGGTTGAAGCCCATCCGCAACAAATCGCCCATGTGAAAGTGATCAAAATTAATTCCGGCAATACGCATTTTCATAAATATATTGGACTCAAATTTGAAAGTTCATTGGAGTCGAATTACAAGTCCATCCCCTCTCCATTTTGCAGCACGCGATAATTTTGGCCCAACCGGCGGCATTCGGCGACGAATTCATCCGGCGACGCGGTGTTGAATTCAAACATGTCAAAATGATGCGGCACGGCGACGCGAGCCCCGATTTGCCGCGCGAGTTGCGCCGCTTCGCGCCCGTTGAGATTTCCCGCGACACGCCGTTCCGGTCGATTTCCATTAATCGGCACCAGCGCGATGTCCGGCTTGAACGGTGCGAGCGCTGAAACAAGACCGTCGTGCATCAGAGTGTCCCCGCTGTGATAAATCGTCAGCCCGCCAACCCGCGCCACATATCCGAGAAAACGACAGCGCCCATGCTCATCGCGCTCGACGGTATTGTGCGCGGCGGGAATGCCATGAAACTCAACGCCCCCCACCGTGACGTGCTCGCCCGAAACTAATTCGATCAGCGACACCTTCGGTTTCTCGAGGCGTTCCACGACAAGATCGCGGTTGGCGCGCGGGATGAGAAATTTCACCTTCGGATTCGCCGCGAACATCGGCAGCAGCGTTTCAGCGTCAAGATGGTCCGTGTGATTATGCGAGGAGGTGATGATGTCGATGCCCGTCAATTCTCCGCCGCTGACGACCCGTTCAGTGATGCGCGTATGGGGCTTATCGGTGGTCGCGTATTTGTGCGTCAACGAATCGGAGAGGTACGGGTCGAAAACCACGGTCGCAGTTTTTGTGTAAAGTAGAAAACCGCTTTGCCCCAGCCACCATAAGTAGGGCCGCCCATCAGCCCGGACGCGATCGACGTCGGCCAGGAACGCCGCGTCTTTTTGAAAGGCCCGTTTCATTGCATGTAAATTTAAATTTTCCCCCGCACTTGTTTGACCCCTTTGACCATGTTCGCCAATTTCTCGCGGGCCGCCCAGCGAGCCGTTTGGCTCAGCCCGCAATCGGGCGCGAATACGAGTCTTTCCGGCGGCGCGTATTTCAAGCAAAGCCGAACGCGATCAGCGATGTCGTTCGGCGTTTCGATGTAATAACTCTTCACATCAACGATGCCGACCGCCGCGTCCATTCTCTCGGCGATTCTCGAAATAATTTCAATCTCCGCAAATTCCCGGCTGGCCATTTCGACATGCATTTCGTCGCACTTGAAATCCAGAAATGCCGGGAACATCGGCGCGACTTTACGCGGCCCGACAGCGCGCCCCTTGTAGTTTCCGAAGCAAAGGTGCGTGCAAACGCGCGTCCGTCCGACAACCGATTCAACGGTGCGATTGAAAATGTCCACGAACCGTTTTGGGTCCTCGCGATACGCGTAACAACTCATCGAAGGCTCATCGACGCTGATCTCGGCGCAACCGGCGGCGACGAGGTCTTCAAGTTCCTTGCGCACGACGGGAAGCAGCGCTTCTGTCAAAGCCCAGCGATCCGGGTATTGTTTGTTGACAATCAAGCGCCCGCTCAACGTGTAAGGTCCCGGCACGCTCGCCTTGAGCGTTGCGCCGGACGAATAATTGCCCGCGGTGAAAATTCGTTGCAGCCGCTTGTATTCTTCGACCGCGCCCAATCCTCGCGGCGCTCGCAACTCGCCGACGACCCGGTGTTTCCCCCGTTGATCGTGTGCCGGCGGCCCAAAATGCCTTGGAGCGGCAGACTCCAGTTCGATGCCCTCAAAGTGTCCGTAAAACGAAAGATTGAAATCGAGGCGTGTTTGCTCGCCATCCGTGACAACGTCAAGTCCTGCGGCAGTTTGATCGTGCAACGCCGCAATGACGGCGTCGTCCTGTACTTCAGCTTGGTCCGCCGAACCGAATTGACCCAAATGCTGACACGCAAATTCCAGCCATCCCGGAAACGGGTAACTGCCAATGACCGAAGTGCGAAGAGGACAGGATTTCATGTTGTCAAATTTCGATATTTTCTAATTTTGATAGGGGGGCTTCTACGCCGCCGCAACTTCTCCCTCTCTTCCACAATTTTGTTGTGGAGAGGGCCGGGGAGAGGAGGCTCCTCTTTGTTGAGGGAAAAATCGTAGCGCCGTCGAGATGCCGCGCCCATATTCTTCGAGTCAGACTTCTGCAATCAATTTGCATGACACATTACTAAGTTCCAGACTCCGCATAAAGCCTCGCCATTCGATGAGCGTGTTCATCGTAAGCCGCCTCAAAAATTTCCTTGGCCCGTTTTTCCCCAACCACCGCTGCGCCGCTCAGAACCTTCGGCGGATGCCCGGCGGCGGTGAGGCGCGCGGCGACTTCAGCCTTGATCGAATTGACAAGAAGGCATCCGCCGAGGGTCGAACCGGGCGACACAGGAGTGTCAAGACCAGGAATGCTGACCATTGCGTCGCCAACGGGCGCGCCGGTATCCAGCACAAGATCAGCGAAGTCCTGGAGTTTTTTTCCATCGGGATGACGCGACTTGCTAGCCTCCGAATGCGCGCGCGTTATGATCGCGACGACTTTGACCCCTGCTTTGCGAAAACCAGCCGCCATCTCCACCGGCACAAGGTTGCAGCCGCTTGAGGAAATGACAAGGGCCGAGTCCGTTGGGCGAATCGCAAAATTTCGGAGAATGCGCTCAGCGAGGCCCGGCACGTTTTCCAGAAACATTGCTTGACGCTGCCCGTTTGCGCCGATGACCAGGTTGTGGAAACTCAGCGAGAGTTCAACAATTGGGTTGAAGCCCGGAAAGGAGCCGTATCGAGGCCACATTTCCTCCACCATGATTCGGCTGTGTCCCGACCCGAAAACGTGGACCATCCGCCCCGAGAGGATCGTCTGCGCAAACCATTCCGCGGCCTGTTGAATCTGCGGAAGCTGCGCCTCGACCTTGTCAACAAGACCGCGCGAAAGCTCGAGGTATTTTTGGGCTGGAGAGGAATTGTTCATGTGCTCAAGGCTGAAAGTGAATTGCGTTCCAAGCCGCGCCGAACGCGCCCGCGCGGTCGCCAAGTTTCGCCGGGACAATCCGCGCTTCCGCTGCGCCCGGACGCCACTCGTACTTGTCGAGATATTGATTGAGCGGACGGAACAGCGCCTTGCCCGCCTTGGAAATTCCGCCGCCAATGACAACGACTTCGGGATCCAAAACGTTGATAAGCGAGGCAATTCCCGCCGCCAGTGCTTGAACGGATTTTTGCCAGATAAGCTGGGCATCGCGATTGTTTCGCCTGCTCGCGGCGACAAGTTGCTGCGTGGAGGAAAATTTTCCGCGAGTCCGCGCGCGAATTGTGCAATCACCGATCGCGTCTTCGAGGCTGCCCGGCGTGTTCGCGATGTCGCCAGCGCCTTCGGGATCAAGCGAGATATGGCCGAAGTGTCCGGCCCGGCCAATGTGCCCCCGCAGCAATCGTCCATCAACCATCGCCGCGCCCCCAACACCCGTTCCCAATGTCAATAATATTGCGTTGGACGATTTTTGCGCCGCGCCGCGCCAGACTTCACCCATCAACGCGGCGTGCGCATCGTTGAGGACCGGCACGGTATTGGTTGTTTTAAAAACTTTTCCCCAATTCAAACCTTCCAATCCCGCAAGGCGTCCCGGCATGCAGGAGATTGAGCGCTGATCCTTCGCGGCGAGTCCGGGCGCGGCGATTCCAGTCCATGCCGGAGTTTTTTTCAACCTTACGCAAATGCGTTCTTTGACGGCTCGCACGTTATTGATCCAGATGCGTCCTCCGTCGTCGCCAGTCGGCGCGGTGATGTTCGCGAGGACACGGCCCGATTGAGTAACGGCAAGAGCCTGAATGTTCGTGCCGCCAATGTCGATTCCGACTGCGTATTTCATGGCTCGGTCGGAATCTGTCCTTCGCTCACGCACCATCCGCCGTCCACAGTCAGCGATTGCCCGGTGGTAAACTTTGAAGCGTCGCTCATGAAATAAACCGCCGCCGCGTCGAGATCGGCGGGTTGGCCAATCCGACCGCCGTCGAGCGGTTGCTTGGTCTTGATGAACTCAACAATCGTCTTGTCAGCGGCGGCGCGCTGGGCCATCGGCGTCTCTGTCAAACCCGGCGCAAGCACGTTGAAACGAATGCCATTCGGCGCGTAATAGGCCGCGCAACTTTTGGTAAATCCAACAACCGCAGCCTTGGAAGTCGCATAGGTGTGAGTCGCAAAATAAGTTCGCGACGGCGAAAAACCGAGCGCCGAACCGATGTTGAGAATGGTCCCCCCCGTGCGTTGCGCGAGAAATTGGCGGACCGCGGCGCGGCTCGAGTAAAAGAGCGAAGTCAAGTTGAGTTTCAGCGTCGCCTCCCAGCCTTCGTCACTGATTTCGTGGAGCGGCCCGTCACCAAAACGCCGACCGGAACCGCCCGCGACATGGTAAATTCCATCAAACCCGCCAAAAGTTTCTACCGTCGTCGCGACCGCTGAAATGGCTGTTTCGGAGCGTGAAGCATCGCCGCAGATTACTGTGGCAGCCTGGCCAAATTCCCGTTGCGCGCTGACGACATTCTCCGGCTTCAACCCAACCGCCACGACCCGCGCTCCCGCTGCGATGAACGCCTTGACCGCAGAAAAACCCAAACCCGCCGTACCGCCAATAACGACGATTCTTTTGCCGGCGAGCGCCACCGGCGCAACGCTGGTGTTCATCGCCGCCCATTTTCACGGCGAAAACCGCGCGGTCAAGCGCAATCAGGTTTTGTGCGAGGCGCATTTTGACACAGCAACTTTCTTGAATGAAAAACTCCGCGCCCGCCGTCTTCTCCCTCTCTTCCACGAAAGTGGAGGGGGCAGGGGAGAGGAGGTTCCCTCTCTTCTGTAAAAATGCATACAGTGTTAAAATACGCCCTTTTTGGCCTCCGCCACCATTTTTTAATTGCATTATTCCCCCTGAATCGAGTAAGAAAACGCCCATCGCCATTAAAAATTGCTGTTGAGCTACAGCCATCGCTATTGGCGCCCAGATTCCGGTATGGACCGGGATTATGAAACCAACAACCAATGGGATTTTGAGATCGCGGCTCTCAAAGCTCGTCCACTGCCTTTGCGTGGCTGCAGCCTTATGTACATCTGGACTACCCGCGCATGGCCAAAGTCCCGCCCCGCTTAGTTTGCGATTCCCAGTGGGGCGTCCGACGTTGGCAGTGTCAGGAAAAATTGGCGCTGTTTATTCCATTCAAAGTGTCGATGACCTTTCCAGGACGAACGACTGGACTGAGTTGACGCTATTCCAGGTTCAGGGGACCAACGATATTTGGACCGACACGTCAACGCTCATCCCGAGGCGGCGGTTTTACCGTCTGTCGCCTGTTCCCCCGCCCACCGACCCCACTCTGGCATTCATCCCACCAGGGACGTTCGTAATGGGCAGCCCGACGAGCGAGTCGATGCGCTATGCCGACGAAACGCAGCACACAGTGACCATCAGCCGCGGATTTTGGATGGGAAAATATTTGGTGACTCAAAAGGGCTATCTCATCGTCGTGGGAAACAACCCGAGCTTTTTCGCCCCCTACTATGATCGGCCTTTGGACCCAACCCTTCCCGTGGAAACTGTGACCTGGTTCGACGCAACCAATTATTGCGCCTTGCGGACCCAGGAGGAACACGATGCCGGACTGCTTCCCGCCAATTACGCCTATCGCTTGCCGACCGAGTCAGAATGGGAATATGCCGCGCGCGCGGGCACAACGACGGCCTTCTACCTGGGAAACCAATTATATTCCGGGCAAGCCAATATTGATGGGAAATACAACTACAATGCCCTGACGGGCCCAATCAGTAATCCAGGCGGAATTTATCTTTGGGAAACCACGCCAGTCGGGAGCTATTCCTCCAATCCCTGGGGATTATACGATATGATAGGAAACGTTTATGAATGGTGCCAGGATTGGTACGATTCCTACCCACCCGGCCCTGTTACCGATCCACAAGGAGCCGTTTCCGGATCAAATCGCATTGCTCGCGGCGGAGATTTTTTTCGCGCTGCCTGGACCGCGCGCTCGGCGCAACGCAGTTACTTTCCGCCGGCCTTCAAGGAGAGCGGCGTCGGTTTCCGCGTCGTCCTGGCTCCCGTTCAGCCCTGAACCCGAGCTAAATTCTCAGTCCCATCACGCAGGCTTTACCCATTCCGAAGATTTCGCGCCCTTGTAAGCGGCCTCCATAACGCTGACCCGCGCCGCAGCCTCGCGCGGCTTGACAAGTCCCGTCGCCGGTTTGCCGCCCACCGCATCGACGAATTGTTCCAACGGATTGGGCAGTGCCGCGGGAAGTTTCGGCCAGGCTTCCTTGCCGTCCGCGCCTTCTACATTCTTACAAATAAAGTATAATTTTCCTCGATTGATATACGCGTGTCCTTCCGTCCCGCTGATTATCAAGGTCACCGGGTCGGCCACATCCACCCAACCCGCGCCCAGCGTCCCGGTGATTCCATTTTGGAACTTGATCAGCGCCTCGCCGGATTCATCGCAATCGCCGTAATTGCCTGTCACCACTTTTATGTCCGCCGTGATTTTTTCGACCGGCCCAAACATCCACATCAAAATATCCAGGTAATGTGTTCCAAGATCGCCAAAACCGCCAATCCCCGCGACTTTAGGATCGGCCATCCAGCGCCAATCCGTGTCAAACCAATGTCCAAGCGAACCGTTGTGGCAATTGGACCCGCGAACGCGCGTGATCTTGCCGAAAACGCCCTGGTCCACCTGCTCTTTCAGGAACTGCATCGCCGGCACGGTCCGCGTGAAATATCCCGTCGTGAAAAACACATGCGCCTTGTCAATCGCATCCGCCATTTCATAACTTTCGCCGGAAGCGATCCCCATCGGTTTCTCGGCGAACATATGCTTGCCGGCGGCAGCGGCGGCCAGAATCAAATCATGATGCCGATTGGTCTCGGAGCAAATCACGACCGCCTTAATATCTGGGTCCGACCACACTATTTTATCGTCGTCAATCGCCTTTGCGCCCAGCGCGGTCGCCGATTTTTCAGCGCGCGCCTTGTCGTAGTCCCAGACATATTTGACAGTGACATCCGGCCGTTTCTTTAAAATGTTCACGTAGTTCGGCGTGTGAATATGCGCCGCGCCAACCAGCGCCACAGTGATCTTGGGAGTCGCATCCTGCGCGAGGACGCTAAGCGGCCCGGAAACAACGGCGGCAGTCGCAGCAGCCTGCCCAATGGTCTTGATAAATTCCCGTCGCGGGAGAGCGGATGAAAATTCGCGTGTCATAAATTTAAAAAAACGATGAACGATCAAAGCTCATTGAGCGAGCGAAAAATTATTGAGCACCTCCGCCCGCGCTACTTTCGCGAAGCAAGAACTCAGCGACGCTCCACTTCTCCCTCTCTTCCACGTAAGTGGAGGAGAGGGCCGGGGAGAGGAGGTTCCTACTCTTCAAGAGGAGGCTGCAGCAGTATCAAGACGCCCCAAAACTATTGCTACTTTGCAGCCTCCAACTCTCGCGCGAGCGCGGCGACAATTCTTTCCTCAGGCAATTTTTCCTCTATGATCGCGAATAGCGAAGGTTTCCACGGATCAAGCGTGAAATGCAAATGATCGCTGTGACCCAAATATTTTTCGCCGCGCAACTCGTAAATATGAAATGCGTGAGGCAGTTGGGCCTCAATCTCAACAGGCTTTTCCAACGCCTCATTGCCCCCGGCCTGTTTCAAGTCTTCGCTCATTTGATAATTGACGTTCCGCTCGAAGGCGACCAACTCCGCGTGTCCAGCGCGAAAACGGTGAACACGCACCCGCGCGTTGGGCGAGACAATGATCTCCGGACGCAACGGGCCAAGCTGCTTTTGCAACCAGCCGGGTACATCCGACTGCGCATTCGCACTGAGGCGCGCCGAACCGTAACTGACAATATCATCCGGCCCCGTCGCAAGCTTTCCAACTCCGTGACTTGAGAAAATCGCAGTCGGCGTCGAGGAAGCAGGGACAAATTTTTCGAGCGCGCATCGCTTTCGCAGTTTGCCGTGCTGATCAAAGACGCCCGGAATACCGTCGCAAAAAATCGTGCGGTCAACTCCTGCGTCCTTCGGATTTTCCAGGAAGCCGGTAATTTCCGAAGCCTCACGATCCGACAGCGCGTAGGACGAAGGAAAAACAAGCGCGGCGCTTTTGGCAGACCGTAGATCCCCCGCTTCAATTTCCTCCGACGAAATAAATTGCGGCGAGAATCCCATATCCTCGAACGCCGCAAGCCAGCTTCCGCGCGCGTGCGCCTGGCGATTATGATCGGATTCAAAACTGGAAAACCGGCGCAGCCAGGTCGAACCGTCCACAGTCGATTCGAGCAGCCAGTCAACTTGAATGCTCGCTTGCGAATAATGGATAAACACCGGATCGCGCACGCGCTCGGCGCGTAGAAAAAGCTGAGCCAGCGGCGAAGTCATTTCCTTCAACACCGGAGCGAGCGCCATCGCTTTTGCCGTCAGCGCGTAATCGGGACTCTTCCAATCAATGCAATCCTCGCTCCACCAAACGATGCAGCCGCGATCACCTTCAAGAAGAAGATGCCACAAACGCCGCTGCGCGTATCGAGTATCAGACTCGAATACCGTTGTGAGAACAGGCTTTGACGGCATGAACGAACCAAAAATCTCACGGGCATTCCCGATGTCGTAAGCCTCCACCCAATCGAGCGCATTGGCGAGCCTCCACAAATCGTAACCGCCAAACGCACTGGGCATCTGAGTTCCTTCGATCCCCACAGGAGTCAGCGGGTCCACAGCGTGAGCGGCGTCGCGAAGTTCGCCAAGCGCGCGGGCCAGAGAAATGTCCTGATAAGTTCGGAAGTCCGCCCATGGCGAAAAGTTCCAAGCGGTGGGAGAATGGTTTGAGGTCGCCGGATCAAACTTCAACGCTTCAACCGCCTGCCAGTCCGGCTTGCCGCGCGGAATGGCATCGCCGCTTGCCATGCGATTCTTGATTTGATCGGTGCTGAACGGTTTGACGTAGCCCCAGGATGCGAATTCAGTTTCCCATTCGGCGTTGAGAGCGGACAAATCTTTGTACTCGACTTTCAGCCAGTCGCGAAACTTCTTCAGCGCCACCAGATTAAAATCGTAGTCGAACGGATTTGCGGAAATTGTCGTGGAGAGTTCGTCGCGAATATCGTACGCCATCGGTTGATGAGGCCCGTTCTTGCGCACAATTTGACGCATTTGATCCCTCGCCGAATTAAGCCACACCGGATCATCGAGGCAATAATCCCGCTCGAACGCTGATTCGGGACGTCCCGTTGCCGCCCACTGCGTGACGAACTTGTCCCAGTCGGTCACGGTGGAATTGAATTTCAAACAAAGCCCGCGATTGACGATATTTTCAACGTAGTAGGGAAAATGATTGCCAACAAACGGTTGAGGATCGCCGTCATCAAAAACCATCGCAGTATTGACACCCATTTCCCGCAGCCGCTGCAAAAACAAAGGCATTTTGTCTGGCTGCCGGGCCGCCGAATCCCCCACCCACATGATGACCCGGTAATCGCGCCAAGGCCGAAGCTGATTCGTCTCCGCGGCAATCAACGACCGGGAAAGCGCCATTAACAGCGCGAGCAGCGGCAACAAGAGTCTTCTGGAAAGCACGAACGAATTAAAAATTAAGAATCACGAATTAAGAAGTCGAAATTTCACCGCTAAACTCTTGGGTAGGGACGCCTCGCCGAGGCGTCCGCCACTTCGTAGGTGAACACCTCATATAGCCCTAAGGTTTTCTGGTTTATTGTTTGGTTGATTAAGCGAACACCATAACTCAGAAAGACCAAACGACATGCTCCGAACAATCTGTCTGATATTAATTGTTTTGTGGCTCTTGGGACTCGTCACCGGCGCCACAATCGGAGGTTTGATCCATGTGTTGCTCTTGATTGCAATCATCATGATCCTTGTCGATATCATTTCCAGGAGGAAGCCAGTCTAAATAAACCAATTTTCATCGAATTTTAACCGAACCATAGGAAAAAATATGAGCAAACATAATCATCAAGGACACCGCCAACATTCGGCGGCGCAACAGGAAACCACCGATCTTGCCACAATTTCGGAAGACGCCCAGGAATTGCTCGCTGCAACCGCCGGCCTCGCCGAAGATAAAGTTGTGCAGGCGCGAAAACGCCTGTCCGATTCACTGGCCAGCGTTCGCGACTCTGTGGTTGAAAACGCAAAGTCCGTCGATCAAGCCGTGCGCGACAATCCCTACAAGGCGATCGGCGCAGCCGCCGGAGTAGGTGTTGTGATCGGCGTCCTAATCGGCCTCCGCTCCTCCCTGAAAGATTGAGCCCGCCGCGATAGTGGCGCGCAACATCTTGGAAAAGTAAACGCGCCGCTATTGACTCGAGACGCATCCGAATTTTGGCAGGGACGCCTCGCCGAGGCGTCCGCAGACGACCGCGAGGCTTCCCTTACATGTCAAATAAAATGCCGATGCGTATTTTCCTTTGGGATTACGGATATTACTCATCCGCCCCGTCTATTGCGGCGGCACATCAATCCCCAACGCATCACACAAATCAATTTCATGCTCCTGCTCCTGAACAATAATCGCCCGCAACGTTTCGCTTAACGCGTATTCTCCCATTGCCTCGGCCTGCCGTATCCGCTCGCGATAATTCTTGATCGTAACCCGCTCATTTTCCAAATCCGCGCGCAACATCGTGACCGGGTCATTGGAAGTCTTGACAGGCTTCGGCGTCACCGTAGGCGAACCGCCAAGGTAATCGACCTGCTTCGCGATTTTGATCGCGTGTTGCAATTCCTCCCCGGCGTGCTTTTCCAATTCCCGCGCGATGTCCGTGTAAGCCGCCCCTTTGAGCACTTGACTGTAAACCGTGTAAGCGATGATCGCCTGATATTCCCGCGCCAAATCTTCGTTAAGAAGATCGGCCAACTGGGCGCGGGTCATATTTGAAGTTGTCTGTACCTGTTTTTTCGTCATGCGAAGATTATCACTTAAAACAACCATCACCTCACAATCGGGTAAACCCCTACCAACTCTCATATGAAAAACTCTGTGATACTGCCCTGAATATCATTCAATAAATCTTTCTCACCTTTTCGCATATTTCGCGTATTTCGCGGTTAAAACTTTTACTTCAACTAATGATTTGAATTGGATCCCCGCTCAAAATCCGCTTCACATCCGACACATGGCCCTCCATCTTCTCCCCAATGCGCATCGTCAATGTTTCTTTGGGCAAACGAAGTTACCCTATTCATATTGGGGAAGAAATCCTCTCGGAATTAGGAACTCATTGCGCCTCTCTCGAATTAGGCAAACGCTGCGCCGTGATTTCAGACACGAATGTCTCCCGGCGTTACGCGAAGGAAACGTTGTCATCGTTGAAAAAGGCGGGATTCGAAGCAGTTCTGGTCACAATCCCGCCAGGGGAAACTTCAAAATCAGTGAAAGTTGTTGAGCAATGTTATGACCAACTCGCAAAACATCGCCTCGAACGAAAATCATTTGTCATCGCGCTGGGCGGCGGCGTAGTAGGTGATCTGGCGGGTTTCGTCGCCGCAACTTATTTGCGCGGAATTCCGTTCGTGCAAGCGCCGACAAGTTTGCTCGCGCAAGTGGACAGTTCCGTTGGAGGGAAAGTCGGCGTCAATCTTAAAGCTGGAAAGAATCTTGTTGGAGCATTTCATCAGCCGCGCCTCGTTCTTTGCGATTTGGCTACCCTGAAAACGCTAAGCGCGCGCGAGTTCCGCGCTGGCCTGGCCGAAGTCATCAAGTACGGGATCATTTACGACGAACCATTTTTTGCGCGCTTGGAGCGCGACTTGCCATTGTTGCTAAAACGAGACGTCAAAGTTTTGTCCGACGTGGTGGCGCGTTGTTGCGAGATCAAAGCGGATGTCGTAAGCCAGGACGAAACCGAAACCGGCCTCCGCGCAATTTTAAACTTCGGCCATACAATCGGTCACGCGATTGAGGCAACTTCCGGCTACGGAAAATATCTGCACGGCGAGGCGATTTCCATCGGCCAGGAGATGGCGTCCGCGCTGTCAATCAAAGTATGCAATCTGCAAACAGGAGATGCCGCCCGAATCCAAAGGCTGTTCGTGCGCGCCGGCCTGCCCACGTCGATTAAACTTTCCCCGGCGCAACGTCGCGCATTGATCAACGCCATGCGCCTCGACAAAAAAGTCAGCGCAGGCGAAGTAAAATTCGTCCTCGCCAGCCAAATCGGAAAAGTTGCCCCAGGATTTAAAGTTGACACAAAGCTGATCGAGCAAATCCTCGAATCAGGCCGCTCATAACCAACCCCCCGTAGGAAAATCCTGATATCTTTATTCCCGCTAAAAAACAGTATTTATAAAAAATCTTACTGTGCACAATAGCTGCACGAAGACTTTATTCGATTCCAGCGCGCTTGCCAACGCCCCGCGCGTTTCATAAAGTCCGTCCATGAAAACTCCACGACTTGACCGCCGCAGTTTTTTGCGGGCCGGACTGCTTGGCTCAACTTTGGCGCTCGGCGGAACAGCGATGGCCGCAGTAGTCAAACCAGATCGCGAAACTGACGACGGTTTGAAAATCGGAATGGCCTCCTACACCTATCGCAATTTCAAACTGGACCAAGCCATCGAGATGACCAAAGACGCCGGTCTAAAGTATATCAATTTAAAAGACGCCCACCTGCCGCTCAAAAGCACGAAGGAAGAATGTGAGGCGGCGCGCGCGAAAGTCGAAGCAGCCGGTTTGAAGTTGATGGGCGGCGGCGTTATTTACATGAAGAATAACGAGGAGGAGATTTCAAAAATATTTGACTACGCCGCAAACGCCGGATTTCCCGTCATCGTTTGCAGTCCTGAGCCGGCAGCGTTGGACAAGGTGGAGAAATTTGCGAAGCAAACGGGAATCATGATCGCCATCCATAATCACGGGCCAACTGACAAGACGTATCCTTCGCCGATGGATGTTTACAGCATGGTCAAGGACCGCGATCCCCTGATGGGAATTTGCATGGATGTCGGTCACACGGTGCGAATTGGTGTGGACCCCGTCGAGTGCATTGAAAAATGCGGCGCCCGCTTGCACGACATACACATGAAGGACGAAACCAAGGCCGCAAAGGAAGGCAGCCCTACAGAAGTGGGCCGGGGCGTATTGGACATCGTTGGCATCCTAAAGGCGCTGGCAGCGAGTAAATTTCCGTATCATGTCGGGCTTGAGTACGAAGCGCACGGCGACAACCCACAGCCTGGCGTAAGAGAATCAATCGGATATATACGCGGCGTTTTGGCGGCAATCTCGTAGCAAGAATTCTCCTGACTAAAGAACGGCGTGGTGTTTTTCGGGCTGTTGATTCAAACATATCCGCGGACATGACTCTTGGGGCTTACAGCATTTTGGCGGTCACTTCAATTTTTGTGATTCTGGACCCGATTGCGACGGTGCCGGCGTTTGTCGCAATGACCCCCAACGATACGCAGCCTTCGAGATTGCGAATGGCTCGGTTGGCGTGCTGGGTGTCGGCCGGAGTACTGGCGCTTTTTGCGGCTGCCGGAAATTTAATTTTCAGAGTGATGGGAATTACTCTTCCGGCATTTCAAATGGCGGGGAGCATTCTTCTGTTGCGGATCGCGCTGGACATGCTTTATGCGCGTCGCTCCGAAGCGCAGGAAACCGATGAGGAAGTGGCTGCCGGCGCGGTGAAGGATGATATTGCAATTACGCCCCTTGCAGTGCCGATGATGGCCGGACCAGGCGCGATTTCAACGGTGCTGATCCTTGAAAACCAAGCCGAAGGGGCGGCGCAGATGGTGGTACTGTTTGCATCCATCGCGTTGGTTTGCTTTGTAAGCTACTGGGTTTTTTGGCTGGCAGTACATGGGACACACTATGTCAAACCACTGGCGCTGAAGTTAATGACACGACTATTCGGCCTGGTGCTCGCCTCGATGGCGGTACAGTTCTTTTTAAACGGCCTTGAACAAACGCCATTTTTCAAAAGGTGACAGAGAATTTCTCGTTTGTTTTTTGAGTTCGCGTTGGTGGGAAAGTCCTTTATCGTCGGGGCGTGCGGGTGCGCGTTCATTTTTATTCCTATTTCAAAGAACTTGCCGGCGCGACGGAGATTTCAGAACACGTTCCGCCCGGCAGCACATTGGAATCGTTGTTGGAAGTCCTTTTCGCCCGTTTTCCAAAGCTCGCAGCGATGCGAAAGTCCATGCTCATCGCAGTCGGAGTTGAGTATCAGGGGGCTGAATATATTCTACAAGAAGGGGACGAAGTTTCGATGTTTCCCCCAGTGCAGGGAGGTTAAGCGTTGCGCGCCATGCGGACCGAATTAACCATTACTGTCGAGAAACTTGACGAAGAAGCTCTTTCGAGAGGCCGTGCAATTTCCGGAGAAGCGGGCGCGGTGGTTTGCTTTTTGGGCACGGTTCGCGGAATAGAGGACGCGCGCCTTATTTCGGCCATCGAATACGAAGCGTTTGAAAAAATGGCCAGACACCAATTTCATTTGATCTTCGATCAAGCCTCGAAGCGCTGGCCGCTGGAGTCGATCCGGCTTGCGCATCGCGTCGGTCGAGTACCTGTGGGAGAAGCGTCAATTTGGGTTGAAGTCGCGGCGTCGCACCGTCAGGAAGCGTTCGCGGCGTGTGAATTCACCATTTCAGAAATGAAACGACTCGTCCCCATTTGGAAACATCCGATTTTTTCAGCGGCATGACGGGCGCGATCATCAACGCTGCGGGAATCGTTGTCGGCGGAGTGTGGGGATTGAGCGCCAAAAAACCGATTCAATCGTCGTCACAAATGGCGCTTAAAATTGTCATCGGCGTTTTCGGAATTTGGCTTGGAGTTAAACTCGCGTGGAGCGGCATCAATGGAAGCCTGGCGCAGACAGCAAAGGAACTTGGCATTGTGGTCCTCGGAATGACGCTGGGAAAATTGGCAGGCAAGCTGTGCCGATTCCAAAAGCTCTCGAATTCCGTCGGGCAATATGCCGGCGCTGTGCTAGCCGCTCCTCCGTCGAAAGAACCTTTCAGCGCGAGCTTCACTGTCGCCACGGCACTTTTTTGCGTGGGCCCCCTGGCCTTACTGGCATCGTTGCACGAGGGATTGACGGGATTTTCGCCTGTGTTTCTTGTCAAGGCGGCGACGGATGGACTGGCGACGTACGCGTTCTGCACAACGCTCGGTTGGGGCGCGATTGCGTCGGCTATCCCTGTTCTTGCGCTGGAAGGGGCGCTGATTCGCGGCGGACAATTGCTGGAGCCATTCCTGCGGCATCAACCCAAACCGTTGATTGATGCGATCAACACCGTCGATGGCCTGCTGATCTTCTGTGTGGCGATGATTATTCTTGAACTAAAAAAAATCGAAGTGGCTGATTATTACCCGAGCTTGGTGTTCACCCCGCTGCTGATCTGGTGGTTATGGTAAAGGATTTCTCTGTCCTTAACCGGGCGTTATTCGTAATCCTATTCGTTCGGGAAAGATCAGGAAAATGAGCAGAAAAAATAAAAACCGAGCCTGGCTTTTATCGGTTGCGCTGATGGCAGCAACCGTTGCCACCCAAGCGCAGACCAATGGGCCGAATTCCATCGACGTTTTGTCGCATCCGCTTTCGCGCGTGGAAGCGGTCGAAATGGCGTTGCGGCAAAACAGCGCCATCCTCAAGGGCAAAGCCGATTTGCGCGCCTCCTATGGAATTGAAATGCAATTGCGTTCGGTGGCGTTGCCGCAACTCACCGCAGCAGGCGCCTACAATGCTGAGGGGGATTCGCTGATCGAGACTTTTCCTTTACCCGCGCCTTTTAGCTCTTTCATTCAATTCCCGGACCAGAATTGGAATGCCGACGTGAAGGTGCAACAAGCCATTTACCAGGGCGGGCGGCTGACATCGGCGTTTCGTTCAGCGAAACTAACGCGGCAACAGGCTTTGCTGAATTACCAGACAGTGCTGGCGGACACGCTGCTGGCGGTGCGCGTGGCTTACGATGATGTGCTCGTGGCGCTTCAACAAATTGCCGTCAATGGATCCTCCGTAAAGCTTCTGACGCATGAACTGGATGACGTCAAAAAGAGGTTTGATGCCGGGACAGTTCCGCAATTTGACGTGTTGCGTGCCCGCGTGGAATTGGCAAACGAGAAGCCGCATTTGATTCAGGCGCGAAACGCGTATCGTATCGGCAAAAACAACCTGCTCAATCTGCTCGGCGTCGATTTGCCAAAGACGACGTGGGAGGAAGTGCCGCTGGAGTTAAGCGACACCCTGGAAGCCCGGCCTTCTACGGTGGATTTGCCGACAGCCTTGATGCGGGCGCTGGAAAAACGACCGGAGTTGGGCGCGTTGCGGAAAACGGCCGCGTTGCGTCATGAGGATTTGATCAACGCCAAATCGCATTACAAACCAACGGCTTCGATTTTTGGCGGTTACCAATGGCAAAGCCCGATTTACGAGAACGATTTGAGCTTTGACCTTAATGGATGGATCGCTGGAGCGCAGGTGAATTGGAGTTTGTTTGACGGCGGGTTGACGCGAGGAAAGATCGCGGAGGCGCGCGAGCGTTATGAGTACGCGAAGCTCGATATTGATGACACGAGCCGGAAGGTGGAGTTGGATGTGCGGACGGCTTATTCCGATTTTATCGAAGCGCGGGAAGTTTTGGAATCGCAGGAGACGGTACAGGAAGAGGCGGAGGAGGCATTGCGTCTGGCTGAAGCGCGGATGACTGCGGGGAGCGGGACGCAATTGGATGTGCTGAACGCGCAAACTTCATTGACGCAGGCGCGCACGACGAAGGTGCAGGCGTTGCATGACTATTCTGTCGCGCGGTCGCGGTTGCAGCGGGCGATGGGGGATGACATGGAAATTATTCAGAAATGATGAGTTTTTCGAGGAGAAGTGGGTTTTGAGTTATCAGGATTTTCCTACGGTGGGTTTTTGATTTTCCGATGGAGGGAAAATCAGCATGGCTTTTGCCCACCGGAGGAAAATGTCAGTGAAGTGGGTTTTGGAAAGCGTGGTCGAGGCGGCGGGCGAGGTCGAGGGCTCTTGCGGTCAGTCCGCGCTGGTCTGGATAGTCGGGGTTTTTTTCCTGGAAATTTTGCAGGAGAGCCAGCTCTTTTCTTGACTCGCCTTCGGCTTCGAGTTTGTCGGCAAGACGGAAGGTGATGCGGACTTTTTGTTGGGGAGTCGGGTTAAGATCCAGCGCGCGAGTCAGGGCATCAATCGCCATCGAGTCCCTGCCTTCCATTTCGTAAAGATCCGCCAGCTTCTCTTTAAGAACGGCGCTGTCCTGAGGTTCGGCGGGGTTCAGGAGGTAATCGATGAGCTTGTCGGTCTTCATTCCAAGATTCAGACCCCGGTTGATGACGCGCAGGTGCGACCATTCGATGAGCTTGCTGTTTTCCCGTCTCAAGTACTCGTGGAGATGGCGCGGGTCTTTGTCGAAGGGCCGGTAAAGGGGATCGCCAATGACGGTTGTCTGCCATGAAAGAAATCGCTGACTTGCGTAAGCGGCTTCGCCGAAGCTGCATCCGGCAAGCCAACGCTGGAAGAAGATGCCAATGTCCGGTGTGCCCGCTAACAATGGCTCGTCCACGCAGCCCATTGTGGCGGCGGCTCCCTCGGCCAGCAGCGGGCCGCACCAATATCTGGTCGTGCTTCGCAAAGTCGCCGCGCTAAAGGAAAAGAGGTGATACGCGAAAGCGCCTTCCATAAATTCAACTTTGGGCCGCGTGAACGGGCCCTCGACATTCCCTGAATACCAACCGGCATACAGTGCGATTTGACTCATCGGAAAGGCGTCGGGAAACAGACCCGGGTTGTTGTCAACGATTGTCTCGAATCCATATTTTCGCGATGCCTCGGAAGCGGCCCTCATCCAATCATCGCCAAGTTTATACGGGCCATCGGTGATTCCGCGAAGGTCGAAGTACGCCCGGCCCCAAAGCCCGTTGGTTTCGGCGAACAGGGCTTTGTCCACCAATCGCCGTGCAATTTCCGCAGTTGGTCCGTCCAACCGGGTCACAAGCAATAGTCCGTTGATCGGGTTGAATGAAGCCGTGTTGGTGATTGCATAGCCGGGATTTTTCAGCGGCCCTGTCAATGTCAACCTTGGGTCCCTTGTCGGAAGGGTGCAAAGTTCGGAATCGACGGCGGCGCCATTGTGGCGAAGTAAGGGTTCGATTTTGTCAATGCCCGGTTCTTTGACGGAAGGGTCTTCGGCGATGCGCAGGGGAACGCCGTAACACAAAACAACGTACCGGATTTGGGCGCCCGTCGGTTTTGCCGATCCGGGAGAGCCGTAAACCAGGAGGTTTTTTTTAATCATGAATTGCAGCAGCGGAGCCGCAAGATCGTCGCGGTAAGCGGCGCGGGACATTACTTCGGATGTTGGCAAATCGAGTCCGATGACCTGGTTCATGGGGACGTTTCTTTGCTCCGCGTAGTGGGAGGCGACGTCTTTGGATTCCGGCACGCGCATGTTGTAAACGACGACGACCAGGTCCCCTGACTCTGCGCCGAGAAGAGATGGAGTGAGGGTCGCGACGAGGAATCCCAGGAGGATTTGCGCGAGTGCAAGGAAAGGCCATTTCAGGGCGGCGCGGCAACACCGGCCTACCTTAAGGAAGGTTGATGCGGAGGCCGTCATAGGCGAATTCAACTCCGGCGGGTAATTCCGCCTGGGCGATGTCATGGTCGAAATCGTGGGTGAGATGGGTGAAGTAAGTCCGGGCCGCGCCGATTCGCCGGGCGGCGGTGAGCGCTTCATCGAGGCACATGTGGGTTGGATGCGGGTCGCGGCGCAAGGCATCCAGCACGGCGACTTCGACTCCGCGCACTGTTTCGATTGCAGGTTGAGGGACTTCCTTGCAATCGCTCAAGTATGCGAGGCGCTTTTTTCCGTCCTGCATGAAAAGGAACCCGGTTGTGCCGTCCTTGCCGTGGGGCAGGGGCATCGGAGTGATTTCCAAATCGCCCAACGTAAATGGGCCGTCGATAATGTGCGGGTCAGGCATGAAGTAGCCTCTCGGAATGGTTTCCGCGCAGAAGGCGTAGCGAAAAACGCGACGCAAATCATTCATCGTTCCTTCGGTGGCGTAAATGGGAAGGGTCGTGCCGCCCCGCAGATCGCAAAAGCGCCGGCAATCGTCCAAGCCCATGATGTGATCGGCGTGAGAATGGGTGAAGATGACGGCGTCGAGCCACCGGATATTCTCGCGAAGGATCTGAAGTCGAAATTCCGGCGTGGTGTCGACGACGATTTTGACTTTGTCGGTGGCGATGTAAATGGAAGGGCGGGTGCGGTGGTTCTTTGGATTGGCGAGGAATTCCGGCGGATAATCCTTGCCAATGATCGGCACGCCCTGCGAAGTGCCTGAACCGAGAAAAATAGCCCAAAAAGCCATGCAGCAATTTAACGGGTCGTTGTGAAAATACGAGGGGATTTGACGGGGGCAACGGGAATTCCATCCTCGCGACGTGTCACTTGCTCAATTCATTCCGCCTGTGTATGCTTACGCCATGACGCAAGCAGTTGCCCAAATTCTCGGTGAGGTTGAGCAGCTTTCGGACAAGGAGCAGCAAGAGCTCCGCCGCGCCATCGTCGAACGAGTCCCCATGTCCGATGATTTGACGGACGACGATTTCGCGGCCCTCGCTGCCGCGTCTTTCCGAGCTTTGGATGAGGAGGAGAAGACGCCGAGTGCCTGAGCGCGGAGAAGTCTGGCAGGTGGACTTTGGCATTACGCAGAAGGTGCGTCCGGCCTTAGTGATAAGTGTTCCATACGGAGATCAGGATCGAGCCTTGATCGGTGTGGTTCCTCACACAACGGCGACGCGTGGTTCTCAATTTGAAGTTTCAGTGCCAACGCGATTTCTAGAGGAAGGCGCATTTCTTGTTCAGGGAATTCAGGCATTGCCACCGAAGTATTTCTTGCGCCGCCTGGGTAGTCTCACAATTGAACAGCTTCGATCTGTGGAAAATGGTCTCTTGCGATGGCAAGGTATTTCTTCCTCTTAGAGTGATTGTAAAATACATTGTTCAAAATGGCGCCGTTTCGGAAATCAATTTTAGCAATTGCATTAGTTGTGATTGCGCTCGCAGGGTTCGGGGTATTGCAATGCGCGGCGGTTGCGGAGAGTGCTATTGTTGATCAGTTGATTGACGCGGAGACGAATTCCAGTTTTGCGTATGACCGGCTCGCGACGTTGTGCGATACGTTTGGACCGAGGTTCAGCGGGACGACAAATCTTGAGGCGGCAATCGACTGGATTCTGGCGCAGATGAAAAGCGACGGGCTGGAAAATGTTCACGGCGAGGATGTGATGGTGCCGCATTGGGTGCGCGGTGCGGAGTCCGCTGAGATGTTGCTGCCGCGTCCGCATAATTTGCCGATGCTTGGTTTGGGCGGGAGCGTTGGCACGCCTGCCGGCGGAATTACGTCGGATGTTTTGGTTGTCAATAATTTCGCGGAGTTGACGGCGCGCGCCAGTGAAGCCGCCGGAAAAATAGTTCTTTTTGACGTGCCGTTTGTTACTTATGGCGAGACGGTGCGATATCGCGGGCATGGCGCGATTGAGGCGGCGCGGGTCGGCGCGGTGGCTTGCCTGGTGCGGTCGATCACGCCGTTTTCCATTCAATCGCCGCATACCGGCGCAATGTCTTATTCCAATGGCATTCCGAAAATTCCTTCGGCGGCGATCACTGTGGAGGATGCGGAGATGATGCAGCGGATGGCGGATCGCGGAGAAAGGGTTGTCGTGCGTTTGTCGATGAGCGCAATGACTTTGCCGGATGTTCCGTCGCGCAATGTCGTCGCGGAAGTTGTCGGGAGCGAGAAGCCGGAGGAAGTTGTTATTGTCAGCGGGCATATTGATTCGTGGGACGTGGGCCAGGGGGCGATGGATGACGGCGGCGGGGCGATGACGGCGTGGGAGACGGCGCGGCTGATGCACAAGCTTGGGCTGCGACCGCGTCGCACGGTGCGCGTGGTGCTTTGGGTGAACGAGGAAAATGGAACCGCCGGAGCGCGTGGATATGAGAAGCGGCACAAGAGCGAAATGCCGCAGCATGTGCTGGCGATTGAGTGTGATCGGGGGACTTTTCGGCCGCTGGGATTTTCTTTTGTCGGGTGTGAGGCTGGGCGACAGGAGATTGAAAAATTTCTTCAACCGCTGGAACGAATCGGGGCAGGCAAATTGTTTTCAGAGGGGAGCGAGACGGATGTTGAGCAATTGGAAAAGGACGGGGTGCCGTTGCTGGCGTTGGTGGATGATGAGACGAAGTATTTTTGGTATCACCATACCCAGGCTGATACGATGGATAAATTGAAGCCGGACGAGCTTGCGGGCTGTTGCAGCGCGATGGCTGCGATGGCTTGGGAGGCGGCGGATGCGCAGACGGCGATTCCGAGGGTGCCTGTCAAATAAGGATAGGAAGAATGGGAGGTATGGGAGGTATGGGAAAAGACTCCTTCTGTGGCCGGCGACTATTTTTTTGTGAGTTTTTCGCGGTGTTGCAAGCGGGCGCGAGTCATTCTTTCGCGCAGGCCGCCGTGTTGCACAAAATCATTTTCCAGCCGGAGCATTTGCCGGTCGAGTAGGTAATTGGTCTGGTGGATGAGGCAGAGCGCTATGTTGGCCACGATTTCCGGCGGACGGGTTTCCAGGAATTCGCGATAGTCCTCAAATGTTTGCTGGGTCTTGCGCCCCAGGTTGCGGATGTATTTGGCTTCCTTGGAGTCTTTGCCCCAAATCTTCAGATCGCGAGTGCGAAGATAATCGCGATAATCGTTTAGGAGTTCTTCCAGGCTGGCGCGCGCGACGTTTGTGAGCTTGATCTCGGTTTCCTTGGAGGTTAGAGCGGCTTTGCTCCCTTCCAGGATGTTCTGTTTTCCCGAGCGCGCGGATTGGATCATCTGGTCAATCGTGCGGTCGCTTTTGGAGAGGTATTTGTGCGCAAAGCGAAAGGTGATGTCATAGACAATTTGGGCCTTTTGGAATGAGAGCAGGGTCTGGTAGTCGCCGCGCGGGGGAAGAAGGCGGTCGGGGTTTGGCGGGGGATGGGAAGAATGAGAAGCATGGGAATTATGGGACGAATGCTTCGCATTGTTCATATTATTCTCATTTGTCGCATAAATTTTTATGGCGGGCAATTTAAATGCCCCTGAGCCAACTGCTACGGGACTACTTTGCCCTTTCACCGGCTGCGATGCGCTGTTAGCTTGAATGGCTGAATGCAGGTTCGAACGCAGACTCCTGGAGCCACTGCTTTATCTCCCACGCATGTCAATGTTTTGGGGGTGGGTGTCAGCGCGATTAATCTGGATTCTGCGCTTGTGGCGATTGCGCGCGCGGTTGAAACCAGGGAGAAGGGTTATGTGTGCGTCACGGGGGTGCATGGGGTGTCGGAGTCGCAGTCGGATCCGGGGTTTCGGGAGATTCTCAATCGCGCTTTCTTATGCACGCCTGACGGGATGCCTTTGGTATGGGTGGGACGATGGCAGGGAGCGCGGGAGATGGACCGGGTTTATGGGCCGGACTTGATGCTGTTGGTGATGAAGGAGTCTGAGCGGACCGGTTGGCGGCATTTTTTTTATGGCGGCGCAAACGGGGCTGCGGCGGCGTTGAAGGAGAAGTTGGTCGAGCGATTTCCGAAGCTTCAGATCACGGGCGTTTATGAACCGCCGTTCCGGCCTTTGAACACGCAGGAGCAAAGTGAACTTCAGGAAAATGTCCGGCAGGCGCGGCCTGATATGATGTGGATTGGGTTGAGCACGCCGAAACAGGAGCGGTTCATGGCGGAATATCTGGATAAGCTCGACACGACGTTGATGTTCGGCGTCGGGGCGGCTTTTGATTTTCATGCGGGACGAAGCGCCCAGGCGCCGCGGTGGATGCAGCGGTCGGGGTTGGAGTGGTTTTTTCGGTTGTGCAGCGAGCCGCGCCGGTTGTGGAAGCGGTATTTGAAGAATAATCCACTGTTCGTAATGCGGATTTTTTGCCAGTTCACGGGGTTGAAGAAGTATTCTTTGGAAAATGTGGGAAGCCCAAAGCGGCAAACGCCGGAACAGAAGACTTTTAACAGGAGTTAACGGAGGAAGCGGAGTAAAGGAGAGAATTTGCGAAGAATGCGCGATCTACACAGCGCGTGAGGGGCGCAACAAATTTTTTTGAACAGAAGGTAACGAAGAAAACGAAGGGGATGAGAAGCCTTGTCGAGAATGCACAACTTCTGGAGATGGCGTTGCAAAGCGAATTCTGGACTGTCTTGGGACGTTGGTGTAATACTGCGCGCTCGATTATATGAGTTCTAAAAAGATTGTGGTTTGCGGCGGCGGCGGATTTATCGGCGGACATCTGATTGCCGACCTTCTAAAACAAGGCGAGACGGATATTCGCTCCGTGGAT
>DASXZW010000064.1:0-50860 GCA_036501665.1 Verrucomicrobiia bacterium
TATGAAGGGCAAGAGTGCGATCCACATTGCGCGGGTGTACGCGGGGAGGCGGCGCAATTAGGTGGGGCAGCACTTCTGGGCGCGGGGGTATTGGGTATCGACTGTCGGCAAGAACGAAGCGGCGGTGCGACGATACATCCAAGACCAGGAGAAGGAAGACCAGCGATTGGATCAGATGGAACTCAAGCCGCTTTGAGCGGCTGACAATAACAGAAAACCCGCTTTGAGCGGTTCACGCTATCTCAAGCCTCCGGCTCTGCCGGAGGTCGCTGACAAAAAGCACCAATCTGTCGAAAAAACGACAGGGTGAAAATAACAAGGGGGGTGTTAATGCAAACTATTGATGTTGTGAACATTATGTACGCTTACCATTTTGCGCTCGTGCGATGGTTGTCAGGAAACTTAACACTTTTTGCATCAGCGAGACGGATATGGCAGCCATTAGGTTTTTACCTATCAGTTTGTGAGGGACTAACTTACAAAAGTAGATCAGGAATTCTTTCTTTTCTGGCACGAATATAGCTATGGAATGCGAAAAACCGGGGTTAGTTGCGGTTTGCCAAGTCCTGATAATATAGCTGCCTGTCCAGAAAATGCATGTGAGGCATTCGGTCAGTGGCTGTGTGGTTGGCAGATCTCCGGAGCAACTTAAGTACGACCGTGCCAAATGCACAGTCTGACAAGGGCCGCTAGGAACTGAATCGTCAGTGAATCATGTCATGACAAGAACCATCACAGCGATGATTGTACGTATTTTGATACTAAACGGGGAAGTATCGCTGCAGTAAAAATATCCCGATGCAACCCCTTCGACCAGATTTCCTCACATTGAACCTAATGCGCCTGCGGGTCGCAGATGCTTGGGGTCCGGGAGGAGAAGGTTTGTCGTTCATCCTCGTAAAGGGAGGAAAAGGGCGGTATGCAACAGGGAAGAGTACTTGGAACCTTTCATCTGGAGATGTTTTGGTCCTGAACCCAGCCGCGGGCGGAAAGCTATTTGGGCAAAGCGGCGATGTGCTGTTCTGGGAGTTTTCGGTTCGATTCGAGCATCTTTTTTCGTTGTTTTCCGGGGGTGAAATTCCCCTCCTGCAGTACATCACAGAGAGTTTTAAACATTCAAAGCTATATGCGGCGTCCAGTGCTCTGGCCAAGGAGTGCCACAGTTTGGCCGAAAACGCGCCAGCCCAAGGGAACATCGATCACCGCAGCCAGATGCTCCGCGTGGCCGCCGCGGTCTTATCTATGGAGTTCGTCGCTGCGCGCGAGCGGCGAACCGGCTTTGTGCAGGGCGGCGGTCATATGCTGCGGATCTTTGAGTCGCTTTCGGCCAACGATCTGTTGACTCTTTCCGTGGGTAACTTGGCCATCAAATTCAGTTGCGGCCGTCGACATCTGAATAGGCTGTTTAATCAGCATTTTGGTTGTTCCGTCGCCGCCTTAAGAATGGAAATGCGCCTCTTGAAAGCAGCTTCACTGTTGCGAGACCGCGAGACCAAAGTCATTACTGTTGCCGAACAGTGCGGGTTTAATCATCTTGGCCTTTTTAATATATGCTTTAAGCGGCGTTTTGGCGACACCCCTGGCCAATGGCGAAAATCGGGTTTGACGGCAACGCTAGCGCCGCAGGCTACCGGACAGAGCGATTCCGCCATCGAGAGTTCCTTAACAAAACGATCAAGCGACGGCACCACAGCCACTGCCGTCCAGACCAAGGCTTATAAGATTCTGAGCTCCGCTTACGCGAACCTCGCGGGCAACGAGAGTGTGTCCGGAATGCCACCGCAGAAGCGTTCCGTTAAGGGAGCGAACTCTGGACACCGGCAATCGCTCTAGCCTAAACGCCCGAAATGAAGCACATCCAAACCTTGCTAGCAAAGACCAACAGATTTGCTGGAAGAGGCTTCGCTGCGGCGGGAGCGGGTTTGTGTCTGGCAAGTTTCACGGCTCGCGGTCAACAGGCGTTTCAGAACCTTATGTCGCTGGACAGTTACAAGACGGGCCAGGAACAGGCTCAGGCGTTGCCGCAAGTTTATACGTTTAAGGAGGGCGACTTCAGGCTGCTGGCGACGCCCTCGCTCGAGTTAGATTGGAACGATAACATCCTGGGCGCGTCGTCCGGAGCGGAGGAGGACTTTATCATCATGCCGTTCTTGAGGCTGACCGCGACTTATCCATTGACTGACCGCAATGTGTTGAGCCTCACAGGCGGTGTTGGCTACGACGAATACACGATGCACAGTGCGCTCAGCCAGTTAGCCGTGCAAGCCGGGACGGGCCCTTCCTTTGATTTCGTTGCGGCGGATTTTTACATCGACCTTCACGATTACGTATCTTATTCACAACAAGTAAACCAACAACCTTTGGTAGCCGGCACTGGGGCTTTTGGCAGCATGAACAACACAGCCGGAATTCGCATATCGCGGGACTTTGGCAAGGTTACTTTGACGCTGGGCTATGACTACTTAACCACATTTTCAACTACGAGCCAGTTTCAGTCACAGTCTGAGCAATCTGAGCTCGTTTACAGTCGACTGGCGTACCAACTATCGCACAGCCTGTCCGCTGGCGTCGAGTTGTCCGCCGCTTTAGTGAGCTACGATCAAGCGATCTTGAACAATAACGAAAATTACAGCGCAGGAGTCTTTGCAACGTGGCAGCCGGACGCCGCCTTTCAAATCGAGCCGCACGTCGGCTACGCTCTGTACCAGTTTCAACAAACAAGCCAAGCAACCCTGGTTCCGGCAACGTATTATTTGGGCATCGCCCCGGTGGCGATAGAAACAAACGGGACGATTCAAACCTCTGATTCGGGCTCATGGTACGCGAATCTAAAAGTTACTCACACAATCACGAAGACGATCAGCTACAACGTGACCGCCGGGCACGAGATTCAAGGAGGGGTGGAATCCGACGAGGTCGAGGACTGGTTCGCACGATTGTCCCTGAACTGGGCCGTCTTCAAGAACATCAGCTTGAGCACCGGATTATCGTATGAGTACGGAAATCAAGGGGTTGGAAACGTGCATGGAAACCTGACCGAATCTTTCAATTTTTTCAGCGGAAACTTCTCGGCCAGTTATGCTGTCACAAAAAAACTTGACCTGGGTTTGAGATACAATTTGACGATCAGGTCATCAGACCAAGCTCAGACTAGTTACACGCAAGACCTGATGGGGCTTGTTTTAACCTATCACCCGTCATGAACTTTCTTTTCACGAGTTTGAAGAGACCCATGCGCGCCATTGTTGCGACGGTTATTCTGTGGTCGCTAGGCTGGCAGACCGTACCGTCGCACGGCGGCGTGTTGCCTGTTTCTAATTCTTCCACCAATGTAGAAAAGAAGGCTGAGACGCAAGCGTCGCTTCGCGCGTTGCGCTCTGCGGCAATCCAGGCTACGAACGCTCCAGAAGGCGGCGCGGCCACGAATGTTTCAGCGACGCGGGATGACATAAAGTCAGGCCGGATTGACAGCATAGATCAGTTGAATGACCAGTACAAGCTTAACATCCGTGATAAGATAAGCTTTCGAATAATTGAGGACGAAGATCCTCCAACTCAATTGACGGTGACAGACTCCGGTGATCTGGACATCCCCTATGTTGGGCTGTACGCCGCAACTGGAAAATCGTGCAAGGAATTGGCGCAGGCGTTAAAGGCTGATTTGGAGCAGGAGTATTATTACAAAGCGACGGTAATTATCGCGTTGGATCAATGGGCGAACTCCCAAGGAAAGATTTACCTCGTCGGTCCGGTGCGTCTGCCCGGACCTCAAGAGATTCCGAGCGACGAGGTCCTTACATTGAGCAAGGCCATCTTGCGCGCTGGTGGATTTTCCGACTATGCGGACCAGCGGAAGGTGCGCGTCACGCGAAAATCCTCCCAGGCTGGCAGCAAGGATAAGGAGTTTATCGTCAATGTTGAGGAAATCCTGACGAAAGGCAACCGTGAGGGAGATTTGATTTTGAAAGACGGAGATTTGGTTTATGTCCCGGAACGGGTAGTTCATTTTTGACCGTTGATTTAAACTTGTGAACGATGCGTTAATCCAGTCCAGGGAGAATGGCTACCCTATCGAGAGCCAAGACAGGGATGGTTCGACAGCGAATCCCATGAATCGCTATCGGCGCTACCTCGTGTTTTTGCGCCGATTTTGGTGGATTCCAGTCGTTACTCTAGTTCTCGCCTTTGGAGGCGCCGCCTTTTATATTCATTGGCTGGACCCTGAATTTGTCTCCGTGGCGTCGCTCTGGGAAACGGAGAAGCTAAATGTACCGGGGGGCGCGGCCTTTACGGAGGACAATCAGACTTACATCGGCACCCAAGTCGAACTGCTGCAAGATGGCCGGTTGGCGGAAGGTGTTCTGGATGGGTTGCGAGCCGCAAGCACCAACGCCATCGCAACCGACGAGCGGGGCAACCCTCTGAAAGTAACCATTTCTGTTCTTGAGCATCCCAAAAGCTCGATCTTTCTGGTTTCAGCCTCCAGCGCCAACGCCGCCTACTCACAGGCTTATCTGAACAAGTTGCTGGACGTTTATCTGGCCTATAAGAAGGAAGTGCGGAAGACCGTCGCACAGGACACCTTTATTTCCGTTTCCGATCAGGTGCGCCGCATGGAGACAGACCTCAAGGTGGCACAGGATGCGCTGACGAGCTTTGAACGGACAAACAACATGGCTATTTTGCAGGAAGAAGGAACTGTTTCTGGCGCGTATCTGGCCAAGCTACAAACGGAGCTGTCAGATTTGCAATTGGAATCTCATCTCTACAAAGCAGGCCCGGGGGCACACAATGCGACAAACTCCGCCGGCACAAATGAGCTTGCAATGGGTGCTTACGGCGTTCAAAGTCCAAATTTGAGTTCAGGCGGCTCGTTACAGGCCGATCACTTAAGCCCCTCCCAGGATCTTCAACTTCTTAAGAGCCAGCGGGAAAGACTCAGCAAAAACCTTCGTCCACGTCATCCTAAAATGATCAAGCTAGATGAGGAGATTGGACGAGATGAGAAAATTATAGATATGTTGAGCAACGCAAGCCGCGAGCAGTTTCTCGCCGCTCGAGACGCAAGTCGCGAGCAACTTCTTGCCGTTCGAGAGGCCAACCAGGCCAGAATGTCGAACGTTTTGATGTCGATAAAGGAGTGGGAAGGAAGAGTGACGGTGGCTAATATTCTCATTGCCGAAGCGGATCGCCTCAGGCTTAACGTAAACCGCCTGCAGAGCACCTATGACCGGCTCATCCAACTTCTGCAAAACGTTGATATTGGCAGGAACACCGACCAAGAGACTCTTGCCGTTCTTGACTCGGCATCTCCAGCCAGGCGCACACATTTGCGGGAGACAAACGCCCTACGCTCGGCTGGATTCGGAGGCTTAACAATTGGGCTTGGTGTGATTTTTCTGCTTTCGATGCGGGATGATCGGTTTAATTCGCTGTCCGAAATCAATGAGAAATTTGGGCATGCGATCGTCGGCCAAGTGCCGAATCTACCTTTGGGCCGAGACGAAACACAAACGCCTCTCTTGGCTATTCATGACGACCGCTATAATTATGCCGAGGCATATCGCAACTTGCGGTCCGCTATATTTTTTATGCCATCGAGTGGCGAGCGGCCAAAGGTACTGCTTGTCACCAGCGCGCTTCCCGACGAAGGTAAATCTACTATCGCGGTAAATTTGGCCCGCACCCTCGCCTTGAGCGGCTCTCGTGTACTGCTCATTGATGGTGATTTGAGAAGGGGCTACCTTCATAAGCTCTTAGGAATGCAAGGCGACCCTGGCTTTGCTGATTTACTGCAGAAGCCAGAAGATTTGGATGCCGTTATTCAGCACGACTCGCTGCCAAATTTTTCGTTCATTGGGCGCGGAAAGACTCTGCCAAATCCGGGGGATCTCCTTTTTAGTCCAAGGTTGCAGGCGGCTTTCGCGATGCTGCGTGAAAGATTTGATTATGTTCTAATTGATTCATGCCCGATTTTTGCGTCCGATGATACGCCATCGCTGGCTCCCATGACCGACGGCACCTTATTTGTAATTCGAAATGGTTATTCGTCGGCCAGGGCGGTCAAAGAGGCTCTGGACCTTCTAGGGAGGCGGCAGGTTTTAGTGCTCGGATTGGTCTTCAACCGGGCTGATACTTCAGCGCGTTCTTATTATTATTACAAGTATCCTAGTTATCACGCGGAGCAGAAAATTGCCTGAGCAAGCGAAATCTCGGCTAGGGCGCTCGATCGTGGTCTATATGGTGCGATAGAAGGCGTGAAGGATTAATGGGTGTAAGTGTTATGGGAATAAATTACACCGTTGAAGTCGGCGACAGGGCCAAAGGAAAATGGGCTTGCGAATCCACGGGCACGGAGTGTGCCCGTCGATTTGGCGGGCTTCACTCTTGAGTTATGGTGCCAAAAGAATGTATTCACATCGTTCCAGCGTTACCGCCGCAAGCAGGAGACGTGGGTGAATACGCGCTGAATCTGGGCCTTCATCTGCGTCAATTGCATGGCATCAAGAGTCAATTTATTGTTTGTGATCCTGATTGGCGAGGGCCAAGCCACATCAATGGTTTTGCCGTCCGGTCCTTGCGTCTCCGAAAGGAGCCGGGCATTTGGGCTATACTGGCATCGGCAAAGGAGAAGTATGCCGCCGTGCTTTTGCATTATGCCGCCTATGGCTACAACAAACTTGGCGTTCCCCTATGGTTGTACCGAGGTATCCAATCGTGGCTGGAAGACAACAACGACCGAACAGGTGCCAGCCTGAAACAATTCTGCACGGTATTTCACGATGGATGGGCGCCCGCCGCTAAGCCTTGGAAGACTGAATTTTATTTGCAGAAACTGCGACGTTCAGTCGTCAGAGGCCTTCATCGTCGCTCGAAGATCTCGGTCACGAGCACAAGGCGGATGCAGGCATTGCTAGACAACATTCAACCGCATAAAACCTTGTGGCTTCCGGTTCCAAGCAATATTCCAACGATTGAACGCACCAAGACTGGCGGTGGTCGGAACACTCGGTTGCGCGTTGCAATCTACGGTGGGCAGGAATCTCGCTCCGCAACTGTGCGCGCGCATGCCAACTTGCTTCGCACATTGGATGAGAAAAACCTACTCGGCGATGCGATGCTTTTCGGAGAAGAGACCGTTGACAGTGAATCGCAAGCCTGCGACCTGGGTTTCTTGAGAACGGTTATTTCACGCGGACGAGTCGAAGTACTGGGAGGTTTGAATCCGGAGAAAGTTTCAGAAATGTTGGGCTGCGCTGATATCTTTCTCTCACATTTGAGCGGACAATTCGCCTGTCGGTCTAGCGCCTTCATGGCCGCTCTGGCCGCGCGATGCCCGGCGGTTTTGCATGACGGCGAGAATGCCGCGCCTTTGCATGAGAGCGAGCACTTTATTGCTTCGGATGACTCCCAAGCCAGCGTTCAGCGGTTTGAACGGGTCAGCGCGGACGGACAGCTTGACCGCGTCGCAACGGCGGGCCGCCTCTGGTACGAGCGTTACGCGGACTGGAACGTCATCACGAGAAAATACCAGGAGGCATTCTCTCAAGATGCCAATCTTTAGGAAACCTATCTAAACAGGGCGACGAAATTCTGCATAATCGCCCAATGAAAGTCGTCTTGGTTGGCAATTACCCGACCGATGGCCAGGAAAGCATGCGCCGTTTCTGCGATCTGCTCGCGCTTGAATTGCCTGGCCGCGAAATTCGGGCTGAGTGCCTGTGTCCGACACCTGTCTTTGGGCGGTTGCACCGCAGCGCTATCGGCGTTGGCAAGTGGCTTGGCTACATGGACAAATTTCTTCTCTTTCCGAGGAAGCTTCGCAACCGGGTGCGCCATCTTGACGCAGACTCCGTGGTGCATATTTGCGATCACTCCAATGCGGTTTACACACGGGCTTTGGCGGATATTCCGCACTTGGTCACTTGCCACGATCTACTCGCGGTTCGATCCGCCCTGGGAGAATTTTCGAGCTGCCAGACTCGAGCAAGTGGCCGACTCTACCAAAGATTGATCGTTCGCGGCTTGAATGCCGCTCAGAGAGTTGCCTGTGTGTCAACCGCCACTTGTCACGACCTTTTGCGTTTGAGCAAGTTGGCCCGGCATCAAGTGGCAATGGTTTACAACGGATTAAACTACCCGTACGCCCCGCTGCCCGAATCTAATGCGGCTGAGCGTTTGCGAGAAACCGCGCGACGTCTGGCCAGCGAGCATGCTGATAGGATTGAGACGGGATTTATTCTCCATGTGGGAGGGAATCAATGGTACAAGAATCGTTCGGGAGTGATCCAAATCTATGAGCAATTATGCCAAATAATGTCCGCCCCGCCAAATCTCATCATGGTGGGAAAGCCTCTTACGGCTGAATTAAGGCACCAGCTAAAAAGGGCGCAGCTGGAGCATCGAGTCATCGAGTTGAATACAGTATCTAACGAAGATTTACGCACACTCTATAGCGCCGCACGCCTCTTTCTCTTTCCTTCGTCGGAAGAAGGCTTTGGTTGGCCGATCATCGAAGCACAGGCCTGCGGATGCACCGTCGTTATTGCAAGACGCGAACCCATGCGCGAAATCGGAGGAGACGCCGCGGTCTGCTTTGAATTTGAAAATAACGTTGGGCGTGACGGCCTTCCCCTCTCAGCACGTTCTGCTCAAAGTGCGGCACATATCATCAAGAAAACCCTGATCGAGGACCGCCAAACAAAAGAAAGTCGTGTCCACCAAGGCGTCAGCAACGCAGCACGGTTCTCAACTACTCAAATGTTGGACGGTTACATTGATCTGTATAAAGGATTGCTACAGGGCGTAACCCAATCCTAAGGCGGCCGCAAAATTCTTTGAATTGGTGACAGCTTGGCCTTGCCCATTTACTCGAGCACAACCTAATTATGAGTGCTAAATTTGTCCCCACCGGAGGTCAGACTCAGTATCGCCGCATTTTAGGCATACATTTTTTTGTCGGGAACGCACCGGATGCCCTCCATTTAGGAACGCGCGGGGGGCTGGTTGTTGTTCCGGCTGGGCCAGCGCTGATGGAGTTGGCGAAGGACCCGGAATATCGACAGGCCCTTTTAGGTGCAGATCTGGCTATTACTGACAGCGGTTTTATGGTCCTGGCGTGGAATGTGATTAATGGAGACAATATCAAGCGAGTTTCAGGTTTAGAGTACCTTAAGTTGCTTCTGGTTCAGCGCGAATTCCGTGAGCCAGGGGCTGTGATATGGGTGATGCCTTCGGAAGAGGCTTTAGATCGAAATGTCAGATGGCTAAAATCTCAAGGTCACCCGATCCAGGAGAAGGACTGTTATCTGGCCCCGAAATACAATGAATCGATCGGGGATAGCATTCTGGTTAGACTTATCAACGAACGGAATCCTCGCCACGTCATCATCGGATTGGGTGGTGGAGTGCAGGAGAAGTTGGGCCTCTATCTCAAGCAAAATTGCAACGGGCGGCCAGCCATTCACTGCATCGGAGCTGCCATTGGTTTTTTGAGTGGCGATCAAGTCCGAATTCCAGATTGGGCGGATAAATGGATACTTGGATGGCTGTTTCGGTGTGTATCGAACCCAACCCGTTTCGTGCCGCGCTACGCGAAGGCGTGGAAACTGCCAATGATGTTGTGGAAATATCATGACCAAATGCCAGAGTTGCTGGCCGAACACTTCCAACCGAAAACCAGTGCCGCGTCCCACAACGAGAAACTTGGATAGGGTCGGGCCACACGGCGTCGAAGAAAACTGCCGTTTCAGATAGCCGACAGCATGATTGTATCTCGCGTAAAAGGAATCGCCAAACTTGGCGTAGCCAGTCAATGCCTTGTCGCCACTTTGGTCTTTTGGCTATGGTTACCGGTGTCCCAGGGACGTTGGGAGCTTAGGGATTTGGACCTTCATCGATATGGCTTGTATAATGCGATTTTGATAATTGGGATCATATTTGCATATGCCACGGCGGCCGACAATCGATGGTTTACCCAACTTGCCTTCTCAGCGGCTCACCGACACGCTTTGCGGCAGACGGTGTTTGCCGGTGGTTTTCTCCTGGTTTTAGTGAATGGGGAAAAGGATCAGACTATCTCCAGGATCTTTCTGTTTACTCTCCTACCGGTCCTGTATGGTTTTCTCAGCGAAACGGAACGATTCTTCCCGTCGTTCTTAAATAAGTTGAGTTTTGGCGGCATTCGCCGGCAGCGAGTCCTTATGGCAGGCTGCTTCCGAAATGCGGCGAACCTCCGGGGATGGCTTGCGAGCAAGGAGATGCTTGGTTATTCCATTGCAGGCCTGCTCTGCCACGATCGGTTTGACGGAGACGTGGGTGACTTTAAACTATTGGGGACTGCGGAAGATCTTGAGCGGATCATAGACGAGCAAGGCATTACCCAGGTCATTTTGGCGGAGTTCCCACAGTTCGGCCATCTTCTGACACATTACAGCGACGTGTGCGAACGGCACGGAGTGCGATTGCAAATTGTTTGTGACTTCGAGCGGACTTTAAGGCATCCGGTTTCAATGTTTGAGGACGAGGGCGTGCGTTTCATCGGATTGCGAGCCGAACCGCTCGAAGATCCATTTAACCGGCTAACCAAGCGTTGTCTTGATATTTTCGTAGCGCTGCCAGTAGTGCTCTTTATCTTGCCTTTTACTACTCTTTTGGTCGCTGTCTTGCAATGGCGCTGCTCTCCCGGCCCTATTTTCATTCGCCAACTCCGGTCTGGACTTCAGAACCACCCTTTTGTGATTTATAAGTATCGGACAATGAATGTGGCAAATGATGATCCGGGCCGTCAGGCTGCCAAGGGGGACTCGCGAATCTATCCGGGTGGGCAATGGCTAAGAAAACTCAGCGTTGACGAATTGCCGCAATTCATCAATGTGCTCCTGTGCGACATGAGCGTCGTTGGCCCGCGACCGCATATGATCGAGCACGACGAACACTTCGCCCAAGGGTTGATGAACTATCCTGTGCGTGCCAACGTCAAACCAGGCATTACCGGCCTGGCCCAAGTTCGGGGATTTCGAGGCGAGACCAAAACGGCTAACGATGTAATGAAACGGGTCGAAAACGACATCTATTACTTGGAGAATTGGTCCTTTTTGTGGGATTGCGCAATTATTCTACGCACCATTGGCCAGGTGGTAATACCTCCGACGACGGCATTTTGAAGTCTGCGAACAGCGATGGCACGTCCTGTGCTGGAACTCGCTCACCATGATAATGGTACTTCGCAGGGGATTGGACAGCATCGGCCCTCAATGGGCGCGCGATTGTTTTTGGGGAACCGGATGGCCTTTACGCCGTGCAAATTGGAGTGTATCATTTTTAGTCAGATTCCGATCAAGTCTACGGACACTCTTGCTGGCTTTGGCTTTTTGGACGTGCCCCGTTTTGTCGTCCCAAGCCGCAATTCCAACACCGTTTACTTTCACCTTGGATGAACCCTGTAAAACCAGCGCCGGTGTCTTTTTGCCCGATGGAACTCTTGTTCGTACTCTCTGGAACAAGGTGCGATATTATGCTCCCGGCACATATTCCAACGTTTGGGACGGACTGGATGACAATAGCAACGCCGTTGCTTCGGGCACGTACCAGATCAAAGTGCTCCAGCACAACACGGAGTATATTTGGGACGGAGCGATAGGCAACACGTCGCAGGCCAGCTATGGTCCTACCGTCCATTCCGCGTTTTATACTATGACGGGAATGGCCTTTTCTGGAACAAATGGCTACTACGCGACCGGCTACCAAGAGGGAAGATTCCTCTTCAATAGCTTTAGTACCGACAATCCCCAGGTGGTCTTAAACAAGTTTGGTGGCCCGATTCCCGAAGCCAACGGGTATTTTCAGATTGCCACCGACGGAAATTTGATTTATTGTAGCTGTCCTGTCACAATCAATCCTACAAACGCGAGTTTCTACAACTATCCGGGTTGTTTCATTGCAATTACTGCAAGCAACCTTGCCTCCGTCACGCTCCCCGCAACTGTTGCTATCACCAACAATTCGGTTAACGGCATTTATGTGGGTACACAACCAGGTTTGAGCGGCCTGTCGGTCCAGGTCACAAACATTTATCTGGCAGCCAGTTCCCGGAATGACAACAGGGTGTACGTTTACAACAAGACGTCTGGAGTCTTAGTGAATAATTTCCCGGTGAATTCTCCGACCGGGCTTTGCTTTTCGCCTGATGGCAGCCTTTGGGTTTCGTCAACTAATGCGGTTTATGACTTCACCAACGTGGCAACGATCCCCAGTCTTGCGGCGACCATTGAAGGCTTCACGAGCGTGCTAGCGGTCGCAGTATGTCCCACCAATCCCGCGCTCATCTTGGTCGCCGACGGGGGAGGAGCTACGAACATTGGCGGCGGGAGCCAGCAAATAAAGGCTTTCAATAATGCCGGAGAGGCGCTCTGGACATATGGTTTGTTAGGCGGATACCCCGGCAACGGACCAGCGGTGACCACCAACAAATTTATGTTTTGTGACGAAGCCCAAAATATGGAAAGCACGTTCATAGCCTTTGCCCAGGACGGGTCTTTTTGGGTTGGAGATGGCGGCAACCATCGCGCCATGCATTTCGCCGGCCAGGGCAATTACATTGAACAAATCATGTACCAGCCTCACTCCTACAGGACCTGCGTTGACCAAAATAATCCATCACGCGTATTCAATCAATTTCTGGAATTCTCGGTGGACTACTCTAAACCTCTTTCCAATGGTTGGACGCTGGTGAACAACTGGAAACCTCCAGCCGCGAGCTACAGTAATTACTACAACCCCAATTTATTGGGATTGTGGGAAGTAACCACCTTGACCAATGGGAGAACATATGGATTGCTGCAAAAAAACTACGGCATGGGTGCTGGAGGGATCGAGGTCTTCGAATTGGCTACCAACGGTATCCGTTTCACCGGCGTCTTTCCGTTGCTAACAAATCCATGCTGTCCCGTTTCATTTGACAAAAGTGGCAACACTTATACCTTCGTTCCAGGATCGGCGACGTGGTATGAAGCGACGTTAACCGGGTTCGATGGAAGCAATAATCCGGTCTTCGGAGCAAAAACCGTGATTGCGTCCGCCCCCAATGGAGCTACCAATCCGGTACCGCGAATAACTGGAAACGAGAGAACCGTGATCAGCTCCAACAACATTTTGATTTCGCTTGACCAGGCTATTGATGTTTCCCGGCATTTGGGGGGCGTCCGCGTCGGCGGAACAAATTGGCTCTGGCAGACAAGCCCGACGGCCAATCTGAATGGACTTGGAAATTTCGAAATTTCCAATGGCATTACCTACTGCGGCAATTGCACAATGGCAATTGATCGCCAGGTGCTCTACGGCTTCCATGGTGAGTTTTATCAAGGTAAGGGAGAGGCCGGCCAATTTATGCATTATTATGACGACGGCCTGTTTGTCGGTCAATTCGGCCAATGCAACGTTGGCCAGTTCGGGATGAACTTCCCAAACAAAGCTTTTGCGGGGAATGGCTACAGCCCTTGTTTAACTAAATCCACCAACGGAGAATACTATCTCTGGGTCAATGACGAATCCCAACACGGGCCGCAACGCTGGCATATTATTAACGCAAGAAACATTCGCGAGCAGATTGGCAGCGGTACGCTAGGAAGTACGATTTCTCTCACCCAACAGTCGTATGGCTTTCCAACCGCCATCTCTGTGTTGCCCGGCAATCAGAGCGGAACTTTGTCATGGCAATCTGTGGCTGGCGCATCCTCCTACAATGTGCGGTATTCGCTCCTCAACGGCGGCCCGTATCTCACATTGGCAGGGAGCACACCCGGCACAAGTTACACCGCGACCGGCTTGAGCAACGGGGCAACTTACTATTTTGCCGTCACGGCTGTAGTCAACGGAGTAGAAGGGATTTCTTCGGAACAGGTGGAAATTTGGCCCTTTGACACCACAAAAAATGTTTGGGCAGTTGGGCAAATGGGGTCGCTAGCCGGGTATAGCCCAACGATTTATGTGAGTTCCACTGCTTCCGGCTCAAACACGCCCAGCCTCATCGGAACGGACCACTATACTGCTGTCCTGAACCCTCGTGAGGAATGTTACTATGGTTTTGGAAGCATGATGAACACCTCGCTCGGCACCGAGGGCTACGTCATTTTCGACTATGGGGGAATCGGGGTAAGTCTCACAAATTTGGGGAGTGGCATTTCGATTACCAACGCAGGAGGCTGGTTAGACCAATATTGGCTCGGAAGGGTCTTCGCGATTGATGGCGTCACAGGCGCGATCGGAAATTACGGGCCCTTCGGCTGGACGGCCAATTATCCGTCGAGTTCTCTTGGCATCGCGGTGTCCGACACCAACCTCCATTTTCTCACAGTGGTAAGCCCCGCTTACGGTGATGCGCCAAAATTGTTTACGTTATCGCTTCTCTCCACCAACGGCACGTCGGCTCAATATACAATCAATGATAATTTAGGTAACAATGACTATTTCCAATTCCTTTTTAAGGGGAATGTCACTCTGCAGATGTCCCAATTTCCAACATGGCAGTCCGGGAATCCCAGCATTCAAGCTCTTTTTTTGGATGGTTTTGGCCCAGTAAGCGCAGCTGGCTCGGCATTTTTAGCTCCCATGGTCCCTCTGCCGCCGACCGATCTTCACGTTGTAACTCGGTGACGTGCGCTACCGGAACCCTCTTCTAAATTGACAAGCCGCCTCACGGCCTAACGGGTTTGATTCTTGAAACCACCGATTGAAAGAAGGGCGCCTTCCGCAGCGCTTGGATCCGAAACGCTGACTTCCACCAACGGATACTCCGCCGAGTATGCTATTAATGATTCGCTGGACAAAAATTATATTCTTCAATTCTTGTTTCATGGAGTGACGTTGACCTTAAGTCAAATATCCGACTGTCCAGGAGACACTATCCTTAAGCCTCTCTTTCTGGCTAATTTGGGTCCTGTAAGCGGGGTAGATTCATCATTTTGAGCCCGCTTTCGCCCAATACCGCCAACTAATCTGCGCATCATTGCACCCTAATTTCGGCCCGCATCTGCATTTGGGTTGCTGACATTTGTCAGACTCGCCCGTTGAACGAACGGTTGACAATGCAGTCGTTCGCAATAATTGGCTCAGATTTCAGTTGTGTAAGTCCTTTTTATTCTGCAGTTATGGATGAATTAATACTCGAATCCGGTCGGACGGAAATGAATTACTGGAGCGACTTGTGGCGCTTTCGAGAATTGTTTTTGATCCTGGCGTGGCGCGACGTGGCGGTGCGTTACAAGCAAACAGTAATTGGCGTTGCGTGGACGGTCATTCGCCCCTTGCTGACAACTGTCATTTTCACCGTCGTTTTTAGCAAAATCGCCAAAATGCCTGCGCCGGAAGCCGTGCCCTACGCTCTGCTAGTCATGGCGGCGAACTTGCCCTGGCAATTCGTTGCCACGGCAATGAGCGAGTCCAGCAATAGTCTCATCACCAATTCCAACTTGATTTCCAAGATTTATTTCCCGCGACTCATCGTGCCCGCAAGTTCCGTAATCACCAGTTTTGTGGACTTCCTGATCACAATGGGATTGATGGGTACACTGATGCTCTGGTATCAGTTCATGCCCGATTGGCGGATGCTGCTGCTCCCTGTTTTCATGCTCCTCGCGTTTGCTGGAGCTTTTGGCATCGGACTTTGGCTCTGCGCTCTGAACGTAAAATATCGCGACTTCCGTTACATCGTTCCATTCTGTGTTCAATTTGGCTTTTTTCTGTCACCCGTGGGATACAGTACCACCCGCATTCCGGAGATTTGGCAATGGCACGGCTTTCAAATTCCCGCCCGACAACTTTACTCGCTAAACCCAGTAGTCGGTGTGATAGACGGCTTCAGGTGGTGCCTTTTGCGCGGTGAAGCCAACCTTTGGTGGCCGAGTTTGGTAACCTCCACCTTACTAACTACAGTCCTCTGCCTGTCCGGCATCTGGTATTTCCGAAGAATGGAAAAAACGTTTGCAGATGTGATTTGAATAAAAAACCTTTTCAATAAGTAAGAGGCTATAAGCTCTCTAATCTTAGAAAATGAACGACACCATCATCTCCGTCGAAACGCTTGGTAAGAAGTACAACATACAGTATCTGGGCGAAAAGCAGCGATATGTGGCATTGAGGGACGTGCTGGCGGAAAAGACTAAAAGGCTCTTTTCCAGAGGTCAACGGGCGGCGGCCAATAGGCATACCACCGAACTCCCATCAACTGACTCTAGTGCGGATTCCTGCGAAGACTTTTGGGCGCTCAAAGATGTCTCGTTCGAGGTCAAGCGTGGGGAAGTTGTGGGAATAATTGGCCGCAACGGCGCGGGCAAAAGCACGCTCCTGAAGATCTTAAGCCGCATCACTGAACCAACTGCAGGTCGCGTCCGCTTGAAAGGCCGGGTCGCGAGCCTGCTAGAAGTAGGCACAGGCTTTCACCCTGAACTAACCGGTCGCGAAAATATTTTTTTAAACGGTTCAATCCTCGGGATGAGTCGATCAGAGATTATCAAGAAATTTGATGAAATTGTGGCATTCGCTGAGGTGGAGAAGTTTTTGGACATGCCTGTGAAGCGTTACAGTAGTGGAATGTATGTACGACTGGCCTTCGCAGTGGCAGCACATCTCGAACCTGAAATCTTAATTGTAGACGAAGTGCTCGCAGTCGGAGATTTACAATTCCAAAAGAAATGCCTTGGAAAAATGCAGGACGTGGCCGCGAAAGAAGGTCGGACTGTGCTATTTGTAAGTCACAATATGAGCGCGATCACACGGCTATGCAGCCAAGGTATCTTGGTTAGTTCAGGGCACATGATCATGAAGAGCGATGTAAACTCCGTGGTAAGTTGCTATTTAAACTCCATGAACGAAGCCGGAAACAAACCCCGTTCAGTTAAGGAACGTCGTGACCTCCTGCTCCAAAAAAAAGTATTTATCGGCGAAGTGCGCATACATGATCAGGAGATGAATGCTACCGAACAGTTGGATGTTCGGCACTCGTTTTACATCATTTTCGATTACGAGATTCCGCGCGAGTTGCAGAACATCGAAATGGCGGTTCGCATCGAGACCGCAGATGGTCGGGCTGTAGTCACAACGCTACTGTCAGATAGTTCTCCAGAAGCGTTGCGGGAAACCAAACTTGGGGCTTACGAAGCCGCCATCGAATTCCCCGGGATGTTCTTCATGCCGGGGGAGTATTTGGTAAATGTTGCAGCCCACGAACCAATGGGAGAGATTTTTGACGTCAGACAAACTGTTGCGCGGTTCACAATTCAGGACACAGGCTCAAGTTTTGTAAGATATCAGAACTATGAAGCCATTGGTGTAGTAATGCTAAATCTTGATTGGCAGCAACGCCATCTGGCATCAACTTGAGAGACATGTCCGTTCAAAAATATCTCAGAAAAGCCCTCAAGGCGCCACTTAACTGGGCTCTACAGATGCCTATAGTTCGTTCAAAAGTAATCTTTGAACTTAAGCAAAAGCATTACGCAGAGCTGGATCTAGAAATACCGTTGAACTATGGATTGCGATGTCCGATTTCTTCGTTTGAATATTGGTATTCATTTGGTGAAGTGTTTCTTGATGCTGAGTACGAAGCTGCCTGGGCGTGCATGCCGGTGCCGACTAAATGGTTGGACATTGGATGTCATGCTGGTTTCTTCTCGCTAAGCGTTGTCCGATCTAGAGCCAAATTACATCTTTCGTCCGATTACTCGGCGTTGCTCATTGATGCCGACTCACGTGTGAGACTCGCTGTGCAAAAGCTAATCAATTTGAACGAGATCGGAAACAAGCTTACCTTTAAGCATGGAGCACTTTCTGCGAAAACGGGCTCTATCGAATTTCGCGAAAGGGGCTTTATGTCCTCTTCCGCTGATGAACTGGGAGAGAACAAGGGGCCTGTTCGTAAAGTTCCCGTAATTTCCGAGGAACAAATCATGGAGCTTTTTACGCCTCCATATGATTTGGTAAAGATTGACATCGAAGGAAGTGAGTTTGACTTTATGCGTGCCTACGGCAAAATTCTCAAGTCTTCGACCCACTTAATTATCGAGTGGCATTCCTGGGGAGGATCAGAGGAACAAATTAGAGAAGCAGCTGAAATCGTCGGCTTTCGCCTGCTCTTAGAGATGGTCCCAGCGCGCCCAGTCCAGCACAGCGGGAGGTCCGCTCGATGTGGGGTGCTCCTCTTTAAAAAGAGTGATGGAATTCCAAAGATTTTGAAGTCGAAGCAAGATGTCTGATTAAAGTCAACACGACTGTTCGTACGCTTGCATCCCGTGAAGCCCGATGTCACCATAGTTATTCCCGGCTTTGGCCGACCCGATTTCCTGCCCGATCTCCTTTCGTCTATCCAGGAACAAACTGTCCTTAACCGAGTCGCTGAAGTCATTGTCTCGGAAGATGGTGGGACCCGGCGTCTGGAGCAAATTGCCGGGGAGTTCAAGAATTTGCCTATACGTTATGCGAGTCGTAAATCTTCACTTGGTTTACTGGGGCATCACAAGGTGCTTCTTTGCGAAGAACCGACCACCTCTCTGACCGCTCTGCTACATGACGATGACTGGTGGGCGCCTGACCACTTGGAAACGGCTTGTTCACTTCTTGATAATAATCCAAGTTGTGCGGCGGTATTTGCAAATATCTATGATGGGTATGGATCGAAAAGCCCAATGGAAATCAATTTTCATAATTGGGGTTGGCGGGCATGGGTCGCAAGCGGATGCGACTTTCAACAGAAAGCTCTGCACCTGGATCTCATCGGAGTTCTCATGGCCTGCATGCTTGACGCGACATTTCATTTCTCAACAATGGTTGGGCGTTCAGCGGCTGTTAGGGAGGCGTTCCTAGAAGTCGTTTCAACAAAAAACGAGTTCGACTGCGACCGGACCTTTCCTGTCTTTTTGGCGAAACTTGGTGGAATTGATTTTGTGACGAAACCGTCGGCTTTCATCCGCTTGCATCCTGCCCAGGAAACCCAGCGATATGTGAGATCTGTAGACTGCATGGCTTGGAAAACGGAGACAACGCGCTGGATGGTATCTCGCTGGCCCCACGAAGCTCGCGAGGCGGCGGATCGATTCAATCGCGAGATAAACTCTATGAGTCCGGTACTCCGGAAGAAGCTTTCAAACCTGACCGCCGAACCATTAAAATCGCTTCTGATCGATAATTGCGGGTTTCACCTATATCGAGAAACGCCATTAAAAAATCTTAGATGGGCGCTGAGACAGGTGGCCCCGCCCGTGGTTCTAAATATATATCGCCAACTTCGTAAGAGATTTCGAAATCGTCTCCCTGACTTTATTATATGCCTATAAGCGCTTATATTCCATGCTTCAACAATGCTTCTACGTTGGCGGCTGCTTTGCATAGCATTCGGGGGCAGTCAGTTCCCATTCAGGAGCTTATTGTTATTGATGATGGCTCCAAAGACAGCGCGGGGAAGGTCGCCCAAGATTTTGGAGCCAAATTTATTCGGCATGAGAAGAATGCGGGGCGCGGGGCGGCACGCTCGCGCGGGATCACGGAGGCTGCTAACGATTTTATTTTGAGTTGTGACGCCACCAACGCCCTCGCGCTTGATTTCGTCGAGCGCGCGCTCCCGTGGTTCGAATCGCAGAAGGTGGCGGCCGTGTTTGGGCGTATGTGGCAGGAGGACAACTCGACCGCGATCTTGCGTTGGCGCGGGCGACACCTTTTCAAGACGAACGCACAGCAAACTCTGAATCGTCGAGCTCCTCTTGCAACAGGGGGCGTGTTATTCCGTAAATCTCATGTCCTGGCTGCGGGTAACTTCGATGCCTGCCTGCGCCACAGCGAGGATGCCGACCTCGGAGGGCGCCTGCTGGCCCAAGGTTATGAAGTGATCTTTGATCCAGCCATTCATGTTTTTTCGCTCGCCGTTAACACACTTCTGGAAGTGCTGGAACGCTACTGGAGATGGTATGCGGGGAAGGATGAGGAGGTGAGTTGGAAACTGTATTTCAGGCAGATCGTCTATTCACTCAAAGTGATGGCCCGCCAGGATATGCGAGCAGGCGACTTGCTGGGGGTGCCAATCAGTTTGATCGTTCCACATTATCAATTTTGGTGTTCACTTTGGCGAAACCTCCGAAGGACACATTGAGTAAATAACCCCGGAGCAAGCTCTGGGGCATTGAATATGGATTGAGGAAAATCGGATTGAGCGAAGCAAGCTTCGCGGTATCCGACCGAAGAGAAAGAACTGATGAAATCGCTAGTTAAGCAAACTTTGCTCCGATTCGGAATTCGCGCGTACGGTCCAGGCTCTATTCCGAAAGGCATAGATCTTTTCCATGATTTGCATCGTTACCATCTCATCGAAGCCATCGAGACCATTGTGGATGTCGGCGCCAACGTTGGCCACTTCTCCCTCGAATGCAATCGTGCGTTGCCCAATCGCCGAATTCTCGCTTTCGAGCCGTGCGGTGATACCTTTAATAAGTTGCGGGAGAATGTGGCCTGTCACCCGAACATCACGACCTGCCGCGCCGCGCTGGGGAGCAAATCAGGCACCGCTTCCCTGAATATTCTAGAGAAAAGCGAGTTTAACTCACTTCTTTCGTTGTCAGACAAAGAGCCGACTTCCAATGACAAAATGGAAAGAGTCACAGTCAAAACGTTGGATGAGGTGGTAGCTGAGTCTAAATTGAAGGCTGTTGATTTTTTGAAGACCGACACAGAGGGGTTTGACGTCGAAGTGCTCAAAGGAGCAGAAAGCCTTCTCGCCAAAAGGTCCATAAAACTCGTGCTCTGCGAAGTGGGGTTCCATGCCGACGACAACCGTCACACACCGTTTTCCGCTGTATGGAAACTTCTGGCAGCTGGCGGCTTCGATCTATTTGGATTTTATGACCAATCACGCTTCCGCAGGGCTGGGGCGCTGGACTACTGTAATGCTCTGTTCATCAGCCCTCGCGGAAACAGCTCATAAATAGTTACATTCGTTTTTATGGATGGCACAAAAAGGCGTGTTTTCTTGGCATATATGGAAGGACCCCTTGCGGACTGGGAGCATTCCTTTCTTCCTGTTGTTCGGCATTGGCTGGCCCGACAGAATTGTTATCCTTTCGAATATACTGACTCTCCAAGGGATGCTGACATCATTGTAATTCTGGAAGCCAACTCTTTTAAGACTGAAAAGTATATTGCGACTCTTCTGGCAAACCCACTGTTGAAAGAGTTTTCGAACAAGTGTTTCACGATTAACTACGAGGACGCCCCTTCAGGTTTTCTTCCTGGGCTCTACACCTGCCTGCCAAGAGTCAAAAATAACGCGTTACGGCATCGCAGTTGGGCTTATGTCTTTCGCACCAACGCGGATGTTACATTGCGTCGCAGATCTTGGACAAGTTCGCCGCGATTGCTCTTCTCATTTCGCGGTTCGCCAAATTCGCATCCTATACGAAAACGCCTGTTTGCTTGCAAGTTTAAGTCTCCTTATGCCTTCAGTGTGACTCAAGTTGACAAATGGTTTAACCACAACGAGGAGGAAAGGGCCGATTATATTGACGAAATTCTCGACAGCAGCTTTTGTCTGTGCCCGCGAGGGGTGGGTCCGGGAACAATCCGCCTTTTCGAAATAATGGCTGCCGGCCGCTGTCCCGTTATTCTCTCCGACGATTGGGTTCCCATCCCCGGCATTGACTGGAATTCGTGCGCAATCCGGATTCCAGAATCTGCGCTAGAGTCCATCCCGGAGGCCCTGACATCGCGGATTCTCGATTCGCCGATTTTGGGAGCGGCCGCGCTTCGCTACTGGAAAAAGCTGTTTTCCCCGGAAAATATGTTTGGTGAATCGTTGAACCAACTTATGCAAATCGCGGGGTCGCGTTCGGCGGGCTATAACGAGAAAGATTACCAGAAGCTATGGCAATCTCGCGCTTTCTACAAACTAAACGGCTGGACGCTGGAACAGCGTGTCTCGCGAAAACTGGCTACGCTTCGCTCGCAGTGGGCCTGCTTCAGCTCTGGATTGGTTTCCCGACATTAGTACAATGCTCGTTTCCGTTGTCATCCCTACTTGTCATCGCAATAACCTTCTTGCCAAATGTCTTGATCGGCTGGCGCCCGGGCAGCAAACCTTGCCCCCGGAAAGATACGAAGTCATTGTGACGGACGACGGTTCAAAATCGGACACCAGCGCAATGGTGGAAACCCACTACCCTTGGGTGCGTTGGGTTCAGGGACCACGCAAAGGTCCCGCTGCCAATCGGAACAACGGAGCGCGACACGCGCAAGGTGAGTGGCTGGCTTTTACGGATGACGATTGTCTTCCGGACGAGGGATGGTTAGACGCCTTTTTGCATTCCATTGGCAAGGACATTCTAGTGTACGAAGGCAAAACGACCTGTCTGGACGGTGTATCCTCCCCCTTGGAGCATTCGCCAACCAATCTCTCAGGTGGGTTTTTGTGGTCCTGCAATATGATGATTGAGAAGAAATTGTTCCAAAAAATCGCCGGCTTCGATGAAGGCTTTCCTTTCGCTCATCTGGAAGACGTCGAGTTGAGAGAGCGGGTGACTCAATATAGCAAGTTTATTTTTGTGCCTGACGCGCTGGTCGATCACCCGCCGCGAATCCTTCCGGCAGGAAGTGAAATGGGGGCATCGCATGAGAGCGACGTTTATTACGCTTGCCTCAAGCAGAAAACAAGTGCCATTTCGGTAGAGCTAGAGTTGCTGAAAAATATTGTACTGGCGCGGGGCAGGGCGATATGGCACTGTCCAATTTCATTGGACTCATTCAAGGCGATTCATTCGCTTTGCGTCGAATTATGGGTCGTAATTCTGAACTACTCCATATGGTGGCGCCGCCACTCAAAAACATGAATTTTAGCGTTATGGTGGTAACCTTCGACTTTACCATCCCACTACTATGAAGTCGACACTCGATTCATATGACGAATGGCACAAGACCGTTCATGGAACTGAGTCCTCTTTTGAAACGCACCTTTGCCAATGGCATCAGGACGCATTAGCTTTGGCTCCCGCGTTGAAGGACGCAAGATTGTTAGAAGTGGGTTGTGGAGCGGGAGATTTTGCCATTCACCTATGTCAGCGAGCAGGGGACGTAGTAGCCGTGGACTTTTCTGCCACGGCAATTGAGATCGCAGAAAGAAAACGTCTTGCCCAGGGCGCTCCGGTCTCATTTCAGGTGGCCGACGCACAGGAATTGCCTTTTCCAGACGCTTCTTTTGACGTCGTCTTCTCATGCGAATGTCTTGAACATTTGCCTAATCCGCAGAAGGGGTTGATTGAGATGCATCGCGTCCTTAAGGAAAGAGGAACGTTGATACTTACGACCGAGAATTATTCCAATGCGATGGTTATTTATTGGGCCATGGCTTGGTTGAGACGCAAGCCATTCGACAGCGGAAGCGGCGTACAGCCAATTGAGAACTTTTTCGTTTTCTGGAAGGTAAGAAAGATGATGCGGCGCGCCGGGTTCGATGTTCGACAAATGCTCGGAGCGCACCATGTGTTTCTGGCCGTTCCTGGGTGCCATCCCCACCTTTTCGTTAAAGAACGGTTTCGCACATGCACTTACGCCGCCATCTTCCGGATTTTCGCCAGACATGTCAGCTTCAAGGCAATGAAGATTTAGATAGCTAAAGTAAGGGCTTTGCTTCGGGTTACCGGAATCAGAGCTTTAGGCAGAATCCTAGGCCTATTTACTTTGGAGGCGCAAAACTGTTGGCGATCGCCTGTGATGTTTTGTAAGCGAAATACAATATTTTGTTTAAAAAGATCTCAAATGAAGTTGCTGGGAAAATTTATAGTTTCGCGAGCCACAACAATATGGCACTGCCCCAATATCCCTGGAATTGTTCAAGAAGGTCCAATCGCTTAGTGTCGAATTATCGGTCGGGATTAGGAACTATTCAATTCGGGGGCGCCACCATTCGAAAACATGATGTCCTAAACCGCTAAGCTTACACAACGGACGCTGAAGAGTATCTGAAACTCTTGGAGAGGATTGCCTCAAATTGCAGGGTTGCAGTGGAGATCGGGGTTTTTGAACGCGTCGCGAGCGCGCGCATTGCAAAACAACTTCCAAACAATGGCCTGCTTGTTTTGGTTGATCCTTTTTTTCAAAGTTCAATCTTAGAAAAATTACTCAGGTTCTCCATGGCCCAACACATTGCGACTGCGCAGACAAGGCCATATTGCGAGAAAGTACGATTTATACGCAAGACCAGCGTGGAGGCGGCGCAAAATTTCAAATATGCCAAAAAATCCGATCTTATTTTTATAGATGCGCGCCATGACTATAGCTCGGTTGAGGAAGATTTCCGCATTTGGCGCTCGATGCTCGCTGAGGATGGAATCATCGCCTTTCACGATAGTTGCCCCTGCCTAGCGAGACCCAATCTGGCTGCTGCTACTGGGCCTGTGAGGCTTATGCGAGAAATTGAAGCTGGAGAGCACGGTAATTGGAATGTCGTCAACCGCGTCGACAGTATAACCGTGGTTCAAAAAGGCAGATAGGACTTATGCGCGTGGTTCATGTAAGTGGAAGCACTCTGGGTCTTACGGGAGGCATGGCCCGAATAGCGTGGCACTGGAAGGCCGCTTTCGAAAGACGAGGCCATGAGTTTATGCATATCGGAATTGAACAAGTTGCAAGAGGCAAGCACCCCCGTCATTTTCCGGCGGCGGCTCTTGCCGAATACAACCGGATAGCACAAAATTCAGATCGTCTTTTGGTGCATGAGCCGGCGGCGGGAAAATTTGCAAGTATGGGGTGCAGACCCGTCGTCGTTAGCCACGGCATAGAGCGTCGCGGATGGGAACTCTTGACCCGGGGAGTTTGCCCCGATAACCCAAAACCCTCGCTGAAATCGAGGCTGTTATACCCCCTGTGGCGCCTTCGCGGATGTGATTATGGATTGCGCAAGTGCGCAGCGGCGCTACTAAGTAATAATGAGGACAAAACGTTTGCAATCCGCCGTTATGGTTTGTCAGACTCCCGCATTTTCGTGTTCAGGAACGGGGTCGATTTGACATCCAATGTGGAATTGCCCGTTGCGGAGAACGCGCGCAGAATTCTGTTCAATGGCACATGGCAGGCGCGCAAAGGGGCAGCCACGCTGGCTCGGGCCGCGGAAAAGCTGCACTCCAACGGCGTGAGGATCAGTTGGGTGTTGGCGGGTACAGGCATGGACCGGGCAGAATTGCTGCGGAATTGGCCCAATGGCCTCCACGCCAGCACCGAGGTCATCCCCAAGTTTTCGGGCCAAGAGGAAGCGGCGCTGTATCAAAGATGCAATCTATTCGTCCTGCCCAGTTTTTTCGAAGGTCAGCCGCTGGCCTTACTCCAAGCCATGGCCCATGGACGTTGTTGCATCACAACCAACTCTTGCGGACAAAAGGACATTCTGAGACATGGAGTCAATGGTCTATTGATCAAGCCTGGCGACTCCACGGCGTTAGTCAGGTTGATCGAGAACACTGTGGCCGATTTACCACAGCAGATCAAACTCGGAGCGAATGCGCGCCAAACCGTTGAAGATCGAGGATGGGAAGCAGTTTCATTGGAGGTTGTCAGCTATGTAGAGAGGGTCTTTGCCGCTGGTTGAAGAAGCGCGCCGAACATTTCCCTATTGACATTCATTTGGACTTTATGCTTTTTAGATCTCTTGGTCAAATATCCATTGAAAAGAGCCTATAACCTACTATCGCCTCCACCAAAGCAGCATGCTACTCGCACCGTTTTCCGGTACTTGGCAGATGCGGCTCGTCGTTGTTAGTGGGAGTTTTGTTAGCCCGCTTCCTTCGTTTGCTGATCCGGCCACGATCTCCACAACAATTACTGGGACTTGAAAGCTCGGTGGTAATTTCCATTGCTTTCTGCGAATCAGAAGCTTCCTCTTAACTGTGGCAAAGTTTCGTTGCAGTTCAAAGTATCACTTGCTATACGACGATGGTTCTGAAAAATACCAAGAGGATCTCTTTCACAATGCCTCTAAAGGCTGTACCTAACTATTTTACAAAATAGTCTGTACAATGTATATACATCTTCGGCATAAACTGGGGATGAACGAGAAACGAAAAGGTTATCCGAGCGATGTCAGCGATGAAGAGTGGAGTTTCTGCGTCAGCTATTTGACGTTGATGAAGGAACAAGCAGTGGCGTTTGTGGATCAAGGCTACACAGGAGACCAACCGGCGCAAGCTGCCGCCGGGCAAGGAATCCACTTGCTGGTAGTCAAACACCCTCAAGCCAAGCGCGGATTTGTCTTGTTGCCTCGGCGCTGGGTGGTGGAGCGATCCTTTGCCTGGACGGCGCGTTTTCGGCGCATGGCCCGAGATTACGAAAGGCTGGACACAACCTTTTCCGGCTATCACTGGCTGGCTTTCATTACCCTCATGCTCGGTGCTTTATTGGGCAAAAGTTAAATACTGGCTTAGGAACAGCGCTTTACATTCCTGTATTTCTCGTCGAAGCCGAAAGGGCAACTGAATGCGCTTAGAATGAGCGTTGATCTGACACAGACTGCAATTATTTATCAAATTTAGAGCCGACTATTTGACTGAACTAATGCAAACCGCGACTACTTAATAGTCATCGTTTATGAGCTACACTCAACTGAAACCTGTTCAATGCGCCACAAGCGAAGCCTCCGCCTACACGCCAGCGGGGGGGTCACTTTTGCTTCGTATCGCTTGCTTTTGGAATAAGTACGGTCCACGCGGAAAAAGCGCAATTCCCCGGATACTCGGTCGGACCTTCGGCAAAGAACTAAAAATCTACGTTATGACCGAAAGCGGAGCTCGTCTTGCCGTGAATCCCCCCAGCCTCGACTTCTACGCGCATGTATGCAACCATGGTGGAGCATGGAATGAGCATGTTCTTATGACATGTGCGTCGCGACTGAAGAAAGGCCAGGTATTTTGGGATATTGGCGCTAATGCTGGCATTATGTCTATTGACATCGCTCAAAGATTTCAAGGCGATGTGCATGTTCTTGCGTTTGAACCACTGCCCGCACTTTCACGCATCATCGCTATTTCCGCGGCTCTAAATGATTTCAGGAACATAACGGCCTACGATATAATGATGGGTGACCAAAATGGCGAAACAAATTTATATGTCGGATCGCACGCCATACATGCGTCGGCGAAACCGCGAGAGCAACACTGTGTCGAGATTGTGCGTCGCGTCATCACAATTGATAGCCTAGTACGAGATGAGCATATATCACCACCTTCCCTTATTAAAATGGACATTGAAGGAGGGGAGCTTTGCGCGCTATCGGGCGCGAGAGAAACGATTTCAAACCATAAGCCGGACATTGTTTTTGAGTCGGACGAGAATATGGAGCGATTCGGATACAAGCGAAAAGACCTGTTGCAGTTGTTATCGGAGTGCGCGGATTATGAATTTTATTTTATTGATAATAGCGGCGCATTAATACCCGTAGAAGGGTCTAATCTGAGCGCACAGTATTCTGATATTTTGGCAACTGTCCAGAAGGACCGTTAGCCGGACATTGCTTTAGCATCCCGGAAATGAGGCGTGGATCCCGGTGATGTATTGTGATGACAATTCACAACGGCGCATATTTCCGGTACCGACCGGCAAGATTCTCGCATCGTCAGGATCGAATTATATGTGTGGCAGTTCAAATCAATCCCGATTCCGATAGCCGTATATTTCTTCAGCACCCAACGGAAGTTCCGAATTCAACTGCGCACAGTGACTTTGAAATGGAGCAGATCGCATTGTTTAATAATCCCTTAACCAATGGCCCACAAAGATAAAACTCGTTCTTAATCTAATGCCACACAGCTTGGTCGAAAGAATCGCAGGCGCAGCGTAACGACCGCCCGCAGCCGATCGGAGCAAATTTCTGGTCCAGTTGGATCTCGGTTGCGAAAGACTGCAAGCTAGCGTTGGTTTCTTGTGAAGATTGCATTTTTGTGTTCCGCTTTGGAGCCGGGCCGCGATGGGGTTGGAGATTATACCCGCCGCTTGGCTGGAGAATTACTGCGCCAAGACCACACCAGCGTCGCGATCGCACTTAACGACTCACACATATCCGAAGTAACCGTTGAATCGCAAGAAATCGAAGGGGCGTCCGTATGCGTATTGCGTCTGCCGAATGGGATGGACTGGATCGAGCGCGCGACTGCCGCTCGCGATAGGTTGAATGCCTTCAGCCCTGACTGGATAAGTTTGCAGTTCGTGCCATTTGCCTTTCATCCGAAGGGACTTTGTTTTGGATTGGGAAGGCGTCTCGCAACCCTTAGTTCAAATGTATCGTGGCATATAATGTTTCACGAGCTTTGGTTAGGTTTGGCCAAAAAATCATCGGTCAAGCATCAGTTCTGGGGGGCCTTGCAAAGGCTCATTATGCTCGATTTATTGAGTCGTTTGCGCCCACAAGTTGTTCATACACACGCAGAACCTTACCTAAAGGTATTGCATGGAGCGGGTGTCAAAGCCTCGATTTTGCCGATCTTTGGCAATATTCCTCGAGTTAACGGTGATGCCTGGCGCGATCTTCTGGAACCGTTGGCGGCCCAGGCCATGGGGCACCCTCAAGATCGAGCAAACCTCTATATGGCGGGCGTTTTTGGCGGAGTGCATCCAGAGTGGGACGCGAATCAAACAATCAGTACACTGCTCCCTTTGGTGAAACGGTTCCAGAAAAGGCTAGTCTTGGTATTCTTAGGGAGGAACAATCTGAACGCCAAGGAATTTGCACGATTAAAATCGATGTCAGGAAATTGCGCGGATATTATATTAGTCGGAGAACGGCCTAGCCATGAAATATCAAAAATACTTCAATCTCTTGACTTGGGTCTCGCTACAACACCATTACAAATTATTCAAAAAAGCGGGTCTATCGCCACTATGCTGGAGCACGGCCTGCATGTACTAGTCACCCGCGACGATTGGCGCTTGCGCGGAGCCACTGCGCATCAGGTAGAGCCAACGTCCCGACTACTTTCCCCAAAACAATTTGTTTTGCGGAAGAGTTTACCCTCGCGGGTCCCTTTGCCGATGGCGAACCAAGGCATCGCACATGTCGCGAGTCGCATGCTTGCAGCAATGCAAGCAGCTTCTTGTTGAAGCGAGGCATTAAATTTAAAGAGTGATAGGAAATTTGCCGAGTCCGCATATTTTCCATACGTGAATGAGGTGCGTGTTTAGAGAATTGGTTTTTTGTGCTAGATCAGCATTCCCACCGCACGCGCAGTTCTCCCCCTCCCCGGTTTTATGCACCGATTGCCTTGAAATTCCGCGGCAATTTGGGAGTTCGCCTTTTTCAGCAACGGCTTTTATGCGAGCTATCTCATAAATACCTGTTGGTGAAATGTGTTAACAAAGCGGTCAATTTTGGCCACTTAATGTTCGTCCGACTTACTCAACGTTTCTGTGCATTATTCCTTCATTCGTACCGAAATTGAGCAACCTATTAGTAGCCAGCGAGTGCGTCAATAATATATTGGAGGTGGATTTTAGTTCCAACAGTGTGCAAGTTAAGGAACTTTTGGAGTTTATCGAGTGCACATCTCCTTAAACCTGTGAGTAGCATAAAAAGCGCAGTCAAAACTGTTCTCGAAAAGCATGCGCCGAACTTACGACATGCGATTACGAGTTGCCGAAACTGGCAGATGTGTATGAAGCGTTACGGCAGTTTTCAACGACAGTTCCGAAAAAAGGCTTTTGGAGCAGGCGAGCCAATAGTATTAAGCGGGCCATTTGCGGGAATGCGTTATATTGATGAGATCGTGTGGGGGCCGATTACGCCGAAGTGGCTTGGCACGTACGAGTTTGAATTGCATGAGATAATTTACAAAATTATTGCCGGGGCGAAGTTGGAAGCGATAATCGATATCGGAGCAGCCGAAGGCTACTACGCAGTGGGTTTTGCGAAGTCGCTCTCGAGCAGCACGGTCTATACTTACGATCTTGACTTTCGCGCTCGCCGGCAGCAGCGCCGTTTGGCTGAACTGAATTGTGTTAAAAACATCATTATTGACTCTAGTTGTGATTCAGACGCACTTTGCAAGCGGATTAAAGCGCATTCGTCTCTGGTAATTTGTGACATTGAAGGCTTCGAGGTTGAATTACTCGACCCTTTGGCGACTCCGGCGTTGAAGTGCGCTGATATACTTGTTGAGGTACATCCGGGGGCAGGCATGTCAGCCAGGTGTGTGGGAGATCTTTTAAGAACGAGATTTTGTAAAACCCATCAAATTGACACAATTGAATCTCGCCGACGAGATCCCGAAAGCATGAGTCACTTGTTTCGACGTGAATTGAAGATTGAAGAACTCTTGATGGCAATGGATGAGCGGCGCGCTCAAGTCCAAACTTGGCTTTGGATGCGCCACTGCCAGTAAGTTCGCGACACTTTTTTCTGCAGACGGATTTCTCAACTTACATGAAAATCTTGCTTGCTGCCCACGTGTTTTCGCCCTCCATCGGCGGGATTGAATCGTGTTCGATGGAGCTGGCGCTCGCCTTTTCAAATTTAGGACATCAAGTCCAAGTCATTACCCAGACACCTTCGAATAATGCCGACGACAACCATGGTATCGCAGTCATCCGTCGCCCCAGAAGAGGCGCCATAACGCGTGCAATACGGTGGTGTGACGTGTATTTTCAGAGCAATATTAGCCTGCAGACAGCGTGGCCCTTGATCTTCGAACGAAAACCTTGGATAGTCTGTACCCATACGTGGCTAAGAAATTCGGATGGCACGACTAGCTTGCTTGATCGTGTCAAAAAGCTGGCCTTGCGTTTAGCCACCAACATTTACATCAGCGAATCAATTCGCGACCACGTGGGTCAGAGTGGCTTTGTAGTCCCCAATCCGTATAATGCAACAACATTCCGGTTAATTACAGGAATTAAGAGAGAGCGCAGCCTTGTTTTTTTAGGCCGCTTGGTTAGTGACAAGGGATGCGATTTGCTAATTCGAAGTTTGGGCATGCTGCGCAATTCTGGGTTTGCCGTGCCGCTTACCATAATTGGAGACGGCCCCGAAGCGGAGCCGCTAAGAAAACTGATCAAAAAAGAGCACTTGGGCGGTGTAGTTCATTTAACTGGTTTCTTAAGCGGCGAAGCGCTAGCAAGGGAGTTAAATCGCCATCAAGTGCTTGTAGTTCCAAGCCGATGGGAGGAACCTTTTGGGATGGTAGCACTGGAGGGTATCGCATGCGGATGCATCGTTGTAGGATCATCTGCCGGAGGCCTTCGTGACGCGATTGGCCCTTGCGGTATGACGTTTATGAATGGGGATATGAAGGCTCTTTCACAAGCGATTCGAGATGCGATTGAGAAGAAGGATTCCCCCGAGGTATACTGGGCGAAGGCGTCTGCCCATCTCGAACGGCATCGGGCCGAATCGGTTGCGAGTCGCTATCTTAGGATTTTTGAACAGGCATATCGGAAGTCCCACAGAACGGCTGAAATACTTGCCAACTGACTATTATAAGATCAAAGGTCTTTTCCCACATGAGAGGGCTGGAAAATGAGCGGATTGAAATTCCCAGTTCCATTAAGGAACGAACCGAGGCGCATCGTAACACACCTGCCTGCTCGCTCCTCAATCCGCGGAGTTTTGGGGTTGACTCCCGTCGCGGCCCAAGCGTGCGCGTCGCCGTTATGGTGACTCGAAATGGGACGTGGCAGAACCGAACGGGACGGCCGCGGTGATCGCTGAACCCGGTGGCAATGGGGATTTAACACGGTTCCGAAGGTGGCTGCCTCAATGACTGAAGAAGACACGGCGAGCGGGCCGAGTCAGAACGAAGAACGCTGCAAAGCTATTTGCGTTCTGGGGAGTTTTATCGGGAGTCTTATCACTCAATTCTTGGCTCGCCTTCAAACTAAATCTGAGCATGGATCCTAAAGTTGTTTATAGCGTCCCAAATCGCGAACCTCATTACGGCTATGCGCGTGAGTTGTATCATGCGGGAATTCTAAAAACATTCGTCTGTGGCTTTCCTCGTTACAGTCCGAGGTCGCCTATCCCGGAAATCGGCACGGCCCTGAGAAGGGTTGACAGCCTTCAAACTCTTTTTATCGCAAGCCAGAAACTTAGGATGCCCGTTTCGCTTACTGAGGAATTGGCTCTTTTGGCAAAAATTCAAATCGATCGAGGTTCTCGGGAGCCGCTAAAAGACGCAAATGTATTTCTTTTTTATAATGGTTGTGGACTGGAGAGCGCAAGGTGGTTCAGAGCGAACCGCGGAATAGGAATTGTTCAGGCCATGAACAGCCATGTTCTGGCGCAGGAGCAAATATTGGCGGAAGAACACAAGAAGATTGGCCTGCCTTGGCGCCGGTTCAACCCGCAGGAAGTTAGACGGCGGGTGGCTGAAGTGGAAGAGGCTGATTATGTGCTGGTGCCGTCCACTTTTGTGGCCAGGAGCTTTTTAGCCAAGGGTATCCCACGCGAACGGATTTTGCAGGTGCCTTTTACGATGCAAAGAATCGCCGGAGCGGCGGAATCTGTACGAAGGAATGGAAGGGACGAGAAAACCTTTCGGGTTCTTTATGTTGCATCCATTTCCGTTAGAAAGGGCCTGCGATATTTGATTGAAGGATTTCGCGAGCTAAAATATCCGAAAAAGGAACTTTGGATCGTCGGGCCGACTGCAAATCCCACCGGATTGGAGGACGTGTCTCTGCCTGAAGGGATAAAATTCTTTGGGCCCCTGAAAGGAGATGCGTTACAGGACGTTTATACGCGCGCCACCGTGTTTTGCCTTCCGTCCATTGAAGAGGGGCTTGCTTTGGTTTTGATAGAAGCGTTGTATTATGGCCTCCCGGTAATCGCGACGGAAAACACTGGCATCGAAGATCTGCTGGCAAACGGAAGGGGGGGTATGGTGGTGCCCATACGCGACGCCCGAGCAATTGGCGATTGGTTGAACCGTCTCGCGGAAGACGCTAATTTGCTGGAGCAAAAAAGGATGGAAGCTGTCGAAGCAAAAGACCGCCTGGCAAAACTATTGGAAACAGGGCCCAACCTGGCGATCACCTTGATGAAGACATTCCGCCGTGACCATCTGGAGGGTAGGAATGAATCTAATTGACTCCCCACGAATTGTTGGAGGCAAGCGACACGCGACAATTAAGCGCGGCGCCGTGCCGATGTCGAAATCCCGAACTTTGATCCATCGTCTCTTATGTTTGATCATTTTGTCAGTAGTCTTTGAAGGCATTGGACGGAAGCTTCTGCCTCACTCGCTTGGCATCGTACTTTTCTTTTTGAAAGATATTCTGACCGTTATTTTGCTGCTCGTGTGCCTGAGCACAAAACCCAATGCTGACGCCGCTCGTTTGATGGGTGTCATGGGGACGCTCGCGGCCTTCCTTCTTCCCTGCGTCCTCCTGACCGCTCTGCACGATCCGTTGCTGGCGGTGTTTGGACTCAAGCAATACGCGCTTTTTCCGACAATAGCGGTTGCGATGTGTCTTGCTTACCACCCGCATAATCTCAGTCAGATTTTCACCCTCTTTCGCCTCATTGGCCTATCCGTGATCATCACAACTTTGGTTGCTGTCGCGCAAAATCGGCTGCCCGCGGCGAACTGGCTCAATCTATCAGTCACCGGCGACGATATGAGCGGTTTTTCCGCGGGTGGATTCTTGCGAGTTTCGTCCACCTTTTCATTCGTTGGACAGTATTGTTTTTATCTGAACGCTCTTTGTTATGGCTTGCCGACTTACTTTTATTTCAGCACACTTTTTCGCCAGCGCGGCGCGAGTTTGCAAGTCCCCGTCCTAGTCGGGTTGTTTGGGATCGGAATGTATGTGACTGGATCGCGCGGATCTGTCGTCGGGAACGCGACGATCCTTGGGTTGGCCGGAATCCTTTCAGCGTTTTTGGCTGGAAAAAGGGCGGTGGCCAATCTTCTTGTTTTTGCCGCTCTGGGTGCGGTGATCATCACCGGCGTGAGATCCCTGCATCCGGAGTTTTTCGCAGCGTATGAGGCGCGTTCCGCAGGCTCCGAGGAGGTGTCTCACCGTCGTGAGATTGAGGAACGCGTCAAATCCGGTTTATTGGGATGGATCAGCGGCACGGAAAACGCTCCGCCCACTCTTTTTGGCTATGGTTTGGGTGTTATGACTAACGGCTCACAGAAGCTAAGCAGTTATGCCGCGAGTTGGCGGGCGAGCGGATTTTGGACGGAAAGCGACCAACTTTCCACCCTTTTTGAGGGGGGGTGGTACCTTGTTTTAATATGGTATGGATTCCGAGCCTGGACTGTGATTTATTGTTTCGGGCTGCTGCTCAAAATACGATCCTTGAAGTTGCGAGGCGTCGCTTGCCTTGCGTTGGGATTTATTATAGTAATCGGTGCTGTGGGGACCTTGGGCATGCAACCTCCGCTCGCAATATGGTGGTGGCTGGCGGTAGGGCTCGTCGCTTGTTTAAGCCATTTTGACCGAGTGCAATCCCAAGAGAAGACATCACCAAGGCGGGTGCAGAATGCTTGCGGTCTTTGAAAGCCATCCCGTGCAGTACCGGGCGCCTGTTTATCGAGAGCTACAGCGATTGGTTCCAAATCGTTTCCATGTCTTTTATGCGACCGACGTGTCAGTCCGTGGCAATCGCGATGTTGAGTTCGGGCAGATCGTGGCTTGGGATGAAGCATTGCTTGATGGATATCCGAATACAGTCCTGAGGCAAGAGAGAGGCGAGCCTTTGAAGGGATTTAGAAGCTTGCGTGGGAAAGGACTTTCCCTTGTGTTTGCGAGGTATCGCCCAAAGGCCGTTTTGCTGACTCAATTCATATATGAATATGATTTTGCGGCATTATTTCATGCGACGGTACGGCTCGTTCCAGTTTGGATCCGCCAAGAAACAGAGGATGAGGCAAACCGTAGGTCTTATAGTAAGGACACGCTACGCTCGATTGCCTACCGAACAGCATATGCCTTCGTCAAGAAGGCGTTCTTTTTTGGGGAGTTGAATCGCCTTCACCTGCTTCGACATGGCATCCATCCAAATCGTCTTGTCCGGTCGCCTTATTGCACTCAGGATCGATTCTCGGATGTCTCAAAGGAACGATTTGCGCTTATTCGAAAGAATTCCCGGAGTAAACTTGGAATTGAGAGGCACCGAAACGTGGTCGCCTTCTTTGGAAAATTAATACCGAAAAAGAATCCTGATCTTCTTTTGCATGCGATATTGGATTTGAAGGAGAGCTTAAGATGCAGCACAACTGTCCTGTTCGTCGGATCCGGTGCATTGGAGCCAGAGCTAAGAGCGCGGTCAAAGGATCTCGAAAAATACGGAGTTCAAAGTGTTTTCGCGGGTTTTGTCAATCAATCTACAATTCGTGATTTCTATGCCGCTAGTGACATCGTAGTCCTTCCATCACGACGCGAGGGCGAAACTTGGGGATTGGTAGTGAATGAAGGTCTGCAGGCGGGTTGCGGCGTCGTTATATCGAACGCTGTCGGCTGCGGGCCGGAATTTGAAAACTGGGAGCGAGTGCGTATTATTCCGGAGGGGGATGCTGCGGCTTTGGCGCGTTCATTGGAGCAGTTGGCGATTTTTCCCAGAGAGTTCGACTGGGCGAGAGAGAGGATGAAATCCTATTCTGTCGAATCGGCCGCGAATGGATTGGCTTCTGAAATTCAAAAGCTACCCAATTGACAGATCGAGCTTGGATTTAACTCGTTGAGATCGATGAGACTTCTTCAGATAATCTCCTCCATGGATCCGCGCGGAGGAGGGCCGTGTCAATGCGTCCGAGATTTTGGCCCCTCGCTTTCTGAACGAGGTATCAGTTTAGAAGTGGTTTGTTTAGACGATCCCGATTCGGCTTATTTAACTGGCGAAACAGTTCCGATTCGAGCCTTGGGCAAGGGAAGATACTCTTGGTGTTATCATCAAGCATTGCGACCATGGCTAATTCAAAATTTACGACGCTTTGACGCTGTCATTCTCCACGGCTTGTGGCTATATCCAGGTCACTTGTTGTCTCAATTTGGCCGGAACTCTTTAATGCCCCCGTACTACGTATTTCCCCACGGCATGTTGGATCCTTGGTTTCAGCGCGCGCCAGGCCGCCGCCTAAAAGCCGTTCGAAACTGGTGTTATTGGAAACTAGCTGAACAGAAGGTCATCCACCGAGCCGAGGCCCTTTTTTTTACTAGTGCTGGAGAAATGCAGCTCGCACAGAATACCTTTCATCCATACCATCCTAAACGTCAGGTCATTGTGGGACTTGGCGTTTCGCAACCCCCACCTTATAAGCAACGAATGACTGATGCATTCGCGCAAAAATGCCAAGGCCTCCGAGGCCGTCCGTACTATCTTTTTCTGAGTCGCATTGACCCTAAAAAGGGCTTGGACAATTTGATTCAGGCTTACGGCTCAATTTACCGACAACAGCTCAAGACAGAACGTCCCCCCCCTTACCTTGTGATCGCGGGGCCTGGTTTAGAGACGGATTACGGCAAGAAGATGATCGATCTCGCGGATGGTACCTGTCCTCCTGATTCAGTATTGTGGCCCGGCATGTTGACTGGTGATGCCAAATGGGGGGCTCTTTACAACGCCGAGGCGTTTGTGCTACCAAGCCATCAGGAGAATTTTGGCATTGCTGTGGTAGAAGCATTGACCTGCGGGACACCGGTTCTGATTTCCAAACAGATCAACATCTGGCGGGAGATCCAAGAGGACAACGCAGGACTGGTCGGTGATGACACGCTTGTCGGGGCACAACAGCTTTTTCGGCGCTGGGAAAGTCTTTCTCCGAAAACCAAGGCAATAATGAAACGCGCGGCTCAATATTGCTTTTCGAATCGATTTGAAATCGGCCGAGCGGCCCAGAATCTAACGATGACGATCCAAGAACTGACAAGCAAATCGCCGGTCAGAAGCATTTCTTTATAATTAAATCGGCGCAATTAATACGGCTGAGAAACTAAACATTTCTGCGATTGTTAAATTCAATTAAGTTGCAATGAACAGTTACTCCAAATTATTAGAGCGTGTACATAACTTTTAACGAATATAGTTTTGACCATAAAGATGGCAAAGGCAAACCAATGGAACCCGGCTAGTTTCGCACGCAACCGTTCTTAATCTCGAGTCAGGCAACCGGAACCGCGTAGCCCCAGCCAATGGACAGCTCCTTCACCCAACGGCTCGGCAGCAATGCAAAGAACCGCGTGGCCTCATGATGTCTAATCACGTGCTGATGGATTACGATTGCTCCGCCGCTGCCGCAGGTTCCTGGCCGGTATAGGCTTGATCCACGATGGCGACTGGGATGGATTCCTCCACCCACGGCTTGCACCGCGTCCGTCAATTTTCCCACTTGAGCCCGGTCCTGCTCATTGGTCGGCGTTAGTTCATGCCGAGAATATACCATGCATTGTTATCACTATACACATTCACCGAAATTGATTTGAAGACTTTAAACGGACTTGGCAAGAGAGATACCGCGACGCGAATATTCAAGGTCCTGAAGTCCTATTGATATAAAATGTCCTACTTGGATGCTTCTCTTCTACGTGCTTTTCGCCTTGGATGATTCAATAGAAGCAGAAAATTCACGCAAGCAACATGGCTATATTTAACGCGCATTCCGCTGAGAGCAGTGACCCCTTGCTGCGCCCGGCTTTCACGTGGCAGAACAAAGTTCGTCGTTCCGTGTGGTTGATTGCTTGGACGCTGTTCTTCCGTCCTAGCCCAACGCCGTTTCATCTATGGAGGTGTGGTCTTCTCAGGATTTTTGGTGCCCAGGTCGGAAGTTCAAATTTTATTTATCCCTCAGCTCGTATATGGGCTCCTTGGCTATTGAAAACCCGGGAGGCCGTCACAATCGGTCGCAGGGTGGAAATTTATAATCCTGGAGGCTTACTGCTCGATCATCATACTATCGTCTCGCAGGACGCTTACATTTGCGGAGCAACCCACGACTATCAATCCTTTGATTTCACATATGTATCCAAAGCGATTCAAACAGAGCCCTATGTATGGATTTGTGCGAGATCGATCGTGCTTCCGGGCGTGAGATGTGGAATAGGCAGTGTGTTGGGAGCAGGATCTGTCACCTCCCGTGACCTCAAAGATTGGACAGTTTATGCGGGTAATCCTGCGCGCGCAGTACGCCAGCGCAATTCTTTTGATGCTCAAATTCATGAGAGTCGAGTCGAGGTATGAGAGTAGAGATAGATCAAGTTAAAAAGGAGAATTACGATTTAATTGTGATTGGAGCCGGGCCTGCTGGGATTATTCTAGCTATCGAATATGAAAGGCTGCGACCGAACGATCACATTCTACTCGTCGAATTTGGATTCAATTTCACCACTTCGCGAAACCGTCTGGATGACACAATATGCGTTAAGAATGCCACCAATCACCATCCTCCGTACGAATGCACCAACAAGGGAGTTGGCGGAACTTCCGCTACTTGGGGTGGGCGGTGCGCAATGTATGATGAAATCGATTTCATGCGACGTGATATACTGGAGGGGCAATGCACCTGGGACATCACTCTCTTCCACGAAATCCGTAAATACGCAGACCAAGCGGCAAAGTACTTTGAGTGCGGTGATGGAACCTTCAACTTGGAAGAAATCCCCATTTACGCAGGTTCCCGAATCGCCGAAAATTTCCAAAGCGGCTGTGTTACTGATTCAGTGATAGAGCGCTGGAGCATCCCGACCCGTTTCGGAAAGCGCTATGGCACTGAAATTAACCGTTCTCGCGCTATTCACTTATTGACCGGCTGGGAGGCTTTCTTGTTAGCAGCGCCAACTGGAAACGGGGCGATTTCGGCAATTACGATGCGAAATTTTTCCGGAACCCACCAAGCAAAGATTAGTGCTCGCAAAATCGTTCTCGCCGCTGGAGCACAGGAGACCACCAGACTTCTCTTAAAAAACCGGCACATCTTCGAAAGAGCGGGCGGATACCCATCCTCACTTGGTAAGTACTATCAAGGTCATATTTCGGGAAAAATAGCAAGTGTCCGTTTTTATGGAAAACCTAGAAAAACGGATTATGGCTTTTTGCGAGATGCTGATGGCGTGTATATGCGGAGAAGATTCCAATTGTCCACGGAGGCTTTATTGAAACACAACCTGTTAAACACGGCTATTTGGCTCGACAATCCGCTCTATGTCAATCCAAAACACCGTAATGGAGCGATGTCGTTTATGTACTTGGCGATGATTACTCCGGGTCTCGGCAAGAGACTCGCACCGCCTGCTGTCGTGCATTCGATTACAAAAAATAAGATTAACAACGTTCCCGAGCACATTGGAAACGTCATCAAGGACTTCCCAAAATCTCTAATAACGCCCGCGATGATCTTTTTGTTGCGCTATTGCATCAGGCGAAAACTGCCTGGCGTTTTCCTCTATAGCCCCCGGAACACGTACGCTTTGCACTTTCATGCAGAACAAGTTCCTATAAAGGAGAATCGCATGGAGTTAGCTGCCGATGGAGAAACTCTAACTATTCATTATAAACTCGCGGATAGCGACGTTGATTCCGTAATCCGAACACATGAGATACTGGATGAGTGGTTACGTAGGTGCCGCTGTGGAGAACTGATTTATTGGCATTCAAAAAAGGAGTTGCCTGCAACAATTCACTCCATTTCAAAGGATGGCGTTCACCAGGTAGGCACAACACGCATCGCTGAGAACTCGCGAGATGGGGTGGTAGATAGAAATCTGAAAGTGTGGGGATTGTCCAACCTCTACGCATGCAGCAGTTCGGTCTTTCCAACCTCTAGCCAAGCTAATCCCACGTTTTTCCTAGGCGCGCTTGCCATAAGGTTGGCCCGTTATTTTGCCGCCGATGCGGTACGTTGAACTCCATCCGGGTATCAAATCGTCTGTTTTGGGCTTCGGATGCGCCCCAATGTTAGGTCCAGTGGGTGCGCCGACATCTCGGCGTGCCGTAGCTGTTGCTTTGGAAGAAGGTATCACGCATTTCGATGTGGCGAGATCATATGGCTATGGCGAAGCCGAGCGGCTTTTGGGTGACTGCGTTCGTGGATGTCGGCATAACATTGTAATTGCGTCCAAATTTGGGATCGTCGCGACAGGTGCATCAAGAGTGCTTCGCCCATTGAAGCCGATTGTTAGATTAGTCAAACAACAATACCGACAAACTTCTGCCCTCTCCAGGAAACTCGTAAGCTCTAGAAACATCGGCTTACCGTGCTTTCCGAGTAATATATTTCTTAAAAGTGTTAAACTTGACGCGATCGCCTTAAAGCGAAGTGTCGAAACGAGCTTACGAGAATTAAAGACAGATTATCTCGACTATATATTTCTCCACGAACCTTCGGGGCCTATAACTCAAGTTGATTGTCTTTTCGAATGTTCCCTGAGATTAAAACAGGAAGGAAAAATTCGCGCTTGGGGGCTGGCCTTTATGCAAAAGCAAGCCGATTGGCATATAAACTACCTGCCGCGATTCGATATCTTGCAGATGGACTACTCTCCCGAGATAACAAGCCATTTGGATTTGGTGCAACGGCGTCGAGAACTGCCAATTGTATTCTTCTCCCCTTTTCGGAATTCATCGGTGACTCAGACTAACTTTTCAGAAATTTTGTTTCGAGTGCATGCTGATTTTCCTAGGAGCGTGCTGTTGATTTCAATGTTTCGAGAGGAACATATTCGTAAGAACGCTCGCGCACTTTTTTAAAAACCTTGTGAAGACGATTCCGGTTTCCATTCTAATCCCCAATAGGAACGAAGAACACAATCTTCCGCGCTGTTTGAATGCCGTTTCATGGGCGGATGAGGTTTTTGTGATTGATTCACAAAGCACAGATGGTTCGGTCGACATTGCGCAGTCGCTAGGGGCGCGCGTTGTCCAGTTTCATTTCAATGGAAGTTGGCCAAAAAAGAAAAATTGGTCGCTTGAGCATATTCCCTTTAAACATGAATGGGTGTTTATCCTTGACGCGGATGAAGTCATGCCGCCGGAGGCTGAGGCGGAATTTCGGCGTATCGTCGCTGATCCGAAGCATCCGCTGGATGGCTACTGGATCAATCGGCGGTTTATGTTCATGGGCAAATGGCTCAAGCATGCCTATCATCCCAACTGGAATTTACGGTTGTTCAAACACCGGCTCGGGCGCTATGAGAAATTGACGGACGTCGCCACTGCCAGCGGAGATAATGAAGTTCACGAACACGTCGTGGTCCGAGGGAATACAGGACGATTGCAATGCGAGATGGACCATCACGCCTTTCCTTCAGTGGATGTGTTCATCGAAAAACACAATCGTTACTCGAATTGGGAAGCGCGTGTGGCGATGGACCGGCATCACCAAAGCGCAAGCCCGGTTTTACAACACACTGCCGTCGGGTTCCGTCGCCGTCTGAAGAGTCTCTCTCAACGCCTTCCCTGCCGATCATTCCTGCGGTTTCTTTATGTTTATCTCTGGCAGTGGGGATTTCTCGACGGTATCGAAGGCTATCACTTTGCGCGGCTTCACGCGGTCTATGAGTATCTGTGCGTGGTTAAGGCAGTGGAACTCAAGAGAGAGAGCTTGATGCACAATGGCCAGCGAACCACCAGGAACATGCAATGAGATCGATGAGATTATACTTTTTGCTATTGCCGGTTGGCTACTTCTGGTTCCGCCTCATCGATGATCTGCGGTTGGAGTGGAGCACGGATCCTCAGTATAGCTATGGGTGGATCGTGCCGTTCCTTTGCCTCGGCTTGCTTGTGCGGCGATGGCAAGCGCCTCCGAACGTTGGAGGCGAGGAATCGGAAACCAAAGGTCGGCGTTTTGCCATTATTCTCTTCGCCCTATTTGCCTTTTTATATCTGCCGACGCGCCTAATCGAGGCCTCAACTCCAGAGTGGCGTCCGATTCAGTGGCTGCAGGGGGTTGAGGCAATTGGTCTCACGCTCTGCGCAATTTATTTGGTAAAAGGCAAGGAAGCGGTTCGTCGGTCGGCCTTGCCTATTTGCTTCTTTTTTGTCGCCATTCCGTGGGCCACGTTCATGGAAAGAGCGGTGATCCAATCATTGACACGAGTGAACTCGGCGATGGCGATTGAGGCACTGGGATGGCTGTTCGTCCCTGCCGTGCAGCATGGCAACCTCATTGAAGTTAGCACCGGCACTGTTGGCGTCAACGAGGCTTGCAGCGGCATCCGGTCGTTTCAGACCAGTCTGATGATTTCGCTGTTCTTTGGTGAGTTCTATCGGATGAGCACTACGCGCCGTTTGCTGCTCATTCCATCGGGGTTCATTCTGGCCATGGCCTTTAACACGATTCGAGTGACAATCCTTACCTATGTGGCGGCCAAGAAGGGTATCGATGCGATTGCGGAGTATCACGATCCCGCGGGAGTAGCCATCACGCTATTTTGCACAACCGGACTTTGGGGGCTGGCCTTGTTGTTCAAGAAGAGGTGGAAAGCAACACCCCAGCAAACCGACACCAGCGACCTTCCGTCGTCCGCGGCTCCTCCGTCGGCAAAGTATCAGCATTCTCGATTCCAATTTCCTAATTTGTCCAACTCCACCCTCACCGGTTTTGCCGCTGGCTTGTCAATATGGATAATTTGCGTCGAAGTTGGGGTTGACGGGTGGTATCGGTTTCTGGAGTCGCACATGCATTTTAGCTCCGATTGGACATTTGATTTTCCCAAAGAAAACTTAACTTTTAAAGAAGCGCCGATTTGGTCCGGAGCGACCGACGCCCTGCGCTACGATGAAGGCAACGCGGGAATGTGGAATGACTCCGACGGAACTCGTTGGCAAGCCTTCTACCTTATATGGCATCCCGGCCGAGTTGCGGGCTATCTGGCAAAACGTCATACTCCCGAAGTTTGTATGACTTCCGGTGGGAGGACATTGGTTTCAGGTCCCGAGTTAACGGTTCTCAATGTGCATGGGGCTATCTTGCCGTTTCGATGTTACGTATTTCAAACGGAGACCGGAGCGCTTCATGTATTCCAATGCCGGTGGGAAGCGGGAGCTGGTCCGGACGGATATGCCGAGAATGACGGTACGCATTTCAATTTGCTGCGTGGAATATGGGCGGGCCGGGGAATTAAGGGAGAGAAAGTTCTCGAATTGGCTATCGCGGGCTATACCGACATGACGCAGGCCAAAGCGGCGCTAGTGCGCCAACTCGAAGCGCGTATCAAAGTGCAGAAAGCGACTGACAAAAGTCTAACCGCTGAAGGATTTCCTACTGAACGATGAGCCTTCAGCCAACGAATCAAAACGATTAGATACCGGGCATCCTTGAATTGCTTCCCTTCCGTCGAGAACTCGCAATAGCCACACAACTTAGCGGCAAGTCCGTTAAACGACACATGGAACAAACCAAACCAAATCCAGAAGCTAGACTAATAAGAATTAAATTGTCAGGAGTAAAATTATGCGTAAAATATTAACAATTATTTTATGTGTTGCCTTAACGGGCTCTTTGGGTTACCTGGCCTATCGTGGCTACAGAGCGTGGAAACAGGAACACTTGATGGCGATGGCTCGGGACTTTTACGCCAAGTCCGACAGCAAGAACGCTTTGCTCAGTTTGCGCCAAGCCTTTCTAGCGAACCCAAAAAACGCCGATACCGCCCGCATGACGGCCGATGTTCTCCAGGCGGGGCGTTCTTCCGAGGCGTTGCTCTGGCGATCGTTGGTAGTGGAGTTGAATCCCAAATCCACCGATGATTGTCTGGCGCTGGCCCAGACAGCGATGATCTTTCATGATTATGCAGCCGTCACAAATGCCTTGGCACGGGTCAGCGAGGACGGTAAAAGAACTTCTAAGTTTCAGAACATTGCCGGCTCGGTATCCGCGTTGATGAATCTCATGCCGGAGGCGAAAGAGCATTTCTTGGAAGCGGCTCGCCTAGACCCAAACAATCCTGTTTTGCAGTTGAATCTTTCCATTGTTGATCTTCACGGTTCAAATGAGTTGGTGATGGCGAAGGCGCGCGCGAACTTGCAGCAGTTGAGCGTCAACTCGACAAACGCCGGATTGCGGTGCCAAGCCCTCCGCGAATTAGTTATCGATGCCATGCGTTATAGACATACTGACTCGGCCCTGGCGCTGTCAAAAGTGTTGTTGCAGCAAACGAACGCGGTCTTCGCAGATCGGTTGCTGCGGCTGGAAGTTTTGCGCGATACGACGAACGCGGATTACCAACCGGCCATGCGGTCCTTCGAACGGGAGGCCTCGACAAACTCTTCACAGGTCTATGAGTTGGCGACTTGGCAACAATCGCACGGCGCCACGCAGGAAGGACTGACCTGGCTCAAAAGGCTTCCCCTTGGGGTTCGAACCAATCAGCCGGCGGCGCTGTTAATTGCGGAGTTTCAGACCGCGCTCAAGGATTGGCCCGGGTTGCAACAATGCGTGATGAATGAGAATTGGGCCGGCTCGGAATTCATCCGCCACGCGTTCTTGGCTCTGGCCTTGCGCGGCCAGAATTTGCTGGATTCCTCCAAGGCGGAATGGGACCACGCCTTGATGACCGCCAGCGGGCAGAAAATGAGCCGTATCATGCTCCTGCGCATGGCAGCAGAATGGGGATGGCGGGATGAAACCGAAGATATTTTATGGACTGTAGTCAATCAATATCCCACGGAAACTTGGGCAGACCAGGTCCTGGCGCAATTACTCTTCACGGGTGGTCGAACCCAGGCTTTGCTATCCCTTTTCAACCAGCAAAATAAGGCGCGGCCCTCGGATCTCGTGAGCCTGAATAATCTGGCCATGACAGCCCTTCTCTTGAACGCCAATGAGTATAAGCCAAGCGACTTGGCGCGCGAAGTCTACGAGAAAGCGCCCACCAACTCCCAATTTGCCTCCACATATGCTTTCTCGCTGTTCCTTCAGAAAAAGAACAGCCAAGCGCTGGGCATCATGGAGAAATTGAAACCAGCCGATTTGGAAAACCCCTCGATCGCTGGCTATTACGGGCTGATCCTGGAGGCTAGCGGCAACCGGGTTAAAGCAAAGAAATATCTCGATTTGACGGCAAAGAGCCTACATCTGCCAGAGGAACAAAAGCTTTTCGACAAAGCCAGAGGAGGAGCTTAGTCTTCCATTAAATTTCGAGTCTCGGTCCAAAAGAGCCAGCCCGCCCGCTGGCTCTTTTTGTTTGTCACGATCGTAAGCGGGTAAGCGGTTAAGTGACCTTCCCCTTATCGCTGCGGAGTAGTTGTGGTAAAACGCGGGCGGTGAAACGAAGTACCGTCTTGACCTCCTGCTTAAGGGTTGCAACTCAGCCAGAGCACGGATCGACTTCAAGGGGTTGAGGAGGATCCAGTGGGCACTTCGCAGGTGTGACGTAAGCGTCACGCCAGCCGCCTATGGTTAATTGAGTCATAAGTGTCGTACCGTATCTGGTATGACGAATACGGAAAACACGGCGGCTCCGCCGGAGAAGTCTAACGCCAGTGCGTGCTCAAGAGTGATGCGACGGGGCGGGTGCGAACGCCGGCAGGGCGGCGGCGGGAGTTGCTGGAAGAGTTTGACCGCAGCGGCCTGAGCGGAAAGAAGTTTGCGGCGCTGGTGGGTGCCAATTATTCGACGTTGGCATTCTGGCTGCAACAGCGGCGACGCCAGGGGCGGGCGGTCCCGAAGGCGGCGGCGGACACGGTGCGTTGGCTGGAGGCGGTCGTGGAAAAGGCGCACAGCAGCGGCGCTGCGGGTGGGGCGCTGGTGTTGACCTTGCCCGGTGGCGTTCGCATGGAGGTCGGCGACGCCCGTCAGGCTGTATTGGCGGCGGCCTTGCTGCGGTCGTTGGCGCAGCCATGTTGAGCTTTTCCGGCAGCCTGAAGGTGTTCGTGGCGGTGGAGGCGTGCGACCTGCGCAAAGGATTCAACGGCCTGCACGGGCTGGTCACGGAGCGGCTGGGCGAGGACCCGCGTCAGGGGGCGTTGTTCGTCTTTGCCAACCGGCGTCATACGCGGATCAAAATCCTCTGCTGGGACGGGACCGGGCTGTGGATTTTGACCAAGCGCCTGGAGGAGGGGACATTTTCGTGGCCGAAGAACCTGGAGCCGCATCGGAAGAAGTTGTGCTTGACGCCGCAGGCCCTGGCCATGCTGACCGACGGAGTGGATTTGCGCGGGGGAAAACTGCGCCCGTGGTATGAGCGGACGGCGTAAAAGATTCTGTCAAATAAATTGAACACGGGCCGTTCCGGCGCGTCTGAGTCTGCAACCGGTGACGCCGCGCGAACAAGAACTCCTCCAGCAGAATGAACTTTTGCGCCGTGAGAACGCGCTCCTGCGCCAGAAGATCGATCTGCTGGTCAAGAAGGTTTTTGGGTCCGGCAGCGAACAACTCAATCCCGCCCAATTGGAGTTGCTCATGCAATTGCCAGCAGGTTCTCCCATCCAGGTCGCCGTTGTCACGCCGGAGAAGGAACGCTCTCAATGTTCACGCAAGGAGCGGGTGGCGCGTTTGCCGGAGAACCTGCCGGTGATGGAGGAAGTCATCGATCCCGAACCGGTCAAAGCCCAACCGGAAGCCTGGCGTTGCATCGGAGAGGAAGTCAGCGAGCAACTGGACTATGAGCCGGGCCGTTTTCTGCGGCGCAGACTGGTGCGCCGAAAATATGTTCACAAGACCAACCCCGACTGCGCTCCCCTGATCGCCGCCCTGCCGGAGCGGTTGCTGGACCGCAGCCTGCCCGCCCCCGGTTTGCTGGCTCATATCGTGGTGGGAAAATACTGCGACCATCTTCCCTTATACAGGCAGGAACAGATTTACGCTCAGCGCCACGGAGTCCATCTGCCGCGCCAGAGCTTAAGCCGCTGGGTGGAACTGGCCGCAGACTGGTTGAAACCCATTTACCAACACATCCGCACGGGAGTGATGGCTGGCGGTTACGTGCAAGTGGATGAAACGCCGGTGGATTATCTGGAACCAGGAAATGGAAAAACAAAGCAGGGTTATCTCTGGACTTGCAGCCGTCCGGGAGGCGACGTGTTTTTCCGCTGGGAAACCAGCCGCGCCGCAACGCGCCTGAACAACATTATTCCTGTTGACTTCACTGGCACCGTGCAATGCGACGGCTACTCCGCCTACCGCTCCTTTGCCAATGGACGCAACGGAGCCATTGCCCTGGCCGGATGTTGGGCGCATGTGAGAAGGAAGTTCCATGAAGCGCTGGAACAATCCCCCAGGACGGCAGGCTGGATCATGAGACAAATCCAGCACCTTTACCGTGTCGAGTCCAGGTTAAGGGAACACGCTGCCGGGCCAAAATTGCGGGCCGCAGTTCGCGCCCATGAAAGCAAGCCAGTGATCCAACGCATCGAACACGCGCTGGTTCGACTCAAGCGCAGTGGACGCCACCTGCCGCAGAGCTTATTGGGCATCGCCATGGACTACGCTCTGGGCCAGTGGCAAACGCTGGATGTTTATCTGAACGACGGTCGAGTGGAAATCGACAACAATCTGGTCGAAAACGCCATTCGTCCGACGGCCCTTGGCAAGAATTATGCCGAGGTGTTAATTATGCGGAGTTGAGCGTCGGAGATTTGGCACTTTTTGATTTTCTTTTTCCTCAGTGTAGGGCATGATGAATGGTGGCGGTGTCTTGAAAACCCTCGTGGGTTTACAGACCGCTATGATCGAAACCCTGTTTCGCAGCCCATCTGTCCGACGCCGAATGGCGGGCAGCCACCTCGGCATAATTTTATCGGAGTTCGCACTGTTTCTTCACGCCCGAGGCCATGTTCTGACGTGTCTCCAGCCTTATGTGCAAGTCGCCGAACATTTTTCACGTTGGATGGGCGAGCGAGGGTTGGCCGTGGGCGCGTTGGACGAAGCGGCGGTGCGTCGTTTCGTGCGTCGGCACTTGCCAAATTGCCGGTGTCCAAAACCGCATCCGACTGACCCGCAAAACTGCCATTCCGCCTTGACTGTTTTGCTGGCTTTCTTGCGCCAGACCAAACGGATTAAGGCGCCAGCCAGCACTCCTGAGTCAGCGATTGATCGTGTTGTCAGAAGGTATGACGCGTATTTGAATGAGGTTGGGGGTTTGGCATTTGAAACGAGGTTTTATCGGCGGCGGTACGCTCGTGAGTTCTTGCAAAGTCGCTCAAGACACGATCATATTCAGTTGACAGGACTGTCGCCCAAAATCCTCCGGCGCTATATCCAGCGCCGAGCGTCAGGCTTAAAGCCCTCATCGCTTCGGGTGCTGTCGACGTCATTAAGAAGCTTCTTGCGCTTTTTGCACTTCACTGGCCGAGGGCCTAGCCAGTGGGCGCAAGCCATCTCACCCCCGGCGGCGTGGCCGCGTTCACAACCGCCTCGGATTCTTTCAGAGGGACAGCTCAGGGATTTTGTCCATAACTTTGACCGCAGAACTCGAACCGGCCGTCGAGACTTTGCGATGGCATTATGCTTGTGCTTGCTGGGAATGCGGACACACGAGGTGGCGGGGTTGACTTTGGACGACGTCGATTGGCGTCGAACCGAATTGACTCTCCGCAAAACCAAGCAACGACGGGAACGTGTGCTGCCATTGCCTGCGAAACTGGCTCGGGCCCTCGTGGATTATTTACAACATGGCCGACCACCCACCGACTCGCGCGCTCTCTTTGTTCGACATCAGGCTCCCTTGGGCCGGGCCTTGCAGGCTCATCATGTGCGCGGAGCGATCCGGCGGGCCTTTAAACGGTGCGGTATTAAGTCTGATCAGGTTCATTTGCTCCGGCACACTTTTGCCACCCAACTTCACCGCAAGGGCGTCGGGCTCAAAGCCATTGCCGACTTGCTCGGCCATGCCAGCCTGGACACATCGGCCCGCTATGCGCTTGTCGACCTAGACGAACTGCGCCGGGCCGCGATGCCCTGGCCGGAAAGGAACGCGTGAAACAAACGATGACCTCTCGCGTGACGGCCTATTTGGTCTGGCGCCGTGCGTTAGGCTATAAGCTGCGGATCGAAGGCCAGATGCTGGAAAATTTTGCGCTTTACGCCGACCGTTCCAGACATCAAGGACCCCTTACCCGTTCTTTGGCTCTGTGCTGGGCAGCATTGCCAAAAGGAGCTGACCAGCTCTATTTGGCGCGGCGACTGGAAGTCGTCCGAGTTTTCGCCAAGCACCAAGCTGTCATTGAGCCAGCAACTGAGGTACCAGCTCGTCATGTGTTTGGTCCGGCGCATCGGCGGAACGCGCCTCATCTTTTTAGTGCAAAACAGATTAGCCAACTGTTGCGACGAGCAGATGGATTATCAGGGCGGCTGCGGCCTGCCACGTATCAAACCCTCTTGGGCTTATTGGCCTGCTCCGGTCTACGGATCTCCGAGGCCTTGCGTTTGGAAATCGGCGACGTCGATCTGCCCGGAGGTGTGCTTGCCATTCGTAAAACCAAGTATCAGCAGACCCGTTTTGTCCCTCTCCATTCGACCGCCGTCAAAGCACTGTGTCATTACGAAACACTGCGCAAAAAACTTTACCCGGACGCGCAGCATTTTTTTGTGTCTGAAGGAGGGCAGCGGTTTGCTTATACGACGGTTCGGACCATGTTCCGGAAACTGACCGAAGGCTTTGCTTCGAACTCCGCTCGCCCGCATGTCAGATTGCATGATCTACGACACACGTTTGCCTGCCGGGTTCTGCTTCGATGGCAGCGAACCAAACAGGGTGCGAGTGGACGCGTGGCTGTCCTTTCCCGTTATCTCGGCCATCAACGCGTCACCGACACATATTGGTATCTGACCGCCACCCCGGATCTGCTCCGTGAAGCGGCAAAGCAATTTGCTCCCCAGCAACCATGAAAGCACTCGACCTGTCCCATCTTTTGCCCCGCTTCTTTTCGGAGCACTTGGTGCAACAGCGCAATGTCAGTCCGCGCACGGTGGCCGCATACAGAGACACCTTCCGATTATTCCTCCGATTTTTGCGCGACACCCGGCGCGAAAAACCGTCGCAACTCTCCCTTCATTCGTTCACCGCTCCCGTCGTGCTAGACTTTCTGTCCTACTTGGAGCAGAAGCGCGGCAACGCGGTCCGCAGCCGCAATGCCAGGTTGGCGGCGATCCGTTCCTTTCTTCACTACGCCAGCGATCTGCTCGGACCGGATTTGCCCGAGCTAACGCGACGGATTTTGGCAATCCCACTGAAGCGCCACACTCGACCGATGCTGGGCTTTTTAACCCGAGAAGAGGTGGAGGCCATTCTTGCCACAACGGATGGCTCTTGGACTGGACGCCGGGATCACTTGCTATTCCAACTGCTTTATAACACAGGAGCCCGCGTTTCCGAAATCATCGCCGTCCGTGTCGGTGATGTCGTTTCGGGCGACTGCCGCCAGATCCAATTGCACGGCAAGGGCCGCAAGGACCGCGTCGTGCCGCTGTGGCCGCAAACGCAAAAACAGGTCCGCCGTTGGATCAAGGATAATCAAATGAAGTCCGATGCCCCACTGTTGCCCAATCGCTTTGGCCAATCGCTCACTCGCTCCGGGGTAGCATGGCAGCTAAAACGACGCCTCCGCCAAGCTGTCCCCCGCGCTCCCTCACTGAATCGGCGTCGCATCTCTGCTCACACCTTTCGCCACACCACAGCCATGCACTTGCTTCAGGCCGGCATCGCGCCAGAAATCATCGCTTTGTGGCTTGGCCACGAAAGCCCGGCCACAACCCATTTTTATGTGGAAGCCGACCTGGAGATGAAACAACGCACGCTTGAAAAACTCACTCCGCCAAGGGCCAAGCATAAAGCTTTTAAACCCACCGACCAACTGCTGCGCTTCTTGGACCAGCTTTAGTTATGCGCAGTTGTGCTCCGGCCCAAACTCGAAAATCCCTCGACCTCGCCAAGAGAGGCGTCACACCTCCGCATAATTAACACCTCGGCATAATTCTTG
>DASXZW010000065.1:0-14641 GCA_036501665.1 Verrucomicrobiia bacterium
TTTGGTTCCACTCTTCATCACTCAGGTCAGTTGTATACTTCGTCGGATGCGTTTGCATCCGCATTATTTATACTGTACGCGACCATGGTACAACTTTAACGTTAACGAAGGAATGTGCCATTTTCAAAACACGCTCTTAGACCATTTGGACGAGTTTCAACTGAATGCGTTGGTTAATATTGGAGATTTGCTGAGGAATCAATCAGCCAGAACCAGGATTATCGAATGTAAGGATTTGGCAGGTAACGACAAAACGCTTTGCCTGATTTTTGCTCCCTATACGTTCAATGCAATTTGTGAATCACCCGGGAATCACCCCGAAGCTTGGAAACGGTCCGGTCGCTCGAACCTCCCGATTGACCAACCATATCGTGAACAACTTTGTCGCGACAAGAAGGTAGTAGATTTTGAACGAGGTCTCTGCTGTTCATACGATCCAGCTTTGCTGGATCGTGGCGTTCTCAGCGAGTTTAGACGTTCTCACGGGGAGTCCATAAGGTTGACGGATGAGGATCTGCTTTATCATGAAGGAGCACTCGACAAATCGGATGGCAAGTATTGGTTTACAAATGCTGGTCTGCTGTTCTTTGCCTCGAACCCACAACGAATTTTGCGATATGCCTACATACGCTTGCTCAGATTCGCGGTGAAGTCTGACAATCGTGGACAACAGCGAGGCGCTACAACATTCGAGCGCGATTTCAGTGGGTCGTTAAGCCAGCAAATTCGAGACATGCGGACTTTTTTCAAGGAGTCCGGCTTTTTTAAGCGCTATTCACGTCGAAATGCGTCGGGTGGTTTTGTTGAAGAGCCGGAATTTCCGGACATTGCAGTTGATGAGGCCATCGTGAATGCCGTTGCACACAGGGACTACGCGTTGAGCCTGCCAGTTGAATGTGAATCATATCCTGACGCGTTTTTTGTTTTTAATCCTGGAGCAGTTCGCCAGCGAAACCACGACCTCCCTGACCATTTCAATTTGGCGGAGACAGTATTGGACCATACACCAAGGAATTCACTGCTGCTTGAGTGGCTGAAGCGCATGAAGGACGAGCACGGAACGGCATTCGTCCGCGCGTTGAGCGAAGGAACAAAGAAGATGCAGGAAGAGATGTCAAAATTGCGCCTTCCCTCTCCGTCATTTGTTATCGATGCGAGCCAAACGTGCGTCCATCTCTTTAATAACTCTGAGGAACGAGAAGCGCTGTTAAAGAATGAAGCTACAAGCCCTGCCACGGAATTTGCCAACATTTTTCCGGTCGACTGTTTCGACAAGAACGGCGGGAAGATGGACGGTAAGAGTGTTTCCTATGATCGGAAGGAATTCACGAACGCGCTGAAGGATGCGCTGGCTGCAAAGGGATGGTTTATTGACACGTTGAGGTTTGGGCGGTTGACGGCTCATCAGCGGGGCCAACATCTACCAACTCGCAAAGATGTCAGCGAACTCATTTCATTTTTCCCTGCTTACTCTTTTCAATTTCACTACTACTACGGGCGCTTATTTTTAAGCATTGATTACGCCCTTGAAGTCAAAAATGTCCTGACGATGAACTTGCTGCTTCGCGATATCCCCGCTGAAGAACTTGTAGATATGAGTGTGGTTGCCAAACAGCAGGCATGGTATCGCGGTAAAATTGTCTCCGTTGGGCAAGAGGCGTCGAAAGTATTCTTTCGCGAGTTTGATCGAGAAGCTTTGGTTCCCAATGACCAAATCTACCCACAATTGCCCAAACGTTTCATGGATGACTTACTTAAGAAACGCGGCATCAAGTTCGATCTACACCAAGCAATTAAGCAGCACAGCCTTTCCCTTGAGCCTAACGCTGCGCGCATTCGCGCAGAGAAAACGCGAGCGATGGCTGAAATGGTTTCAGAACGTGTCTTCCCACTCGCTTTGGGGCCACTCAAAGTGGTTCTCCGGCCAGAGCCGGAAAAGCTTATTCGCGAATCAACCAGCAAGGATGAATTCCGTACGGCAAGTTTGGCCGAACCAACAGTGGAGTTTAGCCATCAGCACGAATCCTCGAACATCCGCGACGGCATCACAAAATTTGGTGCGCATCAGTCTGCACCGAAAGACATTGAAATTGTGCCTGTCTGCGGGTTGGCATATCGCGAAAAAATGGCATCACTCATTCAACGCCTGCAAACAGGCCAGTTCAAATACCGAGGGGCTGAACGCACGTTCGCTACTAAATTTCGTTATGCAACGATTGTAACCATTCCCACGCCAGAACGATCCCAGGATGAATGCGAACGTCTCATAAGGGAGCATCCCGAGTGGGTAGGCGACAAAAACCTCTCTCGGATTTTTTTAATCCACACTCCCGAAGATGACTACGCGCTGGATGATGAAACCTCCCCATATTACTGTGTAAAAAGGCTGCTTTTTGAAAATGGGATTCCCTGCCAAATGCTGGATTCCCCCACATTGCACAATCCAGATTGGAAGGATCTAAATCTAGCGCTCAACATTTCAGCGAAATGTGGCGTTACTCCGTGGGTGCTTCCTGGTGCCATACCAGATGCGGATTTCCTCGTCGGTCTTTCATACACGCAAAGTGGACGGGGAGAAAAGCAGCGGCTAATGGGCTATGCGAACGTATTTAACAATTACGGCCGCTGGATGTTTTATTCAGGGAGTGCTGCGACCTTCGATTACGAGGAGCGCACTGCTCAGTTTGAAGCGCTGACTAAACGAACACTTGAACGCCTGAATTTGTCCGAGACTCCGAGTATCTATTTTCACTACTCCTCAAAATTCTCAAAAGAAGATAAAGAGGCAATTCTAAAAGCTGCGCGCTCTGTCAGACCTGCCGGAACTTACTATTTCGTTTGGATTAACACGCACCACAACATCCGTCTGTATGATTCGCGCCCCGAAACTGATGGCAGCCTCGGCAGGGGAAACTACGTGCGGACCTCAAACTGGCAATTTTTTCTTTCCACGACAGGATACAACCCCTTTCGGAAGGCTCTCGGCACTCCACACATGCTTGAAATCAACGCCAGCGTAAATCGTCCCAAAGGCAGTCCAGAGGCACTACCGGACACGAAAGGATTGGCCATGCAAATTCTGAGCCTGACAAAACTTAACTGGGCTTCTACAGATTCACTTTGTGGGGAACCGATAACTATCAAGTATGCTGGAGACATCGCCTATCTCACCGCCGCATTCTTGCGACAAGGTAGACCATTCAAGCTCCACTCCGCTTTGGAACAAACACCTTGGTTTATCTGAGCCCAAGTGGTTCTGCCATGCCGTTCGTTCGAGAAAAATTGAAACAAGCCGTAGCCGATCTCGCCGAAAAGGGCATTTTCATCGGAACATCTTCATGGAAATACGAGGGCTGGTTTGAGCAGCTTTACACGCCCGCTCGCTATGAGTATCGCGGTAAGGTCGCCAAGACACGGTTTGAGCGAGATTGCTTGAGCGAATACGCCGAGGTGTTCAAGACTGTTTGCATTGATGCGGCATATTATACTTTCCCCAGCGAAAAGTATCTCGCCGGTTTGGTTGAAAAAGTTCCGCCTAACTTCCAATTTGGTTTCAAGGTGACTGATGAAATCACCGTGAGGAAGTTTCCAAATCTTGATCGCTTCGGCATCCGCGCGGGCAAACCCAATGAGAACTTTCTGGACGCCGATTTGTTCAATCGCGCTTTTCTGATGCCGTGCGAGGCGATTCGGCAGAATGTCGGCGTCCTGATGTTCGAGTTTTCGCGGTTTCATCAGAGTGACTATGAGCACGGTCGCGACTTTGTGGCTGATCTCGACAGGTTCTTCGGCGCGCTGCCGAAGGGTTGGCCCTATGCCGTGGAGATGCGGAACAAAAATTGGCTCGCGCCCGAATACTTCGCCTGCCTTTCGCGTCACGGCATCACGCACGTCTTCAACTCTTGGGATGCAATGCCGCCGGTGAGCGAGCAGATGACGCTCGAAGGAAGTCGAACGAATCCACTACTCGCCGCGGCTCGATTTCTCCTGAAACCCGGACGCAAATATGAGGATGCCGTGAACGCCTTCAAGCCTTACAAACGCGTGAAGGAGCAAAACCCCGAAGCGCGAGCGGCGGGCAAAGCTCTCATCGCCGAGGGAAAAGAAGCTGCGCAAAGGAAGAAAACATTTATCTACGTCAACAATCGCTTGGAGGGTAACGCGCTCGAAACTATCGCGGCGATGGTGGGGCAGGAGGATTGACCGTGCCGGAAGCAAGTTGACATGCCAACCGGCAGGCGTTATCCATTTGGATAACGCATGGCCGAACTGCCACCAACCAGAAAGCGAGTCCTGGATTTCATTCAAATGGAAGTCCACGCCGGCAGGCCCATTCCCACGCTTCGCGAGATTGCGGCTAAACTCGGCTTTCGTGGACATCGAGCGGCAGCTTTTCATCTGGATGCGTTGAAACGTGATGGTTTCATCGAGTCGGAATCAGGAAAGGCCAGGTCGCTTCGCGTCACTTCTCCACTGGCGAAGCTCCGCAGCCACATCGCGGACATTCCCGTTTACGGCTCAATTCCTGCCGGATTTTCCGAGGACCGCGAGCAACAGCCGGACGGCTGCGTCACCGTGGATATTGCGAGCATCGGATTCAAACCGACGCGGAACACCTTCGCACTCCGGGTCGTCGGGGATTCCATGATCGGGAAATTCATCTGCGACGGCGACATCGCCGTGTTTGAGCATGGGCCAGACCCACGGCCAGGGCAAATTGTGGCCGCGTTGATTGACCGGAAGAACACACTGAAAACATTTCTTTTGAAGAACGGCAAACCGTTCCTCAAGGCGGAGAACCCGAAGTATCCTGATCTAATTCCATCAGAGGAACTCGTGATTCAAGGCGTGTTTCGAGCGTTAATTCGCAGGGCAAAAGAATGAGAGGTAGGACAGCCTTTGGCCTTTCCGTGAGCGCATCCTTGGGCGCGCTGAGTTGTGACGCCGCCACGCACCATAGTTCATCTCGATGCAGACGCCTTCTTCGCCGCCGTGGAGCAGGCGTCGGATGCGAAACTGCGAGGCAAGCCCGTGGCCGTGGGCGGCGAGAAACGCGGCATCATCGCATCGGCGTCGTATGAGGCGCGCAAGTTCGGCGTATTCACGCCGATGCCGACCGTGCGGGCGCGAAAACTTTGTCCCAAGCTCATCGTCTTGTCCGGCGACTTCGAGCGGTACGAACAATTCTCAAACTGGATGTTCGGTTACTGTTACGATTTCACGCCAGATGTGGAGCAAACTTCCATTGACGAAGGTTACTTCGACTTGTCGTGCGTTCGGAAATCGGCCGTTGAAATCGCGCTGACCATTCGCAAGGCCATCGGGCAACGGCTTAAAATCATGGTCAGCGAAGGGATCGGAACAAACAAGCTCGTCAGTGCCATCGCCTCAAAGCTGAACAAGCCTGCCGCCTTTAATGAAGTTCCGCCCGGAGGCGAGACGAGTTTTCTTCATCCGTTGCCGAACAAATGGTTGCCCGGTATCGGCCCGAAGACGAGCGCGCGTCTCAACGCCGCCGGACTCGCAAAGATTTGTCACATTGCGGGTACGCCTTTGGAAATGCTGGAACTGTTGCTCGGCAATCAGGCCAGAGGCATCCGGCAGTTCGCTCACGGAATTGACGAGCGCCCGCTCGTTCCCGTGAGCGAACCGCAGAAGTCTTTCAGCCAGCAGGAAACTTTCGCGACCGACGTGACGGACGAGGAATACATCCAAGCCACGTTGCGGCGAATGGCGGACAACTTATTTACAAAAGTGCGTGAGGAAGGCCGCAGCATCCGCACGCTGACCGTAAGAGTCCGGTACAACGACATGGCGGAAGACCAAGTGAACGAAAGTCTCCTTGAGCCAACTGATCTCGAAACCGACGTGTATGCCCGTCTGCACACGATGCTTCGCGCAGCGTGGAGACGGCGCGTAAGTCTGCGCCTCATGTCCCTGAAATTGGCGAATGTTTATGACGGTCGCTTTCGCAGCGAGTTGGCGTTGGAAGTTTCCGCCGAGCGGCAATATGCCCAATCTCGTCTGGCGCTGGTGATTGATGAATTGCGCCGATCACGAGGGCATTCGGTTATTCTGCGCGGGCACGACTTTCGGTTGATGACGCCGCCTACCGACACGGCGGCAACTCTCGCTAGACGAAATCCGCTTCCAGTTGTGCGGAGGTTTATCCGCGCAAAACGCGAAGTCAGCGATTACGTTCCGCTTCGCGTTCACAGTCACTATACATTTCTCGACTCAACTCTCTCGCCAACTGCAATCGTCGAATCGGCCAAAAATCATGGGCTGTCGGCAGTCGCGCTCACCGACACGGGAAACCTGCATGGCGCGGTTGAATTCGTGCAGGCAGCGAAACAGCACGGAGTGAAACCGATTCTCGGAGCGGAGTTGCGCGTTGGCGACAAGCCGCTGATGCTCTACGTCGAGTCGGCGCGCGGGTATCACAATCTCTGCCGTTTGCTCTCGCACCATGCCGACCGGACGGCAAGGAGCGCAGACGAAGCCTCGGTCGCCAACCAACAACGCCGTCCGTTCTGGCGTGAGGAATTCGGCGGACTGACAGAAGGGTTGATTGCAGTCAGCGAAGACGCGCCGCTCGCGGAAATGTTTCCGCATCGGTTCTACCACCTTGCTGCGTCCCGCGACGCCGCCAGCAGCTTTCCGATCGTCGCGTGTCCATCCGTTCACTATGCGACTCCCGAGGACCGACAGAAATACGACATCGTGCAAAGCATCCGCACGCTGACACTCCTGCGGCAGCAACACGCCGAGAAACGGAGCGGAGGGCGACTTCATTTCCGCTCACCCGCTGAAATGGTGACGGCGTGCAAGGAACATTCCGATTGGTTGCGTCACACGCACGAGATTGCAGAGCGATGCAACTTCGACCTTCCTTTTGGCAAACCACAGTTCCCGGCATTCGCACCGCCCGACAACTCACCGCCTAGCGATTTTCTCAGACGGCTTGTCCTGCAAGGTTTGCGCGAGCGTTACGGAACGCGAGCAGACAAGTTCCATCCGCAAGTGATGGAGGAACTCGGCATCATCAACGAAGTGGGCTACGAGGAATACTTCCTAATCACCTGGGATTTCCTGCAAGAGTGCCGGCGACGCGGCATTGAATGGATCACGCGCGGAAGCGCGGCGGACAGTCTCGTCTGTTTTTGCCTCGGCATCAGCAGCGTTTGCCCAATTCGTTTCGACTTATATTTCCGGCGCTTCTTAAACAAGGAACGGATGGCGTTGAACAAACTCCCGGACATAGACATTGATTTCGCTCACGACTTGAAAGACGACGTTGTGAAACTCATCTTCGAGAAATACGGACGAGAGCATTGTTCCGTCGTGGGCGGCTTCTCGACCTTCCAGGCAAAAAGTGCATTCGCGGAAGTGGCCAAAGTGCTTGGCGTCGCCGAACGCGAAGTCAGGAAATTCACCGACCATTTTCCGTGGAGTTTCGGCGGCGGTTGGATTCCCGATGAGCCGACGCCCAGCGGCGGGGCGGGCTTGGTTGCGATGTTACGCGCGAGTCCAGAGAATCGTGATTTGCCGCTCGACGAAGAACCTTATCGCACTGCGTTACTAATGGCCGAGTTTCTCGACGGTGTGCCCCGCTATCCAAAGATGCATCCATGCGGTGTTGTGCTTTCACGTCAACCGATGCACGAACTAACGCCGACTTTCATCGCGAATAAGGGCTACTCCACAACTCACTTCGACATGGACGCCGTGGAGACAGTTGGCTTGGTGAAGATGGACATTCTGGCGCAAGGCGGTTTGGCTGCGATGCGCGACGTGAAGGCGATATTGTCCACACGCGGCATCGAAGTGGATTTGGAAAGGTGCGTGGCACGCGATAAATCTGATGGACGATTGTTGCTCGGCGATCCGCACGCGCCTGAACCGTGGCGAGACTCTGAAGTGTGGGAGATGATTGCCAACGGCAACGGGCGAGCAGTTCATCACATCGAAAGCCCGGCGATGACGAGCCTTTGCGGCATGTGCAACGTGAATGAAATTGATGGCCTGATTGCCATTGTCAGCGTCATTCGTCCGGGGGCTGGAAACCAAGGAAAGAAAAACTCCTTCACCAGAAGGTATCAAGGTCTTGAACCCGTCGAATACGCTCATCCTTCATTGGAAAACTGCCTTCGGAGCACCTACGGGCTTGTTGTTTACGAGGAGCACATTCTTCAAATCTGCGAAGCGTTCGCTGGCCTTCCGCCGGGCAGAGCGGACGTGTTGAGGCGAGCACTCAATAAGCAGAAGCGCTCGGTGATTGAAGAAATCAGCGGCGAATTCATCGCATCCGCTTTAGCCCGTGGGCATCCGATGGAGAAAACGGCTGAAGTATGGGCTTTAGTGACCGATTTTTATGGATACGCATTTTGCAAAGCCCATTCGACCGCTTACGGCGTGGAAGCGTATCAGTCAGCGTGGTTGAAGCGTTACTTTCCCGCCGAATTTATGGCCGCAGTGCTGACCAACGGCAAAGGCTTTTACCATCCACTTGTTTATGTTCTCGAATGTCACCGGCTCGGTCTGAAATTACTGCCGCCATCTGTGGATGAACCCGGCCCAGCCTTCATGCCACACGGCACTTTTATCCGCGTGCCAGCGACGCGAGTGAAGGGCCTCACCACGCGCACCACCGACGCGATACTCGCAGCCCGCGAGTGCGGGATGTTCAACTCATTGGCGGATTTTTTTCGCCGCGTCTCTCCTGCGGGAGAAGAATTGGAAGCGATGATACGCGTAGGAGCGTTCGACGAATTCGGCGACACGCGTACGCGCCAGTTCTGGCAGGCGCAACATCTCCTCAAAACATTTGGCGCAGGTAATCGGGCGAATCAGGGCTGGCTGATTGCACCACCAGGACTTGAACAGCTTCCACAAATTCCGTTGACCGAACCGACACGCCGCGAACGTCTGGATTGGGAAACCGACTTGTTCGGTTTCGCCGTCAGCGGCCACCCGCTCGAATTGTTTGCCGACGTTGCTTGGGATACCTATTGCCCGGTGAATCGTCTCAGAGAATTCGTCGGTGAAACCGTTACGGTGTGCGGTCTCGTCGTTGAGCAACGTACCCATCATCAAATCACAGGTGAAGCCATGAAGTTCCTGTCGCTCGCCGACTGGACGGGAATCGTCGAAACCGAATTGTTCGCGCAGACCTACAAGAGCTACGGTCTAGCCACCGTGCGCTATCCCGTTTTGGAAATCGAAGCACGGGTTGAACCATTTGAAAACGGACGAGGATTTTCGTTGCGCGTATTACGAGCGGGAGCACCGCGCAAGTCGCCGGTTGCGCCGTGACCAACGCGCGGATTGCTTCGCTTCACGGGCTGCTCGTCGCCCCATCCCCTCTCGACGACGCCCGTTCCGCTTCTCAAACCGCGCGCTCGTCACGAGCTGAATTTCCGAAGTGCCGCAGGAGCGGCGGGCTTCCGTCTGTGGTTCGGCGGCAGGACGTTCCGCTTCGGCTGCGAGTCCCTATGCGCTCCTCTCCGTCCTCCGCTCCACTTTCCCTGCTCGCCGACCGCAGACCGAAGCCGATTTTTTATTCGTCCATTGATCGCTTAGGGGCGGGGCGTGCAATTCCAAGCTGAAGACGCTTGTTTCGCGCGGACGCCAAAAAACGCCCCGTCCGTCGGGCCACTTCTGCGTCTGAAAGTTTTCCAAGCAGATGCAGTTGCGCCGCCGTCCAACGTTTTGGCGTGCGAATGAAACGCACGTTGGTTTTATCCAGTCGGCGGCTCCGCACACTCAACACGCTTCGTTTCAATTTCTCGGCGAGTTCCGAATCTCGCATCGTGCCTAGCAAGCTATCCTCATTTTGCGTCCATGGGCGTCCGTATTCCCAGCATTGCGGGATTTTCAGTGAATGGCGCTTCAACTGCACAGCGAACCGCGTTCGGCCAATCATCCTCGCAATCACAGAGTCCGGTCTCTTTCCGAGCAACTCGATTTCACGCCGCGACCACCGAATCCGCTGTGGCGCGAATATGGAAATTCCCAGCGATTCACGTTTAGCGGCAACGGCATTTGGGCTTCTTCGGAACAACTTGGCCATTTCCTCATCACGCATTCTGCCTAATAACCGAAGTTCGTAATCCGTCCACCGTTCGCGGCGCGACCAATTCGAGCGGCGGCGAGTATGCAGACTAAGCAGCCGATATGACTGACGGAGCAGGCGCGCAATTTCGCGATCTGATTTCGCGCGAATGATTCTTTTATCGCCCGCTGTTGAATGACTGACAGCTTCTCGCGTGGCATGGGTTATTTGATGCCAAAAATGCCAGCCTGGTTCAATCCGGCATCTCGAATGAATTCATTGCAACATTGGCTGAACATCGCCGTGACCAACGCGCGGTTTGCTTCGCTGCACGGGCTGCCCGTCGCCCTGTCCCCCTTCGACGACGCCCATTCCACTTCACAAACCGCGCGCTCGTCACGAGCGTCCGGGCTTCCGTCTGTGGCTCCGCGGCGGGACGTTGCTCCGGCTCCGATTCGCTAGACGCTTCTCTCCGTCCTCCGCTCCACTTTCCCCGCTCGCCGACCACAGACCGAAGCCGGAAAATTCGCATACGCGGCAGTATGATGAATTCGCCAATCAGTGATTGGCCAATTTCAGATTTTTCAATCACTGATTGTAAAATTGCAAGCTATCCGGCTTGTCTGGGCCAACGCGATGAACCCCCTTTTGATTGTGTGGCGTCGTCGGTCGCGTCAAGGATACTACGGGTCGCTCGCTTAGACGTTCGCGCTTCCGTTCCTCCTTGACCCGCCCGCCGCCGCCGGGGAGTTTTGCCTTTAGGATTTCATCGCGTGAAGTCTGTCTGCTCGAAAGGAGATTTAACTCATTTGCCAGTATTCTCGCTGTTATTTCGTTGCGATTTTGCCTTAAATGGATTCATTGCCGAACGAAAGTTTGCCCGGATTGTGAAAAAATCTATTGAAAGAGCCTTTCATCGTAATGGCCAATTGCGTGAAGCAGTGCCTTTGCTCGATAGTCGCAGGCATGGCGTTGTCCGTGTCTGGCACAAAAACGGGGTTCTGGCCAACGAAGAACGCTATCTGAACGGCTTGCTTCACGGCGTCTGCCGCCAGTGGAGTGAAGCCGGACGGTTGCTGGGCAAATATCGGATGGTTCATGGCACGGGTATTCAGCGCACCTGGCACGAGAATGGCCGACTGCAATTGGAATTCTCCACCGTGAACGGCGATTTTTCAGGACGCCATCGCCTATGGCTGCACGACGGGGCGTTGATGTCCGAGGAAATTTATCTGCACGGGCGTCCTGTCACCGCCGAGGAATACAACGCCGCCCGCGCAAAAGACAAATCACTGCCCAAGCTGACCGGCAAAGCCGGAAAACCGTTGCCGAAAACGGTCGCCACGGAAAAGCACCTCCATCAAGTTTTTGTCCGCTCACTTTTGGCGCAGAAGAATCGTGCTGAAGTGCGGAAGTGGCTGGAAAGCGGCGGCAAGGCTGCGCGTTCACTTGGACGATTCAAGCGCAAGGCCGATGCGCTGACATTTGTTGAGGCACTTTACCAAGCAGGTGCGACCGAGGTGATTGCGCCCGACATCTACGCCAGCAAAGCCGGTGACCAGTTTGCCGATTGTCTTTTGGTAGGGCTGCCGGGGATGGCCGCCAAACGGAACGCCATTCGCAAGTTTTGTGCGGCATTGTCCAAGCGCAAACTCGGCGCGTTCCAGCCGGACAAGGACATCGGTGAGACGCACCTATTTCTCTCGCAGTCTTGATTTACAGCACAATCAGGCAGTCGCGCGTTTCGTCGAAGGCCAGTGCGCCGCTGCCCGAACGCTCTTGCAACAGGCATTCCGACACCGCATCGCCGACCAGCTTTTCCACCGCATCCCGCATCGGACGCGCTCCCAGCTTCGGATGGAAACCTTTGCGCACGAGAAATGGCAAAACTGATTTGTCCAAATCCAGTTTGTGTCCGCGCTCCCGGAGGAATTCAATTTCACGCGCCAGGAATTTTTCCGCAATTTCTAACTGGTGCTCGTAGCTTAGACGGCGGAAGACAAGTTTTTCATTCACGCGCGCGAAAATTTCCGGGCGCAGTGATTGTTGCGCCCGCGTGAGGACGTGGCGTTCCAGCGTCGCGTCATTGGAATGTTGCAGGCTCATCAATTCCGCCGAGCCGATGTTTGACGTGAGCCAAACATAATAGTTGCTGAAGTCCAGCGTCTGGCCGGTCGCCACCGTGATCCGCGCCGCGTCGAGCAGTTGCAGCAGGATGTCCAGCACGCGCGGATGCGCTTTTTCCGCTTCATCAAACAGCAATGAGCCTTCCGTCGCGCGCTCCCGCACCGCGCCGAGATAACCGGCTTCGCCGAGCCGCGCACCCAGCAGCAAACCGAGCGCCTCCTGATTCTGGAATTCGCTCATGTCAAAACGGAACAATTGTCCCGGCCCGAAGATTTGGTTCGTGGTCACGATCACCGTTTCCGTTTTGCCGACGCCCGTTGGCCCCAGCAGCAGAAAACTTCCACGCGGACGGCCCGGTTTTGTGAGGCCGAGTTCACCGCGTTGAACCGCCGAGACGATGCGCGGCAGGACTTGGGACTGGCCGCGAATCTCGTGTGGCAGCAGCGTGTTCAATTTCTGGAGCCTGGCAAGCTTCGTCGAGCCGGTGGTTTTATTCATCCCCCATTTCTAGCAGGAATCCATTTCAAGATGTGTGTCACGCACGCCAAGCGTTTTTTGTTTCTGCGAAAGTGTTCGTGTGATGCGGCGACTGAATCGCCGCCCGAAACGAAAAATATAAAACAACCCGTATGAAGAGCATCAAACACATCCACCAGAAAATCCGTTCGCGGCTGCCGTCATTCCTCGTGGCCGCCGCCGTTCTCGCCCTCAACACCCTCCCGGCGCTGGCACAGTCCACCACCTTCAGTTCCACCGACCTCAAGACCGGCATCAGCAACAGCCTCGCCGTAATCATGATGTTCGGCTTCGTCCTTGGCATTTCGTGTGTCATCTATGGCGGCTTCGCCATCCGGCGCGGGGACGTTGACCAGGGCAAGATGTCCATCATCGGCGGCGCGATCATCGCGGCTGCTCCGGCGGTCATTTTCGCCTTCTTCAAAATCTTCGGCCTCGATTCCAACAGCGCCGTCGGCGTCGGCAGCTTCTGACCAGGCGAAACCTTAACCCACAACCAACCCCCGGCCGCCCACGAGCATGAAAACCGAACTGCGCTTCACCGACACTAACGCCGCGTCCGATTCCAAAGGCCGGACCTGGGGTCTCGAAGGCGGCTTGTTCTGGTGGCTCGTGGGCGGTGTCGGCGTGGCCATCACCGTGTTCTTCGTCCTGCTGGTGATCGTGAATACTTCCTTGCTGACGGCTTTCCTCGTCGCGCTCGTGCCGGTCGGTATCTGCCTCGCCTACATCTTCGGATTCCGGCAAGGCAAGCCGCCCGGCTACGACCGCGATTGTTTTGAACATTGGTTTTCCGGCGGCAGTTTCGCCCCCGAAGTTCAGACCATTCGCTCATCCAAACATCCATTGCTGGAGGCCAGATCATGAATGCCAGCGAACTGAATCATCTTGAATTGCGGCGGCGGGCGTTGCTCGCACAGCTTCAAACCGCCGATGTGAATCTGCGCGCCGGGCTGCATCAGCACGGCATGGATGCCATCGTCCGCGCCCATCTGGAACGGGTGCTCGCCCACATCCGCGAAGCACACATCGCAGTCAACGAGCAGGCCAAAGTCCGCACCGTTCAGGAACTGGCCGACCAACTTGCCCGCGTTGAGCAAATCCAGGCCGATCTGCGCGCCCGGCAAACGCCCGCTGACGAATCCTCAACCTCAATCCACACCTATGTTTGAACGCGCTCCCAACGGTTTTTTTGTCCGCAATCTGATTGTCTTCAATCTGCTCCGGCGCGGTGGTTACGTGGCGAAAGGGTTTGTCTTCGAAGCGCCCGACCTCACCAACAGCCAGGTTGCCGACCTCAATGATTTTCAGGACCAACTATGTCTCCTGCTCGCCTCGCTGCACGAGAACCAGCGGCTGCAAGTGCAATACTATTGCGATTCCGATTACAAGGGGGAATTGCTGCGCTACCAACAGGAGACGGAGAGATTTACCAACGTCTGGACCAAACGCGCCCGCAACGAGCGCTTCACGCGCTACTGGCAGGCCATGTCCGAACGCAAACTCCGCCGTCAGCGCGTCATTTTCTACATCTCGCGCTCGCTGGAAAACGTGCCGAAATCATTTCAATCCGCCGCCGCCCGGCGCGACTACTACCACACGCTGCTCGACCAGCTCGAAACCGAGTTCGACCACGTTCACCGGCTCTTGCTGGAAATCTTCGGCTCCGGCGGGGCGCGCATCCTGCCGATGTCCGACCTCGACCATTTCCGGCACTACAAACGGTTTCTGAATCCGTCGCTCAACGACCGTTTTGATTTTGACCCGGCGGAAGGTTTTGAACCCGAACTTTCGATTCAGGAGAACTGCTGGCACAGTGAAGGCAACGGCCAGTCCGACTTTGGCTTCTTCCTCGACGGCCATTATCACTCGCTCATTGTCCTGACCCGCTGGCCGCGCACGACGTATCCGGGAATCATCCAGCGGCTCACCAATCTGCGGCTG
>DASXZW010000066.1:0-62208 GCA_036501665.1 Verrucomicrobiia bacterium
AACAATGGCCGGATGGAAGGCATCAACAACAAAATCAAAACCCTTCTCCGACAAACCTACGGACTGCGAGACCAGCGTTACTTCGTTCTCAAACTCTATGGCCTTCATCATTCCAGACACGAACTTCTCGGATGAACCAAAAAGCCTCCATCTCCAAGGAGGTCCGATGACCGACGCGGAAGCCCGTGAATTCGAGAGCCGCCCATATTTTGACACCGCCATCCGCGTCCGCCGCTACGACGACATGGGAAAAGTCGCCGACATGAAAACCCCCGATCTGGAATCCTTCCGCCCGCTCCTCAAAAAATTTATCCGCCAGTAACTCAGATTATCTCAATCCTGTCAGGCTGGGAACAAACCCCACTTGGGAGAATTGGATAACAGAACCAACTCCTGCTATACTTGGACAGGGAATTTATTTAATCGCTCTAATTTTTACGGAGAACATATGAGGGCAATTTGGACTGGCGCTATAAGTTTTGGTCTCGTTTCAATCCCAATTTCGCTTTATCCGGCGACTCGAAAAGAAGTCTTGTCCTTTCACATGCTTCGCAAAAGCGACCTCAGCCCCGTCAATTACAAAAGAGTTGCCGAGGCCGACGGAAAGGAAGTTCCTTGGGACCAAATCGTCAAGGGATACGAATACGAGAAAGGCAAATACGTGGTCATCAACGATGAAGATTTCAAGCGCGTCGATATCGAGGCGACACAAACGGTGGACATCGTTGAGTTTGTAAAACTGGCGGAAGTCGATCCGCTTCTTTTTTCCAAACCTTACTACATGGAAGTTCGCAAAGGCGGGGACAAAGCCTATTCGCTATTGCGCGAAGCTCTTGTAGCGTCAGAAAAAATTGCGATTGCAAAAGTCGTCATCAAAACCCGTCAGCACCTTGCCGCCATCAAGCCGCAGGAACGCGGTCTGATGCTTGAAATCATGCACTTTCCCGAGGAACTTCTCGATGCGTCGGATTTCAAACAGCCAGCCAGCGCCGCCGCCAGTAAAGGCGAAATGGCAATGGCCAAACAACTGATCGAGAGCATGTCCACCGAGTGGGACCCATCCGCGTTCAAAGACGATTACCGCTCGATGCTTGAAAAAGTAATTGACTCAAAAATTCACAGCAAAGATAAGAAAGCTCCTGAGCCCACGAAAGTCCCGAAGACGGGAAAAATTATTGATCTGGCCACTGTTCTCCAGGAAAGCATCAAGCACGCGAAGGATGGAAAATCCTCAAAACCAAAACGCCTGACGAAGGCCGCATGATCTGATGTCGCTCAAGGAATACAACCGTAAGCGCGATTTCAAAAAGACTGCCGAGCCAAGTGGCAAATTGGGAGAGGGAGATTCCCATCGATTCGTGATTCAAAAACACGCTGCGTCGCGATTGCATTACGATTTCCGTCTTGAAATGGGAGGAACCCTGAAATCCTGGGCCGTTCCGAAAGGTGTTCCTTACATCAAAGGCGAAAGACACCTTGCCGTTGAAGTGGAGGACCATCCTGTTTCCTACATCGACTTTGAGGGCACAATCCCCAAAGGCCAATACGGCGGTGGCACTGTCATGGTGTGGGATCGTGGCACGTACGAAGCGTTGAGTTCAAACCCAGCCAAGGAACTTGCGTCGGGAAAACTTCATTTTGTCTTGCACGGGAAAAAACTCGAAGGCGAATGGTATTTAGTCCGGTTGCGGGACGAAAAGAACTGGCTTCTGGTCCGCGGCCATGACGACATGAAACCTGTCTCCGCAAAGCTGGATGACACATCCGCGATTTCAGGCCGTAGCATGGAAGCTATTGGTCGCGGCAACAAAGTTTGGAATTCCAATCGACCGGAAGCTAAAACGCCAAAGCCAAAAATTGTTCGAGTCACGCACTCCAAAAAATTTCCTGACTTCATCGAGCCGATGAAAGCCCAGTTACACGAAGGCCCGCCCGAGGGCCGTTGGCTTTACGAAATCAAATTCGATGGCTTTCGCGCTCTCGGATTCAAAAAAGGAAACTCGACGCGTTTGCTCTCTCGAAACGAAAAAGATTTCAACGAAAAATTCCCGGAAGTTTTACACGCGCTCGAAGGATTAAAAACGGACGATGCCATCATCGACGGTGAGATCGTCGCTTTGGATGCCAAAGGCCGCTCGTCTTTCCAACTGCTCCAGGCCCAGGACATCGGTGAGAAAAAACCGCCGATTCTCTATTACGTCTTCGATATTCTCCGCTTCGAGGGAAAAGATTTGCGAAACCTTCCGTTAACCGAGCGAAAGGAAATTCTTCAACGCGCACTTAAAGATGCCCCTGATATTATCAGGGAATCAGCCGTGTTGGATGGAAATGTAAATCGCCTCTTGAAAGAGGTGGGAAAATTGGGCCTCGAAGGATTGATCGGAAAACATCCAGATTCCAAATACGAAGCGGGCCGCCGCAGCGGAGCGTGGATCAAGCTCAAGCTTCATCAGGAGCAGGAAATGGTCATCGGCGGTTTCACCGAACCGGAGGGCAGCAGGCATTATTTTGGCTCCTTGATCATTGGTTATTATGAAAAAGCAGGTCTCTTTTGCGCCGGCAAAGTCGGAACCGGCTTTAACGATGCTCTGTTAAAATCATTGGCCGCCCGGTTCGACTCCATTAAATCCAAAGAATGCCCTTTCATGAACCTTCCCGAAAAGCGGGCTGGTCGATACGGCGCTGGTATTACTCCTGCTGAAATGAAACGATGCCACTGGCTGAAACCAATCCTCGTTTGCCAGGTCAAATATTCGGAATGGACTCGAGACGGAAAGTTGAGGCAACCGGTTTTCCTTGGACTACGCGAAGATAAGCGGGCAAAGGAAGTTGTTAGAGAAAAGGCTGAATAATGGCTGCGCAAACCCAACTTGAAATTGAGGGCGCTCAGGTCAGCGTCTCCAATCTTGATAAAGTATTTTATCCAAAGACCGGTTTCACGAAAGGCGAGGTGATTGATTATTACATTCGCGTTTCGCGTTATCTTTTGCCTCACTTAAAGGATCGTCCAATAACTCTCAAGCGTTACCCTAATGGCGTTGAAGGACTTTTCTTCTACGAGAAGCAATGCCCTTCAAGCCGACCAAAATGGGTGCAAACGGCCAAAGTCGCGAAGTCCGATGGCACTGACATCAATTACTGCGTGATTAACGATTTGCCCACGCTTGTTTGGGCTGCGAACCTAGCTGACTTGGAGCTTCACACTTTTTTGCACAAGTTCCCCGCGATTCAGCGGCCCACCGCATTGGCCTTCGACCTCGATCCTGGCCCGCCGGCAGACATTCTCACTTGTTGCGAAGTTGCGCTGCGCTTGAAAGCGGTTTTTGATTCCCTGAAACTCAAAAGCTTTCCGAAAACCTCCGGCTCGAAAGGGATGCAGGTTTACGTCCCGCTGAATACGCAAGTCACCTACGAAAAAATAAAGGAACTCGCGCGTCAACTGGCTGGCTTCATGGCGAGCCAATTTCCTGATCTGGTGGTATCGAAAATGGAAAAGACTTTGCGAAAAGGAAAAGTCTTCATGGACTGGAGCCAGAACGACGACAAAAAAACAACGGTCAACGTTTATTCACTCCGAGCCCGCGAGCGCCCAACCGTTTCAACGCCCGTAACATGGGACGAAATCAAAGCCGTTTTAAAAACAAAAAAATCCTCTGCATTGGTTTTTGAAACCTCCGACGTCTTGAAGAGGGTAGAAAAACAAGGCGACCTCTTCGCGCCAGTCTTAAGTCTAAAACAAAAACTCCCCGCAGTATGCTCTCTCAAAAAAAGTTTCCCTACCGCCACGAGCAATAATCTTATTGAGTAACAACACGATAGAAACGGCTGGGATGATTCGTCCATTGAGAGTCGCTAAAATTGAAACCACCGTTGGCAGCGATTATGGTATTGGTTTGAAGGGGGCGCCAATCTTGCGCGGCAAGATTAGTGCATGTCTCCACAACAACAGTTGCATTACTTACACAGCAAATCGGAAAGCTGAAACCGTCGGTTTGCACACCGAAGTCTGGCGAATTGTTCAAAATCACCGGACAGAGCTTCGTTTCATATTGGAAATTCGCCATCGGCAGGTTCGTTCCAGGCGTCTGTGAAGAGGAGACTGGATTAAATGGCACAGGAAAAGAAAATGTATCCAATTGTGATTCCGCCAGATCCATAGGATCAATTTGTGGCGATGTCAGCGGCTCAAGTGGGGTCGTGAACATTACTTGACCTCCACTGGCGGATTCGCTTCCAAGCCAACCGCCAATAACGTAAATATCGCCCGCGTGCAACATGACCGGGTATATCGTTGTAAACGGCGAAGCTGAGGCTAAATCTATAGATGCGCTCGCCAGCAGAGTTCCATCCAGTGACCAGAGGCCCACTTCAATTTCGCTGGCATCGGGGTCTGTGCCGGGAGCGCACCCTAAGCCACTGACTTCGATGTCTTGTGATATAGCGAAAGACCACCCAACAGTATCCGAAGTATATCGAACAGCGAAAGCAGAGTAACCGTCGAGAGGAACAGTGCCATATCCCGTTATTGCCGAGGATGGGCCTTGAGCGCACGCGCAATTTGCGAGGAAAATTATTCCTCCAAAGACTTGCGGGACTTTCATAGTAAAACCTGTTGCACTATATTTGATATGCTCTATTTGATAAGTCCCTTGGGTCAAGCAAGGATTGAGGAAGCGCCTCAATGATTAAATCTAGGCATGCCTTGTACTCAAAAAGTAAAATGACACAATATGACTGTAACATTATCCACCAAAGGCCAGGTTACACTGCCGAAGCAGGTGCGCACGCAGTTGAAGTTGCGTCCTGGCGCCAGATTTATATGCAGAATTGACGGAGACTCCATAATCCTGAATCTTGAGTCAAGTAATCGTGAACAACCGGTACTTGTCCTCGATTCCGCGACAGGTCTGCAGATTACAAAATCCCCTCGCAAGATGAAAGTTTCAAGTGAAGATGTTCGTGCGGCGTTGGCGGATTTCCCATAAGAAAATCGGGTCGTCAATGCGTTTGCCTTTCTCCTAACTCCTCTAATGACAGCGCGGGAATAAACACATAACATCCGCAAATGCCGCTGAAATTCGCCGCGCTGGTTTTGCTGTTGACAGTCCCGCTCTGGGCGCAACAAGGCGATGTCCGCGATGCCCCCGGCACAGTTCAAAAAGACCCCATACCTTCCGATAAAATCCCGCCATCGCCGCCGCTTTTCCCAGCGGACGCCCTGAAATCTTTCAAAATCCAGCCAGGATTTCATATTGACATGATCGCCAGCGAACCCCTCGTCCACGACCCCATCGCATTGACCTTCGCTCCTGATGGCCGCGTCTGGGTCGTCGAAATGAGCGGCTACATGCCCAACGTCGATGGGACCGGCGAAAATACCCCTGTAGGAAAAATCATTTATCTCGATGACCGCCAAAAAAACGGAATTTACTCCCATCGGACAGTTTTCCTCGATCATCTGGTGCTCCCCCGCGCCATCGCCCTTGTCCGCGACGGCCTTCTCGTCGCCGAACCTCCTCACCTCTGGTTCTACCCAATCATTGATGGCAGCAAGCCCGGCAAGCGCACCGAGATCGCCAAGGATTTGGGCAATAACTACAATCCCCAGGGCGAAGCCAACGGTTTGATGCGGGGTTTGGATAATTGGATTTACTCCGCGTGTTATCCTATCCGCTTCCGCAACATTGACGGCGAATGGCAGAGCGGCCCAACCACCCGTCGCGGCGAGTGGGGCATTTCGCAGGACGATTTTGGCAGGCTGATTTACAATTCCAACGAAGACCAATTCCGCATCGACCTTGTTCCGGCGGAATACCTGCTGCGGAATCCCAACTACCGCTCTGCCCTCGGAGTTAATGTCGATCCCATCCACGATCAAACCGTCTGGCCCGTGCGCATGAACCCCGGAGTCAATCGCGGCTACTGGAAAGGAATTCTCCGCCCTGACGGCACGCTGGCGAAAACCACAGCCGCGTGCGGCCCGTTAATTTATCGCGGTGACAATTTTCCGCCGGAATATCGCGGCAACGCTTTCGTCTGCGAACCCGCCGGAAACTTGATCATCCGCGATATTCTCAGTGAAACCGAAGGCCAATTCAAAGGACACAAAGCCTACGAACACGCGGAGTTCCTGGCCTCGACCGACGAGCGTTTTCGTCCCACCAGTTTGTATAACGGCCCCGATGGCGCGCTTTATTTTACCGACATGTATCGCGGGGTGTTGGAAGACCGCTTGTCATTAACAACTTATTTGCGCCGCCAGATCAAAGCGCGAAATTTGGAAAGCCCGCTCGGCCTCGGTCGAATTTATCGAGTGTATTACGGCGACAAACCTCCAAAGCGCGAGACGTTGGCAGACTTGGATTCCGCGCATTTGGTCGAAAAGTTGGGCAGCCCGAGAGGTTGGGTGCAGGACACCGCGCAACGCCTGCTCGTCGAGCGAGATAACGAAAGCGTGGTTCCCGCGCTACGAACGCAAGCCCTCGAATCCAGTAATCCAGTGACACAAATTCATTCAGCCTGGACTCTTGAGGGCATGGACCGCCTCGATTTGAAAACGGTGGTTCAATTGTTTGACTCCAACAAACCGAAAGTGCGCTCTGCCGCCATCAGATTGTCCGAACGGTTTTTGAGAGGATCGCAGGCGGTCGAACTCGTTCCGCATCTCCTTGCAATGGCCGAATCGGACCGCACCCCGGAAGTGCAGCGGCAATTGGCTTTCACTCTTGGCCAATCCGCTGACGCTGAGGCTGAACGCGCCTTGATCGCACTCGCCGATTACGCGTCCAGTAATCCACTGGCGCGCGAAGCAATGGTGAGCAGTTTATTCCAGCGCGAACTGACATTCTGCGAAGCGCTTTGTCATCGTTGGCAAAAAAAACAGCCTGGTTACGCCGAACTGCTGGTGTCATTGGCCGAATGCCTTGTCAACGAACGAAACACCAATCACATTGATCGCCTGCTCCAATTGGCTGCGGCGGCGGATGGATGGGAGCAAGGTGCAATTCTCTCGGGACTCGCCGATCGCGTTTCGGAAGCGCGCCGACGGGGAAGGGGACGCGACGCCAAACCGCTCTTTTTTTCCGCCGAACCTGCGGGACTCATCGCGCTGGAATCGAATGCAGCGCTTTCTGAGATCGTCGGCAAAATTTCGCCCTTTATCGGATGGCCCGGAAAACCCGGTTACGTTCCGCCGCCCGCAGTCCCGCAATTGACAACGGAAGAACAACAGCGTTTCGACGTTGGCCAAGGTTTGTTTGCGTCAACATGCGCTGCTTGTCACCAAATAATTGGCATGGGGCAACCGGGCATTGCTCCTCCGTTGGCGGACTCGGAATGGGTCGTCGGCCCGCCTGAGCGTTTGGCGCGCATCGTTCTTCAAGGCGCGGAAGGCCCGATCAGCGCGGCGGGTGTGACGTTTGATTCGTCCATGCCAAGTTGGGCCGCATTCAATGATGTCCAGCTTGCGAGCATTTTAACTTATATTCGACGAAGCTGGGAAAACGCCGCAACACCAGTAACTTCCGCCTTTATTGCCAGCCTCCGCGCTCGGACCGCGCAGCGTCAAACCCCTTGGACCGCGCCAGAATTGCTCGCAATCCCTTGAATGCGCAAACAACGGAACGATGGCAGCTTGAATAGAAAGGGCGAAGACGCTAAAACGCAAACAATGCCTGCTCAAACTAAAATTTCACGACGCCAGTTCATCGTGACTTCGGCCGCCACTGTGGCGGGTCCGGTTTTGCTAAATTCCTGTGCAACTCAGCCCGCGCCAGAACCGATTATTGACATCCATCAGCATTGCAATTACGGCGGCAAACGCGACGCGCAGTGGCGCCAGATTGGACCCGCGCGAAGCGATGAGGAATTGATCGCGCACCAGCAAAACATGGGTGTAAGTCAAACTATATTGCTGCCATCAGGCACACCGGTGATCCGCGCCTCCACCCACGAGGGCCGATCCAATGGCCTCGAAAGCACATGTGCAGGCGTGGATGGTTGCGCCGCGCTGGCTCGGAGGCTTCCGCGCCAATTTTATTTTGCCTCAAACGAAGTGCCGGATTTGGAGGGAGCGCCGCAAATTATTGAAAAGTACCTCAAGGCTGGTGCAGTTTGTGTTGCTGAACAAAAATTCGGCGTCGAGTGCGATGGGCCTGAGATGCAGATCATCTATAAACTCGTCGCCGCTTACCAGGTCCCGATTTTGATGCACTGGCAATTTCAGAGTTACAACTACGGCTACGAGCGGTTTTATAAAATGCTGGAAAAGCATTCCCGCACCATTTTCGTCTGCCATGCGCAAACCGCCTGGGCGCATATCGACAAAAATTATGTGGACGATACCGCCAACCTTTACCCCCATGGCAAAGTGACTCCCGGCGGTTGGACTGACAGATATTTGAGTGACTATCCGAATTTCTTCGCCGACCTTTCAGCGGACTCCGGCTACAATGCGTTGACACGTGACCGAGAGTTCACTCGTGTTTTTTTTCAGCGGCATCAGGACAAACTGATGTTCGGCAGCGATTGTTCCGACAAAATCGGCCATGGAAACGATTGCACCGGATGGAAAACGATCCAAACAGTTCGCGAGCTGGCGGGCAGCAAAGAGATCGAACGCAAACTTCTTTATCATAACGCCAAACGAATGTACCGCCTGTGAAGAACAAACAAACCGCCATTGCCATCGCAGCGCACCCGGATGACATCGAGTTTTGCATGGCGGGAACTCTCTTAAATTTGCGCCGGGCCGAATGGGAAATTCACTATTTTAACATCGCCAATGGCTGTTGCGGCAGCGTCAAATATAACGCCTCCAAGACCTGCTCGATCCGGAAGTCCGAGGCGCGCGCTGCCGCAAAAACCCTGGGAGCGCATTTTCACCCAAGTATCACGAACGATCTGGAAATAATTTACAGCGCCAGCCTGCTGCGCCGGGTGGCGGCGGTCGTGCGCGACGTCAAACCCGCGATAGTCTTGACGCATTCGCCGCAGGATTACATGGAGGACCATACAAACGCGTCTCGATTGGCTGTGACCGCCGCCTTCGCGCGCGGGATGCCCAATTTCAAGTCCATTCCGAATCGTCCTGCCGCCGATTACGAAACCACAGTGTATCATGCCATGCCGCATGGATTGCGCGACCCATTGCGGCGACGCATCGTTCCAGGAGCGTTCGTCAATACTACCCAAGTTCATTCTGTCAAACTCGAAGCCCTTGCCGCGCACAAAAGCCAGCAGGCCTGGCTGGATTCGAGCCAGGGCATGAATTCCTACCTGCTTGCGATGGAGGAATTCTCAAGTGAAGTGGGCCACATGTCTAAGCGCTTCAAGTTTGCGGAAGGGTGGCGTCGCCATCTTCATCTCGGCTTTTGCGGTCCTCAAACAGACCCGTTACGGGAAAGCCTCGGGGGTGATTACAAAATCAATAAAAAGTATGAGGATGGTTTGGAGTTTGGCTGAGGTCAATTGTTTGATTGTTGACGATGTCGAAGCGACCGAATAATTTCGCGCCGTGAGCCGCAAGCAAAGTTCCATTGCTCCCGATTGGTGGGATTACACCACTTTAGACAGCGACATCATTCACGCCGCTGCCGCATTGACGCCCGCACAAATGCTCAAGCTCTCGCGGCCCGGATTCAAGGTTGTGATTTACGACACGCTCGAGGAATTTTACCTGGCAGAGGCGCTCGAGTACATTACGACGTGGAAACAATCGACGCCCGACAACCCGGTCGGAATCTGCGGCCCGATTGGCCCCACGGAACAATTGCCGCTCGTCGCCCGATTGGTGAACGATCTCAACTTAAATGTGAATTCCGCGCATTTCTGGGGAATGGACGAATGGCATCTTGCTGGCAAGGAAGCGCCGCCCACGCATCCGCTTTCGTTCGAGCGCGCGGATCGCGAACTTTGCTTTAGCCGCATACGAAAAGACCTCGTGATGCCGGACAAAAATCTGCATTTTCCGAAAGCGAACACGGCTGCTTATCGGAAGACGTGGAATTCCGGCGTTCGTTGCGCTGTCATGCAGGGAGGGCAGGGGGACGTCAAACATTGGGCCTTCAACGACCCACCCCGGCGCGAGGGAAAATTCAAATCGCAACCGCCGTCGCTCGCGGAGTTTCGCAAGCTGGCGACGCGCGTCGTGGAACTGCATCCGCTTACCATAGCCCAAAACGCGCGCACTTCCGGCGGCGGCAATATTTCGCTTGTGCCGACCCAAGCCATCTCCGTGGGCCCGGTCGAAACCTGGCAGGCTGAAAAAGTGTCGATCTGGCATGCCGGCAACCACGACAATCCTTTTGGCCAACGACTGACCACGCTGATGATCGCCGAGAAAATCCCCGACTCTTCCGTGCCGATGTCGCTTCTTGCGGACCACCCGAACGTGCAATTCAATTTCTACCGCAACGGTATTGGAAATTGCGATGTGGAGATGCACTGAAGTTCGGCTGAGTGCAAAGTGCGAAACATTCCAAATCAGATTGTCAATTAAACAAATCCTTGGTTCGCTCCAGTGATCGCTTGTTCGTCCGCGATTTGCAGCTTGTCCCACGAAATGTGTTTATTCTTTACCACGACTTTGGTAACAGAAGAGCGTTCACAGCCCAAATAACTTTATTTACTTCCATGAGCGACGTCACCACCACCCAGATCAAAGACAACACCGCCAACCCGGCGCCGCTCGGTTTGATGGGGTTCGGCATGACCACCGTGCTCTTGAATTTACACAACGCCGGCTTTTACGAAATGAACAGCATGATTCTGGCGATGGGAGTGTGTTATGGCGGCGTGGCGCAAATCATTGCCGGAATGATGGAATGGAAAAAGGGCAGCACTTTTGCCGCGACGGCGTTTATCTCCTATGGCTTTTTCTGGCTGTCCCTTGTGATGCTTATTTTGTTGCCAAAATGGTCACTCGCCGCCGCCGCAGACGAGATCGCGATGTCCGCTTATCTGGCCATGTGGGGGCTTTTCACCGGCGTCATGTTTGTCGGCACACTGCGCCTGAGCCGCGCATTGCAGTTTGTATTTGGAACGCTGACGATTCTTTTTTTCCTCCTGGCAATCGGCGATTTCACCAAGGCATCGCCCGGCTTCAAACATTTTACCGGCTACGAAGGAATTGTTTGCGGTTTGGCAGCGATTTATACCGGTCTGGCCCAGGTGCTCAACGAACTTTTTGGCCGAGTGATTCTTCCGCTGGGACCGGCCAAAAAATAGTTGGCAACAGTTTGATTCTGTTCGTCGTCGCCAACGTGGACCATCAATAACTTACGCGGCGGTCCCTTTGTAACATTTGTTGACGATCATCTGACTCACGCCTCAATTGCCGATCATAAGGCGGAAATACTGTTGCTGACTGTTCGTGCCAGGTGTCAGTACGACTTCTGTTGTTCCGGTTCCCCCAAGTATCATGTTCCCATAGGGTTGCCAGTGAATCAAATCACTCGACGATTGCACTTGATACGACACGCCGGCGGTACTAGTCCACGAGAGCGTCATCGGCGCGGGTGACACAGATTGGCTGATTTGAAGCCCCCCAATTGGTCTTGCGCCGATCTCCGTGGTCGCCTTGTTGGTCGAAATATAAATGGTTCCGAGGCCGCCTGGAGAAAACCCACTGCCGCCATTGACAGCAATCAATCCGTCAAATTCATCATTCGGTGAATAAAGAGCAATCCGCCCGCCGCCGCCTCCACCTCCCGTTAAGCCTTGTGAAGCGCCGCCGTCAGCTGCGATCAATCCATTTCCGGCCAGCGTTCCGGCTGTCAACCAAATGCTTCCACCCGCGCCACCGCCTGAGCCGGGGTAAACACCATCATTCCCATTGGCGCTGATGTCGCCGTTGACAGTTAAAGTTCCGCCGACATTCAAAGTGATTGCACCGCCGCCTTGCGAAAAGGCCTTTGGACCAAACCACACGCCCCCGCCGCTTCCCCAGTTTGTTGGCATGCTCAGGAAACCGTTTGTTTCCCCGCCAGCCGCTCCGCCTGCACTCAAACCTCCTGCGCCTCCATAACCGCCGCCGCTGCTGGTGTAATTGCTTGCAGTCGTGCCTGCTCCGGGGCCGGAATCCGCAATCCAACCGCCGCCGTCTGCCGAAATCGCTGCTGTCGGCCCAACAAGCGCGTTGCCCGATACTGTAATTGAGAAATTGTCGGCCAATTGTTGAATAGTGGCGTTCGATTCGACGAACAAGTTGCCCAAAGTAAGAGAGGCGCGCGGCAAAACGATTGCGCCGTTTATGATAATTAAATTGACAGTCGCCGGAATAGATTCATACAAAGGAGTTCCCGCGCCGACAAGGCCGTCATTGTCAATAATCAACTCTGCGGGAATCCCTTTGATTGCCTTATAGACAGTCCCTGCGCCGCCTGCGACGAATCCTTCGCCGCCATAAGCGGAAATCGAGCCTGAGAAGGAATTCGTCGAAACTGTAAGCGCCACCCGACCGCCGCCGCCGCCGCCGCCGTTAGGCAGATTTCCTGATCCGCCATCGGCAGAAATTTTTCCTGTGCCTGCGATGCTTAAAGCAGAAATATTGACCGAACCACCCGCGCCGCCCCCTGCCCATTCGTTGGTTGCGTCCCCCCCGTTGGCCGTAATAACGCCATCAACCTGCAAAATCCCTTTGACGGACAACGACAGGGCTCCGCCTCCGTATGCAGGAAAAGCTCGATCCATGTCCAACGAGCCGTATCCGCCCGAGCCACCGTCCGATGCAGGTTGACTGATAATTGCATTGGGGGCCGTTCCACCCGCTGCGCCGCCCTCGCCGTTTCCACCGTTGCCCGCGTTCGCCCCGCCGCCGCCTATTCGATTGCCATTCGGGAGGGTTGCGCTAATGCCTTGCAGCCCAGGTTCTGCGGTGCCTGCGGAGTCGCAACTGATTCCGGAACCTGATGCGATGGTAACATTGCCACTGGCTTCAATTGTAAAAGTCGAACGAACGCCCATTGTGATCAGAAAACTATTGGATTGAAGGATCAACGAGCCGAAACTCACAAAGTTTTCAATGTTAGGGGCAAGCGCAATTGCGCTGCCTGTTATAATCACAGTGTTGAGATTTCCAACCACCGGGAATTGGGTATAGCCGTTGCTGTTTCCGGCGTTGTCAATAACAAGTGTCCCCTGTGCCTTGCCGAATTGACTATAAATGGTTCCAGCGCCACCTGAGCTAAATCCTGGCGCGCCCGCGGCTGAGATCGTTCCCGTAAACAAATTCGTGGCGCTTTGCACTGCGATTCGACCGCCACCTCCGCCGCCGGCTTCTGGCAAGTTTCCTGTTCCCCCGTTGGCAGTAATGCTGCCGCTGCCGGAAAAGGAGGAGGAGGCGTGAATTGAGATGGTTCCTCCTGCGCCGCCCCCGCAGCCTTCAGAAATACCCGGCTGGCCGTTCGCGGTTATTTTCCCATCCACTGTGAGAATTCCGCAAGTAATCAACAACGCTCCCCCGCCACGTCCTCCGCTCGGTGTAGTCCCATAAAGATATTGGCCGCCCAACCCGGGCTGGGATGGCGCCGTAACAATTTCAGAATTGACGGGCGTGGCTGTTCCGCCTGCGCCGCTGCCTCCCAATCCGCCATGACTTCCACCTGCGCCACCCAGCGCGCGATTGACGTTCGGCGCGCCACCAGTGCCATCCGCCGTGATGACGCCGCCGGCTTGAACGGTCAAGTTGCCGGTTAACCGTATTTCAACTAGTGTTGGGCTGTTTGTGCTGACCGTGAGGGATGCGTTGGAACCGACAAGTACATTACGGCAACCTGGTTGAAGTCCCGTTATAAGTCCGACGGCGCCGTTGCGTATATTCACATCGAATAATCCTCCGAGATCTGTGGCGATGGAAGTATTGGTTCCCGCGCGACCGTTGTTATCCACGATCAATTGAGCGAACAATTGATTTGTAGTTAACGCAATGATTCCTGCGCCACCGACGTTCGCGCCATCGCCGCCATAAGCTGTCATAGTTCCAGCGAAGTGGTTGGTTTGATTGACGGTAAGAGTGACCGTTCCGCCTCCGCCTCCGCCTCCTGAAAGTTGACCGTCGCCGCCATTGGCAGAGAGATCGCCAAAACCTGCCAGTGAGCCGACGGTCAAAATCACGCTTCCGCCTCCGCCTCCGCCGCTGCCAGAGACAATTCCCGCGCCTCCGTTTGCGCTGATTCTCCCGTTTACCAACGCAGCGCCTTTGATCTGCACTTGCAATATGCCGCCGCCACTCCCTCCGTTTCCTCCGCCAGTCCCACTTAAGAAGGTAATCGGTCCCTGTGGGAACGTTGGTGTGCCGCCCGCCGCGCCGAGCGCGCTGTTTCCGCCGAAACCCGCCCCCGCGCCGCCGCCGCCGCTGACGCCACCATTGCCAAAGTTAAATCCTGCGCCGGATTGCGGTGTGTTACTGTTCTTGCTAACACCGTCAGCAACTAATCCGCCGTTGGTTTCTATCACGAGACTCTGAGCAAGTATCGGGCTGGAATTTGGGCAGATGAGATAGCAGTTTGAAGAGATGTAGAGATTTTCCCACTGTAGGGTTTCGATGATGGTTGCGGAAGCGGCGTTTGTCAGTAAGAGATTTACTGTTCCCATCGGCGGAATAGGGGTGGGAGGCGCTTCGAGCCCGGCATTGTCAATACTCAGTTGAGCCTCGGTGAAAATGCCATCAGTCATGTAAATCGTTCCTGCGCCGCCATTTGCATAACCGGTTCCACCGTGCGCGGCGACGATCCCGGAGAATGTGTTCGTTTTATAATAAATGGCAATTCGACCGCCTCCGCCTCCGCCGCCATCAACAGAGCCTGCGCCGCCGCCGTTGGCCGTGATCGAGCCGTGGCCTGCTAATACAGTGGTTTCCAACCAGATACTGCCGCCCGCGCCGCCCCCGCTATTTTGCAAAATTCCGTGGCCGCCATTGGCGGTGATAACTCCGTCCAAGGTCAACGTTTGCACGACATTCAGTTCCAGGGCAATTCCGCCGCCACCTGGTCCAATATCTGAAAATGACCCGCCAGTGCCGCCCGGCATTTCTGGTTGAGTCACGGAATCAAATGTGACGCCGCCCGTTCCTGCCAAGCCGCTTCCTCCCGGGCCGCCGTGGCCGCCGCCACCGCCATAGTAACCGCCTTCCGATTCTGCTGCGCCTCCTTTTCCCTGTCCGTCGGCGTTTGCGCCTGTGCCCTCCAAATCAAAGCCACCTCCGTCCTCCACCGTCACGTTGTTCGCCTTCACGCGGATTGCGCCGCCTTGCGGGCCTGTGATCCAGCTATTCGATCCGATTTCGAGATTCAGGATGTTGTTAAAGAAAGTCCCGACAGTGGGATTGTTCAAGAGTTTGGTAACTGCCCCGCCGCAGATCGTGACGTTTGCTGTTGGTGAGACGTTTAAAGGAGTGTTTGTTCCCGAAAGGCCTCCGTTATCCAGCAAGATAAGGTTGTTCGTCGCATTTGGCTCGATGGAATAAATTATGCCTGCGCCGCCTGCCATCGCCCCATCCCCGCCATGCGCACAGATCGACCCAGTGAAATCGTCGGTTGTAAATGCCACCATGATGCGACCTCCTCCGCCTCCGCCTCCAATCGTCGATTCTCCGGAACCGCCGTTGGCTGAGATGATTCCAGCGCCCGAAATCATCGGCGCGGTAATGGAAACCGAACCGCCCGAACCACCGCCAGAGGCCTCGTTTGCTCCGGGCCCACCGTCAGCCGAGATTCGGCCATCCAGAATCAATTCGCCGCCAATCTTCAAGTTCACCATGCCTCCGCCAGCGCCGCCTGGAGCGGCGGCGATCCCGGCCCCGCCACCGCTCCCGGCAATTGTCGGGACTTGTAGCGTGCCGTAAGCGATGCCACCCCTTGCGCCCCCAATGCTTGCGGCCCCATTGCCGCCATATGCACCCCCACCTCCACTGACGAACGGAAAACCAAATGGAATTGAATTCGTGATCGACTGACCGGCGCCAGACCCGCTTCCTGGACCATTTCCCAAACCATTGGCGACGATTCCACTGCCGGCTTCAATCACCAGGTAATTTGAGATCGAAAGGTTTAGACCGATGTTCGTGCCGTTTGTAGCGGGGGAATGCGCGATGACGCCATTTGCGATGACGAACATATCCGAGAACGTGTGCGAACCGTCGATTGTCACGGTGCAGCCGATCACTTCAATATCGTCTCCGTCAAAATTTGTTTCGCCAACGGAAATTGTAGTATCGCTGGTAAAAACCGCAGCCGGGGCGGAAAGTGCAAAACCGGCGAAAACCCATGGCAAGAATAGAAATAACCTTCTCATGCGGCATTTTTAGCGCGTGGTGACAGATTGTGGAACTGGTTGTTCGATTGCACAGAATGTGCGTTTGAAGGCACACCTATGAGACACGTAGTCTCAGCAAATTTTTTTAAAAAAAAGTTGCGTAGTTAAATGACTACGCATATATTTGCAGCGAAATAACACCTTATGAATTTAAGGCGAGATGTTTTTCAAGCTGTGTCAGATCCGACGCGCAGGGCAATACTTCTCCTGCTGGCCACGCAGTCGATGACCGCCGGAGCCATAGCCGCAAATTTTGACACCGCCAGGCCGACGGTTTCAAAACACCTGCAAATACTGACTGAGTGCGAATTGCTTGCACAGGTGCAAGACGGACGAGAAAGGCACTATCACTTGAATCCTCACAAAATGAAGGAAATAGCGGAATTTATTGAACCGTTCCGAGAGCTTTGGGACGACAGATTCAATAAATTGGAAACCATCATGCAAAAGTACAAATCGAAAGGATAGAGTTTATGGAACACAAAACGAAAATTCATGCCGAAAGTGGCAAGCAGGACATATTGATTACAAGAGAGTTTGATTTGCCGCTGGAATTGCTTTTTAAAGCTCATGCTGAGCCGGAGATTATTGAGCAATGGATGGGAACGAAGGTTTTGAAATTTGAACGCAAAAAGCACGGTGGCTGGGAATTTGAAACAAGGGACGGCAAAGGAGACGTGGTGTTTCGGGCCAATGGGGTCATCCATGAGTTTGTTCCGAATCAGAAAATCACCCGCACCTTTGAAATGGAGAACGCTCCTTTTGGCGTTCAGCTTGAGTTTACAGAATTTGAGAAGCTCACGGACGACACCAGCAAGCTTAACATGCAAATAATCTACAGGTCGGCCGCGGTCAGAGATCAGATGCTGAAACTCGGCATGGCTCACGGGATGAATATGGCGCACAACCGAATGCAGGAGGTTGTCAGCAAATTAAAACGGTGAGCTAAGCATAGGAGGCCATCATGAATAGTAACGTCAAACGCTCGATTCTACGCTGGGTTCATATTGTGCTCAGCATTCCGATAGTCGGGTATATTTATAGTCCATTTAAAGACATACCGAACTATGCGCCGATTGTTCGATTTTTCTTTCTTCCTGTAATTGTCCTATCGGGGCTGTTGATGTGGAAAGGGTACGTGTTGCGAAGGCTGTTTTCAAAGAGATCGGCATAACAATGAACAAAATGAACGCCAAGGTTGATGGATATTTGCGGAAGGCCAAAAAATGGCGCCTGGAGATGGAAAAATTGAGGGCGATCTTTCTTGATCGCGGTCTGAACGAGGAATTCAAGTGGGGCAAGCCTTGTTACAGCTTTCAGGAAAGTAACATCGTCATAATATTGGCATTGAAGGAAACGTGCTCGGTTTTATTCTGCAAGGGCGCGTTGTTAAAAGATGCCAAAGGCATTCTAATCAAGCCTGACGAGAATACGCAGGCCGCGCGCCAGCTTCGATTCACCGACATCAGTGAAATAGTTAAGCTGGAACCCGTTTTGAAATCCTACATAGACGAGGCCATAACTGCGGAAAAGGCCGGTTTGAAGGTGGAGTTTAAAAAGATTACAGAACACAAAATTCCTGCTGAATTGCAAAAGAAATTGGATCAAATGCCCAGATTGAAAATCGCTTTTGCCGCGCTGACGCCTGGACGACAAAGGGCTTATTTCATTTACATTTCTTCGGCCAAACAGTCTAAAACGCGAGAATCAAGAGTAGAAAAATGTGCGCCGCAGATTCTCAAAGGAAAAGGACTCGCTGATTCTTAAAAGCGCTTGCACTGACAAACGCCCTAATTCGCCGGGTTTTCCCAGTCAGGATACGATGATGGAGGAATCTCACCGCGTCGGATGAGTTCGTGCAAATCGCGAATAATTGTCCGGCGGGCAACTCGAAATTTTCTGGCGAGCATCGAGATGTTTGGGCGTTGCGAAGTTTGAGTGACGAGTTCCTTGATGCGGGTTTGTCGGCTTAATCGGTCCGTGGAACGGCTGTACAATTCCTGGGCGTCCATGCGCTTCGAGCGTTCCAATCCCTCGAACTGCCGGATCGTTTCTACTTCGCCGCATTCCGCCAGCGCCGTCTCCACTGTTGCCTGGAGTTCGTGAATATCGAGCGGTTTTGGAAGACAATAATGCGCGCGGCGCGGTCCCTGGAGAGCGCGAAGTTGCTGCTCAACTTCCAGCGCCCCGGAAACGACAATGATCGGGACGTGCGGGAGCAATTGTTTGAATTCAGGAATAAAATCCATGCCAAGCTCGCCTTTGTCAAGCACATGGTCAAGAATAATCAACCGCAGGTCTTCCTTCACCATGAGAACCAGCGCATTCCTGGCCGTCGTGGCCCGCAGCAGCGAATAGTTTGACAGGGCTTCCTCGTAGATTTCGTATTGGAAATCTTCGTCTTCGACGATGAGTATTTTGGGGCCGCTCATGGTGATGACTTTTGCGAAACAGTCGCAGGCGCGGCGGCAATGGGAAGCACCAGCGTGAACACACTTCCTTTCCCGACGGTCGATTGCACCGCAAGGCCGGCTTTCATTTTTCTCGCAAGCTCATAGGCGACTGACAGTCCAAGGCCGGTTCCTCTGCGCGCAGAAAGCGCCTTTGTCGTGAAAAATGGCTCGAAAACGCGCGGAATGATTTCAAGAGGTATGCCGCAACCCGAATCGCGCACCGAAACGAGGACATATCCGAGCGCCGGTTCGGGCGACAGCGCAACTCCAGCGGGCAGGAAGGCTGATTCGCTTGTAGAAATAATCACTTCCTTCGGTCCGGTCATCGCTTCGGCCGCGTTAAAAACAAAGTTTAACAAAATCTGTTGAACCAACGTTTTGGAGACTCGAACTTCATGCAAGCCGAACGCAGGATCGAAACGAACATTGACTTCGCGCAAAAAACGGTCGCCGAAGAGGCGAATCGTATTCTCGACAACGGCGTTGATGTCGCAAGGTTCCAGCAATTCATCAGAGTTGCGGCTAAAACCGAGAAGCGCCTGAACCACCGAGGTCCCTTGATCGACGACGGTTTTGATGCGGTTGGTCCGAGTGCGAATTTTTTGGGTGTCGCCGATGTTGTCTTCGATGATCTGCACGGAGCCTTTGACAATCGAAAGAATATTGTTGAAGTCGTGGGCGATTCCCGCCGCGAGCGTTCCAAGCGCCTTCATTTTCTGACTTTGAAGAAGCTCCTCGTTTGCGATTTGCAACTCGCGAGTGCGTTCGACAATTTGCTGTTCGACGCGCGCATAGCTGTGAACGAGTTGGCGGTGGCGTTTGAGGGCCAGGCCCGCAAAAAAAATTGCGATTGCCGCCCCAAAGATTCCGAACCAGAGAGAGCGAGCTTCGCGATACCAGGGGAGAATGACGGCAAATTCCATGCGGGCCGGCTTCGGAGTAATGTTGGCGTTGCGGTCTGCGGAGCGAATCTGAAAATAGTGTTTGCCCGGAACCAGGTCGGCAAACGTCGCGCTTGCTGAAGAACCGAACGGCGACCACTCGGAATCATCCAGGCGCCACGAGTACAACAGGCGGGTTTTCGGGGTGACGTTCCACTTGTCGTGCCCGGAAAAATTGATGGTGACTGCGCCCCATTCGGGAAAACTGCGTTTTTCCTGGAGTGGCGAGAGGATTTCGACTGACGGACGATCGGAATCCACTTCGGGTTCATACTCGTCAACGCCTCGGGAAGTTTGCGCCCAGACGTGACCAGTGGAGTCGGCTTCGATATTAAGGATCGATGGGCTGGAGAGGCTTTCATCCGTTCCCATGTCAAACCAATTTCCCTGTACGTAGCGGTGGACGCCCTGGCCGGACGAAACCCAAATGCCATCCGGCGCTTGTATCATCGCGCTGATTGTTCCGAGTCCGGAGCGCACAGTGGACCAATTTTTGCCGTTGAACGACCATATTTCTTCGTGCGTCGCGCACCAGGTTTTCCCGTCGGTCAATGTGATGGTGGCGATGACATCTTTTGCGGTGGCGTTGGGCGGAATGTTTAGCGATTTGTTGACAGTAGTGCTCGAAAACAGGCTTTGAGGCGCGGCTGCGTTGCTTCGCCAGAGTTTGGGAATACGGCAAAACAAACCTTCGGATGTTCCAAGCCAGAACATGCCATGCGCGCCGACGGCAACGTCAAAAATTGTTCCCAATGAAATTTCTTCGTCCGCGACAAATTTTCCATCGGTGAAGCGTAGAAGGGAATCGGATGTGGCGGCCCAAATTGTTGTATCCGAGCCTTCCCAGGTGAAACGAATGTTTGACGGCGCTGGAATTGCCTTCCACTGGCCCGCCTCAAAACGAACGACCAGGGCGTTTGTTTTTTGGCGGGCAAGACAAGTGATGCTGCCGTCGCTGTTGCATTGGGGTTCGCTTAAGGCGTCGGCTTGAATCGTGTCGGGAAGAACAAACTGTTTCCATTCAGTTTTGTCGGTAATCGTCCGCTTGGGGCCCGGAATTTCGGCCAGGCCGCGTTCCCCTGAAATCCATAAATTGTCATCTGGGTCCATCTTGAGACCGGTAAATCGACCCAGGCTTGTCTGGGCCGCGCGACGGATTGTGCGAATTGAATTGGGTTGTTCAGCGGAAAATTCCATCAATTGATCCGGCAAAAGAAACAGCACTTCGTCCTGGCGAATCGGCACAGCTTGGACGGCGAAATCTCCGGTGTTCAGCGCGGCGATTTCGGGAATGGGCTGAGTTATCCAGACTCCATAGCTGAATCGGCAAAGGCCGCCTGAATAAACCATCCAAAGCTGTCCTGCTGGACTCTCAAAAACACGGCCAGTTGGAGAATAGGATGATGAATCTGGCCCTTCTGGATTTGACCATGTGTAACCGTCGAATTTTGTGATGGCAGATTGTTTTGAACCTCGCACCAGAAGGTCGCCTGCGCCGCCGATGGAGAGAAAGCGGCAGGATAATTCAGGAAGCCCATCGGATGTTCCGTAAACGCGCCAATTCGGCGACTGCTGGCCCCATCCGTTCATCGAGAATGGAATTATTCCGAGCGCCAGCATTAAATATAGACGCAAAATCCGATTCATGTGAAACCACCACTTGTGTCAACAGTATCCGACACGCGCGTTCCGCGAGCAAACAAAAGGATGCCTGTGCCTTCAAACGCACAGTTCCACAATCCTGCGCGTGGGGTTAATTGTCCAAAGCCGACAAATCAGTCCGCCAGATGAACCGAATCGCCATTAGTTACGGTGGCCATCGCCGTGCGTTTACGTTGATCGAACTATTGGTGACGATCGCGATCATCGCTATCCTGGCGAGTCTTCTCCTTTCTGCTTTCGCGGGCGCGCAAGCCAGCAGCAAGCAGGCTTCGTGTCTTCAGAATTTGCGTCAACTTGGATTGGCATATCAAATGTACGCCGCGGACAACGGCGGAAAACTCGTGCCCAACAACAGCGGGGAGATCGCCGATAATCAAGGGCCTTTTAGTAATCCGCTCTATTGGGTCTGGGGCACGATGAAGGATCCGTCTGAGGCGACGAACACCGCCTTCATCACAAGCGGAAAATTATTTCCCTACGCAACGCAGAGCGCCACGTACCGGTGCCCAGCCGACACAAGCCTCTCCCTTGGAATGCCGCGCGTTAGAAGTTACTCGATGAATTCCTGGGTCGGAAGCCGCTTGATGCAATCCGAACAAACCCAATTCCGAACCTTTGTGACCGAAGGCGATCTTGCCACCGCTCCGACATCGAGCACATGGATTTTAATTGATGAAAGCCAATTCACCTTGAGCGACGGTTGTTTCGTAGTGACGATGAACAACTCCCAGCCATTCGTTCGTTTTCCCGCCGATCGACACGGGACAGGTTACGCGCTCAATTTTGCCGACGGCCATTGCGAAGTTTATCAATTCCGCGATCCAACGACATTCGTCGCGCTAAACACTAAAAAAACAGTTCAGCCGTTGAACACCGACTGGATCAAACTGACGCAAGTGACAACCAGTCGGTAACGCCTGCGTTTTTTATACGTATTTATATGACAGAAGACTAGTAATCATTCTTTGTCGTTTGGGGTCTCGTGCTCATTGTGGCGGCCGCATCTCTCCGCGATGATGCACACATGGAAAAAACATACGTTATCGAATGGATGCCCAAACTCGGCGCTGTTAAACGCCGAAGCCCAAAACTCTTTACAAGAGAGGAAGCCGAAGACCTCGCAGAAGAACTAAACGCGGACCATCCCGAAATCGTCCACGAGGTTCTCAATGTAAGTTTCCATTTAACTCCAAACCCGGAACCTGGAGAGTCGCACGGCGAGGCGACGATTATTCGCAACATAGATTTCTTGCCGGCTGCCACGCTTAATCTCCCAATCAAAGAAGCCGCCTTGGCATAACCCAGGAGGAATAAACAGTGAACACACTCTTAATTTTAATCGTTCTCCTACTTTTGCTCGGCGGCGGCGGATTTTATTGGGGAGGTCCGGTTTACGGGGGCAGCGGCATCGGGCTGGTTTTGTTAATCTGCATTATTATCTTTTTGACGGGTGGGTTTCGGAGATGACCGTTGGTTGGTTCGTGCAAGGTCCGCGACATTGATGCTGTCTGCGGACCTTCATTCCGATGGCTGGCTTATTACAATCGGATAAAAATGCGCGACTTCTCCAACGCGCGCACACAAGCGTATGTCGCCCAAAAGAACGCAACCAATCCTAGCGAGCAATACCACAACGGCGCATCCTCCGGCACGAGATGCCGCAATGATTCCTGTATGATTTCGTGCAGGCAATAAGCTGCCAGCGGATTCATTCCAAAGGTTCCCAATACCCCCAGTCGCCAACTTCCCAAGTCGCACGCCGCCACAAAAACTCCGTAGAGCGCGCAAGCGAACCCCGTTGCAAATAAAATAAACGACAGCGTCGGTATGCGCTTGCTCATCATCCAATAATTTTCCAATCGTCGCGACGAATCGGGCGGCGCGACAAACGGCGGTTCCGCAAGCAGTGATGACAAAGGTCGGTTTGCCCTCGCCGCTGGTGATGAAAAAAACGGGTCCTGCGCCTCGCCTTGCCTTTGCGGGTTTGGAACCGCGCCCCGGTCAACATCGAACAGCCGGGTGGGGCAGGAGAGCAGGTAGCCGATCAGCATCGCACCGCATCCCCACGCCAGAAGTCGCCTGGCCGCCTGTCCAGTTCGGTCGCTCTGCCGCATCACGTCGTAGGCGAGCGTTCCTGCCAGCATCGGCACAGCCCAGCAGAGCGGCCCAAAAAATCCGCCATCCCAACTCCGGTCATCGCCCGTGCCCCAAAGCTGTTCCATCCAATTCGTCGCGTCGCCGCGAACGAACCCCCAGTTGAACCAATAGCAAAGCAGCGCATGTCCCAGGGCAAAACCGGCCAGCGCCAGCAGCCGAACGCGCGCGCGCGCCGCGACAAACGGCAACACTACCAATTGCGTTGCGCCAATAATCGCAAACGTATTCCACATGTCCGATTTGAGCAGATGAACCAGATACGAACGCCATTGGGCAAAGAATGTTGTCGTAAAAGTCGTTGGCGAACTCGCTGTCCAACCTTGGGGCATCGTGGAAAATTGAGACCATTTCGAAAATCCGTCGCCGAGACCGAACAACGCCAGCGCCAGAAAAATCAAAATAAAACTTCGCCGCACGTAACTCAAATACGCCGCTCTCGGCCCGATCTGATTCAGCCGCTTAAGCAAGGTCAGCCGGTAAGCATACCCAACCGCGAAGTGAAAGCTGGGCATGATCGAGTCCGCATAGCTGAAATAATTATTGTTGTGCTTGAAAACTGAAGGGATGACCGCGAATCCTCCGAGGAAATTGACCAGGATCATCCCCAGAATCGTGTACCCGCGAAATTGATCCAGCGAAACAACGCGCCCATCCCGTCCCGGCGAAACCGCCGTTGCGCCGCCAGTCGGAATGGCCGCAAGTCGTGACGAGTCAACAATCTCGTTCATTTCCAGAAGTGATGCCGCTTTGCACGACGCGGACAGTAGCGAGTTGGCCCACTCGGGAGAAGATTAAAATTCCTTTCGAGCATTTCGGGTATTTCGCGGTTAAAACTTTTTTCGAGCAAGGCTTTGGCCAAATCCTCAACCTTGATGTCATAATCCATGCAATCAGTGAAATCCGTGGTTCAACTTCCTTCAGTCCTGACATTGACGCCTTTGAGTTTGAATTCTACCCGAATTTTTTCTACCGTCCCCTCATGCCGTCATTTGATATAGTTTCGGAAGTAAGTTCGATGGAGATCGAAAATGCCGTCAACCAGGCCAAGAAAGAACTGGCCAGCCGCTTCGATTTCAAAGGCAGCAACGCCGAGATCGTCCTCGAAAAAAGCGAGATCAAACTTTCCGCCACCGACCAATTCAAGATCAAGGCCCTCCATGAAATCGTCATCAATAAACTCGCCAAGCGCCAGATCAGTCTCAAGAGCGTCGAATCCCTTCCAGCCGATGTTTCCCCGCTCGGCCATTCGCGGCAGGTTGTCAAGATAAAGCAGGGCATCGAGCAAACTGTCGCCAAGCAAATCACCTCGTTCATTCGCGATACCAAGCTCAAAGTCACCACTCAAATTCAGGGCGAAGCCGTCCGCGTCACCGGCAAAAGCCGCGACGATTTGCAGGAAGTCATCGCCGCGGTGCGAAGCCACGATTTCCCCGCCGCTCTCGGTTTTCAAAATTTTCGCGATTGAAAAAATTTATTTTCCTCGGCCTGGTCTGCCTGTTCGCTTGCCAGTCATTCGCAAGCCCTGTCAATATTTACGTCGCGCCCGATGGCAACGATCATTCGTCCGGCAAACATCCTTCGGGAACCGGCCCCGACGCTCCGATGGCTACTCTCACAGCCGCAATCGACCGCGCTCGCGAACTCCGGCGCAACACCCCGGACGCCAACCCGCAAATCATTTTGAGCGGCGGCGATTATGTCCAGGGGGACAACCCGCTGGTATTTCTCCCCGAGGATTCCGGCCTCGTCATTGCCGCGCGCGGTCATCAGAAACCAGTCATCACCGGCGAAACACGAATAACCGGATGGCATCAATCCTCCGTCAATCCTAAATTGTGGGAGGCGCAACTTCCCGAATTTCCCAACGGTCGCAACGCCATCTGGCAATTCAACGAACTCTTCGTCAATGGCCGGCGAAAACAGCGCGCTCGCCTTCCCGCGACTGGCTACTTCCATGCCGTCGGCGGTCCGATCAAGGATCATCCCACCCAACTCCGCGTGAAGCCCGGCGACCTCAATCCTCAATGGGCGCACGGTGGCGAAATCGTCCTGTATTCCGCATGGGCGCAAGGCCGCAGCCAGATTCGTTCTGTCTCCGACGCGGGCGACATTGTGACCCTCGCCGGCGACCTCTTTCCGAACGAAAGCGAAAAAGACCCCCGCTATTACATCGAGAACGCGCCCGCTCCCTCACAACCCGGCCAATGGCGGCTTTCACTCACCACCGTCACTTACTGGCCTGAACCGGGAGAGGACATGGCTTCCGCAATCGTCACCGCGCCGCACACACTCAAACTCGTCCGCATCGACGGCGCCGCCGCAAAGCCCGTTCGCGGCATCATCTTTGATAAAGTCACTTTCGCCGGAACCGATTGGTCGCTGGAGAACGGCGGCGATTTCGACCCGCAAGCGGCTGTCGAAGTCGGCGGCGCAATTGAAGCGCGTTGGGCCGATTCCTGCGAATGGCGCGATTGCCTTTTCACGCGTCTCGGCGGTTACGCCGTCGATCTTGGGCGCGGCTGTCACGACAACCAGATCACCGGCTGCGAAATGACCGATCTCGGCGGCGGCGGCATCCGCGTCGGCGAACCCGACATGAACGGCGCCGTGTCATCGCCCAATTACGGCAACACCATCGCTGACAATCATATTCATCACATCGGATTGGTGAACGCACCGGCAGTCGGCATTTTCGTCATGTTAAGCGCCTCAAACACCATTGCGCACAACGAAGTCAACGATACTTTTTACACCGCGATATCCGTCGGGTGGACCTGGGGATACGGCCCGACGCCGTGCCGCGGCAACATCGTCGAATTCAATCATCTCCACGACATAGGGCAGGGGATGCTCAGCGATATGGGCGGCATTTACACGCTCGGCCTGCAACCGGGAACGATCCTGCGCAACAACCTCATTCACGACGTCACGAAATACGAATATGGCGGCTGGGGGCTTTACACCGATGAAGGCAGCTCCGGCATCGTGCTCGAAAGCAACGTCGTTTATCGCTGCCAAAGCGCCGGATTTCACCAGCATTACGGGGAAACCAACCTCGTCTATAACAATATTTTCGCCCTCAACGAAGAAGCCCAATTGCAGCGCACCCGCCCCGAAACGCATTGCGGCTTCATATTGACAAACAACATCATCTGCTTCGATTCCGGCACAATCTTCACCGGCAACTGGACTGGCAAAGGTTTCACCATCGACCACAACATCTACTTCGACGCCCGCGACCAAGGCCCCCACGCGCAAACCGACAGCCGCAAAAAATTTGAAGCCTGGCAAAAAGAAGGCCACGACCAAAATTCCCTCTTCACCGACCCAATGTTCATCGCCCCGGAAAAAGGCGATTTCCGTTTCCGCCCCGATTCCCCCACCACAGATTTCGGCTTCCACCCCCTGGCTATGCGAACCGTCGGCCCACGAAAAAAAACGAACCGCTAAGGTAGGGCGGTGCTGCGTCGCCGCCTCGAACACTGGCAGGAATGGAAAAGAATCAAAGCTTAAGTCGCTAAATTAGTGTCAAACTAACATTTTCGTATTCGCTGGATGCGGCGATAAATTCCGAAAAGCAATCCGCCAACGCTCATCAACGTTAGAGCGTCCGGCTCAGGTGTGATGGTAATCGGATTAGGTGAAAACGAAATATTGTCTAATTGAAGCAAGTTCGGAGAAAACTCCTGATTATCCGGTGGCAACTCCGTAATTGTCAGTGCGACACTTTGTCCCGCCCACTCGGAAGCATTGCCCTCATACAGAGTGTATCCAGAAAAGCTTTGCACAGGAGACATGGGAACAACGTTTCCTCCAAGCATCACTACGAAAGACGATCCCTCTTCTTGGTTTGCGTCCAACTGAATCGACTCAGTTCCCTCGGGGACAAGCCCTGTCTGGCTCAGACCCACAGTAGCTGATTGAGAGCCTAGCCGTGCGCTTTGGAGAAAGGCGGTATAATCTCCTTGAATCGGCACATAGCCAAGCTTGTCATCCCACATTGAAACGAAAGGCGCTCCCAAGGTTTCCGTATTATAGCCCACAACTGAGGTCGGAGTTCCGCCAACGAGAACTTGCCAATTTGGAAAAAGGACGGAAGCACTGTTGCCGTTTCCAATAGCTGCAGGATTTGCTTCCTCAAAATCCATATTCTGAAACGTGCCTTGTCCGAGGACTGTTGTGCAACAGACCCAGATCGTAATGGCGCAGATCAATTTCATTTCGTGTGGATGCGATAACGATAGGGCGCGACCGCTTTCGTGTCAAGCGTACTTTTTATTGATCTGCTGAATTAAATGAAGCGCCCATCCAACAACTGAAAGCACCGCCCCATCAGTTGCGCCAGGCTTGTCGCGTGCGTCACGACGATCATCGTCACCCGCTCCTCCCGATTCAACTCCACCAACAACCGCGCCAACTCATCGCCTGCAACACGGTCCAGCGCTCCCGTCGGTTCGTCCGCCAGCAATAATCGCGGTTGATTGATCAACGACCGCACGACCGCCACGCGCCCTCGTTCACCCCCGGAAAGTTGCCCCGGACGATGATCCAGCCGTTTGCCTAGTCCAACCCGTTCCAGCAATCGCCTCGCCCGATCCGGCGCGGACGCGCGAAGCCCCGCGTCAGAGCAAACCAGCGTCGGGATCAAAACATTTTCGAGCACCGTGCATTGCGGCAGCAGATGATGCGCCTGGAAAACAAATCCGATCTGCCGATTCCGCGCATCCGCAAGCCGCGCCTCGTCCAACTGACCGATGTCCGTCCCTTCCAGCAAAACTTGTCCGCGCGTCGGTCGATCCAGCGTTCCAATGATATTCAATAGCGTGCTTTTCCCCGAACCCGAAGGCCCCACAATCGCCGCCGATTCGCCCTGAGCGATTTCAAGATTGATTCCGTCAAGAACAACAACAGGCGGCGCATCCTGGACGGATTGGTAGGTTTTGCCGATGTCCCGCAGTTGTAAAAATGCCGCCATGTGAGACGAATGCCGTGTCAGCCCATCGCGCCCCGCTCAAAAGCCGACCCGGCCCGAATGCTGTTTCAGCCATTCCTCCGCCGAGCGGTAATCAGGACACGCCTTGGCCACCTCGGCCCAAAATCGCGGCGAATGGTTCAGCTCCCGAAGGTGCATCAACTCGTGGACAATGATGTAATCGCGCACATGCTCCGGCAATTGAATCAGCCGCCAATTCAGTGAAATCGTTCCGTTATAAGAGCACGAACCCCACCGGCTCCGCTGGTTCCGCACGACAACGCGCTGGATTTTCGACGCGTGTCGTTCCGCCAATTCGTGCGCGCGACGCGTCAGGCAGCATCGGGCGACGCCTCTCAGGTGTTGCTCCAGCACGGGTCGCAAATTCCCCCAAGGATTGTGGAGCAGGGCGCGCTCTGAACCAACGCGCAATTCCCATTTTCCCTCCGACGGCCCGATTTCAAGAGTGACCGGCTGGCCGTAAAGGAGAATTTCCATGCCAGGCCGCAGAATTTGCGGGGGCACATTTCGCTTCTCAAGAATTCGCCATTGCTTTTCCAGCCAGCTCTTGCGGCTCGACACAAATTCACGCGCGAATTTTTTCGTGCCGTTGCGGGGAATCGTCACCATCACCGTCCGGTTGGTGTGCAAACGCAAAACGTAGTTCCGCGCGCGGCCATGCCGCCGATAGTGAATTGGCATCCGATGCGAGTCGATTTCGATGCTGTCCGGTTCGCGCGACGAATCATCGGACGGAATCAATCTGAAAAACTCTCGGCTCTTTTTCACTTCAGTCAAAGTCATATTAACCAACTCGATTCCAAACTAAAGGATGAAAAGCGAAATATTTGCGACCCGAAAATGCCGTGGCTTTGGTGAACGTCATTGAAGTCGGCGGCTTCGGCTTCTACACTCAACCAAACATGGCGCAATCATTACAGCCGGACTTCGCGAGACTTGAAAATTCGCCGTCAGACCTCGCGCGTTGGCAAAAGGCGCAACAGCAATTGCTCGCCGGAAAGGCCGCAATAGCGCTGCCTGCCTATCGCGAGCTGACAACAAAATTTCCCGGCATCGCCAACCTTTGGTTCGAGCTGGGAACCGCCGCATCCTTCGAATTGGATTTTGAACTCGCGCGGAAGGCGTTTGGTCGCGTCGAGGTGTTGGCGGACACGGACGCGGGTGTGCTTGTCTCGCTGAGTCAGCAATACCATCGGTTGCGGCAACCCGTTCGCGCGCGGGCTTGCTTGTCTCGCGCGTCCGAAATTGCGCCAAGCTCAAGCCACGCGCGATTGAGCCTTGCGGCTTGGCTGGAGCGTGAGCGTCGCCTCGACGAAGCCTCAGAACAGGTCGAAGCGTCTCTTTCGCGAAATCCCAAAGACGCCGCCGCGTTTTATTACCGCGCGTTCCTCCTTCATCGAAAGGGAAATGCGGCTGAAGCCCAGACGCTTCTTCGCGAATTGATCCAAACCGGAGCAGGGGATATTACCGTCAAAATTTCCTGCTTTCACCTGCTCGCGATGGTTTTGGACGAGCTGGGCCAATACGCCGAAGCAATGGAGTGGCTTCTGAAAGCCAAGGCCCTCACACGTCAACATAATAATGTCGCCGCGCTCGAACAAACCTACGACAAAGCCGCGCGCCGACGCCGTTCGTTGCAATCGCAATTAACGCCTGAAATGGTCCGCCGCTGGCGCTCAATTGCTCGGGATCGCGATGATGCGAAAAAATTGACGCTGCTCGGCGGTCATCCCCGTAGCGGAACGACCTTATTGGAACAAATTCTTGCCGCGCATCCGTCGGTCCGCGCATTTGATGAATCCGACGCATTTGTGGTCGAAATCGGCGACAAGCTTTTCGCCGCCGACCCGTTTCCGCCGCTGACCGCTGCCGCCTTGGATGGCCTTTCCTCCGCAAAACAAACCGAACTCACAGGCCGTTACTTCAAAAGCCTGTTTCGTGAAGTGGAGGGCGATCTCTCCGCCGAAGTTTTGATTGACAAAAATCCCACGCCGACCGCTTCGCTGCCGTTGTGGCTGCGCATGTTCCCGAACTCCAAAATTATCGTCGCGTTGCGCGATCCCCGCGATGTCGTCATCAGTTGCTTCTTCCAAAATCTCGCGCTGACGCCGATGAACGTGAATTTCCTCGGTCTTGACCGCGCGATCCGTCAATACGCGGATTTCATGGACGTTTGGCTGCGAATGCGCGAATTGGGCGGGTTTGAATGGATCGAGACACGTTACGAGGACGTCGTGTCCAATGCGGAAACAGAAGGCCGGCGCGTCACGGAATTCCTCGGCTTGACATGGAATCCCGCGCAGGCCAGTCATCGTGAGACGGCAAGCGCGCGTTTCGTCGTCTCGCCAACATACAGCGAAGTCGCCAAACCAATCCACACTCGCGCCGTGGCCCGATGGAAAAATTACGCCGCGGCGCTGGAACCCTTCCACGACACGCTCACCAAATATCTCCGCGCATTCGGTTACGAAGGCGTCCCGGGGCCCGCCGCTTCGGCAGTCTCTGTCAAGTAGGAATGTCTTTGTCTTTCGGCGCGTCGCCCATCGCTTTCTTAAGCGCGGGAACCTGCTCGATCAGCTTTTCAAATTTTATTCCAGTCAAGCTTTCGATCACCGGCGGAAGCTGGCTTAGAATCTGCGTGACGTCGCCGGTGACTTTGCTCGCCCCCCCGCCGTTGCCGCCGCTGTTGATAATAACGATCTTCTCAGTCTTCGCGAGCGGTTCGCTGATTTTGCCCGCCAATTCCGGAAGAATCCGAACGAGCATTTCGATGACCGCAGCCTCGTTATATTGTTTGAACGATTCCGCCTTAAGCTTCATCGCTTCAGCAGTGGCGGAACCTTGCGCCTCAATGATCGCCGCTTCGGCAAGACCGCGCGCCTTGTTGGCTTCCGCCTCGGCCAAACCAGTCGCCTTCACAACATCCGCCGTCGCGAAACCCTTGGACTTGGCGGCGGCGGCAGTTCCGGCAGCCTCCGTTTCAAGTTGGAACTTCGTTGCGTTGGCCAATGTTTCGACGCGATAGCGTTCCGCGTCAGCCGGTTTTTGAACGTTCGCCTCCAACTCGCGCTGTTTGCGGAGAATTTCCTGCTGTTGCAATTCGATCTGCTTCTGCTTTTCGATGATGCTGACCTGAATCTCCTCCGCCTTCACCAACTGGCCGGTTTTAAATTTCTGCAAATCGTACGCGAGGTCGGCTTCGGCTTTCTTCTGATTGACGCTTGCCTGATACATCGCCACGTTGCTCTGATAATCGCGCTGCGCCTCGGCGATTTTTGTGTCGGCAATGAATTTTGCCTCCTGGCCTGACTGCGTGGCTTGCGCGGATCGAATCATCGAATCCCGGTCCGCTTCAGCCTGGGCGATGGTGGCATCGCGTTTCACCTGCGCAATCCGCGGCTTTCCCAAAGCGTCCAAATAACCCTGCCCATCGCGAATGTCGCGAATCGTAAAACTGACAATTCCCAGGCCCATGTTCGCCATATCGCCCGCCGCGACTTCCTGGACTTTCGACGCGAACGCATCGCGGTTCTGATAAATATCCTCGACAGTCATCGTCCCAAGAATCGCGCGCAAATGCCCCTCCAGCGTCTGTGTTGCGACGCCTTTGATTTCATCAATGGTTTTGCTCAGAACTTGTTCGGATGCGGTCGCAATCGAAATGTCGTCGCCCTTGATTTTAATTTGCGCAACGCCATCGACTTTCACCGGCACACCTTTGCTCGTATAAACTTCCGGCGTTTGGACATCAATCGTCAACAATTCAAGCGACAGAACATCGACCTTTTCAAAGACAGGCATGACAAAGGTGCCGCCGCCTTTCACGATGCGAAATCCCCGGCTCATCACTGTGCCGTCCGGTTCGACGTACTTATGTTTGCGCCCAGAGACCACGAGCACCTGATTTGGGCCGACCTTCGTGTAACGGTTTGCCCAGACCGCCGCGCAGAAAAAGAAAAACAAAAGCAGCCCGACCACTGCAATGACTACCACTGCTGTGGAGGAAAGATTAAATTCGAAAATGGCTAGTAATCCTGCATGCATAGAAATGCCTTTGTTGTTGGGTTTATAAGTCAGCTAAACTGGAGACACAAAAAACTGCGACTCGGAAATACGAGCAATTTTCACGGTTTGACCATTTCCGATGGCCGCGCCGCTAACTTCCCGCGCCGGCGCAGTGTAACGAGTGCCCGCCTGGACGTAGGCGATTTCTCCCACTCCCGCGGGCGGAATAGGGGTAATCACCGTTGCAGTCCGCCCTACGAGACTTCCGACGCGAGATTCGCTGGAACTTTGCGTTCGATTAAACATTGCCGAGTAAATTGAAAAAACTCCCGCCGCGATGATAAATCCTCCAAAAAGCGAGATTGGCGCGCTGACAAATACATTTTCAGTGGATTTGAAGCGCGACAGAATCATGCCGCACGCGCCAAAAGCCGTGATGAAGGAGCCGATGACCGTCGGACTGAAAACCGACATTCCGGGCATTCCCGAATGGTCAAACCCCGCCTCGGCGTGACCGCCTGTGCCGACGCCGTGGTCGCCATGAAAACCGTCGTGCCCAATAAAAAAGCTTGCCACCGCAAAAATAAGACCGAGCAGAAAGCAGCCAAGATATACGTACTGTTCCATATTACGGCCTGTTCAATGCGGGCGTTTTCCCGCGTTGAAGAAAGAAATAGCAGAAAGGCCGCGCCTCGTCACTTATAAACTCGCACCCAATTTTGTAATTGGTCGCATATCGACCCCGCCACAAAAAAGTAACAACCAATCTGGATTTTGCAATGACGGGGCTTCGGCAGACATCGTTCGTCGATCAGACGGGGGGTAGGCATCCAAATCACAAAGACGGACCATGACGCGCGAAGCGTTTGGAGTGCGTGCGGCTTGCCGCCGCTTTTCCCAAGCGCAAAAGCTACGGCCAAATCGCCTCAAGCGTCGCCGCAAGCCGATAACCAGCCTTCGTCATTTGGCTTTCCGCGGTTTTGCAGGACCACGAAATATATTCCGGCGACAAATCCTTGATATGCCAGACCGTGCGCGGCCTATGCGTCCGCCGGTCCAATTCACTGTTATCTTCGTCAAGCACAGTCACGTCATGGATTTTGCCGGCATGAGCGAGACTTTCGTTGGCCCAATCGCGGTCTACGTCGAGCAGCGGCGAACTTAATTTCCAATCCGGCGCAGGTTGCGCGAGCAGCGCGGCAGCGTATTTCTCAGGCGAATCGACGTGCGCTTTCGTCATGTTGAGTTGAACCACAGTGATGTCCCAAAAGAAATGCAGTTTGTTCGTGCCGCCAAATAAAAGCCGGTTGCCGCCTTGATCGTCTTCAGCGCGGCCTGAGTAACCATTAGGATTGACAAAGGTTGTCTTGTCAAGATAACCCGCGCCCACATGCAGCGGCTGGTGAAGGTCCTCGATGTAATGCGCCAAAAGACGCAGCGCAACACGCGGAGAAACGTTGGTGAACATCGTTTGCGCTTCCGGCTTTCCTTGGAGGATGAGAATACATGCGGGAATAGCGTGGACGACATCGACATTCGTGGCGCCGATCGAATCGTCACGATACTTCAGTTCCTCGAAAGGAATATCCGTGTAATGAAATATGAAATGATTCGGGTTGTCGGTTTTGAATTGCGCCATTTCAGGCGTTAATCCGTCGCGACCCTTGACCCGGTCGGCCCAGACCGATGCCGCGGACAGCGTTTCATCTCCGAGCAATTCATGCACACGCGCGCTCGCGGGTGTTCCGGCAATGAGCGTGTCAGCCATCGCGCCAATCGTTTCGTGGCCTTCGTCGCCCCAGCCAAAAACTCTTGCAGCCTGGGTGCAAAGGATAAGAAGGATACAAAACTGTCGGAGTGTTTTCATACTTCGCCGAGTATGGCAATTTGACTTTTGCCGTCGAGAAAATTCCCGGCAAATCATGTTACATTTACATCGCTTACGAACCCCCTTCGCCACTCCCATTTCAGCCGGCGCACGGTATCGGGTGTCAATTTGAATTTCTCTGAAATCCGAAGTCCCTCCACCCAGAACGGTTCATCGTCATTAGTCACAGCAATGATGCGGCAATGCCGTTCCGCGCGGGGAATTTTGGCGTTTGTCAACAAGTCCTGCAACTTGCGCGGCGTCGTGACTCCAATCGGCTGAAATCGATCTCCAGCCTGCCAGTGCCGAAGACAAATTCGCGCGCCGATCTTGTCCGCGTCAAAGTATTCAACATTTGGTTTCGCGGTGAACTTTTCGCCGCGCACCCGCTCAATTTTCCAGGAAAGCGCGAAACCCTCCAAGCGCTCCTGTCCTTTGTTTCCCTCTAAAATGACGGTCTTCCGAGCGGGATTGAACGAAACTTTTTCGGATTTTTGTTTCTGCAAAATTCCGTCGGAGTCGCGCAAGATTACGCGTCCCACATCCAACGCGAAAGGCTGCCCAATGCCCCCACGCAACCTTTCCACCATCTCAAAATCCGGCGCGTGACCCATCGCAATAAGTTGAAGATGTAAGACGCGCCGTTGCACCGCGACAGCCAACTGCGAAAATTTTGATCGCCTTTGCGATGAAAGCCATTGTCTGGCCAGATCTGTTACCACTTCCGCCTCGCCGCCCGCTAACTCCATCAAACGAGGCACCGTTTCGATGAGCGACTTGGAAAAATTTTCACGAAGAAACGGAATCAAAACATGCCGCACCCTATTCCGCTCCATATCCAATTGTGCATTCGTCGCATCGTCCGAAAATTCGATTCCCGCAGATTTCGCAACCTCACAAATCGCGTCCTTCGATTGATCTAGCAGCGGTCGCACGAGACGAATCGCTGAATCAGCCGGGGAGGGGCCGTTCCATTTCATACCGCCAAGCCCCTGGCCACCAGTCCCGCGAAGAACGCGCAGGAAAAACAATTCCACTTGATCGTTCGCATGATGCGCCAGGGCAATGGACGGAATTTTTCGCGCAAGCGCTGTTCGAGCAAGAAACTCATGCCTTAATTGACGCCCAGCCATTTCCAGGGAAATTCCCTTGCTTTCGGCCAAATCTCGAACATCACCACGACCCGAAACAAACGGAAGTTTCAGCGCTTTCGCCGTGTTCCCCACCAGGCGTTCGTCAGCATCCGCGTCACGACCGCGCAACTGATGATTGAAGTGTGCAACGGCCAATTTCCAATCGCGAGCGCCCGACAATTCATCCAGCGCATGAAGCAGCACCATCGAATCGACCCCGCCAGAAACAGCGATCAAGATTTTTTGCCCGTCGCGAAAAAGTTTTCTGGCGTGGATGGTGTGATCCATCTCGCGAATCCACTGAGTGGGAAACGACCGGGAAGTCCCGCTCACTTGGAGCCGGTCCATAGGTGGCGGAGCATCGCCCGGACCCTGGCCCGAAGAAGGATAAGCTGCTTTTTCCACCCGCGATGAACGACCGGCTTCATCTCCTCGACTTTTCGGGCGGCGGTCTCCACAGCTTTTTGGCACGAAGCCGCAACGTCCTCAAACTCAAATACCAGTTCGGGATGCTCATCGAGCAATTCATGAAGCAGATGGTAAGCGCGCCCATCGGCGGCATTTACTTGCGTCGCGGCGACGTAACATTGGGCTGCCTCACGAAACAATCCCTGGCCTTCGAGCGATTGACCGAGATTTCGATGCGCGTTCGGGCGATTCGGATCGGTTTGAATCGCCTTGCGGCAATACGCCTCAGCATCGTCAAAGCGCTCCAGCGTGTTCAGCGAGAAGCCTAGATTATTATTGATGAAATACCACGTCCACGGGTTCATCGGCTCCAACGCCAGTGCTTCCTTGTAATAACTGGCAGCCGACGCAAAATCCGCTTTTTGCTCCATCGCTTGCCCCATCGAAAGCACGCACTTTGCGCGCTCCTCGGGATCAGGGAGCATGTGAATCAATTGGCGCAGACGCACCATTGCTTTGTCGGTCTGGCGGGTCTGCTGGTAGAATTGCGCCAATTGCCACAACGCCTGGCGCGGTTCTTTCACGGCGTCCTCCAACTGCTTGAGGAGCATTTTTTCCATTTCGAGGGAAGAGACTTCCACCAGCGGCCCGGCAGGCGGCTGCGGTAATTCAAACCGAAAGTCCAGTGGCTTTTCCATACCTGATAAATTTGTCGTTCGAGATTCGGGAGAATGCAAGTACCAAAACAACCCTATTCACCCTTGACAACGGAAAATCTGGCCTCGAACTTTAGCGGCAATTTATGGCTGCGTCCATTTTATTCGTCATATTGGCGGCCATCATTTTCGCTTATTTCCGCATAAATCCCCTCAAGCACTCCCGCTGGTTCATCACGCGCCGGTTTATCAACTGGTTTCCGCTCGGGATGACTTACGCGTTCATGTACATGGGACGTTACAACCTCAACGTCGCCAAAAATTCCCTCGGAACCCTGATGACCAACACCGACGTCGGCGATATTTTCGGCGTCGGCGCATTCGTCTATGCAGTGTCGTTCCTCGTCAATGGCCCGCTCGTGGACAAAATCGGCGGCAAGAAGGGAATCATCATCGGCGCAGTCGGCTCATCCCTCGCCAATATCGTTCTCGGAGTCCTGACCTATTTGTTGGCGACCCACCAACTGCACGTCCGAATGGGGCTCGCTTTTTCAATCGTTTACGGGCTGAACATGTATTTCCAAAGCTACGGGGCAGTCTCGATCATCAAGGTGAAAGCCTACTGGTTTCACGTTCGCGAGCGCGGGACTTTCGCGGGCATTTTTGGGACGCTTATTTCCCTCGGCATTTATTTCGCCTTCGATTGGGGCCAAGCCATCGCTGGAATGGCCAAGGCGAATCCGCAAGGCGAAACAGGCTGGCTCCAACGCCTCATTCAGAATCTCTTCGCCCTCAAAGGCTCATCAGTCGATGCGACTTGGGCTTTGTTCTACATTCCAGCAGCCTTGCTGCTTTTTTGGGCATTGATGGACGCACTTCTTATCAAAGACACGCCGGAGGAAGCCGGTTTTCCCGAGTTCGACGCTGCCGACGCCTCGTCCGGTCATATGCAGGACGAGCTCAGCACCGTGCATCTACTCAAAAAAGTCTTTGCCAGCAAAATGATGCTGACCGTCGCGTTCATCGGTTTGACAGTTGGCGTTGTCCGCAATGGAGTCATGAATTGGTATTCCATTTTCGCGAAGGATACCGGCTTGCCCGCAAATTGGTTTTTCACACAAAACTGGGGTTTCCTGGTTTGCATTTTTGGAATTGTTGCCGGCTTCGCGGGCGGCTGGGTTTCTGATAAATTTTTCCAATCCCGACGCGGCCCGCCCTCCGTTTTGTGGTGCGCGGCGAGCTTTGTTCTAGCAGGATTGATGGCGGCGTTTCTGACCAAGTCGCCTTATCTCGTGGGATGGTGCGCCGTGCTTATTACGATGGCCATCGTCGCCGTCCATGCGCTGATGGCCGGAACGGCCGCCCCGGATTTCGGCGGACGCAAGGCCACCGCCACCTGCTCAGGAATCGCGGACGGCTTTGTTTACCTGGGAAGCAGCCTGCAATCCTTTGGCATCGGACGCTTGACCACGCACGGCTGGTTTTGGTGGCCGTTGTTTATCATGCCCTTCGCCGCAATCGGCGCTTTCCTAGCCCTCAGCATCTGGCACGCCTTGCCCGCCGCAACGCGAAAGTTCATCGACGAAAAAGAGCAACCGACCAAGCCCCAAACTGCAAACACCCCGCAATTCAAAGCATCGGCGTAAGGAATAGTTCAGGTTAAGTGAAGGAATGCTTTCGCGCAGAGCCGCAGAAAGCGCGGAGATAAAAAGGGCTGAAACATTAAAGGGAAAATTGTAGCCCGCTTTTGGTTCCTTTGTTCAGTTCTCGCCTCAAGCGAGGGACCGAAAAAGGCGCAGGATTATGGAATTCTTGATAAGATTCCCTACTCTGCGTCCTGATACGGTTTCCACAGTTATTCATCCGGTGGCAAGGAGAGACCGAAGGAAGAGCTCCCCGCAGTCGACGGTGAATAACTGTGCCGCGACAAAAAATTTGCGACCTGCTAAAATCAGCGCTGGCCGCATCGCCCCGGACGGATCACGGTCGTCTGCGTCCGGCCTTGCGAAGGCTTCGCGGAGTTTACCGGCCCGTCCGGCGGCGGCTGTCCAAATGTCTGAGAGAACTCCGCGCCTCTGCGCGAGAAATTCGTTAAGGCCAGCTTACTTCACCAACCCCAACTCCGCCGCCATCGCCTTCTCACCCTTCAACTCATTGACAGTCGCGTCAATTTTTCCCCGCGCAAAATCGTTGATTTGCAGCCCCTGAACAATTTGCAGTGAATTCCCGTCGCTGCGAACAGGGAAAGAACAAATCAAATCCTTCTCGATGCCATAACTGCCATCCGAAGGAACACAAACACTGTGCCAATCGCCCGCAGGGGTCGGCTTTACGATAGACTTGACAGAATCAAGGGCCGCGTTGGCCGCGCTGGCGGCGCTCCCGGCTTTGCGCGCGTTGAGCACCGAAGTGCCGCGCTGCGCGACCGTCGTCACGAAATCCGTCTTCAACCAATTCTCATCGCCAATGGATTGCGCGAGCGGCTTGCCGTTGATCTTCGCGTTGTAAAAATCGGGAAACATCGTCGGGCTGTGATTTCCCCAGACCGCGAGATTCGACACCGCCGAAATATCCACGCCTGCTTTTTTGGCGAGTTGCGCCTTCGCGCGATTTTCGTCCAGGCGCGTCATCGCGAACCAGCGGTTCGCCGGAATCTCCGGCGCGCTGCTCTTGGCGATGAGGCAATTCGTATTGCACGGGTTTCCGACAACAAGAATTCGGATATCCTTCGCGGCATACTTTTGCAGCGCCTGTCCCTGGCCGGTAAAAATCTTGCCGTTGATCGCGAGCAGGTCTTTGCGTTCCATACCCGGCTTTCGCGAAACGCTGCCGATGAGCAACGCCCAATTGATCCCGCCAAAACCGACCGAAAGATCGGAAGTCGCTACCAACCCTTGCAGGGCAGGGGAGGCGCAATCCTCCAGCTCCATCATCACACCTTGCAGCGCGGGCACAGCGTCGGGAATATCGACCAGGTTAAGAATCACCGGTTGATCCGGCCCGAACAAATCACCCGAGGCAATGCGAAACAAAATGGAATAACCGATCGCGCCAGCCGCGCCGGTAACTGCAATCCGAATTGGCGTCTTACTCATATTCGCCCGCTGAATAATGCCCCGCCCGCCCCGACGCAAGCGCAATTGCTGCAACATTCTGATTTTCAGATCAAATAATCATAACTTCATTGAACTTTTTGCGCGCGGCAAGCAGCCATTACTGTGAAGCGCGCGTGTCGGACTCGACTCAACAACTTTACGAACAGATGCTGGTGCTCCGAAGCCAAATCGGCGATGAGACGGCATTTGAAGAGTTGGTGAAGTTGTACGGCCCGCACCTGCTGCTCTTCACACGAAAAATGTTGGCGTCAGCGCAAGATCAGATTGAAGACGTAACCCAGGAAACGTGGCTCTCGATCTATCGCGGCCTGCCGAAACTGCGGGACGCAAGCAAGTTCAGGCCTTGGGCATTTCGCATCGCCCGCGATCGAATCTATCGGGAATACCGTCGCCGCAAATTACCTGTTACGACGGTGGATGACAACGTGTCGGCAGAAATCCCTGAAACGACAGACGCCACATTCGGAATCGATCTCGAGAGCGTTCAATCCGGCCTCGCGCTGATTCCTCCAGAGCAGCGAGAAACACTCGTCCTCCGGTTTTTTGAGGAGATCAGCTACGAGGACATTGCGCGCGTGACAAACTGCACGATCGGCACGGTTCGCTCCCGAATTCACTACGGTAAGCGAGCATTAAAGGAAGCCCTTGAAAGGAATAAATATGAACCCGGAAACTAATGACCCATCAAAAATAACCGAGAACATCCTGAGCGCTGTGCGCTCGCAAAAAAGGAAAGGCCGCGTGATGGTCGTGGCGGCGCTATTGCTTGGAATCCTGGCAATCGTCGCGAGCATCGTGATGGCGTGGGCAAACGTCGCCTTGATTATGCCAATGGATCGCCTGCTGGTGGAGGACTACCAAAGCGTGACGCTAAAAGCCAAAACAAACCCTGAAGGCAAAGAAATCTTGTCGCCAGAACAGTTGAATTTGAGGCACGCGCAAGTCACCGCCGCCCAAGGCACATCGATTATTCTTGCTGACGTTTCGGTTGCACTGCTCGCCGTGGGAACGTTGGTGATTTTGCTTCTGGTCAATTTTAACCGCCGTGTAACGTTGCGGCAAATCAACGAAAGCCTCGCTCAAATCTCAAACCAGATCACCGATCTGCAACAGCGCCAGGGACCAGGCCTGAAATAGTTCATGCCCTGTCAAAGCCGCAGTATTCTTAAGCCGTCAATGCTCCGCAGCCAATGCCTGCAATCCCGCGCAAGACGAAAACGCCTGCCTTGGATTATCTCCCGACGCCGGACGCCCCTCGACTCTGACGCCGAACAAAGTCGTCGGCGCTTGCAATCGCAACGTGAATCGCTGTCCGTCGTGCAGCCCGCGATGGCTGGTCGCTGTCGTCGCCGGATAATCGTTCAATTCGCCCGCCGTTTGCCACTCGCCGCCTTTGGTAGTCTGGATTTGGACAACCGGCTTCCCCTGGCTCGTGTCAAACCAACCGCCGTCGTGATAATTCTTCCCATGTGCGAAAACAATCCGGTCGGCCTGAACCCCTTCATCAACAGTGACCGCATACCAATCCTCCGACGCAGGTTGTCCATCAAAAGTCACAACAAGCGAATCAAAATCGCTGGTGATCGAACCGCTTGCATTCCCCTCGCGAGAACGGCTTTCCATTCCAAACCGCAACAGATTTTCGCTCTGTGCATTTACCAACGGAAGCCAGACTCGATAAAGTGATCCCGTTCCTCCAGCATCCGCGAACGGAATCAGCCGAACCCGCACCTGAGCAGGCGTCGTATCGCCTGCTTTTTTCTTGGCGACAACATTCAAGCTGAACACCTGAGACCCCTGCCACGTTTTCACTTTGTCCGGCGCGGGTTCAGGTTTGACATCCAACGCGGCGAGATCGCTTCCAGCCAAAATCACGTCCCGGAGCGATTCGCCAGTATCGGTCAGAAGCGCGCCGTCTGCCGCCAGCACAAGCGGCCCGTAAAGAACCGCGCCTTTGCCTTGGTTCATGTGATCGCCGAGAACCAGCGAAGCCTCAAGTTTCAGGTTCAATTCAATATTGTCGCCCTGCTTCCAATGCCGCTTCAGCGCAACGTAACCGTCGGCTCCTGTCTTTTCTTTGACTTGACGTCCGTTGACCTCGACCGATGATTCGTGGCACCAGGCCGGAATCCGTAGTTTGACAGTGAACGATTTCGATTGCGCCGGGTCCACCTTGATTTGGATTTTTCCGTCGCTCGGATACATAGTGTCCATCGTGAGCTTCACAGCGGTTCCGTCCCGCAAGTTCAAATCAGCCGTGCCGGCATTGTAAAGATTCACCACCGCCCCATCAGCATCCGTGCTCAGGGCAAAGGTTGGAATCAGCGCAATCCCGCGCGGCCCGCTAGACAAACAGCAATGCCCGTCGAGCGCCGCGCTGTAAGGTTTTTTGCCTTCCATCTGCACGTAATACCCCCACGCCTTGCCATCGCACTCCTGCGCTCCGAACAATTGATTCAGCACCGCGTGCTCCAATTGCTCCGCGAATCGCGCCTCGCCAGTCAGTCGCAGCAGATGAGCATTGAACTGCTCCCAGGTCACGGTGACGCACGTTTCGCCGACGTTCGCGACGTTGGGCAAATCGAAATCATCGTGGAACAACTCGCCGTGACTTGCCGCCCCAGTAATGTAGAGGCGATTCTTGACAATGTCCTGCCAGGCGTTCAGGCAGGCATCGAGGATTTGCCGGTCGCCGCCCACGGTGCGATAATATTCCAGCGCGCCGTTCAGGCACGAAAGCATCTCGTAAGCCTTGCCATTGCCTACTTTATCGACGCGCTTTTTTGTCAACAACGTGGAAACAATTTTCGGCCCATCCGGCTGTTCCCACGCGCGCAATATATATTTGCAGAAATCCAAATAGCGCGGTTCTCCGGTCATCCGATAGAGCAAAACCATCGGTTCCATCACGCTCGTCGGAGCAAGCCCGACATGCCAGCCGGCCTTGATGATGTCCCGTTTTCCCGGTTCATCGCCGAACGTGGTACAAAGCAAATCGCCCATTTTTCGGCACGCCTCCAAAGGCTGCATGTTACCCGTGTAACGGACATAAGTCAGCAGGCCGATCAAATTGTATTTGTGCGACCACACATCCCACTCCGTCCAGCGGTCCTTGTCCAAATAAGTTCCGAGATAGCCGTCAGGAAGCTGGCATTTGACGAGTTCCGCCGCCACGTAATCCAGTTTTTTGCGCAACGCCGGATCGCCAGTATTGACCCACGCAAGCGTCGCCGCATGCAACCATTTGCCGACGTGCTCGCCGTCATAACTTTGGCGGCCAGGCCGTTTGCGATAACCTTCCAGCAACCGGTTCACGTCCAGTTCGACCAAACGATTCGACTCGTTCACGTCAATCCGGCTGCCAATCCAATCTGTTAGATGCACGCGGTCCGGCAGCGTGAAATCCTGTTTATCCGCAATCGCGCACGTGACTTTTTCGGGAACAGGAACAACGGCTGCCGACAATGTGAAGCCAACCAGGAGCGGAATCAGGAACAAACGTTTCATAATCTTTTGACGGCGATCATACAGATTTACGCGAAAATAATTGTTTCAACAACGGGAATTGTTTCGCGGCAACATGATGCCGAAACGCATCGAGGATCACCGCGCCGACAATCACAAGCCCAGTGATTACGCGCTTCGTCGGTTCCGACGCCCCAATTTGCGCGAGCCCCGCCTCCAGCGTCGCAATAATCAACACGCCAAAAAACGTATTGACGACCGAGCCGCGTCCCCCCATGAGACTTGTCCCGCCAATGACAACCGCCGCGATGGCCGAAAGTTCCAGGCCAACGCCCGCATTGGGATCCGACGAACCAAGCCGTGACGTGTAAAAAACTCCGCCCAGCCCGGCCAGCAATCCAACTAGCGCGAACACAGCCAACTTCGTCGGCACGGTATTAATTCCTGCAAGCCGAACCGCCTGTTCGTTCGTCCCAATCGCGATGAGATAGCGTCCGAACACCGTCCGCGAAAGCGCAATTTGTCCTATGACAATCACCAGAATAGCGACAATGAACGCAGGCGAAACCGCGAGGCCCGCAATGGGCGCGGAGAGACTTTCCACCGCGTTGCCAATGTATTTCGTCTGCGAATTTGTGACGAGATACGAAAGCCCTCGCGCGATTTCCAACATCCCAAGCGTCACAATGAAGGAAGGAATTCCAAGGCACACAATCACGAGTCCGTTCAACATCCCCGCGACTAATCCAACTCCCAACCCCAGCATCGCGGCAGCCCATATAGGCAAATGAAAATCCACCAGCGCCAACCCCACCACAGAACCAGCCAGCCCCAGCACTGACCCGACCGACAAATCAATCTGCCCGATGATCAACACCAGCGTCATGCCCGCCGAAATCACCGCAAGGGCAGGGATGCGATTGGCCAGCGCCACGAAGGTTCGCGCGCTGAGGAAATTTTTGCTGAGCATGCCGAACAACAGCGCCAGCCCGATCCAAATCGCCAGCATCGCGGTGTACTCGACAAATTTTCTCGGCTTGAATGTCATGGGTTGTCGGCGCTGATTTTCGAGTCAAGATAACCGCCGAATGCGGCCCACGTAATCTTCTCCTGCGACCACGTCTCTGGCGTGAATTCGCCCGTGATTCGCCCCTGCGAAAGCACAATAATCCGGTCGCACAACGACATCAGCTCCACCAACTCGCTCGACACGACAACAATCGCCTTCGACTCGGCCGCCAGGTCGCGCAGCAACTGGCAAATGGCATCCTTGGCCGCGACATCAATCCCGCGTGTCGGTTCGTCAAACATTAAAATCTCACAATCCCGCGCCAGCCACCGCGCGATGACCACTTTCTGCTGATTGCCCCCGCTCAATTCGCCCACCGCCTGCTCGGTCGAAACGCACGCTACATTCAATCGCTCCCGAAACACGTCGGCAGTTTTGGTTTCAGATTCGGCATCCAGCCAATTTCCAAAGCGCGTGTGCCGCGACAAAGTATTTAAAGTCGTATTGACGCGGATCGATTGTGGCAGCAAAAGACCGTCCTTCTTGCGATCTTCCGGCACCAGGCCAATGCCCGCTCGAAGCGCATCCGAGGGTTTATTGACAATCACAAGCTTGTCGCCAACAAAGATTTCCCCGGCATTCTTTGGATCCGCCCCGAAGATCGCCCGCAAAGTTTCCGTCCGCCCCGAGCCGACCAAACCCGCGATTCCCAAAATTTCCCCACGCCGCGCCTCAAAACTCACGCCATGCACCCGGTCGCCCGCGCAAAGATTCTGCGCCCGCAAAGCGACACTTCCCACGTCGCGCCGCGCGCCCGCCTTCCGCTCCGGTAAATCATGCCCGGTCAGATTGCGCACAAGTTCCGCGGGACTCGCTTCGCCGGTATTGCAAGTCATCACAGCGCGTCCGTCGCGCATCACAGTAATCGAATCAGCAATGCGCCGAATTTCATCCATTCGATGACTGACGTAAATGATCCCAACGCCCTCGCTCTGAAGCCGCCGAATATTTTTGAAAAGCTGCTCAATCTCTGGATCAGTCAGCGCCGCAGTAGGTTCGTCAAGTATAAGCAGCCTGCAACTCTGCGACAGCGCGCCGGCGATTTCTATCAATTGTTGTTGACCCACCCCCAACCGCCCCGCCGGAATTCCCGGGTCAACCGCGCCCAGGCCAACTTGCTCGAGAACTTTTCGCGCCTCCTCATGCAGCTTCGCGTAACGGACAAAGCCATTCTTCCGCGGCAACCGGTTTAGATAAATATTTTCCGCAATGCTCAACGTCCCGATCACGTTAAGCTCCTGCAACACCATGATGACCCCCGCGCGCTCAGCCTCGCGCTTGGATTTCGGCGCGTAAGGACGGCCCTCGATCAACATCTCCCCGCCGTCGCTGGCCGTCAGCCCGGAAAGAATCCGCGCAAAAGTCGATTTCCCCGCGCCGTTGCTCCCCACCAACGCGTGAACTTCCCCGCGCCGCAAAGTGAAATCGAGGTCCTGCAAAGCCGGGACATTGTAGCTCTTCTGCAATCGCCTGACTCGCAGAAGTGGAACGGCCTCGGGCATACGGCGGATTACTTGGTGACAATATCCACTGCCGTGGTCTGGTCTTCCGGCGGCGCTTCGCCCTTGATGATTTTCAGCGCCGCTTCAATCCCAAAAACCGCAAGCCGATCGCCATGCTGGTCCGCCGTCGCCACCACTTGCCCCGAGTCAAGCAAAGGCCGCAATGCGCTGATGTTATCAAACCCAACCACCAAAACCTTGCCCGCCTTTCCAGCCTGTTGAATTGCCGAAACCGCGCCCAGCGCCATGTTATCGTTCGCGCAAAGAATGGCCTTGAGGTCCCCATGCTCATTGAGCATCGCGGCGGCGACGTTGTTGGCCGATTCCATTTCCCACCGCCCACTTTGCACGGTGACAATGTCCATCCCGGCAGCCTTCATCGCATCCTCAAAACCAAGCCGACGCTGCTGGCTGTTGAACGCCGTGGGAATCCCCTCGATGATCGCCACTTTGTCGCCCGACTTCAATTGTTTCGCGAGCAACTCGCCCACTTTCCTCGCGCCCTCCCGATTATCCGGGCCGACGAACGGAATCTTAAGCCCCGCCTGTTTCAGCACGTCCGCGTCCAGTTTGTTGTCAATATTAACAACAAGAATGCCTGCATCCTTGGCGCTCTTAAGCACCGTCACCAGAGCCTTCGAGTCAGCGGGCGCTATGACAATCGCATTGACACGCTGCGCGATCATTTGCTCGACGAGACCGACCTGCTCGCCGAGATCGGTTTCATTCTTGATGCCGTTGACGACAAGGTCGTAATCGGCCAGATGCGCGTCATGATGCTTTTTCGCCCCATCGGCCATCGTGCTGAAAAATTCGTTCGCCAGCGACTTCATCACCAGCGCGATTTTCGGTTTGCCCGCCACAGCTGGGGAATTTGTGTTGTTGCCGGCGGTATCTGTGGACTTATTGCAGCCGCCGGAAATTCCGACGACCGCCACCATCATTAAACCCAAAGCCAACCTTCTGGTGGAGACTGCCGTCCAAAGCTTTCTTAAGAGGTACACGAGTCGCGCATAATGAAAAAGAATTCCCACAAACGCAAGCCGCCAAAACCCGAGGTAATGTCCTAATTTGAATGGCAAAACGCTACCAGATTGTTGACAATAAGTCGATTCTTTAAAGTCACTCGCAGAGTGATATTCTGGTTGCCGTCACCGCCTCTTTCTATATGGATAAATTCCATGCAGAAGGTAAGAACGAAAAGCGCGGTGCAAGTGGCCGATTGCATAGCGTGTGAGACATAAAAGACACCGGGCCATGTGACTCTTTGAACGAGATGTATCACATGGCCCGGAAGGCCGCCTCAAACAGTCAGGGCGCGTAAGTTAATCGGCAAACCCGGCGTTTCTACACCCCCGGAATGCGAGTTCGATCCTCGCCGCGTCCAACTGACGCCAGACCTTATGATAACTCATCACAGTTGTCAAGGGTATTTTTGTTTTCGTAACCTAAATACCAGTATTATGGAATGAACAATCTGCCGTTTGAAAAACGTTCACTGATAATTTCGATGCTCGCCGAAAACGCCAGCATTCGCGCTTGTGAGCGAATTACAGGGGTTCACCGTGATACGATTATGCGGCTGGCGGTGCGTGTCGGGGACGCTTGCGAGACAATCCTGTCTCAAAAGATGATCGGTTTAAACTGCAAGGTTCTTGAGGTTGACGAATTGTGGGGATTCATCGGGAAGAAACAAAAACGCACAACGCCAGCCGAGCGAAATGAAGGACGTGGGGATGTTTGGACGTTTATCGCGTTGGACGTGGACACGAAAATCATTCCATCGTACCTGATTGGCAAACGTGACGCATACCACGCAAGGGCTTTTATGGACGATCTTGCAGGACGCATAACGCAACGCTTTCAACTCTCGACAGATCAATTACACGCGTACCCCGATGCGGTCGAGCGAGCATGGGGAAGTCAAATTGATTACGCGCAGATCGTAAAAACCTACGGCGTGGTTAATCTCAACAAGGATGCGGCAAGTAGGTATTCACCAGCCGAGGTGGTGAAGGTTCAAAAACATCACGTCATGGGAAATCCGGTCAAAGAACTGGTGAGCACGTCGCATGTTGAAAAGCAAAACCACACGTTGCGTATGCACTGCCGACGTTTGTCGCGGTTGACCAATGCTTTCAGCAAAAAGATTGAGAATTTTAAGGCTGCTGTTGCGCTGAATTTTGCGTATTACAACTTTTGCAAGACGCATGGGGCAATCAGGATGACGCCAGCGCAAGCGGCGGGGATTGAGGCGAGTGCGTGGACGGTTGACGAACTAATGGAGCTTTGTGGCGAATAAACAATACATCGAACGGCTAAAACTCACTGTTGAGCATTTACACAACTGCCGCGCGGCTTGGGTTGAATCTGTTGCGGTTCACGAAGTCTTTCGCGGCCAAACGGCGTGGAAAGGTTTTGTTGAGGTTTTTACGCTGACAGGACACCCAAAGGCAAAGAAGGCATATGGCTGGAGCCATCCCGAAGGACCGAAAGACCAGGATGAGCGATTTGTGACGGTCCTCGAAATCCCCCCAGTCGATTCAGCGCAAACAGCCGTTAAAGTCGCAATTGCAGCAGAGGCGAGGAAAGCCCCATGAAAAAATCAACTTTCAAACTCCTTTTACTCGGTGGGTTGGGTGCGGTGATCGGAAACATGCTTTGGGTTATGCGCGGACTTTACTGGTGTCACCGTTACCGGGAAGAATTGGAAATAAATCGCGCCGAGCGTCAAATGATTTTAGCCTTAATGCGCCGGGGGTTGAATGAAACCAATCCAAACCAAGATTGCAGTCAGAATTGATAAAACCACCGTCAAACCTAAAAGCCATTTCGTAAGATATTCGATTCTGCGCGTCATCTTTTCGGCATCGTCCGCCAATTTCACAAGCAAAGTTGAAACAATGGCCATTGTTTCCATCAATCGCCGATCATCTCCCGGAGGCGGCAGTTTATGGGCCGCGCGGTGAATTGCTTCCAAGATGGCTCCTGCCGGGCTGTTAAGCCGGTTCATTTCGGCGGCAATGGCATTTTCATGCTCCTGCTGAGATTCTGGGGTTCTCTGTAATCCGCTCATTATTTGACATCTTTAGATTAAGATTCCACGTATTGATTCCCTGCCGAATATCGCGATTGTCAACCCCATTCGGCGTTACCTCCAAAGGACACTTAGGGCGTGAAGAATCAGGAAAATCAGTGCAACGGCAATCAGTGTTCCAATGCGGATTAAGAGAATTCTTTTCATGGGATGTCGTGTTTTTAGCATTCAATCCGTTTTGCAAGAAAAATGAAATCAAATTAGGACACTACCAAACCCGACAGAAAATTTCAGGAGCAGGGTAGGGACGCCTCGCCGAGGCGTCCGCACCCACTCCATCCGTCTGAATTCTGAATTCTGTCTTCTGAATTCTTTTCTCAGGCATGCTTCGTCGACCCGCAATTCGCAGCCTTGAGCGACTTTCCGGTTTCCAGGAACGATTTCAAGCTCGACAGCACACGCGGCCAGCCGCCCGAAACTTTCCGCACCATCTCCGAACCAGGTTGGAAATCGCCATGGATAACATCAAGCCGCACCTCATCTTCAACAGCCTCAATTTCAAACGTCACACGCGAAACATCCGATTCATTTCCCGGCTCGGCCCAGGTCAATACCAACCTCTTCGGCGGCACACTTTCCACCACTTTGCCCACCACCCGCACAGTGCGATCCTTGTCGCCTGTGACATGCGACCACTTCGAGCCAGGCTTCCAATCCGAAACATTTTCGTTCCCGCCCCAATACTGGCGCGCGAATTCGGGATTCGTAATGGCGCTCCACAATTTTTCAGGCGTGGTGCGGATGTAAGTCGTATAGATCAATTCAGGTTTGGTCATAATTATTCTTTCTCTTTCAATGCTTGTTTTAAGTTAAAGAGCGCGTGAACTCGCTGCCGCTCAAACTTGCCGATCCAACGCATGTAAATTTCGTTGATCGGCACAGGATTGAGGTAATGCAGCTTCTCGCGCCCCTGTTTCACCGAAACGACAAGATTCGCCGCCTCCAGCAAAACAAGATGCTTGGTCACCGCCTGACGACTCATGTCATGCCCCTCGCACAATTCGCCCAGGGTCAGTCCGCCCTTCGTGTGCAGCCTGTCCAGCAACTCCCTGCGACTGGAATCGGCAAGAGCCTTGAACACTTTGTCCTCAACAGCAACCATGCGCCAACAATATGCAACCATTTAGTTGCATGTCAAGCCCCCATTTGAGAATTTAATTTGGGTTTAGCAAGAAACTGTTTTGATGCCTGCGAGCCAAAGCTGTCGGCATTGCTTTTCGAGCCCGACACTGGCAAAACGTCAAACAAATGACTAAACTCCGTGTAGAAAGCTTTACCATTTCGATTGACGGCTTTGGCGCAGGCCCGGATCAAAGCCTGGAGAACCCGCTTGGAATCGGCGGAACTGCCCTTCATGGATGGGCGTTCGCCACTCGCACATTTCAGTCAAAACTATTCGGCAAGGACGATGGAGAGACGGGAGTTGACGATGATTTTGCCACGCGCGGCTTCAATAACGTGGGAGCCTGGATTCTCGGCCGCAATATGTTCGGGCCAGTGCGCGGCCCGTGGCCCGATGAAAATTGGCGAGGATGGTGGGGAGAGAATCCTGTCTATCACATGCCCGTTTTCGTGCTCACCCACCATCCGCGCGCGCCGCTCGTGATGGAGGGAGGCACGACATTTCATTTTGTAACTGATGGGATTCACTCCGCGCTTGAACGAGCTCGCGATGCCGCCAACGGAAAGGATGTCCGAATCGGAGGAGGAGCGTCCACAATCAGGCAATACCTTCGCGAGCGACTGATCGACGAACTGCACATCGCCATCTCACCAGTCTTGCTTGGCGCGGGCGAGCCGTTATTCGAGGGCATCAACCTGCCAGAGTTGGGATACACATGCACCCAACACATCGCAACGCAACGAGCGACCCACATCGTGCTAACCCGCACATGTGAACATGAACCCAACACCGCCTAATCCTGCGCTGCAGCAAACCTGGTCACACCCTCACTTATTCCGCTTGCATTGGTTATCGACACATTCAAATCTGGAATCACTATGAGTCGCAAAATTGTCCTCCATTTTTCCACCAAAGACGTGCATCGAGCACGAGCATTTTACACCGCACTTGGATTCGCCGTAAACGATCAGTTGAGCGGAGAGAAGTGTGTTTGCATCGTCATCGGCGACACAATTCAAGCCATGTTCTCGGAGGAATCCTTTTTCGCCACATTTTCGCCGCGGGGCATATGTGACACTTCCAAGTTCGTCGAGGTCCTGAATTGCCTCACATGTGCCAGCCGGGCCGAAGTTGACGATTTGATTAAGAAGGCAACGGCCGCCGGCGGTTCCATCTTCGAGCAAGCGGAAGACCACGGATTCATGTATGCGCACAGCTTTATTGATCCCGATGGACATGCATGGAATTTAATGCACATACCGGAAGCGCCTTGAAATCAGTTACAGTGCGCGTGTCCAAAAGTTTCGTTTTGACAGGCTATATTTGTGCATGTCACGCCTTATGGCGGTGCTCCGCTTCTCGCCAGATTTCCCTCACGCTCCGTTTGCTGATGCCGCTGTCGAGTCCTTCCTGGACGGCCCTTTTTAATGCCAGCATTTCGCTGCTTTCCTGCTGATCGCGCCGGATCATGTCACGGAAATATTCGCTGTCATTTGTATAGTCGCCACTGTCAATCCTTGCCTTTACCCATGCATCCTGCTGCTCTGAAAGGGTGATCGTCTTGCGGGTCGTCTTCATTTGTAAGCGGGTTGATGAATTTCAAAACTCATACTATTGGTGCATATTAGCACGATAATACACGCATTAAAATCGTTTATTGTTCAAGACCACAGTAAATCTTTGCACTCTGGCCAACCGCGCACCGGTTGGATCCGCGCCAAAGTCCGCTGCTCTGGACGGGCTTGCCGGGAATGGAGTCGTAATCGTGCGACCGCAGCGGGGGGGCGAACTTGAGAATCGTCGGACTGACGCGCCTTAACTATCAAATCGAAATAACAGACATACTGCGCGAAGCGTTTGGAGTGCGCGGAGCTTGCTCCCGCTTTTCTCACCTTCATTTATTTGCGCTTCGTCTCGCGTCGGGCGTCCTTGAATATCGCCGCAACGGTGCGTTTGCTGATCGCGCCGCGTTTTGTGCCGCGAATGCGCGCGTCCAAAATTGATTCAAGCTCTGCCAGTGCCGCTTCCTGCTCCGCGTTCCCTTCTGCGCCGAGCGTGCGCTCGATCACATAATCCTTGATGGACTTGCCTTGCAACGCCGCCATGTCCTTCAATTTCTGGTGCTCATCCGGCGTGACATCAATCGAAATTCGACTCATAAAACTTTCCTCAAAAAAATTCGTCTGGAAACAACATTTATGCAATGCATGCCAAATGTGGGACGTCCGACGCACCAAAACTCCTGGGTAGGGGCGCCTCGCCGAGGCGCCCGCCCTCACCAATCCATTACAAAATATAGGCATTTCCTTTCCCACTTGAACTTTTTCTCCGAGAACGGCAGTTATCACCCACACACTCGTGAATGAGCAGATTTATTTAGCAGTCGATCTCGGCCTGACGCGGATTCCATCGAAAATGCCGGAGAAGCTGGAAAAAATAATTACGCACTACTTTGACCGCGCCAGCGAAAGTGCCAATTCCATGTCTCTGTCTCTGCCAGCCAAAAGGTCTTTGATTGTGTGAGTAACGGGATAATCTGGTATCATTCCTTGGCCGGCGTTCTTGTAATCGGCGGCTGCGTAATAGTAGGTGACCATTCCTAAAGGCACGCGGATCTTTGAATTCGGTAGTGTGAGCATCACTCTAAAGCCGCAGGTGCATCCTTGATAGCCGCCTGCCGCCTCTTCGCCTATCAACACTCCGCGTTTGTGAAGAGGAAGCATTGAGAGAAACTCGCAAGTGGTTGAAAAGGAGCCTCCATTCATCAACGCAAATACTTTCCCTCCGAAATGCGGTTGGCGCGGTTGTTGCAGGCCCAAGCCGGGATCGTTGTGATAATGGAACTTGCCATCCGCTCTTTTCTCGACGCGATATTCCGGAACAGGTTTTGCGTCAGGGGCGTACTTAAAAAAATCAAAGTCCCTGGCATTGCAGGTTTTGTCTTTGTAATATTCAAACGGTTGATCCCACAGATATGAAAAAAGCTGCGCCCCAGGGGCATCCAAGCCGCCTCCATTATCGCGGACATCGATGACTAAGCGGCTCGAATGCCTGTCGTGTATTTGCTCAAATGACCGCTGAAGAAAATCCTGAATTGTCAGTTTCCGTTGCTGGTCAACATATTCTTCGAAACTGCGGATCGTGAGCACAGCGATTCGACCTCCGTCCAGGAACGCAAGTTCTGCCGTCGTCGTTGGCGCAGGATCCCGCGCCGCTTCCGCAGTCTGCAATCCCGTGAAAGTCTTTCCGACAATTTCGGCGCTCATCCGCCGTCCCTGTGAATTGCGATAGACTACATGGAAGGGATTTTCAATTTTCATCAATCCCCATAGAGCCGTATTGAAGAAGTTATAATGACCGATGCGATAAGGAGCAGCCGTGGTTGAGTTGCCCTCACCCGTGTAGATCGTCATCATCTTCTTTACGATCTGTTTCGAGGGCACGCCATTAATTGACAGAATTTCCCCGCCTTCGAGCGGATGGTCATCGCTGGAGAAATCCCGATAAACAAAAAGACGCCCGCCAAACACCCGGGCGGTAACCGGCAGCAAGGGCACTTGTCTCCAGGGGGCGCGCGGGCTCTCAAAATCTTGTGGCCACCAAGTCATCAAATGGCCGTCCTTAATATGCGCAACAATCGGGGCAACGAATGCCCAAAACTCCAATTCCGTCATCGGACGATCAATCTTGTTGTACGCCTGATCGAATGCACGATCCATTTCCGCTTTAGGGGGGTAGTGGTACAGTCCTCCGTGCGCCTCTTCCAGCGCGTGCCGCAGGATTTGGAAATCTTCCTGAAGTAGATTCGCTGGAATTGTCTCACCGAGCACCGGGCAAGGAAAAACAAGCGCAACCGCCAGCATGGCCATCAAGGCTATCCACAATGCGTGAGGGCGAGGTTTCATCAGCAGAATAGACACCGGCGTATATCGGCTTTGTATAGAGCGATTGCTTTTAGCAGTAACCGCAAAGTGTCACTGAAAATGCCAGTGCAATAACCGAGGGGTTGAATAGGGCTTATAGACCGTGCCCATCCGTGGCCAGTTTATTCTTCCATGTCCGTTTCGCGTCAGGTGCCTTTCCCACTTGAACTTTTTCTCCGGGAACGGCAGTTATCTCCTCCACACTCGTGAATGAGCAGATTTATTTAGCCGTCGATCTTGGCGCGGAAAGCGGGCGCGTCATGGCGGGGGCGTGGAATGGCCGCCAGCTTCGCGTCGAGGAATTGCACCGGTTCTCCAACGGCGCCGTCAACATCGGCGACTCCCTTCGTTGGGACGTTCTTCGCCTTTGGGCCGAAATTCAAAATGGCCTCGGCATCGCCGCCCGGCATTTCGGCGATAAAATAGTTTCCATCGGCGTCGATACCTGGGGCGTCGATTTCGCGCTCCTCAGCAAAACCGGCGAACTCCTCGGCCAACCCTATCACTACCGCGATGCCCGCGTCGCCGGAATGTTTGACTACGCGTTCAAGCGAGCGTCCCGCGTCGAAATCTTTTCCCAGACCGGCGTGCAATTCATGGAGATCAACACGCTCTATCAACTGCTCGCGTTTCAGCGCGACAATCCCGAATTGCTCGCGTCAGCCGATAGCTTCCTGATGATGCCGGATTTTTTCCATTGGTGCCTGTGCGGTTCGCGCGTCGCCGAATTCACCAATGCCACAACCAGCCAATGCCTCAACCCCGCGACCCGCAAATGGGCTTTCGATCTGCTCAACAAATTCAATTTGCCCGTTGGAATTTTTCCGCAAATTGTCCCGCCGGGAACGGAAATCGGAAAACTGCGCGAATCTGTTTCAGCCATCGGCGGTCTCGGTCGCATTAAAGTAATCGCCCCGCCGAGCCACGACACTGCCTCAGCCGTCGCCGCAATTCCGACCGGTGAAACCGGCAAAACGAACTGGGCCTACATCAGTTCAGGAACATGGTCGTTGATGGGAGTGGAAACGCAGGACGCGCTCCTATCCGACCGCGTGCTCCAACTGAATTTCACAAACGAAGGCGGAATCGACGGCACGTTCCGGCTCTTAAAAAACATCACGGGCCTCTGGCTCGTGCAGCAATGCAAGAAATCCTTCGAAGCTCGCGGCCACAAGCTCGATTACGCCGAGTTGGCCCGCCTCGCCGAAGAAGCTCCCCCGACCGGCGCAGTCTTTGATCCCGACGACGCTCGCCTCGCCAATCCGCCGGACATGCCCGCCGCGATCCAAAGTCTTTGCAAAGAGTCCAAACAGCCAGTGCCCGAATCTGAAGGCGCATTGGTGCGCTGCGCGTTGGAGAGCTTGGCCGCGCGATATCGCACCGTTTTGGACGGCCTCGAACAAGTCACGGGCACACCCATTGAAGTGATCCACGTGGTCGGCGGCGGTTCGCGCAACCAATTGCTAAACCAACTGACCGCCAACCGCTGCCAACGCCGCGTTATCGCCGGCCCGACAGAGACCACCGCTCTTGGCAATCTCCTGTCCCAGGTCCGCGCGTCCGGCGAACTGGCATCGCTTTCCGAAATGCGCGCCGTCGTCCGTTCCGCAAGCGAATTGCAGGTCTTTGAACCGCAAAGCTGACAACTCTAAGCCGATAAGTAAGGGTAGGGGAAGTGCCCAAGGAAAATGGGGCCATTGCGGGTTTGAATTTTAGTTAGCCGTGGATAAAAGTCACTCTATGCGCAAGGACGATACCGATCCGCACCCGGCAGGGAAACCTCGCCGCCGCCGCAAACTGCCCCGGTCGTTCAAGGACTTGACTCCCGCCAAACACTTCAACCCCAGCACATTCTTTTACGAAATGGTCTGGAAAACCCTCCTCACCCCGCGCCACGGAGAGCACGTTCGCCCCCGGTTCCCGAAACTTACCCACGGCCAGGTCGCATTGACCTGGATTGGCCACGCCTCCTTTCTGGCGCAATTCACAGATTTAAATGTCCTCATCGACCCCAATTTCGCCAATTGGCTTTTTCTGATCAAACGCATCCGCCGCGCTGGCCTCAAAATCCAGGACCTCCCCCCCATCGACCTCGTCCTGCTAACCCACGCCCACTTCGATCATTTCCACAAACCAACCCTCCGCCGCCTCCTCTCACCCAAGATCGCAATCATGCCCTGGGGCATGGGCGACCTCGCAGCCGACCTCGGTTTTGGCCGAATCATCGAACTTCAATGGTGGGAAAGCTTCACTCACGGCGATTGGCGGGTCACTTTGACTCCATCCAAACACTGGGGCGCAAGAACCCTCCACGATGACCATCGCGGCTACGGCGGATTCATCCTCGAACACCAGGGCCGCCGCCTCTATCACGCGGGCGACAGCGCCTACTTCGGCGGTTTCCGGGAAATCGGCAGTGCCTGCCCCCCCGAAATCGCCCTTCTTCCCATTGGCGCCTACTACCCCGATTCCTTCCGCCATGTACATATGGGACCCGACGAAGCCCTCAAAGCCTTTGCCGACCTCCAAGCGAAATGGCTCGTCCCAATGCACTACGGCACATTCAAACTCTCCTTTGAAGCCCTCGACGAGCCTCCTCGCTGGCTAAAGGAACTCGCTCAAACCAACGGCATGACCCACCACCTCCGAATCCTCGAAGAAGGCGTTCCCGCCACTTTTTAGCCTCGGAAAATAATTTAATATTGGATGCCATTCGTTGCATAAATCGTTGAAATGCAACGATGGGCAAAAAAACTGTCCATTTAATGGGAGTTTTGTAAATATTTAATTGTCAAATAGTTGCAAGTATTTTGCCCAAATATATGACAAATCGGCAAAAAAACTTGTTGTCAAACGGATGCAATTCTCTTATTGTCCGCCTCAATGCACCGTTTTCTGGTGCTGTGGTGAACTGGTTTCACTAACTTAAATGCACTGAAAACGAACTCAACCTAAACATCGCAGGAGGAACATGAAAGTAGAGAAATGGACATTAGGGTTGGCAGCCGTCGGGCTGATCACCCTCACGCCCGCGCTGCTGGCACAAACGCCGGCACCCGCATCGATTCCCATGCTGACCACGCTCTCGGCCACCACCATCAGTGGTTACGTCGATACATCAGCAGTCTGGAATCCTGGCACAGGCAACTTGCACCCCGCACCCTATGCCTTTAACGCTGGAAAACAAGACGGCTTCAACTTGGACGCAGTCGATGTCAAAATCGCCCATCCCCAGGAAGAAACCGGTTGGTCTGCTGGCTATGTGGCTGAATTGAGCTACGGCAACGACGCAGAAATCATTGACAGCGGTGCCTATCCGATCCGCCAGGCTTATGTGGCTCTCCACATGCCGGTCGGCAATGGCATTGATTGGGAATTCGGTCGCTTCGACAACATTCTGGGTTATGAATCCAGCGATAGCTACAAGAACCCCAACTTCAGCCGCTCGTACGCCTACAGCTTTGAGCCGACCGAACATACCGGTTTGCTCGGCAGCTATAACATCACCAGCCAGCTCAACATCCAATTGGGCGTTGCTGATACCGTGACGACCCTCGATGCAAACGGACGCACCACAGGCCCTTCGGGTACCGCAATTGAAAGCAAGAAATCGTTTCTCAGCTTGCTGACCTATACCGCTCCTGACAGTTGGGGAGCCTTCAAAGGTTCGGCCTTCTACGCAGGATTCGATTACGGCCAGGGTGCTCCCCGTGTTAACGTGCCTGCCTTCGAAATGCCAGTCGGGCTTACCCCGGCCAAGGACAAGAAGGAACTCTACATTGGAACGACCCTCAATACGCCTGTCACCGGGCTTACGTTCGGTGCTTCGTGGGATGCAATTTTCCACAACGACGTCGGCGGGTTTGACGAAAGCTACTTCCAGTCATTCTGCGGATATCTTTCGTATAAGGCGACTGACAAGCTGACCTTGAGTGGTCGCGCTGAATACGCACAAGGCATGGGCCTTGGCGCAGCGGCTGGAACCATCCCGACTGAGGTCGCTGACGGCGAAGGTTTTGAAACAGTGGAACGCAATATTCCGCTCAACAAAGTCTTCGCGCTCACCGCAACAGCCCAGTACGATCTTTGGGCCAATGTCATCACCCGCCTTGAAGTCCGTTGGGACCATGCGGCCAATGGCAATAATGCCTTCGGCGGACGCGGCACAACTGATGAGTTCGGCGACACCGAAGGTCTGCCCACCAAGAAGAACGAAGTCATGGTCGCGGCCAACGTGATCTACAAGTTCTAATTGACTTAAGTCAACTTCAAGGCCCCTCCCGGCAAAACCAGGAGGGGCTTTTTTGTTATCAAGATTGAGAGTAAATGCTCATATTTGCAGTTGACTGGTAGGGACGCCTCAGCACCCGCGAGCGGTGCATCCTAATCTGTTCTGACTCCGAGGCGTCCGCAATCCGCGGAGTTAATCTTGTTCTGCCTCCAAGTCGTCCGCGGACACCTCGGCGAGGTGTCCCTACCAAAGGGGGGATATGTTTGCTTTTCCAGTTTGCGAAATGCATCCAACAGGGTAACTTCACCTCGATTCCAGGCGGACGGAGGATCGCTTCCGGCCTTCACGGGCCGGGGGAGGAAAGTCCGAACACCGGAGGGCGCGATGCCGCGTAACTCGCAAGAGATACACGCGGGAGGAACGCGAGAGCGTTTCGACGGACAGTGCCACAGAAAATTAAACCGCCTCGCCCGCAAGGGCGCGGCAAGGGTGAAAAGGTGAGGTAAGAGCTCACCGCCTGACGAGTAATCGCCAGGGCACGGAAAACCCCATCGGGTGCAAGGCCAAATAGGAAACCCGGGGCGGCCCGCTCCATGTTCCGTTCTACGGAGCAGGTTTCGGGTACTGGCTGCTCAGACAAATGATTCTCTCCTCCGATTCATTTCGGAGAAGACAGAAATCGGCTTACAGTCCGCCTGGAATCATCCCCGGTAGGGCGTCGCTGCCGCGACGCCACATTATTTATTTCTTTAATTGCTCTAGGTCAAAACCGATCCACTTCGCTGGCGTCCCCCCTCATTAATTCTCTCCCCGCCGCAAGGCGGGGAGAGAACGGACGCGAAGCGCCAAGAGAGGGGGATTCAAATGGCCATAATATGCGATCTGCCCTAAAAGACCTGCCGGACTGCCGCCCAAATTCAATTCCATCGGGTTCACGCGCACTTCGAGAAAGAATGCGCGCCGCCAAACCCGGATTTGGCCGCGGCGAGCAACTGGCGAACCTCATCATCCGTCGTCTGTGTGAAATCCTCATACCATTCGCTGACGCTGGCGAAATCCGATGCCGTAAAAACACACACCGTTCGCGCCCCGTTTCGCTGAAATTCTTCAACCAACCCAGCCTCCGCAATCGGCGCTGCGATCACCACTTCCTTTACGTCGTGCATCCGAACTGCCAACGCCGCTGCCCGCATCGAAGCGCCTGTCGCCATCCCGTCGTCAACAAGAATCACACTGCAGCCATGCAAATCAACCGGCGACCCGCTGCGATAGTCCAATTCTCGTCGTTCCAAATTGCCCCGTTCCTTCGCAATCGTCTGATCAATCTCGCGTTGCGCAATTCCCAATGATGCCACCACCTCGCTGTTCAAAACGCAAACTCGCCCGCTGGCAATCGCTCCCATCGCCAATTCCTCATTCCCCGGCGCGCCAAGCTTGCGAACCAAAAAAACATCCAGCGCCACGTTGAGTTTCCGTGCCACCTCATAAGCGACAGGAACGCCGCCTCGCGGAAGCCCAAGCACAACAACCTCGCTATTGCCGGCGAAGTTCTCCAACTTCTGCGCCAGCATCCGGCCCGCTTCGGCCCGATCCTGGAAGCGAAAATGCACGAGAAATCAAAGAATCTGCCTGCTCTTCACTGCTTCCACCATCTGGTCATGCTCCGCTTCGTTGACCCCCTGCTCGACAAGCTCCTCGCAGATTGTTTGCTCATCCGGCGCTTCAACCCGATCCACAGCATGTCCCGCCGAAATCGGCTCTTCCCCCCACGGCGCTGCGTTGACCAGTTCATCCTCTTCACCATCAAGACTCGGAATCGCGCCCGTCAACTCCCGCTGCGCCTCTTCCCAGTCCTGCCGCGTGCAATGATTAACTGAATGCCCGTTGATGATCGCAATTTCACGCGCCCGTTCCCGCACCATCTCGCGAGTGACCGTCCCGACCGCATGGAAATGATCCGAAATAATCCCCCGATTGTAGGTCGTCCTCATAAACAAACCTAAGCCTCGAAACGAGAAGAATCAAATTGGCTTTAACAAGCACAATAATTGTCTCATTTTCTTGCAACCTCGTTTAGCTGCCGACAGGAGTCCCGGAGGGACGCATCGACAATAGCCCGGCAATTCATTGCCGAGTAGTGGAGCATTACCGTTTAAGTCCCAAAGGGACGAATGAACTTTTGTGCGGTATTGCCGCTATTACCACGAATAATGCACCGTGTAGGTAACTGTCTTCTCCGTATCCGTCGCAACCCCAACTCGAAATTCCACCGTCCTTGCCTCCGTCTTAACGAAGTCATCTGATTTTTGCGTAATCTCCCAATTGTCCCACCGATAAAGATGCTCGACGACGCGGATTTCAGTCGCCTCTTTCTTGTGATTGCGCAATTTAATTTCAAACGACTCCTCCATCGTATGCCCTCTGTTATCAACTTTGAAATTCACCCGCTTCCGCTCGCCAACGAGGTCGAAAGCATTCCCGGTGCTGACGCGAATGACTTCGTCGCGCGGCGTATGGTCAATAGTATTTTCCCCGGTAAACTCCATCTGCCCATCCGCGTCGCTCCGATAAAAACGGATGCGTCCCTTCGGCAAAGCGATTCCTAAATGGTTCGATTCTGAATTCGAAAATTCGCGCACGACCCTCACTTTCGGGTTCGATTGAGTGCCGTAATTTTGGTCGTCGCGGATGAACTCACGGTTCAACCCTCCAAAATGGTAAGGGTCGATTTGAGCGCCGTCATACACATATAGAAGTCGGGCTTTAACACCAGCAGCGCGCACAAACTCCACCTGTTTTGTCTCATGGTCCCGCAACGTCGCGGGACGTTCCATCGTATAAAGATGATATTCATCGAAAGACCTTTCAGAGACAGGCGGAGCCGCGTCAGAGAGAGCGACCGCCGCTGCCATGCGGTATGCGCGTCTTTCTTGTGTTTGCACCTTATTGACATCACCTGCCATCAGTTTGATTTTCGCCTGTTGAAAAGTTTTGCCGCTCTCATTGTCCATGGTCACCCAGCCGACGACATCCACTGTGTCGCCCTTCTCTGGTGAGACGACATTGTAGTCGGCGTGCCAATTCATTCCGCCAGTGATGTAACTCAGTTCCGCGTCAACCGGCCCGTCTTTGTCGGAACTCAATTGCCACGTCAGCGTCGGCTTGAGAATGCTGTCGTCGGGCAATGATGGGAACAACGGGTCGCCCGGAGGTTTGAAGGTCAATTTACCGTCCACTTCAAAGAGGGGACCTACGCTGTCATTGGCCGCGCCGCTGCGGATGATTTTTGCGCGAATGATTTGCCGGGTGGCTGCCTTGTTCTCGATTCCTGAAACTTCAAAATCGATGGTCTTTCCTTCGTAATAACTCATCAGCAAACTTACTGAGACGGGGTCGGCGCGGTAGCCCTGTTCGAGGATTTGAAGTTCGTTGCCGCCGGTGGGATCGCGCAATACGACCGAATCCGGTTCAAGATGTGCCGTCGCCTCGGTATAGTTGACGTTGTTGACTCCCGGCTTGAGGTTGAGATGCACCATGTCACGAACAACGGCGAAATCGCCATTGTAAATTGTCAGCGCAGGACCGGCAGTTGCAGATCTGTCGCAAGAAACCCTGCAACGATGGCAGTTATTGCAGTCTTCGCATTCATTTTGAAATTACGTCAAAAACAATAAAAAGTTCCACATGCGATTATAAGTGGGCGAAATTGGCCGTTCATTCTCCCCAACGGGGAGAAAATCATTCAGCCTGGGGTTGCCCGACTCTTTAAAGGGCTACCAGGTCAAGCCCGAAATTTCCCACTACCCGGAACGGGTTGAATCACTTTTCTCTCACCCAACCTTAATCGCGTCCAAACATTCCTGCAACAAAGGAACCCGGTTGAAAGCCCTTAAGGAAGAACTATCATCTAGTGTAGTGTCCAACAAATAACTGGACAACTGAGAAGGTTGAGAGTATAACCGGGGCATGTCATCAGGAACACTGGCCCTTCCTTTGAGCGTCCGAGATCGGGAAGAGATCGACCGCTGGCTCACCGCCCACGGAACACCGCGGCAAGTCACATTACGGAGCCGAATCGTGCTGGCCGCCGCCGAGG
>DASXZW010000067.1:0-17093 GCA_036501665.1 Verrucomicrobiia bacterium
AACAATGGCCGGATGGAAGGCATCAACAACAAAATCAAAACCCTTCTCCGACAAACCTACGGACTGCGAGACCAGCGTTACTTCGTTCTCAAACTCTATGGCCTTCATCATTCCAGACACGAACTTCTCGGATGAACCAAACTTGCCTTCGGCTAGAAGCAAGAAAGCCAGATTATAATAGGACATGGCGACATCTAAATGTTCTCCGAACTTTGCTCTTGGACAGCTAAAGTTTCGCGTTGCACGGTTTCAGCCTCCTGCCATTTTCGCTCGTTCCCGAGGATGGCAGCCAAAGTAGAAAGCGATCCCAGGACATCCTCGTGGTCCGGTTTCAACGGCAAGCGTTCAATAGCCAAGGCTTGGCGAACTGAGGATTCGGCTTCCGGCAGTTTGTTTTCCTTTTGCAAAATGCCGCCAAGGTTGTTCAAAGAACCGGCCACCTCCAGGTTCGTTTCGCCAAAAAGATGCCGACGAATGCCCAGGGCTTGTCGTTGCATTGACTCGGCTTCATTTAGATTGCCTTCGTCCGCCAGGATATTGCCAGTTCAAAGAGCGAATGGGCACAATCAGGACGATTGGTGCCCAGGACAGTCATGCGAAGCGCGAGCGCTTGCCGGGCAAAGGATTCTGCCTCGGACAGTTTTCCCTCAGCTTCAAGGGTGTCAGCTAAATTATTGAGCGAAAACCCAACATCGGGATGGTTCGTGCCACGCAGTTCGATATTCAACTTAAGTGCCTCGCGCTGCGCGGTCTCCGTCTGAGGCAATTTGTCCTCTGCTGAAAGAAATCCAGCCAGATCCTCCAATGCTAGAACAGTGTCCGCATTTTTATCACCCAATAATTTGCGGCAAATCGCCAGAGATTGGCGCATCAAAGGTTCTGCTTGTTGCCACTCTCCAGCAAACCAAAAAATCGTTCCTAGGTCACCGTAAGTATCTGCTACTTTGATGTCGTTAGTCCCGAGCAAGTTCGTCCGGATCTCGAGTGCCTGTTTTTCCAGACGCTCCGCCTCCGGGTAATAGCCCTGGTGCCAGGCAACGCCCCCAAAGTCGCCAAAGGAGTCCGCCACTTTGAGGTTCTTGAGTCCAAACAAATTGGTGCGAAAAACCAGCGCCTTGCCGTGCATGGCTGCAGCATTGGAGCTGCTTCGCTTTCCCCGTTGCTTTCCCATTAAGTCAAGCGTTTTCACAAAACGCCCGTAAAATATGGTGGAGGCGGCGGGAGTTGAACCCTGTCTGAATTTTCATGTAAGTTCATAAAACCCACGTATTCATTGGGCATTCTTACGTTTTTCAAAAAAGTGAAAATGAACCAAAACGAATCATTTTGAAATTTTTTTGTGGGAAATTGTGGGGAATAATTTGATTTGAGTTTCATACGCCAGTTGAGCAATTGCCAACCGCCTTTTCCGAGATTCCGTCCCTTTCGCTTCTATTATTCTCTGCCGTCTTTTGATTGTTTCTCCACATCTTTGGATTCTGTCACCCCGACTTCAACAACCATCGGCTGTCCGTCCGGGATCAAAGAACGCTGGCCGCTCAGCAACTTTTTCAGGAGCGACAATTCCGACCGTTGCATTGCCGTCTCAATGCGGCGGAAAGACTGACCCTTCACAAAGACTTCTTGGGTCACGAATATAAGCCGGAGGGTTTGGTCCTTGCCCTTGCATAGTAAGCGGTACTTTTTGTAGATGTGCTTGACATTTCCAAGTTTGCAAGTCTTTTGGTGTCAGGTGTCTCGACTCTTTGAGAATGTCCCCTTTTGGACTCAATGAAAATGTCCCCATGAAGCCGGTGTTGCGGTAGCAACAGCGGCTCCTGATGGAGACCTTATTAATGAGTCGCAAAGAGCGGGACCGTTTGTCGGTGATGGTTCAAGTCAAACAAAAGAAGCTTTCCCTTGTGAAAGCCAGCCAAGTCTTGGGCGTGAGTTATCGCCAGGCCAAGCGCCTCTGGCGACGGTACCAGGACCACGGCGATGCCGGGCTGGTTCACCGCCTCCGAGGCCGGCCCGGATCGCGGCGCAAAGGGCCCCAGCTGCGCCAGCGTATTATTAAGCGGTATTGCCAGCGTTACGCCGATTTTGGACCGACTTTGGCCTGCGAGTATTTGGCGCGAGAAGACCAGATGGTCGTCGATCAGGAGACCTTGCGCCGCTGGCTTTTGGCGGAGGGCTTGTGGCAGAAGCGCCGGCGACGCCAGCAACATCGACAGTGGCGCCAACGCAAAGCCTGTCTGGGCCAGATGGTGCAGATGGATGGATCGCACCACGATTGGTTTGAAGGACGCCGGGATCGAGCCGTGCTGATGGTGATGATTCGATGATGCCACCAACCGGGTTTACGCTCGCTTTTCTGAAGAGGAAACGACCGGGGCCAGTTACGATGTGCTGGCCGGTTGGCTGGCGGCCTACGGCGTGCCGCGCAGCCTCTATGTGGATAAGGACAGCATCTATCGCTGCGAGCGCCGGGCCACAGTGGCCCAACAGATCGGCGGCAAGGAACCGCAGACGCAGTTTGGCCGGGCGATGGAGCAGTTGGGAGTGGAGTTGATTTTAGCCAACAGTCCGCAAGCCAAAGGCCGGGTGGAGCGTTGCAATGGGCTTTTGCAGGACCGGTTGGTCAAGGCGTTGCGTTTGCGCGGCGTGAGTGATCTGGCCAGTGCCAATGCCTTTTTGGAGAACGAGTTTCTGGCCCAAATCAATGAGAGATTCAGTTTGGCGGCGGCCAGTCCGGCAGACGTCCATCAGCGGGTCCCGCGCCACCTGGCTGAGATTCTGACCTGGGAACAAGAGCGGGTGGTGTTGCGCGATTGGACGTTTTGCGACCATGGCCAGTGGTATCAAATCGATCGGCGGCATGAAGGCCTGAGCCTGGCGGCAAAGAAGGTATTGCTGCGTCGGCAACGCGATGGGACAGAGCAAGTGCTTTACCGTGGGCAGAAACTGTCCTGGCGCAAATTGCCCCAGCGGCCCAAGCCCAGGCCGCCAATGCCGATCAAAAAGCCACGGCAGTCGAGCACGCCAGCGGCTGGACACCCCTGGAGACAGATTGGCGGAGCCGTCGGAAAAACGTTTTGGCAGCAGGTGAAAAAACAAGGCCGGGCCCAGCGGCGTGCGCAAGCGGCGGGATTACAGTCGGCCACAGCTTCGCTGCGGCCTCCTTCCATCCCGCCGCCCCAGAAAGAACAACAGTCAAGAAGGGGACATTCTCTCCTGAGTTAACATGGGGACATTTCTAAAGAGTTTTGACAGTCTTTTGGTGTCAGGACAAGTCTTTTCCTTTTTGTGATTTGCTTTTACGTGACAGACTCTTCCAGACATAGATCGTAAAAATCACAATCCCACCAAGAGTGGTGATTTTTGAGCGCGATTAACAAAGCTCAACCCGTCATGACCGCCATCATTTACCATGTTTTTCCGTTCTTTGTTTTCCAGCTTTCAATTTCGGCGTTTGCTTTTGCTCAAAAATCTGATGCCTCATCGTCGAGTCGCTGTGCTCTGACGACTCACCTGCAAAGCAGCCACTGCCAGGCTGATTTCCGGTATTGCTCCCATTCCGGCACTTGGCCAGAGCCTTTGGTTTAAGGCCTGAATTCCTCCAGTAGATTACGTCTCGTTCCTGCGACAAATACTCCAGTGCTGCCACAAAGGGAAACGCGTTGACCATTGGCTTTAGAGAGGAGGAATTCATTCACGCCCCGGCAGCAAGAGCCGGATATAAGAGAGTCGGCGAAAGAAGAAGCGCCCGATTCTTGTCCACATGCCCGAAACAAATAGCAAGAAGAACAAGAACATGCCTCGAGCGAATGCTATCCTGTACCAGGGGAGGGGAAGTGACGGTCGTGGCATTTCCATCGAAAAAAACTTGAAAGGGTGGAAAAAGAACAATGAGACCGAATGGGATAATGTCGTTTTGCTTGCTGGGAAAAGCACTGCAATCTCAACCACCAAAGCCAACGCCAACAAACCAAAGAAAGCCCGCATGCCAGAAGCGAACGGCCATGCTAACGCTTGTAACAAGAAGTAACGAATTCCCTTTCCTTTGGTATGGAATCGAAAGCCTTGGCGCGTCAAACAATCAATTAGCCTAGTGGAAGCAGTCGGCCATCCGTAGGACCACTGTCGGATGTACTCGAAGTCCTGCAATTGCGCTTCAAGCCGTCCTCGAATTTGAAGCGCCGACCGTCGGCCATCAGCGACCTCCGCAACCGGGTGTCGCCGACAGAGGACAAATAGAGCAATCGCCCGCAGATCGGCGTAAGCCGGCTGAGCACGCGCCCCCATATCCGTATGCCATCGCTTGTTCTCGTCGATTCCCATCATTGGGCAAGTAACGAGTCGAAGCACAAACAAGCCAACCGATTGAAAGGTGGATTTGACGGAGACAAACATCCCCGCTCGCAATTCATCGAGCTTAAAGTGCTCGCGGAAGAAAGAACGTTGCATCGCTTGGAGCAGGGCGGAGTCAAAGAGCGCGGCATCGACCGTCGGTCCCATTGCATCCAAAACCCAAATTGACCCAATGGCGAACTCAACTGGCGATGCGACAATTGTATTGGTCAAGAGCCTTTCCAGGTCGGAGTCACGATGGGCTACCTCCGGCGCGGCCGAGAGGAGTTCGCGAAAACTTGAAACCAGTCTCTTGAACTGATAAAGATGGAACCGGTGAAACTTAAGGAGTGTCGTCAATGCTTCCCACAGCGCTTCCGCGGACATCTCTGTGGGGCCAGGCACTCCTAAGACATTGCACACAGCTGAGATCTCGTAGTGAATTCCTTTAAGTGAGTCTGGCTCCCTTTCATTGGAATCAGTTTCTGACGGCGCGGGCTTGTTGGTCCATAAAGCCTGCAAATCCTGAACTGCTTCACGATTGTGCGGATACCAGGAATCCATGCTTTCAGGGTCACTCGGGAGCAGGGGCAACGCGCCGGAGGCTGACCGACCCATCGCGGAAAGGCAAACAAGGCCTTTCTCAACAGGGCCACTGTTTAACGCAGAACGGGGGAGAATTGGAACATTGCCGCTTCGGCGTAACTCAAAGCCGAGCTTGCGACATTTGTTCCACACAAGAAACGCAATAACGATTGTGATGATAAAGCCCATCAACCGAAAAGCGCAATACGCTACGACAATTCCAAAAAGCACGCCGAAGACGAAGAGCCATTTTGCGGTTACGTTGTCCATCCGATCCTCCAGTGGTTTTAGCCCCTGTCGCAACACCCTCACTGCACGGTTTGCCAAGTGGCGAATGACGGAAGGACGGAGTCCTCTGGCAAGTTTCAACGGAAGATCCGGATCGATTTTGGGCAGCAAAGGAAGCGCGCTCTCCAGGTGCGGCCACTCCGGCACATACCGCTTCCACTCATAATAAGTGTAGTCTGATGTCAACCACCAGAAGTCAAGCGCCCGTTGAGCCACGCGACGGCACTTGGGACGCAAGTCTTCCCTGGTCTCTTCTGGCAATTCCGCCAGGCACTGGACGGCCAGAACAACGCCGTGGCCGAAGATGTCGTCCAATTTCGGATCCGTCAGAATCGAAATCAGGCGGACGATCTGTTTTCGAGCGGGATTCGGGTCCGGGGCCTGGGCGTCCCTGGCGCCCAGAATCGCGGCGAGGAAGCGGATCACTCCCGTCCAGGCGGAACGGTGGGCAATATCGCGGATGTCGGCCCAGGCCTTTTCGCTCTTCTCTCCATCAACGGAGTGGGCCAGTGTGCGGGCTGCGATATAACCCTGAAAGTAAGCATGCAGGAACAGATAATCGCCTTCGCTGCCGTATTGGAAAAGCAAGCCGGAATCGAGGAGCTTCTGCCGGTCTTCGCGACTCGAAACGCACGCCTCGAAGACAGCTTTTGAAACCGAGCGGTTGGGTTCCCGGCCCGCCAGGGAAACACCCGCTGAATCCAACAGTCCGAGGAGACGGTTGACTTCATCGCTGTTTGGGGCAACTGGTTGGGGCTTGGCCGAGCGGCTCAGAATGTGGCGCAGGAATTTATCCCACAGGTCGATCGAGCGTGTGTCCAACGGAAGGCGTTCGACACAATTGATCACGCAAGCCAGCAGCGCCACCAGCGGAATCTCGCAGGCAACGCGCAATTCTTCGTTGCGCTCATACACTTCCAACAGATGTTGAGCGGCTTCAGGCTGCCCCAGCGCTTCGTGGGCGCGACGAACCAAATCAGCGACAGTCTTTGGTCCCAAATACCACATCTCATAGCCTTCCAGGCCAAACTTTTCCCAGTTTAGGACATCGTATCGCGAGGCCACCAGAATCCGAACATTCCATCCCAATTTGCTGATGACCCAAAGGAATGTTTCTATCTGCACCTTTTCCTCGTCCGAGCACTCATCAAACCCGTCAAGAAGGAGGATGCAACGAGAGGTCTGCGCGCGCTCTCGCAGCCACCCGGAAAAACATCCGCGCCAAAGCAAGCCATCGACGCCGCCCAGTTGATCGGCCGCGCCGACCATATCGAATGCGGCCGCGCTAATGGAATCGCAAATGGCGCCCACCGCTCCGCCCGCTGACTTTAAATTCGCGCCGAGCGTGGCGCAACGCAGTAGGATAGGGAACGGCGCCTCGCAATGGGTCCAATCCTCCATTGATGTGACCCACTCCTGGGCAAACCCCGACGCCGTTTCGCTCAATAGCGTCGATTTGCCAATCCCTGGCAGGCCGACCACGGCCGCGCGGCGAACTTGACGGCATTCCGTCTTCCAATCGATTGCTTGTGTTTGCCAGCGCGGTCCCTGCCCCGCGATCTGCCGGTTTCCGCCGAAGAATTTGAACACTCCGTCGGCAAGGCCGCCAGTCTGTTGGGGAGTTGACTTGCGCGCCTCAACAAACTTTCCAACTCCGAAAGGCGCGAGCACTCGTGCCAGGCGCTGACGCTCGGTCACGCTTAACCACTGCAACAGCGTCTGGCGATGTTGCAATTTATCGAGATATAGTCGCAGGTACTCCACTTGCCGGGAACGGACGCGCAGGGCTGCGCTCAATGAATCGCCTTCGGGTTTCCGCACTACGACCCCTGATTGCCCTTCTAATTGCTTGCTCGCGGCCACGTAGCCGGCGTCGTCGAACACCACCACTGTCGCGTTCGGGCAACCCGCCAAAATGGCGCGGACCTTTGCGGTGATTACATTGCGATCAAGCCCTTCAGACCGCAGGGATCCGTCAGAATCACCCTCAATGGCCCCCAGCAAGAACACATGGTCATCCGGTTGGGTGCCGTTCATGGCGTGCCATGCGCCGACGGCGGCTCCCATGCCGGCTGAGATCCCATCGGGAAGCTGAACTTTCGTTGCTTCCGGCGACGTTCTAGCCTTTGGGGACAGTTCGGTGTATCCAGCAGGATAGTAATCCTCAACGAGCCGCCATAGGATTGAAGGCAACGGCTTATCTTGATCCGGCTTGAGCGAGGCGCGAAAAGACTCCGCCGCCCAATGCCAGCCCTCTTCAATGCTCTTGCGGAATTGAGGGTAACCGGAACCCGCGAACAAGTTGGCGGCATGTTGGAGCGGTTGACCGTTTTCGGAAGGGATTACTTCCAGGATCAACGTGGCAAGTTCGCCGATTTGCGCTCCTGGCTGACAAAGCGCTACTGGAATCTCCAGCACATTTCGGGGAAGATCGGCGAACAGGGCGATATGGCATCTGAGCCATTCAGGGTTCTGCCGCTTTATTTCCGAGGGAACGTCCCCGGGAATTTGGAGAGCCTCATCCAGAAGGTCGCCGGTGGCATCCACGCTCGTGGCCGCCCGTTCCGCGCACCAAATTAACGCCAAGACCAACTCCCATTGACGATCGGCCTTCGCGAGTTGTTCGCGAGTGCCGCCAGGCATGTCAACGATCCCCGCTCGCCAGCCGTCCAGCTGCTTTTGAAGGGCGCGAAAGATCGCCGTCTCCTGCGTTTGACGGCTCTGTCGCACCCTTCGGAGAAGGAGGTTGAAGGCGCCCGGGAGCAGCCGCTCTTCCCAGTAATCCTGGAAACTGCTCCCGTCAGTCGTCACCAACGGACGCCGGCCAAAATCCTTAAACTCGCTCATGGGATGCGATCATGTGGCGACTCAGGCCTTTTTGCGCAAGCGGAATTCCAGCGCACCGGGACCTTTGGGAACCTGGTCTTCAGGAATCTTGATTGATGCCGAAAGCGCACCCTCATCATCCGGCGCCAGTGTGAGCAACGGATAGGGTGACCGTTCCAGCACAACTTCGATCACCACCCCCTCCAAAGCCCGGTCCCAGGCGCGCACTGTCACCAGAGCCCCTTTGTCAGGGCGCAGTTTCAGAACGCCGGTTAGCTGGCGATCGGCGGATTTCCAGGGAATAATGACTTCCTGTTCCGACGCGGCTTGGATTGGGGACGCGGCAACACCCGCCCAAAAGGCCGCCCAATTCTGTTGAAACTTCTCGTTCCAAGCAGAAATCACGTCAGCCAGGACCTCCGCGCGCGACGGTTGCGCCGCTGATTTCAATCTGGCCACCAAGTCGCGCGCGCGTTGCGGGTTTTCTTCGTATTCGCGCACGGTTTTACGGTATGTCTCCGCCTTTTGAGCGCAGTCGGCGCACGCCTTGAGATGATCCATCACGTCAGAAGCATCAAGATCATCGTAATCTTCAACGGTCAAATGCCCTTCTGCTGCCCGCAGTAACTTTTTCAATTGTTCATTGTTCATAAAAATTCTGGTCAAATTCTAATTATTGACGTTATAAATTGCTGAAAAGAGCCTTCAGAGCGCTTTTTCGAATGCTTCTGAGTGTTGTTTCGGAAATGCCCATCATTGTGGCGGCTTCCGCATAGGAATGTTCCTCGAAAAAAAGGAGCCGGATGACTTCGGCTTGATCAGGCTTTAATTTACCAAGCGCCGTGATCATCTTGGGCTTGAGTTCCTCCAACAACGCTTCTTGATCGAGCGTTTCTGCGTCTTTCACCTTCGCCAAACTATGATTCATTTTGGCAATTTTGATGATTTCCAAATCGCCATCACGATCCATGGAACCGGCGCGCGAAGTGTACTCTTTTAGACGATTTTCGTTGCAGCAGAGATAGCCAATTGTCGTATATATGTAGCTCTTGGCCGCGCTCACAGCGTATGCACTTGCATTCTTTATGAAAGGTTTTAGCCAGTATATGGTAAATGCCTCAAAAACCATGTCTTCGGCCCCATTTCTGTTCTCAGCATTGAGATGGCTGGCTGCATACCCGACAAATTTGGCCATTTCGCTCTCGGCCAGCTCAATGAGGATGACTTCCTTTTCGTCATTAGTTAATAGCTCCATGGGAGATCCTTTTGATGTTTTTGTCTGTCAGTAGGCCGCCTGCTCAAAATTGGCCAGGAGCCAGTTTTTATTGTGTTTGCCATCATCGCCAAGCCATGTGTGGCCCATGCTGAAAATAATGGCTTCGACAATTCTGTTATTGGCGAGGCCACCTCGCTTCAGGCGGGTAAACCGGGTTGCCGGAATTATAGGAAGCATTTGGCGCTGAACTCCAGCGCTAAAACCAGCCGGTCCTTGGTTTGCAGTGGCGACCGATTGCAGTTCCTCCCCGAAGAGGCTTTCCGCATACCGGTTCGTAATGGGACATCCGTTAGCATGAAATATTTTGTTTTGCAAACATCCGAGAATGCTCTGCGAAACGCTTTCCGATTCACCTTTGTCCAGTGCAGCGCGAAAATTGACGATGGATTGCGTCAGGTAAACCGTCGCCGCCCGCGATGACCTGGCCGTTTGTTGAAACGTCATGTCATTTCGATGGACAAAAAACTGCGCCTCATCCGCCCAATGAAACAGCGGGACCCCATCAGAACCGCGCCGCTCCACCGTCTGCTGCCAGACGGTTTTGAACAACATTTGCGCCGTGCGGCCGACTTCTCCATATTCTTTCACGGGCAAGTGAAGAATGATGATTTTCCCATTGAAACTATCTTCCGGCGTCACCGTGGTTTTCCCGCAGAACAATCGCCGGAATGGTTTGCGCAATAACGCGGTCAAAGGGGCCATGACTGTCATCATGAGATTGCTCCGTGTACGGCTATCCAATGTCGCTAACTCATGCAGAAAATACGCGAAGGTCTCGCGTAAGTCCGAAATGCGCTCCGGATCCCGTGTGCGGCCTTCGGCCTTGATCATCAATTGCGCGCATTTGGACGTATGCCGCCAAGCTGGCTGGCCTGCTGCGGCAAGTTCCGCCAGTTTCTCGCCCGACATGGTCATTAACGCTGCGTCTTGCGCGGATGAAGGCGCGGAGCGAATGACTTCCACCACATCGGGCAGGGTGATTTCGTCGTTGGCCATCAGCACCAAGTCTATGGCATTGGTTAATAGCTGGTTTGCTGCCTTTTCCCAGAAAGCATCCTGGAGGGATTGATTGTTTCCCCCCTCCACGGCAGTCAGCAGCAAATGCACCAGATTAAAGGTCAGCCCGGCGCCATCCCCCGACCGGTGCGCCTCATAATCGAGGAAATTAAGCGTGTTCGGCCCGCCCGGCTCAATGATAATGAGATCGGCACTGCGGCCCGCTTGCTGGGCCGCGTTTTGCCAGGCGCGGGTCTCGTCGTTTTTCACTGTCATCACCAAGCCGCCGTAGCCATTTTTGAGAAAACCACGCCTCAAGTTGTCCCCCGAGCCGCTGGTTTTTCCGGAGCCAGTTCCTCCGATACAGACTGTCCCCATAAACGAATCGTCCTCTGTAAACGCATCGTTCTCGGACAATTTCATTAGTTCTTTTTCAGTACTCATATGTGTTTGCTTTGATTGTAAATTTTTTAACAACTGGGCGATTCCGGCGCCGGGGAAGGTGCAGGCGTGGAGGGCGCGGGTTCTGGTGCGGAATGTGCCGCGGCCACTTCTTGGGCCATCGCCGAAGGTTGCGGATTCTGCTCAGCGTACTTGGTCGCGATCTCTTTGGACTCCGCGCCAAATGAAGCGTTGCCCAAGTCGGGTGGCGGCGGTGTTGGCGGCGTTCCACTGGAAGCAGCAGACGGGGCCGACGTGGTGGGTTCTGAATGATTGGATTGACTGAACATGGCATTTTCCTTTGTTTGAGGGTTGTTTGTTTTTAATTCTGGAGGGTAAAGACTGGACATCGTGGGATTGTGGGAAAGATCATACGCGCCCGTCGTTGTCACCGTGTCGGGAGCGGCGACCACTTCCATGGCCGGTAATTTTTCAGAGCTGCCGTATTCTTTTAGGGCCGGAGTGGTGACGAATGCTCCATCAGACGGCATCCGCCCTGTCAATAAAACCGGCGGCTCCAGCCGGCCGGATTCCTTTGCAACCGGGCCAGCCGCACCAACGGTCTGGTTAAACTCGGCTGACCCCATTTTTTCCACCTCGCCGCGATCAATCAACGACCACGGCTGCGCGCCATCGGTTGCTTGATCAGCGCGGCTGACGACGCGCGACAACTCGGCGCCTTGCTCCACTTTGGCGCGCGCTTCCAACGCTTCTGGAGAGGAAGATTGCACCCGCTCAAGCTCCCACGCCTCGCCCTTGCCAACGGTGACTGACAAAGGCTGGACCTGGTTATTTTTCACCGGCGCCTCCTTCCCGGATCAGCGGGGCCTTGGTCATGCTGGCAATGAGCATCGGCAGCGGCTCAATAGGAGGATCGATCTCCAATTCAGGAGTGACATGCCTCATGGGCACTTCCTTGATGCCGCGTGTTTTGGCGACAAGAGATGTCGGGAAAATATTGACGGCAATGTTCAAATTAGCCGCCCCTTCAGCCACCATCCGCCTTGCGGCGGCAATATCATCCTCGGTTTTGGATTTGATCTCTAAATACTTTCCGTATTGATCGACATCCAACTTAGGACGTGGCCCAGGATTGGCGGCACTGGCTGAAAGAACACCCAGCTCTCCTCCGGGAACAGACGTTCCAATTGAATCGTGAATCTGTTCTAAATACATGATTTGCACTTGGATGGATTCACGCACCATATACAGCGAGTGCGGCATCAGATCGGCCCGTTTTTGCAATTGCGCCACCAGTGTCTCGATCGCCTCTTTCCATTGCTCGTGCGACGTCGCCAGACGCGCGGCCTGATGGTTCCACCAACTAATCAGCATGGCTACTAGCACAAGTCCAAGGGCAAGCGCGGAGGCGAGAACTATAATTGTTGTCATATGTTATGTTTGTTTTTGGGGTTGTTTTTGCAAGATTTTATTAACTAGATGTGCGCTGCGTCATTTCGGCATTAAATTTTTCACGGCATTTTTGAGGAATGACAAAGCGTGCTCGCAGTCATCGACCACCTTGCGGAGACTGGAGGCCGCGACTGGTCTCCATAAGCCGGGCGGCTGGCCAAAACTCAGAGAAGTCTTGGGCAAGACGACAAATAGCCGTCCGTCGCGGTAGGAAAAACTTGGCTGACAGGGGACAAGCTGGCGGAAATCCCAAAGTGCCACCAACAGCGACGGCGTCAACGCCCTATGCCCGATGAATCGGTCTGAAGCCCCCACGCAATAATTGTTCGTCAGCTTGGAACTTGCCGTCCGAATTACGTGAAGAGACGCCCTCCGGCCTTCCAGCTTGGGTCTCAACACGACCGTGCCGGGATAGGGCAACGGCGCAGGCATCACCATGAACAATCCGTCAAACACCGGCACAACCATCGTGCGAGCCCGCTTTTCTTGGTGGTAAGTCGTGTTTCCCTTGGAATCGGTGGTAGAGACCGTGACGTAATATGTTTCCGTGTAAATGTTTTGCACGGAAAGCTGGCTGCAACTGGCGTTGCCGATGGACAGAAAGTTGTGTCCTCCGTAGGTGTTGTAAAAGGCATCGTTCAGCCACGAGTCATTAAAAGCTGCCTGGGAATGACAGTGGGACGGCATCAGCGACGCCTCTTTGTCCATCTCGCGGATGACGTTGTCGCGCCAGCCATTAAATTGATCGCACAAATCTTTATGAAGGCGGCGCGATTTGGATGACAATCCCCAAGCTAGAAGCGCTGCGAGTCCGGCCACTGTCAACCATGCAATGGGGTAATTCGGCGCCAAAATGAGCAAGAGAAGCGCCGTCAATCCGGCCGCTCCGGAAAACCCCCATTGCGCGGACACCGCCTCGCACCAGGCGGCGCGCAACGGCTCAAGGGTTTCCACTCCTTCTTTCAGAAGGGCACCGCATGTTTCCGCTTTCAGTTGTTGCTGGGCACCCGGCCACGCTGGCTCCTGTTCCAAAGCCATGCGGCTCCAAAGTTTTTTTGACAGATTTGAAATTGCGTTCATATCTACCTTTCAATGTGGCCTTTTTCGATTCCGTACTTTTTTTGTTTAAAAATCTTGCCTGGCGCTTCGTTTGCAAAGCGCCAGGCCGACGGACGCTCAACGGCTGATTTCATTTCGGCTGGAAATGCCGCCGCCAGGTATTGAGGGTGGCGGTGTTTCCGGCGCGAAATAACCTTCACGTGCATGCACGGTCACACCGCCGGTGTCCGCTGCGGGATGGACAAGCACCCGCACCGAATGCCATCCGGTCAAAGTGTTCGGGCTGCTGCATTGGTAGGTAATCGTATAACGCGGCGCGCGGAGATTGCTGACAATCGCCTCGGTGATCGGCGGCAGTTCATCCGCTTCTTGCGGGAAGAAGAGAAGTCCGCCGCCGCTCGCTTGCGAAAGAATGATCATTAGTTCCCTCGCCTCGGCCTCGCTCGGTTGCGGTTTGGGAAGGGAAACATTCTGGGTGTTGGAAATCGGGGTGGGTTTTAATCCATCGGGGAAGGCTATGCTGTAGAATTGCACATTCCCCTGTTTTAATAGGGGAATGACATCTTCCCGCCGGCAACGGCTGTCTGCCTCGCCTCCGTCGGTAATGCAAACAACCCCTTTTCGGTCGTTTTTGCCGTTTCGGTGGGCGTATTCGATTGCGAATTTCAACGCATCCAACAAGGCCGTCCCTCCACCGGCTTTCAATCCGCCCAATGCTTTTTGAGCCGTCTGGGTGTTGGTGGTGAAATCCTGCAAAACCGACACCGTAGTCTTGAATTCCATCAGGCAAACATCGTCCCCCGCAACGGCGCGGCTGAACAGGGTCGAAGCCGCCGCCCGGACTTTGTCCAGCTTGGGTTCCATGCTTCCGCTCGTATCAATCAGCAGGACGATGGACACAGGTTTTCTTTCTTGCGTGGACGACAAAGTTGTCTGCTGAATACCGTTGTCGAACACGGCAAACTCCGTTTTGCCAAGCCCTATCACTGGCCTGTTGTCAGAATCAGTGACGCCGACATCCAAACTAATCAGTGCCGGCTCTGCCATTGGACCGGTGCGGTTTGACCATGCCGCGTCTCGCAGGGGCGAATTGGTCTTCAGAGTCTCGATCGAAACGACGCGATTGGTGACCAAGTGCATTACCATTTCAGAATCGCTCGCGTTAAGTGCGATCACGCCGGCATCCGGTCGATTCATTGGATGGATCGCATTCTTGAAGGTTTGAACCACGTCGCTGCTGAAGTCTGTCAACCGCCCTCCCGCCGACTGCACCCACAACGCCCACCAGCGATTCACCAGTTGGCGGTGATTGTCGTTTTGCCATAGGTGCTCGTTCTGGTAGGCCCAATACACATTCACGCCGGTCATGATTCCGGGGAGAACCGAATACGGCGTTTCGTCCAGGGATCCTTTCAGATGCCCATCGCTCGGATATCGCGGCTCGGAATTCGATCCCAGCATCGAAAATGAAGGTTCGTTTTGTGAGAGGTAGAATGGGCTTCCGAGCACGATCATGCTGCAGGGAGCTTCGTTCGAATCGGCTAACGCCATCTTCACCCACGCCGGAAATTTGATGGCGCCGGAATCCTTCAGCGGAGCGGTTGCGGACGAATTTTCCAGGCCGCCATTCCAACTCGCGAGGACGGCCAGCGCCGCGCTCACTTTAGGCGCACGCGCCGCCGGCGAATCGAAGGCGAGCCGTGGTATGCGTGCGTCGGCTATGACCTGCATTTGATACGCATCCCAGACGACGACGTGGCTTCCATTGGGAGATTCCGCCAGGATCAAACGCTGGAGCTGCTTCCGCTGGAACTCCCAATCATTCGTTGGTGTGAAGGGCGAAACCGCGACGGGGATAAAGCGCGGTTCCTGCGCGAACGCGCTGCTGAACGAGGCCACGATTAATAAAAAGACTGCCATTGCATTGGAGATGATTGTTTTCATTGATTTGATTCGTTTTGGGTTGTGGTTTTTGAGGTGAACTGAGACAGCATGGCCCGCGTTTCATCACGACGGGCCTGGAGATCGGCAATCAGCGCCGCTTCATTGGCGCGCAGGTGCAGCACGCAACGCCCTTCTTCGACAAATGCAGCGCGCGATGCCTGCCATTCCTGCAAATTTCCCTCCGCGTTTGCCAATTGCGACATCACCGTTCCCATTTCCAAATTCACATCGTGAAGCTCTCTGCTTAACTTCGCCACGTGGGTGGAGGCGGTGGAAAGGTTTTTATTTGGAACGATGACCGGTTCGCCAATATTGAAGGTCTTTATGGCCCCGTTTATCAGCAGAAAGGTCACGGCCAGTTCGCACATGAGTTGACCTGCAATCGCCAGACGTCGGTCCGGCAAAAGGAGGGCTTGCGCGGTCAAATCCATTGGCGCCCCCAGTGGAATGAGGCCGAGCAACCACATTCCCAACCCGCCCGCCAACACGCACAACGCCGCGAAAAGCACCCGCCCCACCTTCACAGTGTCGGCTTTTATTGACAGAAGAAGATATGTTTCAAGCGCAATCGCCGCCAAGGCCCACGGCGATGCCGCAACGCACGCGGACAGCCATGACTGCAGCGTGGGAAGAAACAGATGCGCAATCAACGTGATCGCGGCGGTGGTGGAAATTGCCGTCGCGCCGGCATACCCGGCCAGCGTCCAAAACTTGACCGAATATTTCTTCGGAAATTGCAGCTCGACTTTTCCCTCGCTGCTCAACGGTTGCATTTCCGTCATGGCTTTGCCTGTCGCCTCAATTTCACGTTCAAGGCGGCTTCGTTCTGCGCTCAACCGGGCAACCTCCAGTTGTCCGACGGCGATTTCGCCTTTGAATTTCTCCGCCAGGGCAGCGAGTGAGGCGTCAAATATTTCTCCGCCCAAACGCTCGATGGCTTCCGCCTCATTCCCATCGAGAGGCATAAATCGGGTCATTGTCAAAAAACGCTCGCGTTCTCTTCCGTGAACTTCAAAAGCGCGCCCTGGCAGTGCCTCGCTTGGCAGAAGCAGCCACTGGGCTGGACCATTGGTTGATTTGCCGTGCTGGTGTTGACCAGAACCATTACGCAATGTGGGCGTGGACTTGTAGCCGTTGATCGGCGGCTTGGTGTCAGCCTGGCCGTGCAACGGACGAACCGAATCCCGACCCTTGGTGTTCATTTCCTGTTTCATGTTGTTTTTATTTAGTTGCGTTGTTGCCGTTTTTAAATCGCCCTCCGACCGGAAGGGTTGTCGATGGAGGGAATGCGAATTTGGATGGGAGGAAAATTCTTCTCATCCCCCGACTTTGATTTTCCCACGATGTGGACACCCCGCTTTGGACAGGAACCCCAAACTGAATTTTTGGCCTGAAATTGACTCTCAGTCTGATTCCACGATTGCTCTCTATGCGGCGAATCTGCCTGCGGTTCTTCAGACGCCGGCGGATCCGGCCGTTTTTCACAATTTTTTCCTGCGAGTTCGCTCTCACACATTTTTTCAATGTCCCCGCATGGAAAGCCCGCATCTTTTTTTTGATAAAGTTTGATTTCCGCCAAGATTGCGCCGCTGCCGTCGAAGAATAACCCCATGAGAACGCAGATCATTGAAGCGGATAATTCCGGGCGATCTCCTCTGCCCACTGAACTGCTTCAACCACCTGGACAGGCTTTTCCTCCTTCGCGTTATGCTTCGGCTGCTCTGAAAGCTGGCGTAATGAAGCTCGTTCAGCTTTGCTCAACTGCGCCTCCCACAGTTGTTGCAGTTCATCCCGGCTCAAATCCTTCTGTTTCCGTGTTCGCTTTTCCGTAGCAAGCTTCGCCCGGAGCGCCGCGATATTCGCGCCGCCAAGTTCCGGGTGATCTGCCAACAGCTTCGCCAGGGCTGCATCAATTTCCGCATCTCTTTTGGAGAAG
>DASXZW010000068.1:0-123255 GCA_036501665.1 Verrucomicrobiia bacterium
TGAAAAAGAGCGGTCTTTTTGAGTTCTGGCGGCGTTTCGGCTCCATCGCAGATCACTTTGGATATGCTCTGTCGCCAAAGCCTTGCCAGAACTCAAAAATCCTCGCTTCAAACGGCCACAGAATTTCTTTAATTGCTCTAAGCGTCTTGCAAGAGCTGGCTGCTACGGCACGGGGCGCATTCGCCAGAAATTATTTGTGCCTCCGATCGGCGCGGCGGAAAGCAGCAAGGAGCCGGTGTCGCTGGTCGCGTTGGTCGTCACTGGAATCCAATTCGCCGGGGCCAGAGCCGAGGCGCGGTCCAAGGCATAGCTTGTTCCCGCGATGCCGACAAACGACAGTTGCACACCGTTGCCGATCAGGAATTGGATCGCGAGTCGATTATAGGCGCCAAAGATTTGCTCAGGTCGCGGAGGGCTGTTGGTTGTGCCGTCGCCAAGTTGGCCGCTTTGGTTGTCGCCCATGCCCCACAGACTGCCGTCGCTTTTTGTGAAAAGAACGTGATGGTATCCGATGACCACCGAGGTCACGCCGCTGGGAATAATTTCCTCCGGTGTGCTGGCGCCGTTGGTTGTGCCGTCACCAAGTTCGCCGAAGTCATTGACACCCATCATCCAGAGGCTTCCGCCTGTTTTGAGAAACGCGCTGATGTCGCCGCCTGCGGCAACTGCGGTGATGCCGCCGGGGACGATTTTCACAGGACTGTTTAGCGTGTTTGTATTACCGGTGCCCAACTGGCCATAATCGTTCCAGCCCATCGTCCACAAACTTCCGTCGGTCTCAAGAATCAGGGTGTGGGCCAGGCCGGTGGATATGGCCGCAACGTTTCCCGGAAGGATTTGTTTGGGCCGGTCCTTGTTAATTAAAGTGCCGTCGCCGAGTTGGCCGAGATTATTAAAACCCATTCCCCACAGGCTCCCGTCGGACTTGATGAAAAGGCTGAAGCCGTCTCCCGACGCAATCGCCGTGACACCGTTGGAAACTATCTCTATGGGACGATTCGTTCCGTAGGGCGCGTTGGTGAAGAAGCGGCCATCGCCCAATTCGCCGTAAACATCGTAGCCCATGCCCCAAAGGCTGCCATCGCTCTTGATAAACAGGCTGTGCAACCGGCCCGCGGCAATTGCCGTGACATTGTTCGGCTCAATCCGCTCAGGCGCGCTGACGTTGTTGTAACTGCCGTCTCCCAATTCGCCGATTTGGTTGTCGCCCATGCCCCAAAGACTGCCGTTGCTTTCAAGGAAGAGCGTGAAGTATTGACCGCCCGAAATGGCGGTAACGCCAGCGGGTTCAATCTGTTCAGGAAGATAGGCCCTATTTGTGGTGCCATCACCGAGTTGGCCATCGGCATTGTTGCCCATCGTCCAAAGACTGCCGCCGCTTTTGATGACGAGGCTGTGGTATCCGCCGGCGGCGATGGTGGTGACTGGTTGTGCTTTGCTGTGCAGCACAGATGCTAAAAACAAAAAAACAAAGACCTGAATAAGCGAGAAGGTTTTTCCAGTTTTCATGGGCGACCGTTGGTCGGGTGCTTTAAGAGTAGCGCAAGCTCCGCGCTATTTAAAGTTCAAACAGGGCCTGAGACCGAGAAAACGAAGCCTCCTCTCCCCAACCCTCTCCTCCATAAGTATATGGAGGAGAGGGGGTAAAATTCATTTGTTGAAGTCGCCGTTAAACGCGTCTCTCATCCACGTTAACTCTTTTCGCGCAGAGCGGATTTCTCTTTGGGACCTTCCAGAAATTCCCGGAGGCGTTGGGAAAGTTGCACAAAATCGATGGGCTTGGACATCACAGCCCGCAATGGCGCATAGCGCGAACGCAGCAGGTTCGGAGCGGGATTCAATCCGGTTACGAGAATGACTGGAACGTCCGGACGAATGTCTCCCAACCTTTCGGCGAGGTCGGCGCCTTGGATTGTGGGCATCGTGTGGTCGGTGATGACGAGGTCAAATTTGTTGGGGTCGGCTTTGAAAGTTTCCATTGCGCTGACGCTGTCGGCGCGGGTGATGACGCGGTAGTTCATTTTCCGAAGACGCTGCTGCATCATGTGGAGAAGGAGAACTTCGTCGTCCACCACGAGAATCTGCTCGCGTTTGCCGTGGAGCACCTCTGTTCGATCCGGCGCCGCAGGCGCAGGCGGCACGGGAGAAAAGGGGAAATAGAGGTGAAAGGTTGTGCCTTGTCCCACTTCGCTTTCAACGTCGATCTTCCCGTGGCAGCGAGACATCATTTTGAGAACAAACGTCAGTCCCAACCCGGTCCCTCGACCGGGCGGTTTTGTGGTGAAGAACGGCTCGAAAACTCTTTCGAGCACATCGCGGCTCATCCCAGTGCCGGAATCGCTGACTTTGAGATGCACATATCGACCCGGCTTCAATCCCATGATGGCAGCCTTTGCAGGGTCGATCTCCAATGAATACAAGCCGTAGTCCAGGCGACCGCCTTTGGCGGTCATTGCATGTTTGGCGTTGACTCCAAGGTTCATGATGACTTGATGCATCTCGGAAGTGTCGGCCAGCACCACGTCGTCTTCCGTTTGAATATCCAGATGGATTTCAATCGAGGACGGAATGGTTGCGTTGAGGAATTTCGCCGATTCCTTGAGAATAGGTGAAATCTTGATCGGACGATACTGCGCGTCAGCGGGTCGGCTGAAGGCGAGTATGCGCTTTATCAAATCCCTCGCCCGTTCAGCGGAGCGAAGCGCCATTTCGAGATTTTCGCGAGTGGTCCCTTTAATTTGTGGGTCCAGCATCGCCAATTCCGTGTAACCAAGAATGGCGCAAAGCACGTTGTTGAAGTCGTGCGCCATTCCGCTGGCAAGCGTCCCCAGCGCGTCCATTTTCTGCGATTGCAGAACCTGCTTTTCAAGGCGGGCTCGTTCCGCTTCGGAGGTCTTGCGCTCGTTGATGTCCTCGATAAACCCCTCGTAATACCCCACTCCGCCGTCAGCTCCACGGACGGCGCGCGCCGATTCGCAAATCCAAAGTGTGGAACCATCGCGTCGGCGAACCTGGTATTCCAAGCCTCGAACAATTCCCGCGGATTCGATTTCCTGCTTGAACCGCTTGCGATATTCGGGATCGACGTAAATCTGCGCTTGAATATCGGAAACGTGCTCCATCATTTCCGCCGGAGACTCATATCCGTACATCCTTGCGAGCGCGGAATTGACTGCCAGATAGCGGCCATCCGGCGTGCTCTGATAAATGCCTTCGATGGCATTTTCAAACATGCCTTGGTATTTGGCTTCAGCGTCCCTCAGCAGAAATTTTGTGTCGCTCATTTTATAAAGGGCTGTCAAATAATATCCGCGCGGCACGGTCATCCCTTTGAAATCCAAATCCTCGAGAAATTAGAGAGACCCGAGACTGCCCGGCTGGGGCCAATATATTAAGAGCAGCCAACGAAGTGTCGAGAACAATCTCCTTTCCCGATGCTAAAGCGGAAAATCCATTCATGGCTTAAACAGGCCTTCGTTGAGGAATGAGAAAGGGTCTTGACATCGCCCACTTTGTAATACAAAGTGACCCCCATGCAGACCGATTGGGCCGCTGAAAATTTGAAGGTGATTCGGACGTTGATGGAGCGCGGCGCGGTTTATCGCCGGGCCTTGGCTCCGCTCATGGGCGCAATCGGCACAACCGGCATTGCTGCTTCGGTTATAGCCGCAATATGCAACGTGCGAACCGCGCGTGGGTTTGCCGGATTCTGGATGGCCGTGGCGGCCATTTCTCTCGCTGAGGCTTTTGTGCTCATTCGACGCCAGGCGTTGAATGAGGCGGAAGAATTCTGGTCGCCGCCGACTCGGCGGGTGGCGCAAGCGCTCTCACCGGCATTTTTCGCGGGGTTGATGGCAGGATTGATTTTCCTATGGCTTCAACCGGGCGGCGCGCAAGCGGTTTGGTGGCTGGTGCCGGGTTGGATGGGGCTTTACGGATGCGCGATTCACGCCGCGGGGTTTTTTATGCCGCGCGGATTCAGGTTGTTTGGCTGGGCGTTTATTGTGGGAAGCTGTCTTCTCGGAGTGGCGCTGTGCGTGGGCGGCCCGCCTTCAATTCCCACAGCCAACATCGCGATGGGCGTCTTGTTTGGCGGGTCGCACCTGGCCTATGGCGTTTACTTATACTTTACTGAACAGCGCGGGAATGCGGCGTGAACCCGGAACCGTTTCTCCAGATCGACCGGGTGATTCACGAGAAGGGCCGGTTGCCGATCATGTCGCTCCTGGCCGCGACGACGGAACTTTCGTTCACAGAATTGCGAGACACGCTGAAAATGACCGACGGAAACTTGAGCGTGCATATCAAAACGTTGCAGGAGGCTGGTTTTGTTTCGGTCACGAAGACCTATCAGAATCAGCGGCCCCTGACGACCTGCTCACTGACGCCGGCAGGCCGGCGCGCCTTCGCGCATTACATTGATTTGCTGGAACAAATTGTAAAGCAGTCCAAACCGCAGAAGTAAACCCAGAGAAAATGAACGCATCACCCTCCGTAGAGTCTAACTTTGCAATGCAAAGTGCAATTGACACAGTCCAAACCGAAAGGCCCGCTGTCACAATAATCCGCGCTGAACACCTTGGCATGTGCTTTGGCGTTCGCGACGCCATCGCGCTTGCAGTTCAAGAATCGCGACACCAACCGCTCACCATTTTGGGAGAATTGGTGCATAACGAGTCGGTTCTTGCTGATCTGCGTGATCGGGGAGTTCAGATCGAAAAAGAAGCCGCGGCTGTCAAAACTGAAACCGTCATGATCACCGCGCACGGCGCTTCGGAAATGACGCTAAGAACCGTACGGGCGCAAGGTTTGGAAGTTATCGAAGCGACGTGTCCGCTGGTCCGTCACGCGCACCGTGCCCTTCGCAAACTTGTGCGGGAAAACTTTTTTCCAGTTGTAATTGGCGTCAGGGCGCACGTCGAAGTTCGCGGGATGACGGAAGACCTTGCGGAGTTTGAAGTTATCCTGACGGAGGAAGATGTGGCAAGGATGGAGGAGCGGCCGCATTTCGGTGTCGTTGCGCAAACAACACAGCCCGTCGAAAAGGTTCGGCACCTTGTCGAATTGATCCGGCGGCGTTTCCCGCGTTCGGAAGTGGAATTTATCGACACAGTTTGTCAGCCGACAAAACAGAGACAATCCGCCGCGATCAAATTGGCTCGCGAGTGCGAAATCGTCATCGTCGTCGGCGGCCTGAACAGCAATAACACGCGTGAGTTGGCCGCGACTTGCCAAAAGTACTGCCGCAACGTCTATCACGTTCAAGGCTCGGAACAATTGCGGTTGGAGTGGTTCGAAGACGTGGCGACGGTCGGAATCACCGCTGGAACTTCAACGCCCGACAGAACCATTGATGGAGTGGAAAACTGGCTTCGAATGCATTTATGAAAGACTGGGTCCGCTATTTCAAACGCAACCGCGAATTGCGTTTGCAAATCTGCGCCACGCAAACGTTCTCTCCAGAAGCGAACCTTCGCAATCCGCTGATTCACTCGATGCAACGCTTTCAAATCGGTGAAAGCGGTGAGGGCCGTCACTTGCGTCGCCACGCCGCCACTACAGGCGACATGGATTACGTGGAATGCATCGATCTTTTCATCAAGGAAGAGCAGGAACATTCACGAATGCAGGCCAGGATTCTTTTTGCGCTGGGCGCGCCTTTGTTGCGACGGCATTGGAGTAACAGTTGTTTTGTCCAATTGCGCCGAATCTTCGGTTTGGAAGAGGAATTGCTGGTCCTTCTCGTCCCGGAGATGATTGCGCAACGTTATTTCCGCGCTTTGCGGGACGGAACCCGCGATCCAGGCTTGCGCGCGGTTTTCGGGCAGATTGTCAACGATGAGGACGGCCACGTTGCGTTCCATGTCGATTTTCTTCGTCGTCGATTTGCCGCGACATCACTGGCTCGTCGTGTTCTCTTACGAGCTGGCTGGCGGACGATATTTCGTGGTGCTTGTTTGGTAATGTTGTGGGATCACGGAGCAGCTTTGCGCGCTGTCGGGGTTTCTCGGACGGCGTTTTGGTGGGATTGCGGTTTGGTATTTGATGAAGTTGCCGCGGCGATTTTGCGCAGCGCGGCCGAGGGAGCTTTTAATATTAAATTATTCCCCGCTCGATTCTGAATCCAATTCACTCCCCGAAAAAGTTGCGAGCGTCGCCTGGAGCACATTCGTGAAACCAGTCCGGTATGCACTCGATGCTCGAATCCAAACCAGTGGCGTGGTTGGCAAATTGGCGGAAAGGTTAAACCATCCCGCGATCAAGCCTGATCTTGTGGCGTTGTTGAGCGGAATGAATATTGGAACATCGCCAGCCACCGAAACAGACGCGGTTTGCTGGAATCTTGTTCCGTCTCCCAGCACCCCATACAACGAAAATCCTCCGTTGGTTACCAGTCCAACGATGGAACCTCCAGCCGTTCCATTAGTGGCGGGCAATGTGAGGAGGAAGTTGGACGATTGCGCGAGGGAGTTTGTTTGAGGTTCCGCTATCAATGAGGAACTCCATGAATTTGCGGGGTCCAGGCTGGAGACGGTTCCCGTCATTTCCAATGGGCCGCCCAAATTCAAATGCAGCGCGACTGCCAAATCGGGAAGTCCTTCCGCTGATCGCGAGGCCGTTGTGCTTCCGTTTCCGGAGGAATCAAAAGCGCCGGAAAAAGAATTTGACTGGCCGCCAAGCAAAATTGTTCCGCTGAAATTCCCCAAAGGATCGACGACACACTGACTGAGCGAGCCGGTTGACTCAAGTGACATTACAGGCTCCCCAAAATTGTCAGTCTCACAAAACAATCCATTGTAGGTACCCGCAACAAATGACGTTGAAGCGGGAAGATTTGCTTTTGTAACACTACTTCCTGTGATGATGACGAAATTGTAGTTGCTTGTCGATGTCGCGCCGACGTTCCCTTTCGATGCAGCCAATGGACCCAGCACAGTAATTGTCGCAGCGGCGCTTAGAACGCTCCCTCCCCCCCCTATAACCAAGACGTTATAATTTCCAGCGCCAGCATACGATAATTCGGGAAAAAACAGAACTGAGTTCGTCGCGCCGAATAAAGGGATGCCGTCGAGAAACCATTGAAAGGCGAGGGGCGTCGGGCCATACGCAGCAACAAAAAGCAGAGCGGGCGACCCTGACTGGATTGTTAGCGACGGGGGCTGAACCAGAATCACAGGGGGTGAACTTACTGGAACGACAAACTCATCAGAAAGAGGACCCTCAACACCACTGGAATTGTAAGCCGAGACGGCGAAAAAATAGGTGACGCCGGAGGCCAATCCTTGAACGGTCATCATTGTTCCGCGACCCGCATCCAGGGTTGTGACGTATGAATGACTGCTAACGCCGCAATGAATCTTATAACCGGCGACGGTCGGATCGGGACTGGGATTCCAACCTAACGTGACCGTGCCGGCAATCAAATGAATGCAACATGAAAACAGAAAACATGTGACGGCAAAACTTCTATTGATAACTGAACTTAACCTCATACTTGGCACTTGCTGCGCTTTGCTAAGCAGGGAGAATGCCAAGTTGAGAAGTCTCAGGGAAATCCCGCGCAACTAAATACACTTTTAAGTTTCGGTGCGTCACGGATGCTCAAAATGCGTGGGCAACCCGCGCTGAGTCTTCGCTTGATTGAGCGTTATCGACTGCTACATTGACAACAACGCAGCGATCGGAAAGCACCTTATGCGGCAACGCCCAATCTCCGTCATGGTCTTCGGAATTCTCAACATCGGTTTCGCGCTGTGGAAAGTTTTTATGGCCTTGCTGAGCCTTGTGCTTCATCCGAAGGCTCGCTCAAACCCTCTCTTTGCTTCGATTACCTCAGATCCTGGCTTTCAAGCCTGGACGCATTTCAGCGTCGTTGTAGAGGTCGTTTTCGCAATTATTCTGATCGCTTCAGGAATTGGTCTTTTACTGATGCAGAATTGGGCGCGAGTGCTGGCAATCGTTTATTCCGTTTTGGAAATTATCATGGTCATCGCTGGGCCGATTGTGAATCACCGCATGTTTTCAAATGCCATGAACGCTCCGCTTCATGGTGTGCCGCCGGGTTTGTTCGCCGCGCTTATTATTTTTGGACTCGTGGTAGGATTGGTGTTGGCATTGGCATATCCGATTTTGCTTCTTGTTTTTATGACACGGCCAAAAATCATCGCGTCCATGACCGCGCCGGGCGCTCCCGAAGCGTGTTGAAATCCGATTTCGGTGAGTTAAATTTTAAACGTGGACTTCGATGACGCACAGACCGCCGCACTGAATCAGTTTTCCCGCCAAAGCGAACGATACGGCAAGGGCCATATCCTCCAAAATGTCGAAGACGTCGCGCAGGCTCTGCAAAAAATCCCATTCCGAAATGGCGCAAAGGCGCTCGATGTCGCGACGGGCGGCGGACATACCGGGCTTTACCTTGCCTCATTGGGATACGACGCCACACTCGCGGACATCGCCCAGCCGATGCTTGATCGAGTGACGGAGACGGCGCGAGAGCGAGGGTTGACGATTAAAACCGCTCTTCATGCAGCCGAACAACTTCCTTACCCGGATGAAACTTTCGATTTGGTAACGTGCCGCGTTGCGGCGCACCACTTTAGCTCCCCGGAAAAATTCATTGCTGAAACCACTCGTGTGCTCAAGCGCGGCGGCTATTTTCTCTTGATTGACGGAACAGTTTCCGATGGCCAACCCGAAGCCCAGGCTTGGATTCATACGGTGGAAAAACTCCGCGATTCCAGCCACCAGAGATTCCTCACGCCAAAGGAATGGGAAACTCTTTGTCAGGCCCGGGGGCTACAAGTAACGGTGTCAAATGTAATTCCTTTCAAGCAGCCCGACTTGAACTGGTATTTCGAGACTGCCGACACCCCGGACAAAAACCGCATCCAGGTCCTTGAATTGGTGGCGCGCGCGCCGGATTCCGCCCGATCGCTTTTCCGGATTGCCGAAGAAGACGGCAAGATTGTCTGGTGGTGGCAGCGTCTCACGTTGATTGCCGAAAAAGTAGCCTAACAGGGTCATAAATGCCGGGTCTTCGGCATCTTTTACTTCCCTGATGGGCAATAATTCACCCTGATAAATTTGAGATTTCATCAGGGCGACATTCAAGTTGACCGGGCGCGCTGTTGCTTTCAGAATAATCCCATGAACCGTCGAGAATTTATTAAGGCTTCTGCCGCCGCCGGTGTTGCGCTGGGCGCGACTCGCTCTTTTGCCGCGGATACTGATACTTCCAAAAAGCGCGTCGGGCTCATCGGCTGCGGATGGTATGGCAAGAGCGATCTTCTGCGACTCGTCCAAGTCGCCCCGGTGGAAGTGGTTTCGCTGTGCGATGTGGATCGCAACATGGTTTCCGCCGCGGCCGATTTGGTTGCCACCCGGCAGGTTTCCAAAAAGAAGCCGCGTATTTATCACGATTATCGCGAGATGTTGAAGGAGAAGGACCTCGATATCGTGCTCATCGGCACGCCGGACCATTGGCACGCGCTGACGATGATTGAAGCGGTTCAAAGCGGCCTCGATGTCTATGTGCAGAAGCCGATCAGCGTCGATGTTGTCGAAGGCGAAGCGATGCTCGACGCGGCGCGCAAAACGCAGCGAGTCGTTCAAGTGGGCACGCAACGCCGGAGCACGCCTCATTTAATCGAAGCCCGCGACAGGATCATCAAGGAAGGCAAGCTCGGAACCATCGGCCACGTCGAGATTTGCTGCTATTACGAAATGCGCGCCCGCGAGAATCCGCCGGACACCGAGGCGCCTGATTATCTCGATTACGAAATGTGGACCGGGCCCGCGCCGATGCGTCCTTACAATCGCCTGGTTCACCCGCGCGGCTGGCGGGCGTTCATGGAATACGGGAACGGAATTATCGGCGACATGTGCATTCATATGTTTGACATGACGCGGTGGATGCTCGACCTCGGCTGGCCAAAAAACGTGTATTCCTCCGGCGGTATTCTCATCGATAAAAAGAGCAAGGCCAACATTTCCGACACGCAATCGGCGACGTTCGATTACGGGGATTTGCAAATCGTCTGGCAGCACAGCACCTGGGGCAACGCGGCGGACCCGCAATATCCGTGGGCCGCGATTTTTTACGGCGATAAGGGGACGTTGAAAACGAGCGTGATGAGCTACGACTTCATCCCGCACGGCGACGGACAGCCGATCCATCGCGATGTCACTTACGAGCTGGACCAATATCCCGAAGACCGCACGGAGAAAGACCTGGAAAAACACTGCGCCCCGGCGACGCGCGGCCATATGCGCAACTTTTTGTCGTGCATCGCCGACAGGAGCCGACCCGTCGCGGACATCGAGCAAGGTTACATTTCAACTGCCTCGTGCATCATGGCGAATCTTTCGATGAAGCTGGGCCGTTCGCTTGTGTTTGATCCGGTCGCCCGCCAAATTCATGGCGATGCGGAAGCCAACGAACTCCTGCGTCGCCCGTATCGCGGACCTTGGGTCCACCCCGAGCCGGGCGTCTGACGACGTTCTTTCGGCAAGGGAACTTACTGACTATATTCGTTCTTAAGTCGGACGATGCGGCAGTTTGCTTTTGGCCCATCGCCACTTGACATCGCGCTGCCAACTCAGGCACGGTGCGAAGATCATGAATCCACTCGGAACAGACATTTGTCCATCCCCTGCGCAATCAGCCAATCGCGGTCAAGCAACCGCTTGTCTCGCAAGTCAATCATTGCGACATAATCGCCTTGTTACGCGCTGGGCCGCGCTTTCTTGTGCCGCTGCCGCAGTTTTGTTCGCAACAGTTTTGCCTTTGCACGCACAAACGACGCCTGAGGACGGCTTCGTGAGTCTCTTCGACGGGAAGACGCTCGACGGCTGGAAGATTGGGGATAATGCGGACGTTTTCCAGGTCCACGACGGCATGGTCGTGATGGAGTGCCCGAAGACGAATCATCAGCCGGCGCACTTATTCTATGAGGGGGATGTCAATGGGCACGCTTTCAAGAACTTCGATCTGCGAGTGGACGTGATGACGTATCCTTGCGCGAATTCAGGAATTTATTTCCACACAAAATTCCAAAAAGGCGGCTGGCCACGGCTTGGACTCGAATGCCAGGTGAACAACAGCCATGTCGATTGGCGGCGGACGGGAAGTTTGTATGGAATCAAAAATATTTCGTGGGGTCCCGAGGCTCCATCAGCCGACAACAAGGAGGATGTCCTTCTTTTGCCGACTCCTGAAGTGACGGACAAAACCTGGTACACGCAGGAAATCATCTGCCACGACGAAACGATTACGGTGAAGCTCAACGGCAAAACCATGCTCGAATACAAGATGCCGGAGATGGATGCGCAACATAAACTTTCGACTGGAGTTACGTGGTTGCCCGAAGGAACGTTTGCTTTGCAGGGCCATCCGCCAATGGAGAACCAGATCAGCAAGGCGTGTTTCAAAAATATCCGCGTAAAAGTCTTGGCCGACTAACCTGCCCTTAAGTCGTATCTCGTATCTGATTCAGCGGTTGCCCTGCAAAACGACATAGAGGGCATCCGGCGGAAATACGAAAGTTTTGCCGTTTGCTACGTCTTGTAACGGCAGCTCGCCAACTGACATTCCGTTCGGATCCAGAACGTGCGCGCGAGAGATGCTGGCGTTCTTGACCGAGACTTTTATATCGCTTCGCACGATCATCCACGGGGCATGGCCGAAGTTGACGACTACTTCGCCAGGTTTACCGGCGACTTGTGTGGGTTTGGTGGTCCAGCCTGCGGGACGTTCGGTTGTTCCGACTTGCACGAGGATTTTGGCGGAGTCCTTCAAGGGTTTGTCATCCATAGAAACGACCAGCACCGTGGCGTAGTCATTTTTCGATTGAATTTCAACGTCTCTCAGCGGAAAAACGCCTTGCTGATGGAGAAAGCCGCTCACTCCTTGAGCTTTGGGCGAATCCAAAACACAAACGCCCTTCCCGTAGTCCCAGGTCAACTGGCCGGTGGAGGATTTTACGGTTTTTGTCTCTTCGTTAATAAATGAGGCAAGGTCGGCAACGTCACTTTTCCCTGGGTCGGCGCCGTATTTTACTTCTATCGGCCCAACCAAATAGGCCAAGGGGTTGACGCCATTCTTGATGTTTGATTCGGGGGCGCGATTCGCTCCATCGCGATTTGGATCAAAGCCCGGGTCTTCGGCAATGATTGGGGTGCGCCGCCGCCAGAGGTCTTCCAACGATCGTTGTTCAGTGACCACCGGCTTCCCTTGAGCCACATAACCGCGCCGATAGATCATCGCCGCGGCAGGCCATTGGCCCATCAACATTGGCGTCGCGCAAACCCATTTTCCCTCGGATGGCATGAAGCCGTTGGCCGAGCCGGGTTGACGCCAGTCTTCTTCGCCGGTCGCGAACCAATAATATCCATCAATTCCTGTCAACGATTGGTACGCCGCGACTAGAAACGGGCCTTCGGACTGATAACTCAGCGGCGGGACCCAGGAGCTTTCAGTGACAATCATCGGAAAGCCTGCGACTTGTTTGAGCGCGAGGGGGAATTCGCGCGGGCGGAGCAACACCGACGAGTCGAGGAATTTGTCCCCGTTGCAAATGGCCCAGCCGCTGTTGGCGCCTTCGTGCGTGGCATCGTAGTAACGGTTGACCGCCATCACGTCGTTGGCGGTGTAAGACCAACGCTCCGCGTCGAGCATGGTCACGTTGTCGGCGGTGCGCCAGTTGCCGGCGTTGACAAGTTGTTTGCAACCCAGTTCGTTTTTCAAGTAATCGCCGACCATTTTGTTGAACTTGCGCATCGTTTCGGTGAGAAATTGCATTTGATCGGCGCAACGCAATTGTTGACCTTCAGGGCCGCCATGCTGCGTCAATTGCCAGGCGATGTACAGCGCCGCCTCGCCCTCCGCGAAATTGTCGGGTGAATCCTGGTCGGCGGAAGGGGTTGCGTTGTTCCACTTCACTTTTGCTTTTTCAAGCGAGCCGTATTTTTCGGTGAGAAATTGCGCAAATTGGCGGCGCAATTCCTTTTTCGCAGCGCCCTTGATGCCTTGACTGGTCCAAAAGAGGAGGGAGTCTTCGTTTTGAATTTCAATGATCGCCAGAGCCGGGTCTTGCGAGAGAGGAATGCCTGTGTAAGGGTTTTTCTCAGTCAATACTTGCTTGAGCCAGCTTCGGTAAGCCGCCTGGAACTTTGGGTCGAAGAACAGCAAACCCCAATTTCCTCCTCCGCCAGTGTCAAGTATTCCCATCGACGGCTTCACGCGCGCGGGTCCGGCCCAATACGGGGAGTAGGTGACGTAAATGCCCTCTTTCTTCATCGCGGCGATTCTTTTCCAGAGATTATCGCGGTCGCCCTGGTCGATGCTCATCAAATCGTCGTTGGTCGGCGTGATGTTGCAGTGGAATCGCACCATGTTGACGCCGCGTTTGGCGAGGAAACGCGCCTGACGCGCAAGGTCTTTATCGAAAGCCGAATCGTTGACAGCCCAGAAGCGAATGGGCGTGCCGTCGCTGCACGCGAAATCATTCCCGTCGCTTGAGCGGATCACAAAACCGTGGTCACCGGCGGCATTTTCATTCAACCCGCGCAAATCGAGCAATGCGTCGGAACTAAAGTCGTCGCGGGCGGGCTGAAAGGCCCATGAGTTGGTGCTGTTATCCCCAGCACGAGCTATCGTACAAACAAAAATGACAATCCAGGCAACAGATAGAAAACGATTTGCCGCCACGCGAATTGGTCGGGGTGAATTTCGATCAATAGCCTCAGGAATTGCCGTTATGGACGCTTTTGGCACTGGCAACAAGTTTACGGAGTTGTTGTGCGGAAGAACCTTTCTGAAAAGGCGCCTAGATTTGTATCAACGTACTGTAGAAGTGGAAACGCTGAGAAATTCGTCGCCAAAACGCTCCATTGATCCAAAGGCTGAAGTAGATTAGTGGTTGACCATAGTCGGCTCGTGCTGCCGGTGACGACTGGCAAATTTACAGCGACAGCTCCGTTTGAAGAAACTGCGATTGGTGGCGGGACATTTGTAACCGCGAGTCCCACATCCACTCGGAACATTTCGCCTTCTGCATTAGCTCCGTTCCCGTCACCAGAAAATGTAGTGCCATACAACAGTCCATCGCGTCCGAAAGTCAGACTGGTTTTCGCATACGAGCCGTTTGAATTATTGAAGTTTACCAAAGTTGTCAGATTACCATTTGTTGTAAGCCGAAACACGGTGCCAAAATAGCCAGACCCGCCGCCAGACGTTGTTCCGTATAAATTCCCGTCCGGCCCGAATATGACTCCCGCTTCGGGTGACGCGCCATCGAAGGAGTTGAAACTTATCAGGGTGGTGAGGACGCCATTTGTTGTGAGCCGGAATACCACTCCATCCCCGCCATTGACCGTAGTTCCGTACATCGCCCCGTCGGGACCCACTATCATCGTGGCGTTGGGGTCGGCTCCGTTGGTGTTATTAAAACTCTCCAAGGCTGAAAAATCACCGTCCGGAGTTATCCGAAACACGGTTCCAGCCAGGTAAGCTCCCCCGGAGGCAGTCGTACCGTATAAGTTTCCGTCGGGTCCCCATACCAAGCCTGCGTAGGGTTGAATGCCACTACTGTTTGCTAAATTGGTCGTGGCCTCGAAAGAATAGAGCGTTGTAAAAAGCCCGTTCGTGTCCAGTCGAAAGACGGTTCCATTGGCATTAATACCGCCTGAAAGCGTGGTCCCGAAAATGGTGCCGTCAGGAGCAAACGTGATACCCGCATTGAATGTGCCGTTGGTGGCGGTATATACGTTGGAGATTCCGCCGTTAATGCTGACTTTAAAGATAGTTGACAAGGGAAAGCTGGTTGTTCCGTACAGAAACCCGTCCGGTCCAAAAATCACGCCCCCGACAGGAACTCCGCCACCTGGAGGGCCAAAGTTCGCGAGTATAGTAAGAACGCCAGCTGGCGTCAGTTTAAAAACCGTGCCAAAACCACCTGCCCCTCCGTATTCAGTTGTGCCGTAAAAATTGCCGTCAGGCCCGCAAATGAGACCGCCGCCAATTGGGTTTCTGGGGGCGCTGAAACTATTCGTAAACGAATAAATAATTTCAAACGATTGAGCGCCGACGGAAGTGGCCAAAGCCGAAAAAAGAAGCGCAATAAGCCCTCTAAAACTGATTTTCATGCCGATTCGCTTAACTGATGAAAAACCTTCACGCAACCCTTTTGTTCCTTCTTGTTATTGATGGCCAAAAAAAGTCGGAGCTAAGCTAGGCCGATTCTATCTCTCCTTTATTGTCCGGTTAATATTTCAGCACCTTTGCCAGGAAGGCGCGGGTTTGCTGGGTGGCGGGGCTTTCGAAGATTTGGGCGGCGCTGCCGGCTTCGACGATTTTGCCGTCGGCCAGGAAGGCGACCTGGTCGGCAATTCGGCGGGCAAATCCCATTTCGTGAGTGACAAGAATAAAATCGCGGCCTTCGTCGCGCAATTCGCGGATGGCATCCAAAACTTCCGATGACATTTCGGGGTCGAGGGCCGAAGTGGGTTCGTCGAACAGCAATAATTTCGGTTTGATGGAAATGGCGCGGGCGAGGGCGACACGCTGGCGCTGGCCGCCGGACAATTCCGCCGGTCTTTTATCGGCATGGTCCGCCAGGCGAAATCGCTCCAGCAATTGCCGCGCGATTGCTTTGGCTTCGGATTCGGAACGGCAATGCACTTTTTCGAGGGGGAGGGTGATGTTTTGCAACGCTGTCAAGTGCGGGAACAGGTTGAACGATTGGAAGACCGTGCCTATCGAACGGCGATGCTTGAGCAAAGCCTCTTCCTGAAAATTCACCGGTTCGCCGTTGATTTCGACGCCGCCGGAATCGGGATACTCCAATCCGCCGATGATTCGCAGCAGGGTCGATTTTCCGCCGCCGGACGGACCCACGAGCGCGAGTGTGCGGACGTTTTCCAACGACAGCGAAACATCGTCCAGAACAAGCTGTTTTCCGAAATTTTTGCGGAGGTGGTTGAGCGCCAGTTTCACGTTTCAAACTTGTGGCGCTGCTCCAGGCGGCGGGTCCAAATGGAAATTGGAAGCGTCAAGATGAGATAGCCGGCGGCCAGCGGCAGATAACTTTCCAGCGTGCTATAGGTTCGCGCGTTGATCATTTCGGCGTTGAGCGTGAATTCGCTGATTCCGATAATTGACAGAAGAGAGGAATCCTTCACCAGCGAAACGAATTGCCCGGCCAGCGGCGGAAGCGTCTGGCGAATCGCCTGCGGAACGATGACGTAACGATAAGTTTGAGCGCGGGTCAGGCCGATTGCCCTGGCGGATTCCAATTGCGACAGACCGACGCTTTCCATTCCAGCACGGATAATTTCGGAGATGTACGCGCCGCTGAAAAACGCGAGCGTCAACACGCCGACAAGATAACGATTATTGACATTAAACGCGGCGGCGACGACGTAGAAGAAAACGAGGATTTGGGCGAGCAGCGGGGTTCCGCGGACGATCTCCACGTAAATCTTGGCGGCATATCGCAACGGCAGAAGCGCGCTTCGTTGCGCCAGCGCAGAACAGCATCCGATGATCGTGCTGATGACCAGTGCGGCGGCGGAAATCCAGATGGTTGTCAGCCAGCCTTGCAGGAACATGGCGCGGTAGTCGTAAACGGTTTCCCAACGCAGGTGGTATTTCAGATTCCAAAATGAGAACGACAGGATTCCGGCGAAGAAAAGCAGCGCGATGGTGAAGTTCAACGCCCGAACCGGCCATGAGGGCGAAGGCGCTCCCGGTTCGTTGGATGCGGTGAAATAGCGTGGGCCGCGCACGCTCAAAAGTAAAACGGATAGCCCAGTTTAGCGAAAGCCTCTTTTTGCTCCTTCAAATAGCGGTCCCCAAGGCGATCAAATCCGCCGCCGGCCTTGTAATCCTTTAAAAATTGATTGACTGAATTGAGCAGGCTCGTGTCATCAAGGCGCAGGCCGACGGCCCAGGATTCCTGGGTGAAGGGCTTGAGGATCGCGCGCGTCGTTTCCGTGTTGCGCCGCCAGTTTTCGTAGGTGGAAATTTGATCATAGATGAACGCGTCCGCCTTGCCCTGAACCACTTCGAGGACGCAGGCGTCTTCCTTGTCGAGAATAAGCACATGCGCCTTTTTGATATTGTCGGTGGCGTAAACGTGCCCTGTGGTGCCTTGTTTGACAGCGATTGTCCGGCCAGGTTGATCGGCGTCGGCGATGGATTGAATGGGGCTGTTCTTGCCAACCAAAAGGCAGAGGCCGGTCTTCAAATAAGGGTCGGAAAAGGCAATCGACTTGGCGCGCTCCGGAGTCGCGGTCATCGAGGAAATGATCAGGTCGATTTTGTGCGTTTGCAGCGAGGGAATCAGGCCGTGGAAGGGGATGTTTTCGATATCAACGTCGCGGCCCAGTTGTTTTCCCAAATCGCGCGCGAGATCGACGCTGACTCCGGTGGGCTGGCCTTGCTGATCTGTCATCTCGAAGGGAGGATAGGCAAGCTCCATGCCGACGACGAGGCGGTTGGTCGGTTTTTCGCCGCATCCAGTCAATAAGAGGGCAAGAAAAAGTATTGTCAGCGGGACGATTTTCATGGTCTGAAGCGGCGTTGCTTCAGCGGCGCAGCCACACGCTCGCTTCGGCAATTCCGAATTGATATTTACGCGCGTGTTCGCGAATGGCAAACGGAATGTCGCGTCTTTTGGAGAGCTTGAAATCGGGCGACAACAAAGCCTTTAGCGCCGCGAATGTTTCGACTTTGCGCGCGCCCCGTTTGAAACCGCCAAGCCACTCGGAACGCGGGGTGTATTCAGTCATCCATGTGTAGGGCGATGTGATAATCAGTTGGCCGCCGGGATTCATCAAAGCGGGCAATTGGCGGAGCAGCTTTCGTGGATTTGGAACGCGGTCGATCAAGTTGGCCATCAGAATTACGTCGAATTTTCCCAAGCCGTCCCGCAACGCGGTGGCGTCGCCTACTTCGAAGGTCACTCGCTCGCGGTCAATTTTTGAAGGGACAACCGCTTTTGCGGTGCGGGTTAATTCTCCCTCTTGAACATAATTAAATTTTCGAGTGCCGCGTTTTTGCAAATCATGCGCTATTTCGATGAATTGTTCAGAGGCGTCGATGCCGATGACTTCAGCGCAGTGCCGCGCAAGTTCAAACGAACTGGCTCCGACCGCACAGCCCAAATCCACCGCGCGAGATTTCTTCGGAACCTTGTTCGCCGCCAGACATTCCGTCACGCAACGCGCGGGAAACGTCGCCCGCCAAGGAGCGGGGTTGCCGTAGTGGAGCAGAAGGTATTCGGACCCCGCCCGTTCGCTGTCGTAATAATTTCCCGCCATTGATTCCCTTTTCGCGGGTTACGACGCCAGCAATTTGCGCAGGTATGGCGACGGTTGAAAATTTTCTATGACAACTTCCTTCTGCGCACCGCGAAACATCCGCGCCTGCGTCACGCGAATCTCCGGCGTTTTGGTCGGCGAAAAGAGGATGTCGTCGTGGGTGGCGTTTTTGGAATTTGTAAATTTGTCGGGTGTCAAGTGACCGCCGAGATGATCGCTACGACCGGTGGCGACGTGCAGTGTGCCAAGAATTTTTTCGTCCTGGATGTCGCGACCGGAAGGCGGCAGGTCCTGTGTGCCGAAGCCAAGTTCGCCGATTTCGCCGGTGACGGGGTCGGATTGCAATTTTCGGTTGTGTTCCTCGATGACGCTTTGTTTGCCTTTGAGCAGAGTCGCTTTTTGAATGCGCCCGCCGGATACAGTCATCAAGCCAACCGTGCCGTCTTCGTAGCGCAGGGGAAATGCGCCGTCCGCACCGGTGGGGACAAAATAAACTTCACCGGCCGGGAGATTGGCGACGTCGGGCTTTTCGCCGCGACACATGCCGTGGCTTTTTTGGGCCTCCTGCCTGCCGCATTGCAGGGTGAGTCGATGGGTTTGCCCAAAGACTTCAAAATCAATCTCGAAGTAATCTGAGCCTGTCAAACCGAGCCGATATTTTTCGGCCTGGCGGCTGACGTCGTTATAATCGACAGCTAGGCCGGTTTTGAGAATGATGTCGTTAAGACCGTGGAGGGTTGCGCCGCGGAAACCGTATTTCTTGGCCATCGCTGTCAACGGCGCCGTGCCCGAGAAAGTCGAGATGCAGAGAATAATGTTATACTTCGGGTAAATGTCCTTCTCAAGATTCAGTTCTTTGCCGGACGGGTCGAAAGCGGTCGCGGGCAAATCGAGGTTGCTGCCGCCGGTGACGAGGTAGGCAAAAATATCCCCTCCTGTCAATTGCAATTCCTGCAAGCCGCCGTTTTTCAATCCCTGATAAAACACGTCATACGCGTGGCGTTGGATCGTCAGGGTTTTGTCCTGGAGGAAGGCGAAGTCCTTGATGTTTCGCGGATCCGGCAGGTCGATTAAAATTGCGACGCGCTCTCCGGGTTTTGGAGCAAAAACGGTTTTCAACAGACGCGTCAGACTGAACGGCGGGAATTGCTTTTTGTCCATTTGTAAAGATTACAACAGTTTCCAAAAAATAAAAGGCGGCCCAGCAACAACTTCGTGTCTTCCCGGATGCCCTGATAATCTGCAACCCGACATTACCATGAAACAGGCAGCAGGGCAGTCGCGGCGAGATCGGGGTCTTCGCGTTCGTGCAAGGAATGAACGACGGCGGCGAAGGAACGGGGCACTTTGCCTTCAAAAACGGTTTTTCCGCCGGCGACGACGCGCACGGGTTTGTCCAAATCAACCAACGCGTCGGAAAGGCGCAAGGTCATTTTGCCGGTGTCGGGCGTTTCGATAGTGATGGTCTGTCCATCCGCGCGCGCGGCGTAAATTTCGTTTGCTTTTATGTCTTCAGCGGGGCGTTCCAGCCAATAAAATTGCGTGTGAAGCGCACCGTGTCCGCTTTGCTTCCACACAACGCGCTTGGGCCAGGTATCACGAGCGAGCGCGGCCATTCTGGGAATCGTTTCGGCCTCGCGATTTTGCATGCTGTGCGGCAAGCCGGGGTAAACTGTGAGGCGATGCGTGTAACCGGCGGGGTCGGCAGCCTGCAAAGCGTCGATTTTCGCGCTGTATTCGACAACGACTTTATTTCGGTTGTAAGCGTCGTCTGCGCCGCCCATGTATAGGAAAAATGGGAGATTTCGCAAGCCTTCAGGCGTCTGGTCGTTGGGGTGTCCCGCGCACATTGTGGCGGCGGCAAAGCGGTCGGCTAGGCGCGGCGCCAATTGATAAACGCCGTCGCCGCCAGCAGAATAACCGATGATATACACGCGGTTCGGATCAACGCCGCGTTGCATCACCATGTCGGAGATCAAGCGGTCGAAGAGCCCATCGACTTCAGGAACGAACCACATGTCCCACGAATTTGCGGGTGAGCGCGGGGCGACATTGATGCTGCCGGGCGGAAATTCATACCGGCCATAGTAACCCTTCCAGTTTTTGTCATTTTCCTCGGCTGGCGCGTTGCCGCCGCCGTGAAGTGTGATCCAGAGACTGTGCTTGCCGTCGGGCGCGTCGCCAAAGGTTTTCTCCATCCATTTGAGTTCCTTGTCGCCTATGGTGATTTTGTCGCCCGACAATTCCTGAGACGCCGAGGCGGCGCGGGTTTTGGCAACATCCGCCCAGGCCATTGAAATAATTCTCTTCGCATCGTCGCGCGAAAAAGCAAAATCCGGCGGCGCGCTGCGATCTGCAGGCGAGTGGGCAAGCCAGGATTCCGCTTGAAGAACCGTCTGCGGAACAGGCGACAGTTCATTCCATGCGACATCGAGAGTTTCTCTGTCAACACATGAACTGCATTCGACCGTCATTTCCCTAGTCTGGCCGTCGCGTGAAAAGCGGAGGACTGCGTGGCCGAAATCGGGGAGAACAAAATCGGGCATGTCGTTCAAATCGGCAGTTCCGGCGCGAGTGTGATTGGCGGAGAGAAGTTGGTCGTTCTCGGTGCGCAATTGAACGTCGGAGGGCAAACGTTCGCCTTTTTCCTTGTCGCGAAGGCGAACATGCACGGTCGTCGCGGTTTCATTAGTATCGACAATAAGTTTCGCGTAGCGGGCGGAATCATTTATGCCGGCGACATCGCGCGAGGCGAGGTCCCAGGACAGCGGAAAATATTCGCCGGTCTTCCGCCAGCTTGTCGCGTAAATCTGGTGGAGGGCGTTGGTGTTGCGGACGGTGATGGCGGCGTCGCTGTTGAACCACGCGCGATTGAGGCCGTTTTTGTCATATTCATCGGCACCGGTGAAATACCAATCGCCATCCCAAATTTCAACCCAAGTATGGTTGCCTTCCTTTTGCGCCCATTCGGGGACACCCGCGATTCGCGCCGGGACACCGACCGTGCGGCAGGCGTCCACTAAAATAATTGACAGGCCGGTGCAGGTCGCTTTCCCCTGCTCGATGGATTCCTTTGGGCTTTGGTTGTTGCGCTTTCGCTTTAAATTGTAATGGACCTTGACCTGATTAAAAAGTTCGCGGTTCAAGGCTTGCGCGGCTTCGGTCGCGGTTTTGCAATCGCGCACGATATTTGAGCACATGGGGAAAAAATCAGCCCGCCACGGATCGCGGGGTTCGTCGAGGGAAGCGTATGGAACCACGTCGTTGAAATACATTCGTTCGGGAATGGATTTGGCCCATGGAAAATTTGTGCGCGCCTGCATAGCGAGCGAAAGGTTCTCCATCAGAAAATCGCTGCTTAACGCGGCGTGATCGCTGGCGGGCATGTTGTCCAAAATGAAATAAGCGGCGCGGCGACCGGCATCGCCGAATTTTTCCACGGCTTCGGAGAGAAAAACGTCGCCTTCGACAGGCAGAGGTTCGTCGAGTTTCAGCAAGCGATCCTGGCGGATGCGCCAAACGTGGGGTTTTTGATCTTCATTATATTTGACGGAGCAAACGTAGCCATCGGTCGTTGATTCGATCAGAGGAGCTTCGACTCCGCTCGGAAGTGAAGCGGCTGGTATTGACAGCTCGTCAGTATTTGTGGCCCATCGATGGTGCTCTTTTCTAAAATCACGTTGCGCGTAGTAAATTTCCAATGCCAGATCACGCGCGGGTTTGCCTGGAATTGGCGCGATGGAAATTTCCTGATTCGCGGGCTGACGCGTGAATTGCAAAAGCCCCCACATTTCGGGGCGGTGCATGTCGATCACGCCGGGCGGAGACCAAATCCAATTATCCTCGGGGGTATTCGGAACTTTTGCGTAAACGCCGCCGGTCGTCGTGATTTGCCACTCGACCCGTGAAAAATCGATGCGCCATTGTTCGCCTTCGGTCGGAGGGCCGGAATGGCGGGCGTGCTTAGCGAGAACTTTCCACGGGAAGGCGATCTCGACCGTCCAACCTTTGTCGGTATCCGAGGCATTATTGAGCGTGCCGTTGACCTGCACGGCGGTCTTGAGACCAGGAATGTCCCAGGCGTTGTTGGGCTTGCCCTGGTCCATGTAAGGCTTGTCAAGCATCAGGTCCCAACTGGTGTTCAATGCGTTTATTTCGAACTCGTAGTAATTGTGCGTGTTGCCTTGCGGATCAATGAACACCTCGAAGTCGGGGTCGAGGAAAATCACGGAATCGTGGTTCGTCAATGTGGCCCAAACATGGGGTTCCTCCAGTTCAGCGGCGATGTAGAGGTAATCATCGTCCCAGAGCATTTTCACATGAGTGTGAAAGCGGGGGTTGGGCATCGCGACGCCTTGGATGTCCATCGAATCTTCCGTCCAAGGCACGGTGGCCCAAACTGCATCGTCCAATTTTCCATCAACGACAATCGGGGTATCCGTATGGCGGCAAACGTATCCACGCGGGATGATGGGCGCCATTTTTGCGCGCCAATCATCCGCTTCGCCTGCCGCGCACTTCCCTACGACGGATACAGCCAAGGAAAAGATCAGGAGAAAGCTGCGGGTTCGGTGTGTTTTCATGACGGATCAGGATGGTGGCAAAAAATCCACGCTTCCACAAGCGTCAACGCGTCTGGAACTAATGGCCTTTAGTTTGAAGGCTTGTTTCAAGATTCTTCCGAGCGACAAACACGAACCGGCGGCCCACTTTTTTCTGCTCAAATAGTTTTGACTGTGCTAATTTCAACAGGTCACTTCGGGCGGTTGCATAGGTTATTCCCTGACGTTTTTGGTGGCTCCCAATATTGTAAATAAAACCGGGATGACGCAGAGCATGACCAACAAGGGCGTGTTGGCGGTGGTTTAGTTCCGGATATTTTTCCAACGCGTCCAGACAAGCCCTGGTTTCAGATGCTTTGCGTTCGACGTAATTGTGAAGTTCCTTAAGGGATTTCCGAATAATTTCTGTCTGATGAATAATGAAATAGGTCAGATCGTTGTCGTCCGTCTCACTATGCAAAAATGCCACGCCATATTGCACGGGAGCTTTCCTAAGAAAGTGCGAAATGGAGATGAACTCAAAAAGCCAATAGCCCGAATGAAGCATTTGCCAATAAAATAATGCCCGAGCTGTTCTTCCATTGCCATCCACGAACGGATGATCGTAGGCCAGCCAAAAGTGAAGGATTATCCCTCGGATTACCGGGTGAACAAAAAAATCTGGAGTTCTTACATTCGCAAAATCACACATCTTCTGTAAACGGCCGGACAGATCTTCAGCTGAAGGCGGCGTGTGGAAGACGTTTCCTTGAAGATCAGAAACATTTATCGCCTCGTCCTGCCTCCGAAACCGGCCAGCGCCGTCCGGGATATCTAGCGCACCATGGGAGATTTCCCGGTGAATTTGGAATACCAATTCCGGGGTCAATGGATTTTCTTTCAATTCCAAAATACGCCGCATCGTAGCGTAATTGTTCGCGATCATTCGCTCGCTGTGATTTTGAGGTTTCCTCCCTTCAGCCAACATTTTCTTGGCGACTTCACGAGTGGTCGCAGCCCCTTCCAATTGGCTCGACGTAATGGCCTCCTCCATCAATGACCGTATGAGATAGCGGTCCCTTTGGTCGGCGTTGGTTATTTGTTCTGGAATTTGGACAATGGTTCCGCTGCCTCGGTCGATTTGATGCAGAAGATCAACCACCAAATCGGGGACGCAAAAATGAAAGGGGCGACCCTCCTTATCTTCCAACGGCACGGTTCTGGATCCGCTTCCTCGGAGTAATTTCAATGCGGTCCACCATTCTCCAAGCGTCAAGTCCTGAGGCGGCTTGCGAAAACGCAATTCATCCCAATGCAGATACCCGGCATCGAAATCGCGTTCCTTGTTGAGTTGAAAAAACCGTTCCAACTTTTGCGGGGTCAAATCGCCGATTAATTTTAGGAAATCAGGCGGTTTGTCTGGAATTTTCATTCGCTATTTATTAGCGAATTATCAATTTATTATCAATTAATAGTTCACTAATTTTTCGCAGCGCATTTCGTAAAGCATTGATTATCAACAATGCAACGAAGATTAGGATGTGAGGCCAATTCAAAAGAGGCCAAAATATCGAACGCTTTTTCGCAAAAGCGAAGACTTCATGCGCTCTTAATAAGGCCGTGCTCTGGACAAATATTAACCGGTGCTGGAAAACTACTCTTCGCGTTTTTTGGGGGCGTAGGTGTGGGTTGAGACGCCGAAAAAGACTTCGGCGGATTCCATGCTGGTTTCCGAGAGCGTCGGATGAGCGTGAACAACTTCAGCGAGATCGCCAACTGTTGCACCCATCTCTATGGCCAATGCGCCTTCCGCAATCAATTCCCCGGCTCCGTGACCGACAATTCCGACGCCGATGATGCGCTCGGTTTCCTTGTCAATTATCAATTTTGTCAGGCCGTCGGGGCGGTCGTAGGTCAGCGCGCGACCGGAAGCGGCCCAGGGGAATTTGGCGACTTCAAAATCCAGGTTTTTTGCGCGCGCTTCGGACTCAGTCACTCCGCACCATGCCAATTCGGGATCGGTAAAGACCACAGCAGGAATGATGACGCCCGACATCGTGCTCTCTTCGCCGAAAATGGCATCGACTGCGACTCGCGCTTCCTTGCTGGCCTTGTGTGCGAGGAGAATTCCGCCCGCGATATCGCCGATGGCAAGAATTGCGGGATCGTTGGTTTCCTGTTTTTCGTTGACCTTAATGAAGCCGCGCTCGTCCAGTTCAACCTGCGTATTTTCAAGCCCGAGATTTTGCGAACGCGGTGAGCGTCCCACTGAAACCAGCACACGATCGAATAATTCCTCTTTTTCCGCCTTGTCCGGTCCAACGGTGACCACGCGGACTTTTTTGCCCTTCGTGGACATTTGGGTGACTTTCGTATTGAAGCGGAGTTCGCGGAAATTTTTCTGCGCGTATTGCATCACGGGACGAATCAAATCCGCATCGGCGCCCCCCAGGATTCCTTGCAACGCCTCGACGACCACCACTTTGCTGCCGAGATTCGCATAGACGGAGCCAAGCTCCATTCCGATGTAACCGCCGCCGATCACGAGCAAATCCTCGGGGATTTCCTCAACTTCCAAAGCCTCAGTGGAAGTCATGATCCGCGGATTTCCCAAATCAAAAAGTTTCGGCAGCGCGGCTTTTGAGCCGACGGCGACTATCGCCTTGTCATATGTAACAAACGTCTGGCCTTCCGGTGTTTCCACGCGCAAGGATTGCGAGCCTTCGAAATATCCCCGACCTGTCAATACTTGAACGCCGCGCTTTTTGGCTAGGAAACTGACGCCCCCGGACAGTTTGTCCACGATGGAATTCTTCCACGCGCGAAGCTTATCCACTTCAATCGTCGGCGCGCCGAAACTGATTCCGCGATGCGCTGATTCGCGCGCTTCAAGGATCAACCGCGTGCCATAGAGCAGAGCCTTCGACGGGATGCAGCCGCGATTGAGGCAGACGCCGCCCAGCTTTTTGTCCTGCTCGATGAGCAGCACTTTTTTTCCCAGGTCGGCCGCGTAAAATGCCGCCGCGTAACCTCCAGGGCCGGCTCCCAATACGACAATTTCAGTATGAATCGGATCCACGTTAATTTGGGCTGAAATCAGCCAAGAAGTTTCTCGTCGAATTTTTCAAATCCCGCGACAATGTCAAGAATAAACCTGACCGCCGCCCCGCCATCGATGACACGGTGATCGTAAGACAATGCCAGCGGGAGCATCAGGCGCGATTCGATTTTTCCGTCGCGCACGACCGGTTTCAGCGCCCCGCGGCCTGTGCCAAGAATCGCCACTTCAGGGCGGTTGACGATTGGCGTAAAATGACCGCCGCCGATTCCGCCCTGGTTGGAAATCGTGAAGGTTCCGCCCTGCAATTCCTCCATAGAAACCTTGCGGTCGCGCGTTCTTGTCGCCAGATCGTTGACTTCCTTTGAAATGCTGGCGATGTCCTTTTTGTCCGCGTCGCGAAGGACCGGCACAATCAAGCCCTGTTCGGTATCGACCGCGAGGCCGATGTGGAAATATTCCTTATAGATGACTTCGTTCGTGGTTTCGTCGAGGCTCGTGTTGAATACAGGATGTTTCTTGAGCGCCTCGGCGACGATCTTGACGGCCATCGCGGTGAGCGTGAGCTTTGCGCCTTTCTTTTCGTAAGCGGCGGAATTCTTTTTGCGCAGCGCTTCCAAGTCAGTGATGTCCGCGAACTCAAATTGCGTCACATGCGGAATCGCGTTCCAATTCTGACTCATGCGCTGCGAAATGACCTTGCGCAATTGGGTCATTGGGCGCTTCGTGATGCTGCCCCATTTGGAAAAATCGATTTGTTCGGCGGACGCTTTTGCTGGAGCTGCTGCCCCACCCGATCTCGGTTGCGCGGCCAATTGCTGCAACCTGCGGACATGGGCGCGCAAATCGTTCATCACGACGCGACCACCTTCATCACTGCCGTGGATGCGGCGCAAATCAATTCCCAATTCCCGCGCGATGCGGCGAAGAGTCGGCGCCGCGGCAGGCATCGGGGCGTTAGAATCCGGCTCCTCTTCGGGCGTCGGTTCTTCTGGAATTTCTTCCTGCACCGGCTGCGGCGCGGGACGCGAGGCTGTCCGGGAAGCTGGCTTCGCGGCTGGAGCAGCAGCGGCGGGTTTCGCGACAGCCGGAGCGCCTGCGCCGCCTTCAAGGGAGGCGATTGGCTGGCCGACGGAGATTTTGTCCCCGACGGAAACGATGATTTTAGTCACCTTGCCCGCCGTTGGTGACGGCACGGGGGCGACCGCTTTGCCGGTTTCCAGTTCGATGATGCCCTGGCCCTTGGCGATTTGATCGCCTTCCTTGACCAAAATGGCCACAACGCTGCCCGAATCAACGCCTTCGCCCAGCGGAGGTAGTTTCACTTCCATAGATTTGAATTAGAACGCTGCCAATTGAGGAAAGCCTTTTTCGGGATCGACATTCAAGTCTTTAATGGCCTGAGCCACGACTTTCCTGTCGATCTCGCCCCGCTGCGCCAGCGAATGCAGCGTCGCCACAACCACACATTCCGCGTCGATCTCGAAGAACCGTCGCAAGCGTGACCGGATGTCGCTTCGTCCAAAGCCGTCCGTTCCCAAGGTCGTCAAACCGCCGGGAACCCATTTAGAAATCTGGTCGGGGACCATTTTCATGTAATCAGATACGGCGATGAACGGGCCTTTCTCCTTTTCAAGGAGTTGTTGAACGTAGGGAATTTTCGGTGTGTCAGTCGGGTGCAGAATATTCCAACGCTCGGCGAGCAGCGCTTCGTTGCGCAAATTCTTGTAACTCGTCGCGCTCCAAACATCGGCGGAGACATTATACTTTTCTGCCAAAATGGTCTGCGCCTTCAACGCGGAGCGAATGATGCTTCCGCTGCCGAAAATTTGCGCTTTGTGCTTGAGGCCGTCCGGGCCGGTTTTGAATTTATAGAGACCTTTGAGAATTCCCTCTTCCGCGCCGCCAGGCATTTGGGGCATCGCGTAGTTCTCGTTGTAAAGGCAAAGGTAGTAAAGTATCTCTTCGCCTTCCTCGAACATCCGCCGCATTCCCTCACAAATAATCACCGCGATTTCGTAAGCAAACGCGGGATCGTAAGCGTAAAGAGTCGGGACGGTACTCGCTACCAGCGGACTGTGACCATCCTGATGCTGCAAGCCTTCGCCGTTGAGCGTTGTCCTTCCCGAAGTCGCACCGAGCAAAAAGCCCTTGGCGCGGCTGTCGGCGGCGAGCCAGATTTGATCGCCGACGCGTTGCGGGCCGAACATCGAATAATAGATGTAGAACGGAATCATGTTGACGCCGAGATTCGCGTAAGCCGTGCCCGCAGCGACAAACGACGACATGGAACCAGCCTCCGTAATTCCTTCTTCCAGAATTTGGCCGTCCTTGGCTTCGTGATAATAACTGAGTCCCTTTTTGTCCACCGGCTCATAAAGCTGGCCTTTGGACGAGTAAATTCCGACTTGGGAAAATAACGGATCGATTCCGAAAGTGCGCGCCTCGTCGGGAATAATCGGAACCAGATTCCTACCAATTGCCTTGTCCCGGAGCAATGCGGACAAAAGCCGGACAAAACTCATCGTGGTCGAAGCTTCCGCTGCGCCTGAGCCTTTGAGCAAATCAGCAAAACTCTCGGCGCGCGGCGTCTTCAACGGCTTGGCGGTGACGGTGCGTTTTGGCACGAAGCCGCCCAGCTTTTTCCGCTGTTCAAGAAGATATTTGATCTCCGGCGAATCTTTTGGAGGGCGATAGAACGGCGTCTCGACGACATCTTCGTCGCGAACAGGAATGTCAAAACGGGCGCGGAATTCGCGCAATTCCCGTTCGTTCATCTTTTTCTGCTGATGCGAAATATTCCGGCCTTCGCCAGCTTCCCCAAGACCATAGCCTTTGACCGTGTGGGCGAGAATGACGGTCGGTCCGCCCTTGTGCTCCACGGCAGATTTGTAAGCGGCATAAACCTTTTTCGGATCGTGTCCGCCACGCACGAGACGTGTCAATTGATCGTCGGTCAACCCGTCCACAAGCCGCAACAGTTCAGGATATTTCCCGAAGAAATGTTTTCGGATGTAGCTGCCCTCTTCGACAATGTATTTCTGGAGGTCGCCATCAACTGCTTCGCCCATTCGCTTAATCAGCAGACCGGATTTGTCCGCCGCGAGAAGTTCGTCCCAGACGGAACCCCAAATCACTTTGATGACATTCCAACCCGCGCCGCGGAAACTGCCTTCCAACTCCTGGATGATTTTGCCGTTGCCCCGGACCGGGCCGTCGAGGCGCTGCAAATTGCAATTGACGATCCACGTCAGGTTATCGAGGTTTTCGCGGGAGGCGAGCGTAATCGCGCCGAGGGTTTCAGGCTCGTCACTTTCGCCGTCGCCGATGTAGGCCCAAACGCGCGGTTCCGGGCCCTTCAGAAACCCGCGCGCGCTCAGATACCGCAGAAACCGGGCATGATAAATGGACATGATCGGCCCCAAGCCCATTGAGACCGTCGGAAATTGCCAGAAATCCGGCATCAAATACGGATGCGGATACGAAGAAAGTCCGCCGCCCTCGGCCAACTCCGTGCGGAAGTTGTGCAAATGGCCTTCGTCCATCCGAAATTCCAGAAAGGCGCGCGCGTAATTGCCGGGGGTCGTGTGCCCTTGAAAATAAATCAAATCGGCCAGGCGGTCGCCATCGCCGCCGCGATAAAAATGGTTGTAACCGACCTCGTAAAGAGTCGCCATCGAGGCGTAACTCGAAATATGACCGCCAACACCGGCATCGCCGTGGTTCGCATTGACAACCATCGCCATCGCATTCCAGCGGGCCAGACTCTTTATGCGCCGTTCAATCTTGCGGTCGCCGGGATAAGGCGGCTCCTTCTCAACGGGAATCGTATTGACGTAAGGTGTGCTGACGGGAACAGGGACATCGACTCCGCCTGCGCGAAGGCGGTTGCTGAGATTGGAAAGAAGCTGGCTGGCCTTTTCGCGGCCCTGAGTTTTTAGAACGTATTCCGCGAGGTCCTCAAGGGATTGGAGAGGATTCACCTGCGCGGGGGCCGACGACACAGCGGCTTCGGCGGTTTCCTTGGCCGAAGTTGACGCGGCTTTTTTTGAAGTTTCTGTTGTTATCGCTTCTATGTTTGCCGGTTCAATGTTCACTGTTCAAGGCTTAAGAGTTAAGTTTCAGGCCGTGGCCGAGTTCTAAGCTAAGCCGCAACCAACCGAGAGTGTAAGACCAAAATGCGCTCGTGACAAATCAAATGCGCGGTCATTGAATTGCGGCGTGATGCATTGCATGGACTTGACCCTGAGTTCGGCGGCGGAAAATCTCGCCTGCGACGAGGCGCTTTTGGACGCCTGCGAAGACGGTTCGGGGCCGGAAGTGCTGCGTTTCTGGGAGCCGAGCGAATACTTCGTGGTCGTGGGGTTCTCCAATTCCGTCGCGAGCGAAGTGAATCTCGAGGCTTGCAAACGCGAAGGGATTCCTGTTCTGCGAAGGTGCAGCGGCGGCGGAACAATTTTGCAGGGGCCGGGCTGCCTCAATTACACGCTAATCCTGAAAATCGCAGATCGCCCGGAAGTTGAAACCATTCCGATCACGAACCACTTTGTCATGACGAAGCAACGCGAAGCAGTGGCGAAGGTTTTGGGTCGCGCAGTGGAAATTCGCGGACTGACAGACCTTTGTATTGACGGAAAGAAGTTTTCCGGCAATGCGCAACGACGAAAACGCCGCGCGCTGATTTTTCACGGGACGTTTCTTTTGCATTTCGACCTCAGCCTCGTGGAAAAGTTTTTGACAATGCCTTCCCGCGAGCCAGATTATCGCAAGGGCCGGCCCCACGGCCAATTTTTGATGAACCTGAACACGCCTACGTCAGATATAAAAACAGCCCTTCGCAACGTCTGGCGTCCGACATCTGAAATGGCCGCCGCACCGGATTGCCGTCGGTTGATTGCCGAGAAATATTCGCGCGACGAATGGAATTTGAAAATTTGACCCTTCTGGGAAGACGCATCTAAAATAGTGCAACCGATTGAAAATCAACGCCTATATTTTGCTGTTGACTGGTAGGGACGCCTCGCCGAGGCGTCCGCGGATGGCCCGGCGGGCCGTCCCTACCTTGAAGATTAGAGGCGTCTGCCCTGTTTGACCCGATATGCGCTCTTTTCAAAGTTTGGACCAACGTGAAATTCTCGCGCTCGCCGTCGCGCTTGAGGAGGAGCACGCCCGCATTTACGACGATTTCGCGGAAGGGCTACGCGAACATTTTCCCGAGCAGGCAGAGAAGTTTCGCGAATTGCGCCGTCAGGAGGATGGCCATCGGCACCGGCTTCTCGATCTGTTTCGCAGCCGATTCGGCGATCATGTCCCGCTCATTCGTCGTCAGGATGTGAAGGGCTTCGTCAAATGCGCGCCGGTCTGGCAAACGCGCCCACTGGGCGTCAAGGCCGCGCAGAAACAAGCGGAGTTGATGGAGCTGGAAACGAAGCGCTTTTACGAAGCCGCCGCCAAACAATCGACTGACGCCGCGATCCGCCAATTGCTGGGCGATCTCGCGGAGGAAGAGCGCAATCACGCCCACGCCGCCGAGGAAATGGCCGAAGCCGGATTAAACAGCGACGAGGCCGCGCAGGAAAAAAAGCTGTTCGCGCTGCAAGTGATTCAACCTGGCCTCGCCGGATTGATGGATGGTTCGGTTTCGACGCTTGCGCCGCTTTTTGCCGCGGCGTTTTCCACGCATCGCAGCGGGCCGACGTTTTTGGTGGGCCTGGCGGCGAGCCTAGGCGCGGGCATCAGTATGGGTTTTGCCGAAGCGCTTTCGGATGATGGAACTCTAACGGGACGCGGGCATCCGTGGATTCGCGGAGTGGTTTGCGGATTGATGACTGCGCTCGGTGGACTCGGCCACACGCTGCCTTACCTGATTAAGAATGTCACCACTGCGACGGTGATTGCCGTGGCTGTCGTTTGCGTGGAGTTGAGCGTCATTTCATGGGTACGACACCGTTTCATGGACACCGCGCTTTCCTCCGCGCTGCTGCAAGTGGGCTTGGGCGGGGCGCTGGTGTTTTTGGTTGGGATGTTAATCGGAATTTCCTAAAACGAGGTCCGGCCAGGCGCGATCAAGTTTGTCAATTAGTCGAATAAATTTCCACAACAAGCATGGACTGTTAGGCTGCCTCGCGTTATAATATGATTGTCAGGATGAAACTGTCACAAAAAGCCCTCGCGCGTATAAACAGTGCCGCCTCCTTTCTACTCGTTTTATACTTCGGGAGTTATCTGGCTTTGACAGTAAAAGGAAACTACATGGAATGGCCTGTTCCATCCGGGAATTTTCGAATAGCAGGAGGAGCCTGGGCTGTGAGAGACATTGTGCTTTGGCAGCCTAAAGGAACTCGTCTGTCCGTGTACGGCGTGAATGTGCTGGGCGCCATTTACGGTCCACTAATTTTTCTTGACCGGAAACTCTGGCATCGAGAGAAGCATTTGTATCCTGAGATGGAAAAGAATCTGGGAATCTAGATTCTACCAACCGGGGGAAATTATTACGTCCTCAAAAATTCGGAACCCGCCCAATCGGCGAAGCGAAGGCCGGTCGCGTTGAGGCGGAATCGCTCCTTATCGAGTGAACCGTAGCCCAGTTCAACCATGCGGTTGATTTCCGTTTTCCATTCCGTTCGGAGATCGAAACCGGTGCGATGCTCGAATTGCTCCAATGGCCAGCCGGAAGTCATGCGCAGGCCGAACGCCGCAATTTCCCCGGCGCGAGCGAGCGGCGGAAGTTCTTCACTCCATTCAATCGCGCGTTGCCCGCGTTCCAGTTCCTCGCAATAGCGCGTCGTGTTCGCGATGTTCCGTGTGCGAACTCCGCGGACATATCCCGATGCGCCCGGCCCAAGCCCGTGAAAAGAAGCGCCGCGCCAATAGTTGACGTTATGGGCGCAGGCTTTTTCCGGGATTTCGCCGCTCGCCGCCGCGCCGCGCCGCGCGAAATTGGCGATTTCATATTGCTCCAAACCGGCGGAAGACATCGCCGCAAGAAGTTCGTCATACATCGCGCACGCGAGGTCTTCATCGACGTGGATTTTCCCGGCCTGCAATTGCGCGAACAACGGCGTGTCCTCCTCGTAAATGACTTCATAACACGCGAGATGCTCGGAACCGAGCGACACGGCTTCGGCGAGCGTTTGCCGCCACGTCTCCATCGTCTGTCCGGGAATGGCGAACATCAGATCGACGTTGATGTTGTCGAAACCGGCGCGGCGCAAAATATCGAACGACTTGAAAATCATGTCGCGCCCATGAATCCTGCCAAGCCTGTCGAGAAGATTTTCATCGAACGACTGCGCGCCCATTGAAATGCGATTCACGCCGGAATCACGAAGCAATTTTGCCTTGTCCAGCGAGACAGTCGCCGGGTTGCATTCGACCGTCCACTCCTCCGCTCCAGTCAAGTTAAGCCGCGACATGGCTTTGAGAATTTGTTCCCACTGGCGAAGGTTCAGCAACGACGGCGTGCCGCCGCCGAAAAAAATTGTGCGCGGTTTCAGTTCCTCGGCGACAAGTTCCATCTCGGCAATCAGCGCGCTGACGTAGCGATTCACCAACTCGCCGTCTGCAGCTTCGGAATAAAACGCGCAATACTCGCACTTCTTCGCACAGAAGGGAACGTGAACGTAGAGATGGCGGATGACAGATTCGTCAATCATTGCTCTCTTTAATCTCGCCCAAACGAAGGCCTTGGGCCAGCAGTAAATCTGTCGAAACAGATCAGTTTACACGGAACGAGTCAGTTGCTTTGGGTAGCGCGGTCGTCTCGACCGCCGTTTTCGGCGTCTCGCCGAAAACCTTTCAGCGTCCGATTCTGCAACCATCGTTGTTGGTGAAATCGTTAATAAATTTGCTGGCGGGACGCCGGCCAGGGCGACCGAGATGGTCGCGCTACCCACTGCATCGTTCCGGCTTAGCGTTGGATTCGGGCGGACCCGCCTCCGGCCATAGCTCGCACTTGATCAAGCGTCGCCATCGTCGTGTCGCCGGGGAACGTGGTCAGCAATGCGCCGTGCGCCCATCCGAGATTGACCGCGTCCTGCGGCGATTCGCCATTGAGCAAACCATAAAAGAATCCCGCCGCGTAACCATCGCCGCCGCCGACACGATCAACGACGTCCAATTCGCACGTGGGCGCTTGAAAAGTTTTGCCGTTGATCCAGGCGACCGCGCTCCAGCTATGGCGATTGGTGGAATGCACTTCGCGCAGCGTTGTGGCGACAGCTTTGACCTGCGGAAATTTCTTATGTACGTTCTTCATCATCCCGAAGAAACCGGCGGGATCGAGCTTGGATTTTGCCGCGACTTTCGGGCCGGGAATTCCGAGGCCCAACTGCAAATCCTCTTCGTTCCCGACGATCACATCGACATTCTTGATGATCCTGGCAAGTTCCGAAACGGCGCGGTCGTTGCCGCCGACGCTGTTCCAAAGTTTCGCGCGATAATTCAAATCAAACGAGGTGATTGCGCCGGCATCCTTCGCGGCTTGCATCGCCTCGATGATGAGTTCAGCGGTCGTCAGCGAAAGCGCCGCGAAAATTCCGCCGCTGTGGAACCACCGGACGCCGCCGGCGAAAATCTTTTTCCAATCGAAATCACCCGGCTTGAGCAAAGCGCCAGCTTCATTGGAGCGATTGTAAAAAACGATCGGCGCACGAACGCCGTAACCGCGATCACTGTAAACCGCAGCCATGTTCGGGCCTCGAACGCCGTCGTGTTTGAAATGTTTGTAGAACGGCTGGACGCCCATCGCCCGGACGCGCTCGGCGATCATTTCACCAATCGGATAATCGGACATGGCGGTGGCGATCCCGGTCTTGAGGCCAAAACAATCGGAAAGATTGGCCGCCACATTGAATTCGCCGCCGGAAACATGGATGTCGCAATGGGTCGCCTTGCGAAAAGGGACGATGCCGGGATCAAAACGATGAACCAGAGCGCCAAGGGACAAGAAGTCCAGCGCACCCGCCTTGGGAATATCCAGAACGTGCTTCATTGAAAAAGTAAAATGGTGCCCCGGGAAGGATTCGAACCTTCGACCAATTGATTAAGAGTCAACTGCTCTGACCAACTGAGCTACCGAGGCAACCCAAATCGAACCCCTTATTTGGCACGGCAGCGCACCAAAGGCAAGCCCGATAAAAACCTGGTGGCGATTGTATGGCTCCGTGAGGCTTTCACGTATAGCTCGCCATGCCCCTCGGTGCCCTGCTGCGCTCTTATGTGGGACGTCTTATTATTTTCGATGTTCGACCTGGATTATTTGGCGAAGCTCGCGCGATCGTCCGCTTCCAGCCAGTCGAAAGTCGAGGTTTTGGCGGGGTTGAGGCCTAATTTCCGGCATTCGCCATCAAAATATTCGCCTTTTTCGGGATTGCCATGCATTGTGGATTTTTCCACGTTGTCCGCCCATGCTTTGATTTCCTCTGCCGTTTTCTTCGTGCCATGGCCGTCCACGTACTTCGCGATCTCCTCATCGGTTGCCCCGGCTTCAAGCGCTTTGCGCACACCGGCGTACTCAACGCCTTTCCAATCCAGAAGCATGTGATCCAGAGGGCAATCAGTGTGATACTCGCCGATTTTGCCTGCGATGTCGGCGCGCGCTTTGTCGGCAAGCCGCGAGAGAATGACGTAGCCGCCCGTGCGTTTGCGGGGAGTGGTGGGAGCTTGCTGAGTCAGATTTTTGGCGACGACTGAATTCTTGGTGAAGTTCATATAATTGATTCCTTGTCTAGCACCGGTAATCCACTTTTTGATCAATCGCAAGAGGTCGAAAGTTGGAGGTGAACGGGGCGGGAAGATTTTAAACAATTCGGGGCGGCGATTGTATGGCTCCGGGAGTCAGAACAGATACGAAATGCACAACTCATTGTGCTGAGGCTTTCAAGGTTTTGCTCGCCACGCGCCCCCGTGCCCTGCTGCGCTCCACCTTGAGAGCCTCACCCTCCGCCAAGTCGCGCCGCTTAGGAATTGCTTGTGGGCAAGTGTATTTTGGAGTATCGCGTCAGGTGTGCGTGGTTTCGCGTTGAACGTATATTTCCTGTTCTCAATGCAGGCTTTTACATGACCACCCCGTTTGCTTGTTAATCTTATGAAAACAGCCACTGTCCTTTGCAGTTCGGGCTTCACGCTTCTTTTTAGTATCTTCCATGCAACCGGCGGCATCGTTGCCGGACCGATTACTAATCCAGAGAATGGTCATGATTATTATTTGCTGGCGTCGAATACTTGGTCTGCCTCGGAAGTTGAAGCTGAAAATCTCGGCGGCACGCTCGCCGTCATCAACAGCGCGGCTGAGCAAAAGTGGCTATATTCAACTATTGGCTCCTATGGCGGCACGAATCATGGCCATTTATGGATTGGCCTTCACCGACAGGGCCCTAGTGGTCCTTTTTCGTGGGTTACAGACGAAAGGGTTGGCTACACGTATTGGGCGACAAACCAGCCTGATAATCGCGACGGTAGGGAGACTGCTGTTGAAATGTGGGCAGACGATCACGGTTACTGGAACGACACGGTCGATTCTTTATTTCGAGAAGGTATAGTCGAGGTGCCTGGCACATCGAACGAAAAATCTCTTTCCAAAACGGAACATTCGCTTATCGGGACGTGGTATGAGGCTGGCCGGACCAATCAACTCCGATACATTGCCGGAACAGAGAACAAGCTTTTCGCAATCAACAGTCATGGCCGTTGTGGGCGGATTATTTCGGATGCAGATTCTATTTTTGTCATCGATTGGAAAATGCACGCACAGATCGTTGATGAGAGAATCCTTTGGAGCGATGGCACATGGTGGTCACGAAAGCCATCAAAATATGAATCGTCGAGCGACGGGAACGGACCCATTCAATCGCCTCGTCGCCGCGCTATAGCCAACGCCGATGCCCCTTGAAGTTAAGGAAGGAGCGGCGAGTTAAGCGCCGCCGTTTCGTTGTACCCCGCATTGTATCCCGCGCGAAGTTTTTTGCGTGTTTTTGGGTGCTTTTGGATTCTGTCGCTTTTGCTACCGACATCGCCTAAACCCTTGATTTCATTGGTTAAATCCCGTGTTGTCCTGTTGAGGGAATTTGAAGGAAATTCTCGTTGACAAATTAAGAGTCAACTGCTCTGACCAACTGAGCTACCGAGGCCACCCGAACCCTTTATTTGGCACGTCGTCACCCCAAACGCAAGCCCGATTCATGCGAATTGAGGGCGTTAGGGCGTTGCAATGGTTGCGGCAGCCGTCAATCCATTTATACGCGTGCTGGACGCTCCCTTGACCGTCGTTCCAATATCTCCCGAGTTCGGGCGAGTTCGGCGGCGAGAGTCGATTCCTTCGGCAGCGCAGTCATGTATTCGCGGATGAGCAGCTTGCTGCCCAGCCCTTCCATCGCGTAGCGAGCAAGGGCGTCGTCCTTGTCCGTGCAGAGGATCAATCCCACGGGCGGATGTTCATCGCGTCTCATCCAATGTTCGCGCGCATAGTTGCAGTAAACATGCATCTGCCCCACATCCGCATGAACGAGCCCACCAATTTTTAAGTCAATAATAACGAGACAACGAAGACGACGGTGGAAGAATAACAAGTCCACGCGAAACCATTCGTTTCCGATGCGCAGTCGCCGTTGTCGGGCCACGAATGCAAAATCATCGCCAAGTTCGAGAAGGAACGTTTCAAGATGTTGGATCAACGACTCCTCCAGTTCGTTCTCCGAGTATTCGTCTTTAAGATTCAGAAATTCCAGCACCAGCGGGTTGCGGATTTCCTCGTCGGCGGAGACTGCATCGCCGGGCTTTGGTTTTTCGCCTTTCAGCAGCATCGCCGACTTGTTCTTGGACAATGCCGATCGTTCGTAAAACTGCGAGTTTATCTGCCGGTCAAGCTGCCGCACCGACGAGCCACCCACCAAGGCTTCGCGCGCATAGAACTCCCTGGCCAGCGCATTGCGAACGCGCAAGAGACGGACATAATGCGTCCATGGCAATGGAAACGCACAACCAACCCGCTTGAGGTTTTCAAGAACAGAGGACTGCCCGGCGCGACTGCGGCGAGGGCTCAATTCGTCAATCACTGATTGACGAATTGGCACAACAGCCAGGCTCTTTTGAGATTCGTCAATCACTGATTGACGAATTGGAAACTGTCCAATCACTGATTGGGTCTTATCAATCAGGGGGTGCGTCGCATAAAATTGCCGCATGGTGCGGAGCTGGATGACTCCAAATCCGCGTCCGAACCTTCGTGTCAAGTCGCGGGATAACTCTTCCAATAATGCCTCGCCATATTCGGCGCGCTTTTGACCCCGTTGCTCATGCTCCACAATACGACGGCCAATTTCCCAATACGTCGCCGTCATGAGTGAATTGACTACGCGAGCCGCGCCGTGTCAAGCAATTCGACTACGCCCGTCAGCACTTCGTTGTAATTGACCTGCTTTGCCCGGGCGGCTCTCCGCTTTTTTGGTTTCCTGCTCGATTTGCTCATGCTCATTGTGATCGCGGATTGCATTATGGCCGGTTTGCTTTGAGTTGGCGAGCCTGTCGGATGTCATTAGGCGCGGGCGCAATTTTTACGAGCCTTTTAAACAAAAAAGGGAGCTCACTGAACTTTGCAAACCGCTTCACTACGGCAGCATCGTGCAATAAAGCAACGTTTGGGCGATCTAACACCGTTCAATTTAGGGGGACGCCGCGGCGAATGTAGGTCGGGACGTCGAGGTCTTCGCCTTGGCGAATGGTGGGTTCGCTTTTTTCGAAGCGACCTTTATAGACGATTTCCAGCGGCAATTCTCGTTGCAGTCGGGACGACTTTTTTCGGGAAAACCCGGAGCAGCTTTTGAGTATTTGCTCGCGCTTTTCCTCGGTCAACGGGGGTGATGGAGGATTGTAACGCGAGACGGGACGCTCCATCTCGGTAGGATTGACGAATTCGGGCAGGATCGGCTTTTCCGGCGTTGATTTCTCGGCGGCAACGGGAGCGCCACTAGGAACGGGCGGAGCGGATGCCGGAAGATTTTCCTGATTGTGGCTGGAAGCAATCAGTGTAATTGACAGGCGTCCGGCAAATTGTTCATCGACCGCCGCGCCAAGAATGATGTTCGCATTTTCGCAATGGCGGCTGAGCGGCTCCATCAATTTCTGGATTTCGGCCATCATCAAATCCGGCCCGCCGACGATGCTGACAAGTAGAGAATCCGCGTCGCTCAAAATTTGTCCGCCATCCAGAAGCGGATGCGCGCCCAACTTTTCCGCAACCTGCTCCGCCCGCCGTTCGCCGGAGGCTTCCGCCGTGGCAAATGAACTTGAAGCGTGGCGTCCTCTTGTAACCGAGCAAAGGTCCGCAAAATCGACGTTGATCAAGCCAGTGCGCGCGAGCAAACGCCAGATGCCGCGCAGCCCTTCCGCGAGCAGGCTGTTGCTGATTTTAAATCCTTCGAGGACGCTGGTTTTTTCGTCGATCAACTTGAACAGCTTCTGGTTCGGCAGGCAAATCACCGCGTCGGAAGCCGCCTTAAGTTGTTGGAGGCCGACCTGCGCCTGAAGCTGGCGGCGGCTTCCCTCAAATTCAAATGGCAACGTCACCAGCGCAAGCACGAGAGCGCCGTTTTCCCGGGCCATCCGCGCGATCACGGGAGCCGCGCCGGTTCCTGTGCCTCCGCCGAGGCCCGCCAGCAAAAAAATAATGTCCGCGCCCGCGCAAAAACCTTGAAGCTTCTCCAAATCCTCCTGTGCCGCGGCGCGTCCGACTTCCGGGTCGCCGCCCGCTCCCAACCCGCGTGTGCGGCCCGCGCCGAGGACAAATTTTTTCGGCGCTGAACACGCTTCGAGACCTTGCGCGTCAGTATTGACAGCGAGAAAATCCACTCCTTCCGGCGGCGAATCGGCCGCAAAGGCCGCGACGTTGCAGCCCGCGCCGCCGACGCCAAAAACCTTGATGCTCAGTTGCTTCTTGATTGGCGCCGGATTGTTTTGCTCGGTTGGGGGAGTCATGTTCATCTCCTGAATATTTCGGCGAACGTTTTTTTGATTCCGTCGGTGAAGCCGCCGGACGGCTTGGCCTTTGTCTGCAGCGAGCCAAATTTCACAAGCCCGATGGCTGTCGCGAATTCCGGTTGATCGAGCGCCGATTTGAGGCCGCTGATCGAGTTCGTTTTTCCGGGGAACGCGGGCAACTGAAAAATATTCCCGGCGAGAGTCTGGATGCCCGGAATGCGCGCGCCGCCGCCGCAAACAAACACACCTGCGCGGAGGTGATCGAGCATGCCGGAATTCGCAAGCTCCGTCTCGATCAATTGAAATGTCTCCTCAAGCCGAAGCGACATGATGCGACGAAGGTGCTCGAGGTTGAGGTTCTTGGCGGGCAACCCAAGCTGGCCTTGAGTAGAAATAGTTTGACCCTTGCAGGTTGAATCGAGAACCGCCGCGCCGTGCTCAAGCTTCAACTGTTCCGCGCGGCCCAACGGAATCTTCAATCCGTACGCCAGATCATTGGAAACGTGATCTCCCCCGACCGCAAGAACGCCGGTGTGTTTGATGATTCCTTCCGAATAGACAACGCACTCGGTCGTCCCGCCACCCATGTCGATTACCAGCGAGCCAAGTTCCTTTTGTTCATTGGAAAGCAGCGCCAATGCGGATGCCAGCCCTGTAAAGACGATTTCATCAACGTCCAGTTGCAGACCCTTGACCACGGCAATGCCATTTTTCAAGCGATCCACAAGCCCGTGAACCACGTGCATATCGACTTCCACCCGCGCGCCATACATTCCGACCGGGTTAAGAATGCCGCTTTGCCCATCCACATGAAAATGCTGACGGATCGCGTGAATGACGGTGTTGTCGGCGGGAAGATTGATCGCCTTGGCGTTTTTCATCACGTCCTGGACATCTTCCTGCGTGATTTCCCGGTCCGCGGACGGCACGGGATGGACGCCGTGATTGTTGAAGCCGCGAATGTGATTGCCGGTGACGCCGAGATAAACGCTGCGAATTTCCACGTTGGCCATTTGCTCGGCTTCAACGATGGCGTTGCGCACATCCTCCTGGACCAGCGCCGCGTCCGCGATTTCGCCTTTGCGCACGCCACGCGAGCGGGCTTGTCCCAGCCCGATGATGTTGAGCGCCTTGGCGCTGTTGATTTCACCAACGACAACGCAAATTTTAGAAGTGCCGATCTCCAGGCCGACGATCACGGAGGCGGAATCAAACATGTTTCCTTTTTGTTCGGGAGGGTTTTGCCGGATGCGCGGGCAAAGGCGCGACGGTCGATGCGGCGACCCATTTCACCGGAAGGTTGTTCGCGATGGAAAGGTCGAGCGATATGATTGCCTTGCCCCACTTTTGATATTGGTCGTAAATGAGCCGCCAGCGCCGAAATTGCGTATCGAAGTGACTGAGTGAAAAAGTGATTTCCGCGCCCTGCGATGTGATGACTTGCAAAACCTCCGGTTCAGAAACGTTGATGCGCTGCAATTCCACCAATCCGACCATTTGCGAATGATTGTATTCTTCCACCAACCGCAATGCCGCCTGGATTTGCGGTGACTCGGTCGGCCTGCCCAACTGGACGTCGCCAGCCTGGACGCCAACCAGAATCGGCAATCGTTCGTCGGCGGGAGGCTGAGCGGTGCGCCAAGCCGAGTCGAGGGGCTTCATGACGTAACCCCCTTGATCGAAATCATAAACGGCTTGCGTTAAAGTGCCGCCGTTGTGCCCGATCGTCACAAGCGTTTGCGCAATGGGGTCGCGTTCGCTGACGCTGAGCTTGAGCGTGTGCGGAAGGATTCGCTCGACGGCGACAAATTCAATTGGCGGCTGCAGTTCCAGGTCGCGCTTGACGCTCATCAAATCAAGCGCCATGAGATTTTGGCCTGGCCTGACCATCGCCCATTTCCGAATCGTGTCCGCCCTGAGAAAACCGTCGGTTTGCACCTCGATGTTCTGAATGGCAAACGAGTCATTCTTGTAGACCAGACTGTCAAGTAACCAAAGTCCGCCGCGCCAGACGATCAACCCAACTGCGAGCAGGATAAAAGTTGCGCTGAAACCAACCCCCACCTTGCGCATCTGGCCGGCGCGGGTCTGGCTGGTGCGCAGTTTGACGTCGAGCAGGGATTCCCGCTCGGCGACCCGGCGATTTTTTGGTTTTTTAAAAAGCCAGCGAAACATTTTTATTTTGACGTTCCAAGGCCATGTCAATCATTCGCTGGCAGAGCTGAGGAAAATTGATCCCCGCCACCCTTGCCGCATCCGGGAACAAGCTTATGTCCGTCATCCCGGGCAGTGTATTCACCTCAAGCACAACCGGCTCCGTGCCGTTTTTCACCATGACATCGACACGCGCAAAATCCCGACCGCCAACGGACCGGAACGCGGCCAATGCGGCGTCTTGAATTTGTTTTGTGGTGGCGGCATCAAAACGTCCAGGGCAATGGTGAGTCGCTGCGCCCGGACTGTATTTGTTGTGATAATCAAACGAGCCTTTGTGGACTTCGATTTCCAGCACCGGCATCGCGCGGTCGCCGAGGATTGCCACTGTTGTCTCAGGCCCTTCGATTTTTTCTTCCATCAAGACGCGGGAATCAAATCGAAACGATTGCTCCAGCGCGGCATCCCATTGATCAACACTATCGACGAATTGCAAACCGAGGCTTGATCCCTGGCAGACCGGCTTCAGGATAACGGGCGGTCTCCAGCCATTCGGCCAGGGCGCTTTTGGCCTGTCAAAAACTTCGTAGCGCGCCGTGGGAACTCCCGCTGCGACAAAACGTTGTTTACTGAGAACCTTGTCAAAGGCCAGCCTGCTGGCTTCCGGGCCGCAGCCGGTGTAAGGCATTCCGAGCTTTTCCAATTGTTCCTGCACTGTTCCGTCCTCGCCGTAAGGACCGTGCAACGCCAGAAAAACAACCTCGGTCGCTGCGGGCAATTCCCAGGTCGGCTCACGCGGATCGAGTTGATGAACCGTGTGGCCCAGCGAACGCAAAGCCTTGACGGCAGCCGCGCCGGAACGAAGCGACACTTCGCGTTCGCCGGACGGTCCACCGAGCATGACGGTGATATTTAAGTGGCGGTTCATTCGCCAATGATCTCCACTTCCGTGCGCAATTCGATGCCGCGTTCGGCCAGCGCTTTGGCCTTGATGAATTCGATCAGCTCAAGCACTTCTGCCGCAGTGGCCGAGCCTTCGTTGACAATGAAATTTCCGTGAACTTTGGAAACGGCAGCCCCGCCGCGCCGTACGCCTTTCAACCCAAGTTCGTCGATCAGCTTTCCGGCGGGAATTGTTTTCGGGTTCTTGAAAATGCAACCAGCGCTCGGTTCCTTGGGCTGAGATTGCCAGCGCGTATTATTATATTCCTTGGAACGATTTGCTATCGCCGCCGGGGAATCAGGCCGACCGCGAAATGTCGCTTCGAGGAGGATTTTAGTTTTGAAGAGCGGACAAGAACGGTATTCAACCGGAACTTCTGCGGCGGGCAGCGTCAATACGTTGCCTTCGCCATCCATGAACCGCACTTTCGTCACGACTTCAAAAGTCGCGCTGCCCATCGCGCCAGCGTTCATGCGAATCGCGCCGCCGACGCTACCGGGAATGCCATCGAGAAATTCCATGCCTCCAAGGCCAAGCTGGCGAGCTTTCGCCGCAACAGCTTTCAGACGCGCCCCGGCACCGCAACGCAATTCAGGGACTTCCGCGTGAATTGCCGAAAACGAAGGATGCGTCAGGCAAATGACAACGCCCCGAATGCCGCCATCTCGAACCAGCAAATTGGAACCGCGACCAATCAAAAGCCAGGAAACATCTTCGCTGGCACAACATTCCAAAACTGCGCGCAATTCCTCCTCCGAAGACGGCTCAACATACACGTCCGCAGAGCCGCCGACACGCAAAGTCGTGTGTCGTGAAAGCGGTTCGTCCGGGCGCATGAGAGCGTTCGGTATCCGCGCTTTGAGAAGCTGGAATAAGTTGCCGCAGCAGGTCATCACGTTAGCAATTCAGCACCCCGATCCTTGGCGTCTTGAGTTTCATGGCGGAGGCCCGCGCCGATTCCGGTGATTCGGCATCCCAGTTCAGAATTTTTTCCGCGATGTCCGCCGCCGCGCCCGGCGTATCCCACGAGGCCAGTGCCCGCTGCATTGAGGACCGTTTCAATGTGTCGCGCAACAAATCCAAAATCTCGCCAGCCAATTGTCCGCCAGTCGCCGTTTCCTGCTGCAACATCCGAGCTGCGCCGCTCTGCACAAAGGCGCGGGCGTTGAAGTATTGATGATTGTCAGCGGCGGTCGGATATGGGATTAGCACACTCGGCAATTGCCGCGCCGCAAGTTCCGCCAGTGATGATGCGCCTGCCCGGCTCAACGCGACATCCGCCGCCGCAAGCGCAATTCCCATGTCACCGTAAAAATCATGCACTTCCGCATGTACATTCCTGGCAGAATAACCGGCCCGAACCTTTTCGAGATCGCTTTTCCCGGTCAAATGGATGAACTGCAATCCCGGCATCGCCTCTGTCAATTGCGGCAGTATTTCAAGGACGAGATTGTTTAATTTTGACGCTCCCTGACTTCCGCCCATGACCAACATCGCTGGCGATTCACCCGACAGCCCGATAGCTTGACGCGCCTCGCGAGCGGTTAGCGGCGTTCGGAATTGCGGGCGCACCGGCATTCCGGCCACTTGCGTCCGTCGCGCGCGCAACCCGGCGGCAGCCGTTGGAAAATAGACAAACGCGCAATCAACGAATGGAGCCAGCCAGCGGTTTGCGCGGCCGGGAATGCTATTCGCTTCGTGCAGGAAGGTTTTCGCGCCGCTGCGTCGTCCGGCCAGGACCGGCGGAGCGCTGGTGAAACCGCCCATTGCCAGAACGCACTTCGAACGACGCCGACGAAAGTGCGCGCGCGAAACCCGAAACGACTTGAGAAATCCCCAGCAAAATCCGGCAAATCGCATCCCGACCCAACCAACAGCAGGCAAGGTGACAATTTCCATTCCCGAAATCGACTTTACCGCCTGTTGATCGACGTCTTTCGGGGAAATCATCAGCGTGACGTCACAACCGCGCGCGCGCAATTGCTCGCCAACCGCAACCCCCGGAAACAAATGTCCGCCGGTGCCGCCACAGGCGATTGCAATCGCAGGAGGTTGTCGCGCCAGTTCAGGCATGGGATGCCTCCGGGATGGCTTCAAACGGGTTTATTTTCTTCTCGACAGTCTGGACGGCATACCGCGCAATGCTCAGAAGAAATCCAATGGAGACCAGCATCAGCAGCAAGTTGGAGCCGCCGTAACTGATAAACGGCAGCGGCATTCCTTTGTTGGGCAATAAGCTGGTCACAACTCCCATATTGATAAACGCCTGCATGCCAATCATGAAAGTGATGCCGGTGCCCAGCAACAGGCCAAAAGTGTCATTCGACCGACGGGCGATGCGGATTCCGCAAGCCACCAATGCGATGAACAGCACCAGCACGGCCAGCGTGACAACCAGTCCCAATTCCTCACCGATAATTGAAAAAATAAAGTCCGTGTGATGCTCTGGAATGAAATCCAGCTTTTGCCGACCGTTTCCCAGTCCTCTGCCGAACAATCCACCCGAACCGAGGGCGATCATTGCTTCGTAAGCCTGGTACCCGACACCCTGTTTGCTTTCCTCGGGATGAATCCATGCCATGATTCGGCGCAAGCGCATTGGGTCATGCATGAACGACAACGCCAATCCGCCAACCAGCAACACCGCCGGTCCAATCAAAAGAGTGAGTCGCGCACCGGCCAGGAAAAGCAGAACGCCGCAAACCGTCATTAGAAGCATTGAACAACCGCGGTCCGGCTCAAAGAAAATCAAGGCAATGACCGGAATCACTACACATGCGGGAATCAAAAGCCCTTTCTTGAATCCTGCCATCTGCCGTTGAAAGCGTTCGCCGTAGGAGGCGAGAAAAAGAACCAGCGCCAGTTTTGCAAATTCTGACGGTTGAAAGATCGGTATGATTCTTAAATTAACCCAACGCCGACCGCCGTTGCGCATGACCCCGATTCCTGGAATGAACACCAGTATCAGCAGTATCGCCGTTGCACCCAGAAGCCAGGGCGAAATTTTCTTGAATCGCCGGTAATCAGTCGAAGCAATCACCACGCAGGCGATCAGCCCCAGGCCGCACCATATTAATTGCGAGATCAGGTAGCTGGCGCCGACGGGATGGTTTTGGCCAAGGGAGGCCTTGCCGACTTCCATGTTCATGCTCGAACTGTAGAGCATGACCATCCCCAACCCGGTCAGGACAGCCACACAAAAAATCAAAATGGTTGTGGCCCATTTCATCTCGCGTGGGCGGGACAAAGGGCGTCAGGCGGAGGGTTGCCTGACGCCCGTCCCCACTTAATATAAACTTAGTTGGCGCCTGTTGAAGGAGTGGAAGCCGCCGAGACCGGGCCCGGCGCGGGATTCAATGCGGCGGAAGCGGGAATCGGTTCCGCGCCAGCAGGCTTTGGAGCCGGCATTTTCAATTTCTGACCGACACGGATGCCAGTGGTCTTGAGATCGTTCAAAGCCATGATTTTCTTATAGCTGGTGCCATGCGCATGCGCGATTTTTCCGAGCGTATCGCCGGATTTGACGACGTAGGTTGAACCATCCGAAGAGGCTTCAGCGCCAGAGGCAGCCGAGGATTCAGAAGCGGTCTTCGAACTGGAAGCGGACGATGCCAATGCGCCGGTTGAGGCGGGGATTTGCAATTTCTGCCCGATCTTGAGCCTCTTTGCGTTAATCCCGGGATTAGCCTCCATTAAAGAGTGAAGGGAAACCGAATTACGCTTCGCGATGGCCGCCAGCGTGTCACCCTTGGCAATCGCATAGTCTCCGGAAATTGCCACTGTTGGAGCGGCTTGAACTGTGGCGGGTATTGCTGCCATGGGAGCAGAGGTGACAGGCGCAGAAGGATTCGACTGGGATGACGGAAGTTGCACGGCAGGCAACGTTGACATTGCTTGATTCGAGATCGAGCTGGCGGTGGTTATCGGGGACATTGCCGGCTCAGGAGCAGGCATCGCAGGGGTGTTTGTGAGGGATGCAGATGTCGTATCGGTGCCTGCTGAAACCAAGCCGGGGTCTTTGGCTGTTTCCTTGGCAGTGTCCTTGCACCCTTGCAGCAGCATGCCGCCGATGAGAACGACGTGGACCGTTACAATCATCAGGACTTTGAAGTAGAGACTGGATTTTCCGCGTTGGGGCTGTGTGCCCTGCGGTACGAATGGACTGGGAATATTCATAATTGCGCGCTGAGTTTAATGTTCTTGAGGTGTTGTGTTTACTTTTTGCGCCGGGGTTTTCCCTCAAAAAACCCCGAAGCAAAGCGAAAATATCTGCTAAATCCGCCGTTTTATTCTGAAATTCGTTCTGTGCTCACTGCCTGTCATTTTTCCATTTCCTGCATCTTGTGGCTTTTCATCGCCCTGCCACAACCTATTGACCGCCGCGACCCTCAAACCGATCCAAGCAAGACTTCACCCGCCTGGGAGTGTTTTGAAAAAATCATCAACGCTCGAACAAGCTGGTGAAAATACGGATACGCCGCTTAGAAACAGGTCTGCTCTTGTTTCTAGTCCCGTTTGTAACAACGTTGCCCGTACCTTGCAAGCGGGAAAGTGATGTTGCTTGTAAATTTTTTTCATCGGATCTTCAAAGTGCTCAACGCGACCACCGCGCACAGCACGCACAGGATGTAAAAGCGCGTCACAACCTGTGTTTCGTGCCAGCCGAGTTTCTCAAAATGATGATGCAGCGGCGCCATCAGAAAGACCCGCCGGCCGGTTCCATATTTTCGTTTGGTGTATTTGAACCAGCTTCGTTGGATGATGACTGAGCAAGCTTCCGCGACAAATACGCCGCCCGCCAGCGCCAGAACCAGCGGTTGATGAATCAACACGGCAACCATTCCCAGCACTCCGCCCAAAGCCAGTGAACCGGTGTCCCCCATGAAAACTTGCGCCGGATGGCAGTTAAACCACATGAAACCGAGGCTGGCCCCGATCATCGCCGCGCAAAAAACCGTCAGTTCGCCCGCGCCGGCAACGTGCGGGATTTGCAGGTAGGCCGCCATTTTGGAATTGCCCGCGACATACGTCAATACAAGGAACACAAACGACACTATCGCCGTGCAGCCGATGGCCAGGCCGTCCAACCCGTCGGTCAAATTGACTGCATTCGAGCTGCCGACAATTGTGAACGCTGTCAAAAATATGCCGATGGCGGCCCCAATGGAACCGTTCGCGATGGGATACTTGTAAAATGGAACCATGACCTGGCTTATCAGCGCGCTGGTGGAAGGGACGTGCCAGAGATATAAAGCAACGAATGCGGCTAAAATCCCCTGAATCCAAAGTTTGATGAACTCCTGCACTCCCTTGCTGTTTTGCTGGGTGATTTTTGCGTAATCGTCCAAAAAGCCCAATCCACAAAGCACCACCACCGTCAATAAAATCAGTTGAATCAGCGTGTTCCACTGCGCCCACAAGAGCGTCGTCACGTCCAATACCAGGACGATCATCAACCCGCCCATCGTCGGTGTGCCGCGTTTTCCTTCGAGGCGCGCTTTGAGATTGCCCGCCTCGGCTGCGCGGTCATCGTAGTCTTGACCGAACCGTGAAGTCTTGAGCCAGCGAATCATCCGCGGTCCCAGCCACCAACTCAGCGTTAATGCCGTCACCGCCGCCCCGGCCGTGCGAAAAGTGATGTAACTGAACAGCCGCAACGGAGACAATATCGCTCCCGCCGTCGTGCCTTTGGCCAGCGACAGGATGTATTGGCTTGCGTAAAACAGCATATTAATGACGGTTGCAGGCGCAGCCGCCGCGCAAAACTTCGGAGATCCGTTCCAGTCGCATCGAGCGGGACGCCTTCACGAGCACCATGTCGCCGGGACGGGCAAATTCCTTCACCGCTTGCGCCGCTGGTTCGACTTCCGCGATTTCCACAACGCTTTGGAATCCACGGTCACGAGCAGCCTCAGCGATCTGGCTCGCATGGCGGCCAATGGCATAAAGACGGTCAACATGTGATTGGGCCACACGACGGCCCACTTCAACATGAGCAGCACGAGAGCAGTCACCCAGTTCCGCCATGTCACCAAGCACTGCCACACGACGGCCCCGGCACGGAAGTTCCCGAAGCGTTTGCAGGGCGGCCAGCATGGAATCCGCGTTGGCGTTGTAACAATCTTCAAGCACCCCGATGCCTCCCGGTGTGCAAAGTTGAAGACGCATTTTTGCAGGAACGCATTCCGCAAGACCTGTCTCAATTTCCCGACGGCCAAGCCCCATTTCCGCGCCAACCGCGATTGCCAGCAGAGCGTTGATGACCTGATGCCGGCCGAGAAGATTGATTCGGTATTGGCCCGAAATGCTTCTGTAACGGCAATCGACCCGGAAAGTCACGCCGTCTTCGTTCACAACAATATCGCTCGCCACGCAGTCGTTGCTGCGATCCATTCCAACGTTCACGACCCGCGCGCGAGTGCGCCGGGCCAGGATTTCGCTCCAGGGATTGTCGCCGTTGAGAAAGAGAACGCCATCGGATGGCAAAGCCTCGCCGATGGCGCCCTCCTCGCGTGCCACGCCAACCAGGTCGTGGAAAAATTCGAGGTGTTCGCGTCCAATATTGGTAATGACACCAAAACGCGGCTGGATCATTTCGAGAAGCGGCTTGAGCTCGCCGGGATGATTCGTTCCCACTTCCAGCACTGCGGCTTGATGCGCTGGCTCCAAACGCAAAAGCGTCATGGGCACGCCGACATCGTTGTTGAAGCTGGACTCGCTCCAGAGCGTGGACTTTTTTTGGCGCACGATTGACGCGATCAATTCCTTGGTGGTCGTCTTGCCGTTCGATCCGCCAACGGCAATCGCCGGCACATCGAACGCCCGCCGATAAGCCGCGCCCAAGCGACCTAACGCCCGCCGGGTATTATCAACGGTGATAACAGCGCAACCTTCAAATCCCGCAGGCAGCTTGTCGCGCTCGACGACGACTGCCGCAACACCAGCGCTCGCCGCGTCCGCCAAATAGGCATGGCCGTCAAAGCGTTCGCCTGTCAAAGCAAAAAACAAGTCGCCCGCCTTTGCGTGGCGGGAATCGGTGGAGACTTGCGTTACAGTAAGGCCGGGCGAACCGGTGAGCAGCCGGCCCTGGGTTGCGGCGGCAATTTCGTTCAAAGTGCGGGGTTCCATATCTACTCCTGCTTAATTACATTGTTCTTGGAGCTGCGATCCATGCTCCGTGGCGCCACGGCAGCCGTCAGCGTCGTAGAAGGTGACGGCGGTTCAATCTGCAAGTCTGGTTTCAAATTCAAATAATTGGCAGAGCGCTCGGCGATGGCATGAAACACCGGCGCCGCAACCAATCCTCCGTAATGACCGTCTTTAGGCTCATCCATGAGCACCATGATGCAAAGTTCGGGATCATCAGCCGGGAAGAATCCGATGAACGACGAATAGAATTTGCTGCCATATTTGCCGTTCTCGGCTTTCTGGGCGGTGCCGGTTTTTCCCGCAACTGTGTAATGATCGAGATGAGCGGCGACGGCGGTTCCTTCCTTGGTCGGAACAGTCTTGAGCGCTTTCACCATGTCATGGATGGCTTCAGGACCCGCGACCCGCCGGACCGCCTGCGGTTGATATTGCGCCACCACCTTTCCATTGCTGTCTTCCAGCCGGCTCACGAGCATCGGGCGCATCAGAACGCCGTTATTGGCAATGGCAGACATCGCCATGGCAATTTGCAAAGGTGACACGGTGACGCCCTGTCCCATCGGAATTTGCGCAATGGAAACCTTGTACCAGTTCGTGAGAGAATGAACCACTCCCGTTGTTTCATCCGGCAACGGAATGCCGGTCCTTTCGCCAAAGCCGAAATTATGAATGTATTGGTAAAGCTCCTCCTCCCCAAGTTTGATGCCGATCTTCGCCGCGCCGATGTTGGAGGATTTCGTGATGATGCTTTGCACCGACAACAACCCAAATGGCAGATGGTCGTGAAGGGTGTGTTTGGCATAGAAAAAATGCCCGTTTTCGCAGTCAAATATATCGTTAAGCGTCACCAGGCGACGGTCCAGGCCGCCGGTGACCGCAACAATCTTGAACGTCGATCCCGGCTCGTAAGAGTCCGACACCGAGCGGTTTATCAGGGCCTGCAAAGGCGATGCGCCGGGGTGATTCGGATCAAAATTAGGCAGCGTGGCCATCGCGAGAATAGCGCCCGTCCGCGGCTGGACCATGATGCAGGAGGCGCTGATCGGGTGCTGTTTTTCCACTCCGACGGCGAGTTCGCTTTCGACAATATTCTGCAATCCTTCGTCGAGGGTCAGCACCACATTCAAGCCATCGCGGGGCGCAACATCCTGATCGCGATAGGCGACGATCTCGCGATGTTTCTTGTCCATTTCCGTCACTCTCCAACCCGGGATGCCGCTGAGGGTCAGGTTGAAAGACTTTTCGATGCCAGCCAGCCCGGATTGCAGTTCATCATTCGATACAAATCCGATGACATGCGACGCGAGACGTTGTCCGGGATAGACGCGAATCTGGTCGTCGTCGGGAAAAATTGCTTTGGTGCGTAGATTAGCGACGAATTGTTGGTCGCGCTTGGAAAGCTTCGATTCATTGATCCCCAAATTCAATGTGGCCATGCTTTGCTGAATTCGGTTCCAGGTTTCCAGGGGAACTTTTCGTTTCAGCACGACGTATTTGGAATAATTCGTCTTGCCATCGACCTCGTGAAGACGCGGGACTAGGCGTTCGGCAACTTGCGCTTCATCCATTTGCAGCAACGGCGCGAGAGCATGCGCAACCGCCGCGCGACAACCGCCAATGAGCGTCGGGTCGGCGCAAACCACCTTTGCCGGTTCGCTTGTGGCGAGCGGTGTGTGACGGGCATCGAGAATCTGGCCGCGCATCGGCTGGCGCTGAATCTTGCGGACCGTATTTTCCTCCGCCAGTTGCAGGAGATGGTCGTGTTGAACCACCTGCAGATCGACGAGACGGCAACCAAGCGCCAGGAGGGCCAGGCCCAATAAGCCTGCCATCCAGTTCAGTTTTCGATATTGCGCCGCCGCATTCATTTTAAGGTCAGCCAACCACTCGCGCCGTTCGGATCCTCCTTCCGAACAACGCGAGCGGCGGCCAAATCAGTTTTTGAGTTCCGCCACAGCCACCGCCGCATGGCGGGAGTCGGGCGGGGTCGCGCCGTCAGGCGTTTCCACCAGGCGGATCACCTGCGAAAACGCGGGCGGTCCGAGGTTGAGCTTGAGTGACTTCACGCGCTCGTCCAATTCCTTGGTCGAGCAAAGCGTCGCCAGCCGCTCGCTCCGAATTTTGTTATATCGCTGCAAATCGGCCAGGCGAACTTCGCGCTCCTTGACCTGGTGACCGAGCAAGTCGATTTGATCCTTGTACCAAACAAAACCAACGCCCAGCGCCACGAAGAACGAACACAACACCACCGCCGTCAGGGCGGGTCCGAAGCGAAGCGCGACATCATCTTTTCGGTTCTTGGCCATGTGTTGTTCCTGTTTTTTAGTCCTAATCTTAATCGTAATCCTAATCCTAATCTCCGCCCCTACTTCAGCGCTTCATCGCTCTGTAAATTAGAAAAAAGATTAGGAGTATGATTAAGATTAGGATTAGGAGCGGCAACTCGGCGCAAGGAAGCATCGCTCTTCCCGGCTCCGGTCTTCATCATAATCCTAATCTTAATCATAATCGTAATCTCTGGCTTTAATTCACAATTTCTCCATCACACGGCACTGCGCGCTGCGCGCCCGCGGATTTTCTTTTAACTCTTCCGCACTCGGCAGAATTGCTTTGCGCGACACCCATCGCAATCGCGCCGGACGCGGTCGCCGCAGTTCCGGCACATCCACCTCGCCGTCGATCTCGTAATCCCGCGACAGCCGCTGGCCGAATTCCTTCACCACCCGGTCCTCCACCGAGTGAAAAGTAATCACGGCCAGCCGGCCGCCCGGTTTTAAAATCGTCAGCGCCCCTTCCAATCCGCGCTTCAACGAACCCAGTTCGTCATTGACCGCCATGCGCAACGCCTGAAAAACTTTCGTCGCCGGATGCGCTTTTTTTCCGGCCCTGGGCGCGACTTTTTCAATCAGCCCCGCCAATTGCAGGGTCCGGGAAAATGGCCGCGTCTCACGCTCCCTCGCAATCGCGCGCGCGATCCGCCGCGACTGCGCTTCACCGGCAAGGCGCCAAAAAATGTCCGCCAGGTCGTCCGGCGCCGTTTCGTTGACCAGGGTCGCCGCCGTCAGGCGTTGGCGCTGGTCCTGGCGCATGTCGAGCGGGCCGTCCTGCTGAAAACTGAAGCCACGCTCAGCCATGTCCAATTGCGGCGAGCTGACTCCAAGGTCCATAAGGACTCCATCGCAGCTTTCCGCCGGGATCCACTCCGACATTTCCGAATAATTTCCGCGTCTAATTTCACAACGTTCTCCAAACTCTGTTAATCTTGTCGCGGCCGCTTCGACCGCCATCTCATCCCGATCGCACCCCACCAGCCGCCCCGTCGGCGCGCTGGCCCTCAAAATTGCCGCCGCGTGTCCGCCACCGCCCAAAGTTCCGTCAACTATAAGGCCTTCGGGCCCCGGTTTCAGGGCCGCAACGACCTCTGCCTCCATCACCGGTCTGTGGATGAAACCTGACACTGTTCATGCTCTGTCGCGCCGCCAACCGGTGTTGGGCTTGCGGGTTTTTCGCGTTTCACTTTTTTGGGGACATGAATCACTTCCACGTCCTCTTCGGACAAATCGTTTCGAACAACCGTAATTTTTTCCAACGCCAACTCGGTTTGCACGGTGCGCCTCTGAAACGGCGACGCATTGCGTCCATCGGTCCACTTTTTGAAAAGGTCCCGGCAAATGGCAACAACCTGGTTCCAGATCGGTTCGCGCGGGGCGGGCGCAGGCGGCGTGGCGGGCGGCTTCGGTGTCGGCGCGATAGGACGAGGCGCGGGCACGGACGGTTTCGGAATATCGAAAAAAGTGGGCTGCACGATCTCGCGCGACGCCTGGGGCGCTTGTGTTTCAGGTGCGGGGGAGGTTGTGGGAGACGCGGGCTTGGTATTTGAGAAATTCGGGACGTAACTGCCGCTCGGCAGCTTGTAGGACACCCCGCGCCCCTTGAATCCGTTGATCGTGTGACCTTTGTTGAGCAGGCTCAATGGGTTCATAGCGCCCTCACTCGTTTCAGGACATTCACCGTCTCCGGCATGTCTTTTTGTTCCATTAACGCGAACCGCGCCGGGCTCCACAGCTCGAAATGGCGCAGGCTTCCCGCGAGAACCGCCGTGGTCGTAATATCGGCGGCGACTGCCATTTCTTCCGGGATCGTGATGCGTCCAGCGCTGTCGAGACTGACCTCGATGGAATACCGCCCAACCAGGCGTTGGAGAACGGGCTTTTGCTCGTGGTCGGAGGGCATGGAGTTAATTTCGTCCAAAAGTTTTTCCCACTGCTTCGGAGGCAGGACGCGGAGGCAATTTCCCACTTCCGGCTCCGGAAATACCATCAGCGTGAAATCGACCGGTTCTTTCGGTCTCCAACGAAAAGGCACAGGAACCCTCCGCTTTCCGTCGAGGCTGTGACGGTAAACGGAAGTGAATATCAGCTCGCCTGTTTCGTTGTTTGACATGGACTCGATTTACACTTATCGGCATTTTCTACTATTCTTTAACACGATTCATCCCCGATCTTCCACATTTTCCCACCTTTCGTCAACAGGAAACTTATTGACAAGTTGTCACCAAGTTATTCACAATTCCAAACTGCGGTGAAAACATCCGACTTCGATTATGCGCTCCCCCAGGAACTGATTGCGCAAGTTCCAGCGCCACAACGTGATAAATCACGATTGCTGGTCGTGGATCGCCTTCAGAAAACGATCTCGCATAAGCATTTTGTTGACTTGCCCGATTATTTGAACCCCGGAGACGTCCTGGTTATGAACAACTCGCGTGTGATCCCCGCAAGGCTTCGCGCGCGAAACTCAAAAACTGGCGGAAGTTTTGAAATCCTTCTGCTGGAAGAGGTTGGAACAAATGATTGGTGGGCCATGATGCGCCCGGGAAAACGCGCACGCGTCGGAACGGAATTGCAAATCCTCGATAAATCGCAAAACCCTACTGGTTTTTCAGCAAATGTGCTTGATATGAACAGCGAGGGACATCGGCGTTTACAGTTTTTTGGCGCGTCCGATTTGCTGGCGGAATTGGATCATTTCGGGGAAGTTCCCCTGCCCCCTTACATCGAAAGAATCGCGGCGAACACAGCCGACAACGAGCGGTATCAAACCATTTATGCGGAGCCGGCCGGATCGGTGGCGGCGCCGACTGCTGGACTGCATTTTACGACCGAATTACTGGGAAAAATCCGCGAACGCGGTGTCAAAACTTTTTTTGTGACTCTGCACGTCGGCCCGGGAACTTTCGCGCCTGTAAAAACAGAAAGCCTTGACGAACATGTCATGCACTACGAACGGTACGTGATCCCCGCTGAAACCTCAAACGCCGTGAGTAAAGCAAAAGCAACTGGACGCCGCGTCATTGCGGTGGGGACAACTTCTGTGCGTGTTTTGGAAGGCTCGAACGGCGAGCAAAGCGGACGGACTAATATCTTCATCCATCCGCCGCGTCAATTTAATAGGGTTGACGCGCTGATAACCAATTTTCACCTGCCGCGTTCAACGCTGTTGATGCTGGTGTCGGCGTTCGCGGATCCCGGAAGGACCCGCGGTCGCGAATTGATTTTGCGCGCCTACGAAGAAGCCATCGCGCGCCGTTACCGTTTTTTCAGTTACGGCGACGCGATGTTGATCGTGTAAAACTACTTCTTTTTGACTGGCTTTGCGCTCTTGAGGTCGTCAAGGGCGGCCTGGGCGGCGGCCAGGCGCGCGATGGGAACGCGGAAAGGCGAGCAGCTCACGTAGGTCAATCCCGTGCGATGGCAGAACTTCACGCTGGCAGGGTCGCCGCCGTGTTCGCCGCAGATGCCGAGCTTGATGTCGGGCCGCGTCTGGCGGCCCTTCTCGACGGCGATCTTCACCAAGGCCCCGACGCCGTTTTGATCAATCGTCGCAAACGGATTGTTCTTGATGATTTCCTGCTCCTGATATTGCGGCAGGAAATGGCCCGAATCGTCGCGGCTCATGCCGAGGCACGTCTGCGTCAGGTCGTTGGTGCCGAAGCTGAAGAACTGCGCGTCCTTCGCGATTTCGTCGGCAACCAGCGCGCCGCGTGGGATTTCAATCATCGTGCCGACGAGATACTTGATCTTCGTCTTTTTCTCTTCCTGCACTTTTTTGGCAGTCTTGTTGACAACATCCAATTGCAACTGGAGTTCCTTCGGGAACCCAACCAGCACAATCATGATCTCCGGTTTGACGGGGATGCCTTCCTTTTGCACAATCACCGCGGCCTCGATGATGGCGCGGGTTTGCATTTCCGTGATTTCTGGAAAGACAATTCCCAAACGACATCCGCGCAAGCCGAGCATCGGGTTGAACTCATGCAAATCGGCGACGCGACGAGCAATCTTTTCGACCGGCACGCCCATTTTCTTCGCCAGGTTGTCTTGTGCGCCTTGGTCGTGGGGAAGGAACTCGTGCAAGGGTGGGTCGAGTGTGCGGATCGTGGCCGGATATCCATCGAGTGTGCGGAAAATTCCAGCAAAGTCCTCGCGCTGATACGGCAAGAGTTTCGCGAGCGCTTTTTTGCGGTCTTCGAGATTGTCGGCGAGAATCATTTCCCGCATTGCGTCAATACGATTTCCTTCAAAAAACATGTGTTCCGTGCGGCAAAGCCCGATTCCCACAGCGCCGAATGCGAGGGCATTGGCAGTTTGCTCGGGGGAATCCGCGTTGGTGCGCACATGCATCCGCGTCGCTTTTTCGCACCACTTCATTAGTTGCGCGAAATTCTGGTAAGTCCGGCTTTCCTTGGGCGTGAGTGTCTTCTCAATAAGCACCTGGATGATTTCCGAGGGCGCAGTCTTCAATTCACCGGCATAAACTTCCCCGATGGTGCCGTCGATCGAAAGGAAATCGCCTTCCTTGAAGGTCTGATCGCTGATCGTGACTGTGCGACCCGCGTAATCAACGTGAACAGCGCTCGCGCCGCAGACGCAGACTTTGCCCATCTGACGCGCGACCAGAGCGGCATGTGAACTCACACCGCCACGCGCGGTCAAAATGCCTTCCGCGGCGATCATTCCGCGCAAATCCTCGGGCGACGTTTCCACGCGCACGAGAAGAACCTTTTCGCCCTTGTTCGCGGCAGTGACAGCGCGGTCGGCGTTAAAATAAATTTTCCCTGTTGCCGCGCCGGGGCCGGCGGGCAAACCTTTTGCAATGCACTTCGCGGCCTTGACGGCGGCGCGATCAAACACCGGCGCAAGCACCTGGTCCAATTGCTCGGCCGGAACGCGCATGACCGCTTCCTGCCAGGAAATCAGTTTTTCCTTTTCCATCTCGACCACGAACCGCACAGCGGCCAAACCGGTGCGCTTTCCGTTGCGAGTTTGGAGCATGAAAACTTTGCCTTCCTCGATGGTGAACTCGAAATCCTGGACGTCGCGGAAATGCTTCTCCAAAGTTTGGCGTACTTTTTCAAGTTCGCGCGCCGCGTCCGGCATGACCTGCATCAACTCCGCGACTGGGTTTGGCGTGCGCACACCGGCGACAACGTCTTCGCCTTGGGCGTTCATCAGGAATTCTCCGTAGAACACCTTTTCGCCGGACGCGGGATCGCGCGTAAAAGCGACGCCTGAACCGGATTTTTCGCCGGTATTTCCGAAGACCATTGACTGCACGTTGACAGCGGTTCCCCACTCCGCGGGAATGCCGTATTTGCGGCGATAGACAATCGCCCGGTCATTCATCCACGAACCGAAGACCGCGCCGACAGCGCCTTCGAGTTGCTTCCACGGATCAGCCGGAAATTCCTTTTTGGTGCGTTCCTTGATTAACGCCTTGAAACGTCGAACCAATTCCTTCATTCCATCGGCATCGAGACGCGTGTCTTCGACATGTTTTTCGCCGGGGAAAAGTTCCTCTTTCAAGGTGTCGATGACCACTTCAAAAGGCTCATGGTCCTCGTTCGCGGACTTCTGGACGCCCATGACAACGTCGCCATACATCTGGATGAACCGACGATAACAATCCCACGCGAAACGCGGGTTGTTGCTGGCTTTTTCCAGGGCGACGACGGTCTTGTCGTTAAGGCCAAGGTTCAAAATCGTATCCATCATGCCCGGCATCGAGTCGCGCGCGCCGGAGCGGACAGCCACCAACAGCGGCTTCTCGGTGTCGCCGAAACGTTTGCCAAGAATTTTTTCGGTGTTGGCGATTGCAGCCTTTACTTGCGGCCAAAGTTCCTTCGGGTAGGATCTGTTGTGGTCGTAGTAATAGGTGCAGACTTCTGTGGTAATGGTGAAGCCGGGAGGAACCGGGAGGCCGATGCGCGTCATTTCAGCCAGGTTCGCGCCTTTGCCGCCCAGAAGCGGCTTCATGCCGCCGTTGCCGTCGGCTTTTTTATTGCCAAAGAAGTAAACGTACTTTTGCGATTTAGATGATGATTTTGCCATATTATAGATCGAAATTCCTGACACCCTCGCGAATTATGCGAGTTCAAAATTCGCCCGACTCTATCAAAGAAAGAATCACAGTCAATTTTTGTTTATCCATGAACCAAGTCTTTTCAGCTTTCCTTATAGGCGCGTTGACGTGCGCGACTTTTTGCGGATGCGGAAAAGAAGAGCAAAAGCCCGAAACAAAAACCTATCCGGGCCGGGGGATTGTAAAGGAATTGGAGCCGGATGGTAAAACCGTCGTCATCAGCCACGAGGCTTTCACAAATTACATGCCCGCCATGACAATGCCTTTTGAGGCGAAGGATACGAACGAATTGCGTGGGTTGAGCACCGGTGATTCTGTGACATTTAACCTCGTCGTCGGCGCGACTCACGGCTGGATCGAAAACATCGTCCGGCTCGACACGCCAAAAACAAATACGAATTCGCCGCCGCCAGAACAACAACAGCACTTGAGCTTCACCCACGCGCTGCCGCCATTGGACGAAGGCGACATGCTGCCCGATTACAAATTCACAAACGAACTCGGCGAAGCGACGCATCTAAGCCAATTCCGCGGGCGCGTGCTGGCATTCACGTTTTTCTTCACCTCTTGTCCGTTCCCTGATTTTTGCCCGCGCATGACCAGCAACTTTTCCGAAGCGGCGAAAAAGTTAAAGGCGATGACAAATGCCCCAGCCCAATGGCAGTTGCTCAGCATCTCGTTTGATCCGACGAATGACACGCCGAAACGCCTGCTCAATTACGCCACGACAATTGCGCATTACAATCCGGCGAATTGGAGTTTCCTGACGGGGGACCCGGCTCAAATCGGCGGGTTGGCCGATCAGATGGAGGAAAATTTTTGGCGCGAAGCAAACAGTGTGGGGCATAATCTCCGCACTGTCGTCGTGGACGCCAAAGGCCAAATCCGCAACATCATCCCCGGCAACAAATGGACCGTGGATGAGTTCGTTCAAGACGTGGTCAAGGCCGGGCGGTAAATTTTTGTTGAGTCCGGCAGGAGTTTTCCCTATATAGCTTCACGGTGCGGACAAGGAGCGCATTCGTTTCATCACTAACCGACGCATTTTGCCCACGACAATTTGAAAAATATCAACGTAAAACCCGAAATCTGCGATAGTTGGCACAGAAGCCGCTTCCCGCAGGGCGAGGCGCGATAACGCGGCAAAAGCTGCCCCACAATATGAAAATGTACGGTCCTGTTTCCTTAATTACTCTGTTTCTCGCAATACTGTTTGCATCTTTTTCTTCAAGCCAAGCCGCTACGGTTGTCTGGACCAACACCACTGGCGGCACATGGAGCTCGGAAACAAACTGGTCCCCAAATGTCATACCTGCTGATGGCGATGATGTGCAGATCACAGCAAGCGGCACTTACGATGTCAGTCTCGACACCGACATTACGGTGAACAGCCTGGTGGTCGGCGGCGCTTCCGGCACGCAAACTTTTCATACCGGGACAAGCCAGGTTTCGCCTGTCTCTTTTTGTGTCATCTACGGCAATGGCGCGATTGATATAGAAGGCGGCGCATTGAGAGGACCGGGACCATTAACCGTTTATGGAACCGTGAATTGGGACGGCGGCTCCCTCGGCAATGGCGGCTCAGTAACAGTCGAGCGTGCCGGAGCGGTTGTGCTCCTCGCTGGCGATGACCATTTGGATGGCGCGCTGACGAACTCGGGCGTGGTCGTGCTTTCCGGCGGAAATCTACAAATGTTGGGCGCCTGTTTTGACACCACGGGAATGCTGATGAACCTGACCAACGGCGTCGTGGACTTTGCGGGCGACGTCAGCATCATGGCGCTTTGCGGATCAGAATCCATTACCAACTATGGAACCGTGATGAAGTCCGGCACCGGGGGATTGTCTGATATTACCGCGCCATTTTACAATTTTGGCAAACTGGACATTGAAAGCGGAACCATCAGCCTCGATTCGACTTACAGCCTCACGAACGGCAACGTCAATTTTGGGATCACGGACCTTTACGATTACGGCACGTTGGCTGTTTACAATGGGATCGGAGAATTGGGCGGAAGCGTCAGCGCGACGTTAATCGGGGATTATCAGCCCATTGCGACCAATGAATTTCCAGTGGTTGAATACGGTTTGGAAAGCGGCGCATTCTCCAGCACGAACCTCCCTTACATCGACGCCTGGACCACGAACTACACCGAATTTTCGTTCGACCTCATTGTGCTGAACGCGCGGTCGTTCGTGACCCCGATTCCAGATCAGACCATCGCCGAGTATTCGACCTTGACCCTTAATACCAGCGCCACCGATGCCGACATTCCGCCGCAAACATTGATCTACAGCCTTTCCAACGCGCCTGCTGGGATGATGATCGATTCCAACACCGGCGTGTTGACGTGGACGCCCGCGCAAACACAAAGTCCTTCGACGAACGTCGTCTCCGTGTTATCGACTGACAACGGCACGCCTTCACTGACTGGCAGCACGAATTTCACTGTCGTCGTTTACGAGGTCAACGTTGCCCCCGAATTGCCACCCATCGGTGTGCAAACTGTCAACGACTCCTCGCTGCTGACCGTCAACGATTCCGCGAAGGAAACCAACATCCACGCAACGATAACCGGTTACGCTTTGCTCAATCCACCCGCCGGCGCGAAAATCACCTCCAAAGGCATGGTGACGTGGACGCCCAATCCGCAGCAAGGCCCCAGCACAAACTTGTTCGTATCCGTTGTCACCAACAGTGATCCACTTGCGTTGACGAATCCCATTGTGGTGGCGACCAACAACTTTACCGTAATCGTTTTCGCCCCAAGTTTGATGCCGATACTCAATTACTCCGTCAGCGCGGGACAAACTTTATCATTCGCAGCGGTGGGCGCGGACAATGATTCCACCCGCACTTTGTCCTACAGCCTCGTTGACGGGCCGCCGACGGCGACCATTGACAGTTCCACCGGAGTATTTTCATGGCTTACAAAAAAAGCCGACATTGGAACCACGAATAACGTCACTATACGCGTATCGGACAACAACGTCCCGCCGCTCACAGCCAGCCAAACTTTTTCCATAAATGTCGTCGCCCAATCAACATCGCCAACGATGAGTTCAGTGCAAATTTCCAACGGCCAACTCCAGTTCGCGATAAACGGGCCAGCCGGGTCGAGTTATACCATACAGTCAACGGACGTCCTTCCCGCCGCTCAATGGACCACCGTCCAGACAGTTACCCCGACGGCGATGCCTTTCACCTTCAGCCCGACAAATTCAGGAGCGCCAGCGCAATTCTATCGCGTGCTGCTCTCGCCGTAGATTTTCATTCCTAATCCTAATCTTAATCCTAATCGATTATTCAGATTGAATTATGATTATGATTAGGATTAGGATTAGGAGGGAAAGAAGATGTCCGAACGTCAAAATGCCCCACGCTTGCAAATTCTCTTCCTGCTGGCTGGCTATCTTCCGCGCGCGATGACACACTCCCGCCGACTTATGGAACCTTTGCCGTCTGTTTTGCTCAACCCCGGCGCGGCGGACCGCGTTGTTGCGGGTCATCCGTGGATTTACGCCGGCTCGGTGCTGCGTTTGACCAGGCCCGCCGAGGATGGCGCGCTGGTGCAGATCAAAGATCATCGGCAACGGCAGCTCGGAGTCGGTTTTTACAATTCCAAATCAAAAATCCAGGTGCGGTTGCTCGACCCGGAGCGCATTGTTCCCGACGCCGCTTTTTTTGAGGGCCGTATTCGGGCGGCGCTGGCCGTCCGGCAAAAACATTTGTCCGGCGCGACTTCATTCCGCGTCGTCAACGCGGAAAGCGATTTTCTCAGCGGATTGATCGTCGATAAATATGCGGACGTCCTGGTCGTGCAAATCTCGTCGCTTGGAATGGACCAGCGCAAGGAACTGATCATCGACGCCTTGCAAACGGTGCTCTCGCCGCGCGCCATCGTGGAACGCAGCGAAGCGTCCTTCCGAAAATTCGAGGGTTTGGAGGAAAGCAATGGGACACTTCGCGGCGAGGTCAATGGCCCCGTGCGGATCGAACTCAACGGATTAAAATTCGATGTCGATATTGTCGGCGGACACAAGACCGGACTTTACCTGGATCAGCAGCGCAATTACCAACTGACCGCCAATCTCATTAAGTCTGGCGAAGTCCTTGACTGCTTCAGTTTTGTCGGCGGATTTGGGCTTCATTGCGCGAGGGCAGGCGCGGCGCATGTCCATTGCCTTGACCAAAGCGCCGAGGCGGTCGCCGCCGCGCAACGCCACGCGGAACTCAACGGGGTCGTGGATCGTTGCACTTTTGAAACTGTCAATGTATTTGACTGGCTCAAGGAGCGCACGGCAGTTCGCCCGCACGAGCGCGTGGTCCCGCGATTCGACGCCATTATCCTCGACCCTCCATCTTTCACGAGAACGCGCGCCGCAGTGAATGACGCGATGCGTGGCTACAAGGAAATCCATCTGCGCGCCTTGAAGTTGCTGAAATCGGGCGGAACGTTGGCGACATTTTGCTGCTCGCATCACGTCGATACGCAATTGTTCGAGGCGGTGATTATGGAAGCCGCGTTTGACGCCCGCCGGATTTTGCGGCGCGTGGCAATTTTCGATCAATCCCCGGACCACCCTGTTTTGCCCGCCGTCCCCGAAACCGAATATCTTAAGGGCTTTGCTTTTGAGGTTGTGCGCTAGCCGGATTGTCGTCCGGCACTATTGGCATCGGGATCATTTTCGCGCTCACCATGTAAACGATGCCAACGCAGGCCAGCGCGATCGCGAAAATCCACAGCGGCTTTTTCTTTGTTAACAGACACATCGAGGCTGTTGCTATTGAAACACTGAACAGCGAAATGGACAATCCAAGCCGTCCTCCAGCCCTGCTGGCATAATTGCGCTTTAGCTCAAGTTTGTCGGCCTTCTCCTTGATCTCCAACTTTTTCTGATTGTAGGCGGCAATTTTGGCTTCAAAAGCCTTTTGCTGTTTGACGGCTTCGGCATCGGTGCCGCTCTTGACAACCTGATCGCGTGTCAACTCGAACATGTGCTGCTTGATCGATTGGGATTCGTAAAAGTTCCACTGATCGGAAGCCTGCGCCTGCGACATCTGGCCCATGCTGCTGTATTTGCCGCCCCATTGCGCGGCGATGGAGGCAACCACTGCGATGAGAACCACCGTCAATGAAACGTATTTGGTCCACGCCTCCCGTTTTTCCTTTTCTTTTGTGGCCGCGCGATCTGCCTTGAGATCGGCGATAAACGTTTTCAGTTCATTTAATTCATTGCGAAAATCATCCATAATTTCTGCACTTTGTATTCTACACTAGCGGCGCGCGAAAGCAGAAAACGCGGAACGCTTGTCGCATTTTTCGCTAACTTTTCGCTGGTAAGTGAAGCATCTCCGTTCATTCAAGGTCCGTCGGAGCTCGGATAACAGAGGCTTTCGCCAACTTGTTCTGGTCGCGGATTTCCTCTTTGCTATAGCACTTGGAAAAATAGCCGACCGGGCGCTTCGGTATCGGCCTTTCTCGTTTTTTCTGTACTTTCGTTGCTTTCACAGGCTGATTTATTTTTACTCAAAAAACTGCTGGAAACCGCGCGATTGGTAAACTTCAACCTTCGCTCCCGGTTGGCGGAGAATTCGCGCGAAGGCGTCCGGCGTTTTGGCGATGAATTTCAGTGCGTCCTTCGGATCAATCACGCTCATCACTTTTGTCAGCCCATCGGCGGTGAAATCATCTGGCGCAATGACCGTGACAAGGCGATGGTCTGTCAAACCTATTCCAGTTCGCGGGTCAACGATGTGAGAATACCGCGTGCCGTTTATTTCGAGGCGTTGAAACTGGTCGCCCGAAGTCGAAATGCCGGCGTGCGAAACCATCAAATATCGGGCGCTCGGCGCGTTGGTGGCGTCGAGCGGCGGCAATTCAATACGCCAACCGGATTTGCCCGGCGGAGGGCCGCTGACGGCCATGTCGCCGCCGCCGGAAATAAGGACATTCGTGATCCCAAGATTAGCCAGCGTTCGCATCGCTTGATCGACGGCGTAGCCTTTGGCGATGCCTCCAAGGTCAAGACGCATGTTGGGCGCGATCAATTTTACGGTGTGACGCGTTGGATCGAGAACCATTTTAGTGTAACCCACGGCGGTCCGGGCTTTGGCAAGGCGATTCGGATCGGGCAAAGCTCCCTGTCGCCGCGCATAACGCCACAGATTTACATAAGGCCCGACGGTCACGTCGAATGCGCCATGACTTCGCTCCGCAAGGTCCTGCGCCCGCGCGAGAACCGCCCACAGGTCCGGGCTGACGGCAACCGCCTCATCGTGACCGGAGGTTTGGGAGAGCTTGCTCAGCTCGCTGTCCGAATCGTAATCGGTCATGACGTCATTAAGTTGCTTGATGCGGGCAAACGCCGCGGCGGCGGTTCCTTCGGCGAGGTTTTTGGATCGGGCGTAAAGGACAATGCGGAAGGGCACCCCCATTTCAGCCCGCTCAAATTCGTAGCGAGCCAGCGGCGCGGGTTCCGGCGGAACCGCAACGCATCCGGCAAACAGAACAACCAGGACTATGGACAACAATCTAATCATTTTGAGCATCTCGCGGCGTTCAATTATGCCGCAAGAAACACGAAAGTCTCGCGGGAAAAGCCTCCAAATTCTTCGCCAAAGCCGTGTTGTAATTTGCGAACTGCGGTTGTATAGTCAAAAAAATCGTCGCAACCTATGAAAATCCACCCAGTCGTTTTATTCGTCCTTTGCTGCGCACTTTGCGGTTGCGACCGCCAGAATAACGGCAATTCGTCGAACACCTCAGCGGCAAAGGAAAACGATTCCGAGGACCAGAGGCACCAGGCCCAATGGGATAATTATGATAAACGGGCAAAGCAATCAGAGGAACAACTTCGGGATAACGCACAAATGCAGAAGCAGTCAGAGGATCAGCTCCGGAATCACGCTGAAATGCAGAAACGGGCGGATGAATTGCTGCAGGGCCAGGAAGAGATGGACAAGCGGGCTGACGGCGTCCTCGCCGCGCAGGAACGCATGTTGAAACGGCAGGAAGATGATGTCGCCAGATTCGAGAAAGTTCTCGACACATGGGAGACCCAGCAGAAGCAGTATCAGAAGTATTTGGATTCGCTGTCGAAATGACAACCGTGCATGGCGATGGTAAGCGGCTTAGTGGGCAGCTTCCGGCTTTTGCAGAGATTGAACGGTTTCGACGCGCGTGATGAGCCAGTGGCCGTCGATCTTGCGAAGCTCGAATTTCATTTCCTGCGGGTTCAGGTCGGCGTCACCGGAGATTTTCACTTCGGCGGTCACATCCGCGGTGGCGGATTGTTTGTCCGGGGCAATTGTCAACATAACATCGGGAAAAGTGATCTTGACACTCTCGATTGAGCCGCGAGCGGCGAGCGCTGCCTGGACAATTTCATCGCGCCCAGCCATTTGGCGCGCCTGATGCCCCGGAAGGTCGAGGTTAATTTCGACGTTTGTAGCGAAGAAATACTGGAGCCGTTGAGCGCTCGCCATTTTGGACAACGCGCTCTGGCTGGAATCAAACGACGCGGCGCGGGCAGTTTCAGCGAGGCGTTTCCGAATCACCTTGTCGGCGCTTGGAAAAAACACGCCCCAAAGCCAGACAGCAGCGGCAACAACAAGTGCGATAACAACTATGCGCAAAGCAATTTTCACCAAACCACCTTCCCGACAATGCGCGTTCTCTCAACCTTTCCGAAAAAGTGATCGAACTGCGACATCGTGCGATTGTCCCCCACAACGAAATAATCGCCCGGCCCCAACTTCATTGTGACGGTGTTCCAATCGCATTTTTCCTTTTCGTATGGCTCATCCAAAACCTGGCCGTTAATCATGACGTGACCCCCTCGAAATGCCACGGTTTCTCCCGGCAATCCGATGATTCGTTTGAGATAGATAATGCTTGGCTTCGAACCGTCATCGGGCGTTAAGCGAATCCCAACAACGTCGCCGCGCTGCGGTTCGTGACGTTTGTAAACGAGGCGGTTGATGACATTTGCCGCGCCATCGTGATAGTTGGGTTCCATGCTGACGCCGCTCACGCGAATCGGCAGCAGCGTGTAATTGAAAACAAGCCAGCACAGGACTCCCAGGACAACCGCGCGAACCAACGTAGTCGCCGGATTTCGGCCAATCGTCACAACACGGAGCCATCCGAGAAAGCCTTTGTTTGGCTCAGTGGCCTGACGAGCTGTCATTGACCCAATGTTCAGTGAAATCGGCAGGGATGCAATGCTGGTAGCGGGATTTATAGACAGAATAATCCAATCGCTGTGAGCAGCGCTACCAAACTGCAGTGACTTGGAACAATCCAGGTTAAAACCGAATTTGATTGAAGTAAGCCCCCCGCAGATGGTCTGCTATGCGTTCCATGTTGGCCCGGCCTGGCGAAAAATTGACGCTTCTTTCAGCCCGCATTCGTGGACGATACGCCATTGCGTTTGCGATGGCTTTGTCCCTGTGCGCCGGCGTGCTTTTTGAGCGATGGGTAATGTTTGCTGGCGTCCCTTCCGAAGCGACCGATCAATTTGTTTTAATGTCCCAGGCCTGGAAAACGATCGAACATTATTACGTTGATCGCGGCGCAGTTCGCGCCAAAGCCATGGCCTACGGCGCAATCAACGGGATGACCGAATCCCTCGGCGACACCGGTCACAGCGTCTTCCTGACGCCGCAACAAACCAAAAGAGCCGATGCCGCCATGCAAGGCAAGCTGACCGGCGTCGGCATCGAGATTCGAGCCAGGGATCGGCAGACCGTCGTGGTCGCGCCAATAGACGGTTCGCCGGCGCAAACCGCTGGCGTCCGCGCGGGCGATGTCATCATGGAAGTGGACGGCCTTCCCGTCACCGGGCTGCCCTTTACGCAAATTGCCGGGAAAATTTCCGGCGTCGCGGGCCAGCCGGTGGAATTGACTGTCCTGAATCCGCGGGACGGCCGGAAACGCGTGATCCGCATCGTGCGAGAGGCAATGAAAATCAACAACGTCAGTTGGCAGCGGCTTCCGGGAACGTCGCTGGCGCATTTGCGAATCGCGATGTTCAGCGAAGGCATATCAAACGACTTTATCAAGGCGCTGGACGACATCCAAAAGCAGAACCTTAAAGGGATTATACTTGACCTACGCAATGACCCTGGCGGTGTGCTGGAAGAGGCTGTGTCCATCGCCAGCCAGTTCCTTCAATCGGGATATGTTCTTTGGGAAAAAGACGCCAACAGCATCATCACTCCCGTCCCGGTCAGGCCCGGCGGAATCGCGACCAATATCCCAATGGCCCTTCTCATCAACGGCGGTTCAGCCAGCGATTCGGAAATTGTCGCGGGCGCATTGCGCGACAACCACCGCGCCACGCTAATCGGCGAAACAACTTTTGGCACCGGGACAGTGTTGTCGGAGTTTGACCTGAACGACGGCTCGACCTTGATGCTGGCCGTGCAGGAATGGCTGACGCCGATCAAGCAATCATTCTGGCACCGCGGAATCGAACCGGATATAAAAATCAGGCTTGGTCCCGAAGTGTCTCCCTTGTTGCCCAACGCAGAACGCGACATGACTGAGGACCAATTGAATGCCTCCAGCGACCTCCAACTCCGCAAAGCCATCGAAGTGCTCGCCAGTCAGACCAAGCGGGAATTCTAAACGAGCGAATGGCTTCGAGAGGGCGCGAAATTTTTCTCTAATAAATCGCCCAAATGCAGCTTAGTTGATAAAACAACACCCGCATGGACGAACGGTTTGAAAAAATACTCACTACAGTTGAACCATTTCCAGATTCAATTTACGGACCCCGGTACCGGTGCTCTCTTATACTTAGAGACGGAACAGTCGTGCCCTGTGCTGTTCTCCAATCCAAGGCGAAGTTGGTAGAACTGGCCAAACGTCGTATTCAGGAAGAAATGACTGGTAAGGGGGTGTTTCGCAATCACCCCGACCCATTTGGGCAGATTGTTTCATCGTTTGCTGTCAAAGCAAATGGAGTAAACGAATACGACGTGGTTTCAACGACATATTCGACGTATGCTCCTCCCCTTGCGCTTCTAAAGCAGATCCATGGCGAAACTACGATGTCGTGGACGGGATGGGTTTTCGAGATGATGGATGGAAAGATGTACTCTTATGGTTCGAGTTTTTCCATGGAGTTCTTTGACCTGCCCAATGGATATTCGTTTGCTGACGTTGTTAAGGTGCATAATCATAGCTTTGTATCAAGCGGAGGTCATTTGGCGCCGCTTACACCAGGCGCGATACTTCCAGCAAATTACCGCGAATTAAAGTTGTTGCGCGAGAGAGTGTATTTCACTTGCTACATTGACGGCATTTAGAAATCTTTCAGCAAGCGAACTTTCAGCAATCGCTTTTAGAGGTGTTCTTCCTTTTTCACTGCAATGACCCGCAACGGCACGGACCTTTCAAATTTGTAATGTTCAGGAAAGCTTCGCGTCATGGGCAGGGGGCATTTTGTGTTTGTGGAATGAAACAATTATTTACGACACAACAATGAAAACACATTATTTATCTAAGAAACTGACCGCGCTGCTCATGGCTGGCGCGGTAGCGGTCGGAAGCTACGCCGTGGTCCTCACGGTCCATGCCACCGACCAGCAAACGAAGGCCAAAAGCATTGGCCTTGTCGTCGATGACCGCCCGCTCGCGCACGATGTTAAATTGAGCACCAGCTTCGCGCCCATCGTGAAACAAGTCTCTCCCAGCGTCGTGCGGGTGGAAGTCAATATTGCCGCGAAGGAATCCGACGGTAACGGCAACATCCCCGGAATGCCTGACGATCCGATGTTCCGCCAATTCTTCGGCGGCGGACGCAGGATGTACACCCCGCCTGAACGCGGAGTCGGCTCCGGTGTTATTGTGACCAAGGATGGCTACATCCTCACGAACAACCACGTCGTCGATAACGCGGACAAAGTTCAAGTGACTTTGAACGACGGTCAGAAATATACCGCCAAAGTCGTCGGAAAAGACCCGAAATCAGACCTCGCCGTGATCAAGATTGATGCCAAAGACCTGCCTGCCGTGGCCTTCGCTGACAGCAGCAAAGCCGAAATCGGCGATGTCGTCCTGGCAATCGGCAATCCCTTCGACATTGGAAAAACCGTGACGATGGGCATCATCAGCGCAACGGGCCGCGCGACAATGGGTTTGGACTACGAAGACTTCATTCAGACTGATGCGGCGATCAACCCCGGCAATTCCGGCGGTGCGCTCGTGGACGCTGAAGGGCGTTTGATCGGCATTAACACCGCCATTTACAGCCGGGGCGGCGGCAATCAGGGAATCGGCTTTGCCATTCCGACAGACCTCGCCAAAGGCATCATGGTCAGCCTCATTGAGAATGGAAAAGTGACCCGCGGCTATCTTGGTGTCAGGATAAAAGACCTGACCCCATTGTTGGCCAAGGAGTTTGATCTGAAGAACGATCAGGGAGCTTTGGTGGCCGACGTTGTTCCGGGTGGCCCCGCTGACAAGGCCGGACTCAAGGACGGCGACGTGATCACCAAAGTGAACGGCACAACTGTTACTGATAGTCGTCATTTGAAACTCGAAGTGGCAGGAATTTTGCCCGGCGAAAAAGTGCCTGTGGAAATCCTTCGCGATGGCTCTCACAAGACTTTGGAAGTCAAGATGAGGGAGTTGCCCGAGGATGAGCGCATGGCCAAGAACTCCACAGGTGGCGATCATGCCAAGGACAACGGAACGCTTGAAGGTGTCGGCGTCGGCGATTTGAATTCGCAGGTGCGCCAGCAATTCAACATTCCAGAAAACGTGAAAGGCGCGGTAGTCACCGAAGTCGCTCCGGACTCGGCTGCGGCCCAGGCAGGCCTAAAAGCGGGCGAAGTGATCCTGGAGATCAACCACCGTTCAGTCGCCAGCGCGGACGATGCCGTGAAACTTACGGGCCCGGGAAGCCGCAAGATCACGTTGCTCCGGGTTTGGACGCCTGATGGCAGCGATTATATAGTCGTCGATGAGAGCAATAAGATAGGTTAAAGTTGAGGTTCGTGCATAACTCTCCCGCGTCTGCGATAAACAGCGCGGGAGAGTTTTTTTATCTTGAAACAGGGGAACCTTCGCCAGAGCATTGCCAGAAATCATGTAGCGATAGACCACCTCGGACTTTATTCCTCCCATTCCTCCCATTCCTCCCATCGGTCCGACTGTCGAACGCTACGTAAATTATGGAACTGCTCCAGTCTCCTGAGTCATTGATTTCTTACATAATTAATATTTGCGAGTGCTTCTCTCCCTCTCTTCCACGCTGCTGCGTGGAGGAGAGGGCCGGGAGAGGAGGCTTCTTTTAAATTCCACGGGCAAAATCTCCTGGGAATTATTTCAGATTTTTTTGATTCAGGAGACTCGGCTTAAAAGTGAAAACGCCCCGCTTGCGCGAGGCGCTCCAACTTCGTTGGCGGATTTAAACTGTCCCGCAAATTTAAGCCTAGGCTTCGCCCGTCCAGTCGCCCAGACGCAGTAACCCCCGAATTTTTCGGCGCTCGTAACGGCTTTTCTGGGGTTTGGCGGGCCGACTATCGACCTGACGGAAGGGATGTTTGCTGTTGGTGACTGTTTCCTGAATCAAGTTCAAGGTCTTCGTCATACTTCAGTTCCTTCACTATTACTCCCACGACGTGAGTCGCGGGTTTCGGCAACTGTGGCGGCATCAAAACGGCGGCGGTCTCACTGCGCAAACGCCGCTTCGCTCACAAATCGCCATGGGCAAATTGCCCCGATTTCCAAAACTTATGTAACCTAGTCCGTTCGGTTGTCAAGCCAATTCGGTGCAACTTTTTTGTTACGTCAGGAAATTCCCGATCCAGGATTCCGGCGAGCACGAGACGTCCGTGGGGTTTTACCAGGTCGCAGATTTTTTCCGCATTCGCCAAAAGCAGATCAGCAGTCAAATTCGCGCAGACCAAATCGTATTTTCGCCGCGCTTTCGCAGGCCACTTCAGAAGGTCGCCCCGCCGCAATTGCACGAGGCGCTCAACATCGTTTTGCTTGACGTTACTGCGCGCGGCCCGGACCGCTTCCGGGTCGCAATCGAACGCCAGCACCGGCTCGAAACCAAGCTTCGCCGCCGCGATGGCGAGGATCGCCGATCCGGTTCCAATATCCAGAAAAGACTGCTTCGCGTCCGAGCGGTGAAATTTTGCGATTTGTTCCAGGCAAAACAGCGTTGTCGGATGATGCCCCGTCCCGAAGCTCAGTCCCGGATCCAAAATGACAACGCTCTGCCCGGCCAATGGCCGACGCCGACTCCAGCCCGGTTTAATGAGAAGTTTGCTGCCGATTTCAATCGGCTTAAAATGATGCTTCCACGAGTCGGCCCAATTTCGTCGCGGAAGAGGCTTGATGGTGATCCGCGTCTTGCCCGGATCAATGTCGAACTCCCGCAACCGCGCAAGGCCCTCACGCAACGCGCCCCGAAGCCGGGTTTGCGGCAGCGGGAGACGTTTCGGGTAAACCGTGACGAGTGTGGCGCGAGTATCCTCGTCACGAAAGACCGAAGGGAGTTGGGAAAAAGTCCGTTCCAGCAAACCGGCCACGGCTTCCTCGCCTTCCCCATTCGTCGAAATGGAGACCTGCCACATGGGTGGCGATCGGCGGTTACTTCAATCCGCCGAGAACGGTCTGGATCGCGCTGAAGTCTGGCAGGTCCTTCGGCGTCGGCGTCTGCTCGGAATACTTGACAACGCCGTCCTTGTCGATGACGAAAGCCGCGCGGGCCGCCGTATCCCCAACGCCTGCCAGGTTCGGGAACACCACGTCGTAAGCCTTGATGGTGTTCTTGTTCAAGTCGCTGACCAGGGGAAAACTGATTTTTTCCTGTTTCGCCCAGGCTTCCTGCGCGAACGGGGTGTCGATGCTGATGCCGATGACGGCAGCATTCAGTTTGTCGTATTGGCTCATACCAGCGCTGACATCGCAAAGTTCCTTCGTGCAAACGCTGGTGAAAGCGGCGGGAAAAAAGAGCAGCACAGTGTTTTTCTTGCCAAAATTCTCGCTCAACTTGACATCCACCAACCCGGTGGCGTTTTTGGATTTGAGAGTGAAGTCTGGGGCCTTGGAACCAACTTTAATCGCCATAAATTTTGTATAATTTGAAGTTTGAGATTTCCCGCTACTGAATCGCCGACGTTATAGAGAGTGGCAACACCCCCCGGCAAGCGTTTTCTATTCAACCGCGCTAGCCTTCATGCGAAAACAAAGCCTTCTACTCCCCTTAAACCGTCCAAAAGCGGGACACCTTTCGCTCTTTTGCAAAAGTGAAGGTGGCATGAACCTTGCATTACACAATATTGCGTGTCTCACCAATCCGCGTGTGCGGTTTGGGCGGGGTCCGAATGAGCTCAACATTCGGGCCCCGTACGTTTTTTAGGGCCTACGCCTGAAATTGACGGGCGGCTGCTGTCAATCGAATCTGCTCTGGAAAAAAGAACGCGAGGACCGCCTTCAACGATCTCCAACGGGGCGGCCTTCGCGTGTGCGACGAAACGGACGAACTTACTTCTTCAAATGTCCGGAGACCAGTTTGGTCATCTCGAACATGCTGACCTGCTTCTTGCCATTGAAAACCGCTTGAAGGCTTTCATCAGCATTGATCAGGGTCTTTTGCTTCTTATCCTGCAAACCGTGTTTGCGGATATACACCCAAAGTTTCTTTGTCAGCTCCGTCCGCGGAAGCGGCGAGGCGCCGACTACTTTGGACAGTTTTTCGTCTGGTTGAACCGGCTTCATAAAAGCCGCGCTGGGTTTCCTCTTAGTTTTGGTGCTCGTAGCCATGCCTTTGTTCTGAACCCACACCCGCTGGAATGCAATAATAAAGTTACAGTAAAATAAACTTTCTTTACAGGCAAAGAAGCGCCTTTTCCAGCTATTGAACGTAAAGAACAGTTTCCAGATCGCGAACGACGACGCTCATGTAAGGATAACGCGCGGCCATGTCGCGCTGAAGGCACTTGAGAATGATTTTCTCCAAACCGTGCGGAATGTTAGGATTCAAATCGCGCGGGACAATCAATTCATCGTTGACCTGCTTGCGCAAAATCTCATCCGGCGTCTCTCCTGGAAACGGCTTTGCGCCTGTCAATACTTCGTACGCCGTCACGCCAAACGCAAAAATATCCGCGCGCTGGTCCAGCGCCTGGTGCAGCAGATGTTCCGGCGCCATGTAGGCGGGCGTGCCGGGGTTGCCGGACATTTTTTTCGGCTCCTCCGGCTTTGGCTGCGCAAGGTCAAAATCGACCAGCCGGACTTTCGCGCCCGGAGTGACAATTATATTTTCAGGTTTGAAGTCAAGATGAATGAACCCGCTCTCATGCACCTGTTCCAGCCCCATCGCCGCATCCAGCACGATCTGCGCGACGTTTTCGGCAAGGACATCGTCGCCCTTCCCCATGAGCAGCTTGAGGTTGGAGCCGGAGACAAATTCCATCAGGAGGTACGGGGCGCCTTCGATCTTTCCGTGTTCAATATAATTGACAACATATTCGTTGTGATGAATCTTGGAAAGCACCTCGCACCCGTGAAAAAACCGTTTGCGCTCGGTGAAATTAAAGAGCGACGTATTCATCATCCGCCGCAGCGCATAAATCTGGCCGCTGCTGTCCGTCGCGCTCCAAACTTCGGCGACTCCGCCGCGGTTGATCAATTCCTGGAGATAAAAACGCCCGAACCGTCCGGATTGCCCGGCGGACCCATCGTTTTGGTCAGCTTTGCCAGTTTGCATCGTGTCCGCGGCATTATGCCACGGGCGGAAGCAATCTCATGTTAAAATTGTCGCATGGCAAGATTTTGTCGCGCGGTGAAAGAAGCTGATGGGGGCTGATACTTCGTTCCGTCACGATACAGACTAAAGAAGGATTGAGAGTCGGGCGCTGGCACACGGCGGCCCAAGCGGCGGGATGGTTCATGGGGATAGCCCCAATTGAGCGAGGGTTTCGTTGATTACTGGCAGGTTCCAGATGGCGACACTGCCGTCGTCGCGTGCGATGGCGAGGCGGTGACTGTCGGGACTCCATGCGAGCCAATAGACGGTGCCGTATTCTTCGGGCAACGGATAGATCATGCGGCCCGTGACGTGATCCAGGAGATCAACTCCGAGATGGGTGGCGGAGCTGACGGCAAGACAAGAGCCGTCCGGGCTCAAGGAAAGGAGCTGACCAGACGATCCTAGTCTGTGGCCTGGGAGGGGGAAGGTCGTAATGGTTTTGCCAGTGACGGGATCCGCGGTGAGAATTTGGGTCCAGTCCTGGGCAAGCAATCTGCGACTGTCGGGTGTGAAAGCGATAGATTGCACAGATATATCGAACTTGCTGTTGAGGGGATCGGGCGCCTCTGACTGATCGAAGTTCCAAACGTAAAGATTGCCGTCGTCAAACCCCTTGGCAAAGGCGAGGGAGTGACTGTTTGGCGCAAAAACAAGTGACACTCCCTCGGAAGCAAGCGATTTGAACAAACGAAATCGCGGAGCGTCAGCATCAGTGTTTTCTTCATCCCTTTTGTAAACGCAAATCCCATTGGTGGACCCGCCATAGTTACAGGTGGCCAAATAAAGACCGTCCGGGCTGAACTGCGTGGACGTTGTTTCTCCTGGGGTGTTGGTGCCTAGTTCGAGAAGATGCTGTCCGGTTTGAGCGTTCCAGATCTCGACGAGACAAGTGCTATAATCTCCCGTCACGAGCCATTTCCCGTTGGGGCTGAAATCGACGCATTGGCCCGGTCCTGGGAGGTTGGTGGCTTCCCAAAGAGTTTGGCCTCTGGCAGCGTCGGACACCCGTAGAATTCGGTTCTTGTCCACCGAGGCCAAGCGCGCGCCATCCGGACTAAAAGCCACGCCTGTGACGGCAGCGCCATGTGCGGGGAAGGCAACCTTCTCTGGGGTTCGAAGTCTATAAACGGAGGCGTGGGTCACACCCACGGCCATCAGCGAATCGCAGAAGGCGTATGTCCACTGCACTGTGGCAACCTCGGGTTCCTGAAACAATGCCACATCTTCGTGAGTCGTCAGGCTCCAGAGCTGGATGCGTGCCTGCTGAATAAGTGACAAGGCGAGGTAATCGCCCACGAACTCGCCACTACGCGTGAAGTATCCTTTGAATTGTCCAACTTGCTCCATGTTTGGGAGATGGTAAAGCGCCCCGCCTACTTCGGACATCCAGTCAAAACTGGAGCCGTCTGGGCTCAAACAAATATGTCCCAACTTTGGCAATGAAATTTGATGAAGCGGCTTGTCGCTGCTCCAGTCGTAGAAAGCAAGCATCGCCGAAGAATTGGGTTTGTCTCGATCAACGGTTTCCACAGCGACCAGCCGTGCATCGGGGGTAGCCGTCAAATAACCTTGACCATGCCTGGGCCAGCCCACCGTCAAGTCGTGTCCTTCCACAAAGCTTTGGCGGCTTAGATTAAACAGGCTAAGTGTGATCGAATTTCCAGATTGAGCATAATTGTGAGCATAAATCAGTGTGAACATGTCTTCGTCGGAGCTCAACATAAGGCGAGGGGAGCCAGGCAGTGGAAAATCGGTTCTTTCCTCCCAATGCGCCGTGGCATTAAGACTCCACGCGCGGGCACGCCATGCGTTGCTCTCTCCGCCGAAGTTGAAAAGTTCATTCCCTCGAGAATTAAAGCCCCAGACACCGTTTGCCAGCCCCTGCGGACGCGCTATTTCCTTGTCGGACGAGACCTCACGCAGAGACTGCGTGCCATCGTTCAGACAAAAAAGGGCCAACTTACCGGACGGATCCAAAATGGCTGCACTAAGAGTAGTGGGGAAGTTAGTGAAGATGGCGGGAGTCAAACCAACGAAATCGCCCAGGCATGCGACGGTTTCGCGCCGGAGGTCATCCAAATTCTTTTCTGGAACGTCAAGGGCTTTCGCTTCTTCGATCAGTGGAAAAACTTCCTGACGATAACCCGGATGCCGAGCCAAGCGTATGGCGCGAGCTTGGCCAAGCAATGACGCGTAAAGAGATTGTTGGGCTGCGGCTTTGGCTTTGGACTCTTCGACACGCAAGGCGCTCTGCTGATGCTCGGATGCGATAGCTCTGCCTTCGGCGACAACGGCTTGGGCGTACGCATGACGTTCGCGACTGAACATCAAGATGGATGCGCCCAACCCGATGATAAGAGCGGTCAGCACGGCGGCGCCGGCGGTAAAGGCCGTTTTGTTGCGACGCCAGGCTTTTTGAAAACGGTAGGCAACGCTGGGTGGCCGGGCAATGACAGGTTCATTTTCCAGGTGGCGCTTGAGGTCCATCGCCAAGCCGTTGGCTGTTTCGTAGCGATGGGTGCGGTCCTTCTCTATGCACTTCATCACGATCCAATCCAAATCGCCGCGAACTGAATGAACCAGTTTCGGCGCGTCGGACTGACGGCGTGCCGCCGTGCTGGTCAATTCGCCCTGCGCCATCGTGCTCAACCGCGTCGAGGGCCGTTGCGGTTCCTGTTCGCGGATGATCCGGCGCATTTCATCAATGCCCGCGCCAATAAGGTCCTTCTGCTCGAACGGCGTCCTGCCTGTCAACAATTCATACAAAAGCACGCCGAGGCTGTAAATGTCGCTGCGAGTATCGACATCCAACCCGCTCATCTCCGCTTGTTCGGGGCTCATGTAAGCGGGTGTTCCGATGAATTGCTGGAATTGGGTATAGACGGTTTTGTCGGTCAATTCACCTTGTGTGGCTTTGGCGATTCCAAAGTCGATGACTTTGGGCACCGGCACTCCGTCGTGCAACGTCACGAGGATGTTCGACGGTTTGATATCGCGATGAATAATGCCCTTTTGATGCGCGTGCTGCACCGCATGGCAAATCTTGACGAACAGGTCGAGGCGTTCCTCCGTCGGCAATTTGTTTTGGTCGCAATATTCCGTGATCTTGATGCCGCGAACCAATTCCATCACGAAGTACGGACGCCCATTTTCCAATGCCCCGGCGTCGAGGACTTTGGCGATGTTGGGATGGTCCATCATGGCCAGCGCCTGGCGTTCGGCTTCAAAGCGCGCGACGACTTCCCTCGTGTCCATCCCCAACTTGATGATCTTGAGGGCAACCCGGCGTTTGACCGGTTCGCGCTGCTCGGCGACATAGACGGCGCCGAAACCGCCCTCGCCGATTTTCTCCAAAAGCTTGTAGCGGCCCAGGACATCGCCGGGGCGCTCGGACGGGACAAGGTCGAGGCGGATTGTAGCGGGCGGCGCGGGTGATTCCGCTGCGGTGTCAGGCTTTTGAAGGCCCAACTTGAGGGCGCAGCCGACGCAAAGACCGGTGGTCGTTTCGCCGGGCAACGGGTTGCCGCATTCAGGACATTTTTGTGTGTCTGCCATTTGCTGTGTTCTAAAGCAAACAGTTGGGCCAGTTACAAAAAATCGATTTCGCCGCCCGATAACGTGCGAGTGGCAGAAAGGATTACTAGGACAAAATCGAAAACAAGTAACGAATTTCTTCGTCGATCTCGCCCCGCGTCGAAACCGTGTGGGCGATCTCCTGCCGGAGCAATTCGCCGTACCGTCGCCGGAACCGGTGCAGCGCGACTTTTACCGCTCCCTCGGAAATGGACAACTTCAATGCCCATCGCGCCGCTGCTTCGTCGGTCACCGTTGTCGTCAGGCCGGGCTTTAGAACTTGAAATAGAGCGGTCTTGCCGGCGGCAGCATGTTCGTCCTTGAGTGCGCGCATTGTTTGATCGACTACGGACCGCGCCCAGGCTTGATCAAATAGTTTGTCGGCAGAAGTTGAGAGATTCTGGTTTCCGGCCAAAGACTCTGCGACACCGGTGTCATCCAGCGAAATCACCGCATTCCTTCCACCCCGCTTCAAGGTCTGCCGCTTGTCCCAGTCGTTCGCTAAAAAATGGCTGGCCGACGAAAGAAGAAAACTGCGGAACTTACCCTTTTCGCGATCAACGCGTTTGAGCGCGTCTCTTTCCAGCAGATAAGCGAAGAACGCCTGGGTCAAATCTTCGGCTTCGTGAGTGTCGCCGCGCCGGTGCTGGATGAAGAGATAGACGGGACGCCAATATTTTTGACACAGTTGCTCCAGCGCAACGGCCTTCGCGGCCGGGTCGGCTTGTTGCGCAGCCACGACGACGCTCCAATGTGTCGCGGTGAAATGAACCTGGCGGGTTTGCGACCGTTGATCGGCGTTAACTTCCGATTTTCCGGCCGCGGTCATTTCTCACGCGGATGCAGTGGCGTTTTCGGCCAAAGGCTCGCTCAACCGCTTGCCAACCAGTTCAAGGAGCGCGGAGGGACGGTAAGGTTTTGCGAGGAACTGGCGCGCATCGACGTCCGCCAATTCCGTTCCTGGCATTCCCGCGCTGTAACCGCTGGTAAAAATCACGCGCAATTGGGGGTTTTGATTCATCAAGCGCTCCGCTAGCGTCCGGCCATTCAAACCATCGGGAAGCATCATGTCAGTCAACAAAAGTCGAATGTCCGCCTGCGACGCCGCGAAAACCTCCAGTGCCTCCGCGCCCGATCCAGCCGTGAGCACTTTGTAGCCGGAAGTTTCCAGGATTTGGGAAACCAGGTCTTTCAAGTCCGGGTCATCCTCGACCACAAGAATTGTTTCGCCCCCGCGTTTCGGTTTTCCCGATTTTGCCGACTGGCTCTTCTGGGAAGGTTTGGCTTGAGAGATGGCCGGGATAAAAACCTGAAACATCGTGCCCTCATTCACGGTGCTGTGGACTTCCACCCATCCATCATGCTGGCGGACGATACCGTAAGCCGCTGACAGCCCCAATCCCGTTCCCTGGCCAACTGGTTTCGTGGTGAAAAACGGCTCGTAAATCCTGGGGAGAATTTCAGGCGCGATTCCACCGCCTGTATCGGACACGGTCAATCGGACGAAGTGCCCTTCGCGTTTCTCAGGATTTGCGCGTGCCATGTCAGATGAGATTTCAACCGAATCAACAGAAATATTCAAACGCCCGCCATCAGGCATCGCATCGCGCGCATTTAACACAAGATTCATCAGGAGGATTTCCAGCATCCCGGTGTCGCCGCGAACTTCGGGAATATCCGACTGCGTTTGAATTTCGACGTCGATCTTCGGCGCAAGAACCTGCGGCAATGTTTCGGAAACGGCAGCGAGGGCTTCCCGGACATTCAGCGGGCGCAATTCCGGCAATTGTTTCCGGCTCAACGTCAGGAGTTGACGAACCAGCTTGCTCGCGCGGTCAGACGCGGCGCAAATGCTTTGCAACGGTTTGGTTTCCTTGTCCTCCGGCAATTTGCCTTCGAGAAGGAGGCTCGCGTTTCCGAGGATTACAGCGAGGATGTTGTTGAAATCGTGCGCGACGCCGGCGGCGAGTTGCCCGACGGCTTCCATCTTCTGGGTTTGCTGCGTGGTAAGTTCGGCTTTTTCGCGGTCGGCAAGCTGTTGCTTGAGTTGGTCGTTCGCCGCTTGAAGTTCAATTGTCCGCTGCGCCACGAGGGCGTCCAAGTCATTATTCATTTACGAAGTTTGTTCGACCAGTCCGGCAGTTTGCCGGGGGCGAATCAGTTGGGGCAAGCAAAAATCCAGTTTTAGAGTGGCGTATCCTCACGGCAGCACGTAACCTCAAACCAATTCTGGATTATGTCAAGTGACCCGGAATTTTATCTAATTTTTATCTAATTGATGCATACAAATGCAATTATGCGAATGAGGTTTTGCATTGGGCTGATGTTGTCATCCCTTCTGGCGGTAATGGCGGCACGAGGGGAAACCGTGACGGCCTTGCGTTTCCATTGCGCCGGAACCGCGAAACTGACTGCAAACACCAATCTCACGACGTTGAACCAGACTCTTTCAGGACCACAAGCGGTTGGTTTTCAACACTTTGCACTGAACCAGCTCGCAACCCTCCTTTCCCATTCCTGGAAAACGGGCTCCAATTCGCCCCCCCTGATTGACCCCCTTCTTACCGATCTCCTTGAGAATGAATCCGTTGTCGCAATTGGCCCTCCCGAATCAATCCTGACATCTTTTGTCACAGCCGTCCGAGTTAACCCTCAGCAATCACAGCTTTGGAACACACAACTAGGCAAACTGTTCGGCGGATCTGGCGGTGAATCCAAAAACGAATCCTCTGCTGAAAAGCATTGGCCCCGGGGAACGACCGGGGATTTTTGGACGATATCGAAGGGAAATTGGCTCTTGTTTGGTCAGGGAACCGAGCTTGCGCCGATCAAGGCTGAATTTCTTCAAAAGATCGGGTCGAATGACAGTCCCGCCCCTTCATTAGGAACCAATTGGCTGGAAGGAGACCTTGACTTGGCGCTTCTGGCACCCGCGCTGCCTGAATGGGCGAAGCTGCTTAAGCCCGCGCAAGTTCACATTCAGATTGCCCCCCGCGGAAACGACTTGGAAATCCGAGGAAAGGCCACTTACCCTACGGAAATCGCTTGGACTCCAAATTCGTGGCAGGAACCGAAAAACCTGGTGCTAACTCCTTTAATCAGCTTTACCGCCGGCCAAGGCGTCGCGGCGTTTTTGCAAATTAGCCCACAAGTCTCGAATCTTCCTGACAACTTCCTGACGAACCAATTCTTTGGCTGGGCTTTGGGCATGATGCCGCTGGAATCCTACCTGGCGTGGCCGGTTCCGGAGGGTACAAATTCTCTACAAAAACTGACTGCTGAACTGCCGCCCTTCGTCAACCCTATCTTAAAAAATCTCAACAAGAGCCAAGTAGAGTGGCAACCCAAGATGGACGCGCTAGTTTGGACAGGCTTGAATGTCGTGTCCCCGACCCTTTCAACCACCCGCGATAACCAACGAGACTATCTTTTGTTGTCTCTTTTTCCGAATCCTCCTGCGACCAAACCCGCCCCGGCAGCACTCTGGAAGGAACTGGAAACACGGCAAAACCTGGTCTATTACGACTGGGAAGTGACCGGGGAGCGATTGCAGCAAATGAGGTTATTGCCGCAAATGATTTGGTTTCGTCCAGGAATAACCGGGAACGAAGGGTCCATGGAAGGACTCGTGGCCAAAGACGAGATGTTGGGCGAAATGAGCCCGAAAATCGGAGTCACCGTTACCGAGGTAACTCGAACGGCGCCCAACGAACTATTTATCATCCGAAAAGGTCCCATTGGCCTGACAGGATTCGAAATGGTGGAACTTTCCGACTGGCTCTCAAAAGCAGGCTCGCCGTGAGCTAATACACTTCGTCGTGCGTTCCGATGCCTTCCAATAATAGAGCATCCTTACTGCGATGTTTAACGAATTGGAAAAATAATTCGAAGATCGTATCCGGCACTGCACGCCCACGAACCGGAAAGCTGCCCCTTCAACTTGTGAGTCTTAAGGCGAGGATAAAAGACGTCGGATTCCAGCAATTCCAGAGTCAACTGTAAATCCGTTCCAAGTTGGGATGATTACGAACAAAACGCTTCGCTGCGCGAATAAACGTGCTTGAAGGAAGCAACAGTCGTTTCAAGCAAGGATGCGTTTTACGATCTGCCTGGCTGTGGCTGGGCGGCAGCGGCCTTGCTCAAATTCGCGGCGCGCCAAAGTTACGGTTTCAATGAGAGCCGCGCGGCGGCGTTCCGCCACACGACGCTGTAAAATCTCCACCAATGATTCCTGTTCCTCGATGCCTAATTCGTCGGCTGAATCCAGCACTTGAGCAAAAGTCTTCACTGATGAAAGGATATTTCCGTTTCGAGACGAATGCAAGCGCTGACGGCGAGGTGGTGTAGCACAGGTGACCGTATAGTTGCTCTTGCGAACTGCCAAGACGAACTACGATTTGAAGAAATAAGGGAAAACGCGCTTGCCAACAGCAAATGGATTCCTAAGCTGGAAAGCCAAATCTAAACAAAACGAACGAAATTATTTATGAATACAATTGTACCGACGATTAGTTCTGGAGTCGCAGGCCCGCTTGGTGTTCTGCATATGCCACGTCTTTGGCTCAAGTCCTCTCTCGAAGCGCGCGGCAAGATCGCCGCCGGTTATCCGGGCTGTGGAAAAGGTTTTGATCAAATGGTGATCGACGGCATTGGTCTCAAGCGCGAGGCCGTGCTTGATTACATCAAAGGCAGCCGCCCGACTTATCCGCAGTTCGAGGAGTGGGTCAAGAAGCAGCCGGGCGTGAAGCTCGACCACGCCTCCGTTGAGAAATTGAACAGCGCAATTCGCGGTTATATTCACGATGACGCAACCCGCAAATCAATCCTCTCCGCCAACTCAATCCCGGATGATTCACATGCCTGCCGAGACGCGGTCAACCTGAACAACCTGGATGACTGGAAAGAAATCTACGACGCGGAGTTGAAGTAAAACGGACTAGCCCGCTCAGCGCTTGTGTGTTACACTCTGTTGTATGACAGAGACTCTCACTATTCGTCTGCCATCCGCTCTTGCGCGGGATTTAAAAGCCAAAGCGAAACTGGCGAAAACAAACCCAACAGAGGTGCTTCGAAAGGCCGCTGAAGATTACGTGAAGCAAGACAGAGCGGCCCTTGACGCTCGCGCTGAGCATATTCGCAAATATGCCGGGACATGGGACGGTTATTGTTCTGGCAAGGAATTGTTGCGGAGGACCCGTCCGTGATTCTCGTGGACACCTCCGTAATTGTGGCATGGTTGGATAAGAGCCACGACTTTCATCGAGAATGCTCGGAGGCGATGTGGAATTGGATCCAACGCGAGCCGCTCGGTGTTAGTTCAGTGACTTTTGCGGAACTGGCTGCGGGAACGCGAACGCGGGAACACATTGATGAGGCGTTAAGAATATTTGACCGGCTCGAATTGAGTTTTGACGCCGCTTGGCGAGCTGGGCACGCATTCCGGCAATATCGCCGAAAGGAAAACGACAAACCGGTACTCCCGGATTTCTTGATTCGAGCTCAGGCGGCTGTGCTTAATTTGCCGCACTTGACCAACGACAGACGTCGGATCAAATCTTTTCCAGACGTGGAATTCGAGTTCATAACGTAATTAACATTGATGGAAAACTGTGGCACGGGAATAAAATGAGACTTCAAGAATTGACGGTGGGGATGAAGGTTCTTCATCCCCAATACGGCCCCGGCGTTGTGGAGAAGATTTCCAACGTCGATGCGTCTATCCGGTTTGACAATGTCGTGCGGTCGGTGGACCCGCAGCTTGCGGAGATTGCGCCGGCGGAGGCGGTGGCGTCGGTCGAGGGATTGCACGTTCCGCTAAAGCAGTTGATCGAACAGACAGTCGAAGCGTCGCTGCGCGGTTTGGGTGTTGTGAATCCAAATGCTTCGGTTGGGGAACTCGGAGCGCGCTGGCACAAGGGAAAAGTGGTTCTGCATCCGTCTGACCCAACGTTGCAAACGAAGGAAGTTCCGCTAGATGTGTTCTTCCACAAGATTGTGGGGGTGCGGAATCAGTTGCGGGTTCTGGAGCAGAAGATTAACAGCCACACAGTCTTGACCGATGGGGAAAAAGTGGAGATGCAGCAATACATCACTCGTTGTTACGGGTCGCTGACGACCTTCAATATCCTGTTCAAAGACAAGGAAGACCAGTTCTGAGGGACGGTTTCAGTAGGGTTTGCGTTGATGCCTGAAGCCCTTCGATCAGGGCGAGATGAAAACGCAGTAAAGCCCGTAAAGAAAGACCGATTCCGCAACCAGAAAAAGTCCGAAGGATATCTGGGGCACCAGGTAATTCCTAAGATAGAAAAGTATTCGTATTCCAATAGCCATAACGAGGAATTATTAGCATCGGGTGTGCCAGTTTAGTTTTAGAGGGAAGCCGGAGGAAGAGCGGGCGGATTTAGTCTCAGTTTTGGACAGATTTTCAGGCTTTGCTGGACACGACACGCTTTCGCAATAAAAGCGCTGCCAAGCTAATCCCAATGCAACTCCATGAGAACCAATCGCCGTGCTGATTGTAGAACGTTTGATCGCCACGGTTAGGCCGCAACGGGATTTCCGGGGCAGTAAAACCGGCGGCGTAGATGCTTCCGCCGGGGGCCAGGACGTCGTGCATTCGGCCTTGGGCGTCGACCCAACAGGTCAGGCCGTCGTTGGTGCAACGAATGAGGGGGATGCCGTTCTCCACGGCGCGAAAGACGGCCATGACAGCGTGTTGTTTTTGTTCGGGGCCATAGCCGAACCAACCGTCGTTGGTGAGGTTTACGAGAAAATCGGTGTCCGGCTGGGCATGAGCACGGGCCTCCTGCGGGAATGCGTCCTCGAAACAAATCAGCGGCGACGCGTTGACGCCCAATTCGGTCATGTTGAACGGGACCACTTCATCGCCTGAGGTAAAACCGTCGCCGTCCGGCACGAACCATTTGAGAAATGGCAACCATTTCACGAGCGGAACATACTCGCCGAATATCACCAGGCGGCGTTTGTGGTAGGTGGCTTCCACTTTTCCTTTTGGGCTGATCAGGAAGCTGCTGTTGTAATCGTTTGTTGCGCCGTTCACGATTGCGGATGAATCGGAACAAAAGAGGAGCCAGACTGGATGGCTTTGGAGCATTCCGGCGATGATGTGTTGATTTTCTTCGCTCAATTCTGGAACGGCGGATTCGGGCCAGATTAAAATGTCGGGCTTCGTTTCAAGAGCCTTTTCCGAAAGGGCAATCACATCGTTGAATCGGGCGGCGCTGGAGGCGGGATCGAAGATCAAGGTTTGCGGGATGCTCGGTTGGACGAGGGCGGTCGTCACGCGGCGCGTTGCGACGGGCGCGGAAATGCATTTGTTCAAGCCGAAACCGGCGACCCACATCAGCACGAGCATCGGGAGGGCGGTGTCGGCCCAAACGCGTTGGACGCCGGGAATCCGCGCCAGCACGAGCATCGAAGAGACGATGGCGACGGAAAACCAGACGACCAAAAATGTCACGCCGTAAACGCCGGTGATTGAGGCGATTTGGATGATGGGCAGGAGGCGGTATTGCGAGACGCCGAGGAGATTCCACGGAAAGCCGCTGAGAAACAGGCCGCGCGTGTATTCAAGGGCGGTCCACGCTGCAGCACAGAGTACTGCCCAAATCACGCGGTTCCAAATCGGGGTGGCGAGAAAACCGTCGATGATGACGAGGATTGAAGTTTCCGGGGCGGCGGCGTTGCCGGGGAAAAATTTCCAACAGCACCAGGTCCACAAACCGATGAAAACGGCGCAATACGCGCTGAGCAAAATCCACGCGAGCCCAGGGGCAAGGGGAATTCCGTGCCAGGCGAACGGCATCGCGAGCAGCCAGTAAAGCGAACTGAGAAAATGCGCAAATCCCGCGACGAAGCCGATTCGGAAAACGGCTGAGCCGGTTGCGCCGAGCGCGCAAAAGAGGATCAAGCCGGGCGCGACCCACGCGGCTCCGGCGATTTCCGCAGGGGCGAAGGCGACGCTTAAAAGAAGTCCGCCCAGCCCTGCCGCCCAATAGCGCCACGCGTTGGGGGATTTCATCCAGGACAATTTCAACGGGGACAGGTTGGCCGAAAGCGAATTAGTTTGCCAGTGTTCTGTGTTCGGTGTTTTACCAATGATGTGAAGCGGGCAGATTTGGCAAATTTAATTCTACAAAATATCGATACAATGGCAGCGAACACCTCCACGCCAAAATCGCTGGGTTACCGGATGCCGGCGGAATGGGAACGTCATGCCGGAACGTGGCTGACTTGGCCGCGACCGGAGGGGATCAGTTTTCCGGGCAAATACGAGACGGTGCCGCCGGTCTATGCGGAACTGATTCGGCACTTAACACAGGTCGAGGATGTCAATATTAACGTTTGGAACGCCGAGATGGAGGAATGGGTTCGCGGCTTGTTGAAGGCGGAACGGACTCCGTTGGAACGCGTGCGATTTCACCATTTCCCGGCTTACGAACCGTGGTGCCGCGATCATGGGCCGATTTTTCTGGTGCGCGACGGAGCGGGAGGGACGGATCAAGCGATTGTCGATTGGGGTTACAACGCCTGGGGCAATAAATATCCGCCGTTCGACCTCGATGACGCGATTCCGCAGCACGTTGCGCGATTGCGCGGGCTGCCGCTGTTTTCGCCAGGAATTGTGATGGAGGGCGGTTCGATTGAAGTGAATGGACGGGGCACGGTGTTGACCACCACCGCATGTCTCCTCAATCCAAATCGCAATCCGCAGCTTAATCAGTCGCAGATTGAGCGTTATCTTCTTGACTACATTGGGGCGGACCAAGTGCTCTGGCTTGGCGAGGGAATTGAAGGTGACGACACGGACGGGCACATCGATGACCTGACGCGCTTTGTCAATCCTACGACGCTTGTCACCGTTGTGGAGGAGGATCCTGCGGATGCGAATTACGCAATTTTGCGGGATAATCTGGATCGTCTGAAAACTTTGCGCGACACGGATGGAAAACCATTCCGCGTCGTCGAACTGCCGATGCCGGGAATGATTGAATACGACGGGCAACGTTTGCCGGCGAGTTACGCGAATTTTTACGTTGCCAACGAAATGGTGCTGGTCCCGACGTTCCGAGCGAAAAATGACAGTGTCGCGCTGGAAATTTTGCAGCGCGAGTTTGGCGACCGAAAAGTTATTGGTATTGACTCGACGGAGCTGATCTGGGGGCTGGGTTCATTTCATTGCATTACGCAACAGGAACCCGGGGCAGCCGCGTAATAGACTGTGAACTATCCGCCGAATTGGAGGCGGGAATCGTTCTTGAGCATGGTTTCCAGGTTGGGCCAGCGGACGTCGTTCATCGTGTAAAACGCGTTCAAGTAAACCGCGATTTCTTCGGGCGGATACTTCGCGAGCAATGCGTCCACGGACGCTTTCAGTTTTTCGTCATCGACGGATTGGGGAAGGTCGTCCACTGCGCCGTCCTTGTGGGGTATTGCAAGGCCGTTGAGAAAATCGGAGAGCATGGCGACTTGCTGCTTCATCAGCCATTCCCTCAGCACGTTGGCGGCGATCAATTCCAAACGCGGACGGGCAAGGACCGTGGCCATTCCGGCGTGACGCGCCGCCCTTGGCGAACGCTCGAGGAAGGCGGGCCGGACTTTTTTTGCTTCGGCGACGGCGCCGAGGGCGTTGCGGTAGAGTTCCTTGTTGTTGTCGTGTGTAAATTCAAGGATGCGCGCCGCGAGTCCCGGCGACATGAACCCAAATAATTCGTGCGATGTCAGCATGGCATTCGTTGTATTACAGGAAGGGAGTCAAGGAAACGAGGAATATTGAGAGGCAGAATTCAGAACTCAGGAGTCGGAAGTCGGAATTTAGAGTGCGGAATAAGAAGGCTCAAGCCTTGCGTTGCTGGTATGCGCAAACAAAACGGCGAGCGTTGCCGTGCGCAACGCCCGCCGCCAGATCAAGGCAAATCCTTTTATGGAGTCACCGTTACTGGAGAGCTGTTGCCTGCGGCGATGCCCGCGTTTTGAGCATCAGTTGCCGTCACGGTCTGACTGCCGGCGGTTGCAAATGTGATCGTAAACTGGCCGGTGCCACCGCTAAGTGGGCCATTTGATGGAAGCGTTGCCGCGGAATCGGACGATGAAAATGAAATGTTATCATTTATCGAGGAAACCACGTTGAATTTTGAATCGACGGCATTGACCGTAAAGGTGACGCCTCCTGAAGCAATGCTTACTGGGGTCGGTGTTCCTGTTTTGCCGGTTGGAGTCCCAGGCGCGGCTGTTTCACCAGGCCAGAGGATCTGGAGCGAATAATTGTGCTGTATCACCGCGAAGAACGCATTGCTCGTGGATTGCAGATCGTTCGTGCTGACCAACTGCGCAATATTAGTCCCGACAGTAAACGCCGCGTAGTTCGTCACCGCCGTCCAAGTTCCAGAGACCAGGTCGTCAGTCGTATCTAAAACGTAGTTGGGAGCGGGCGTGGTCCAATCCACCCAATACGGAACGCCCGGTCCCACAAGCTGGATGCAGTTCGGAAAGGCCGCATTTGTTTTCCAAATGCCCTGATTCAAGACCCCGTCATCGGCAACAAAATTGTCGTCGAAATCGTTGGCAGTTCCGGTGACTTTGAAGTCGGAGACAACGATATGGTCGTTTGCGCCGCCTGCATTTCCGGCTTGGTCGCCAAAGTAGATATTAACGCCGCTGGCAAACAATGCGGCTGTCGCGCCGGTTGAATCAGGAATGCTGAAGTTAGTGCTGGCGCCGCCCGGCGCGGTCATCGTCACGTTGGTGTTGTTAACGAAAGTGACAGACCAGGTGCCGATCGCCGTGTTTGTGCCGATGCCGGCCAAAGTTCCCGGACCATAAATCATGGTATTGCCATTTGGTTCATTGGTCTTATATCGGAAATACATGTTGGCGCCGCCGCCATACGTAATGCTGCTCTCCATATCGATGAAGACGACGTTCGCCTCGTTCCAGTCGGGGTCGTTCTCCGTGCCTGGAGTTGGTGCGAGGAAAATCTGGGTTTGAACCGCGTCATTGGTGGCGACGGGATAGTTTGTTATCGTGAAGGAATAGGTGACGGGACCTGAGGCTCCGACCCAGGTATATTCGCCCTGGCTTGCCTGGATATTTTCCCGGTTATACAGAGCCGTTCCACTGCCGGTAAAGAGGTTCAGACCTTGAACTGCCGGAGCAATCGTGACTGAGGGTGGCGGTGGAGGAGGCGGAGGCGCGGCAGAAGTTTGCACTGTAATGTTGTCAATCCAATAAACGAGGGCGTTGGTTGGATACTGGGGAGAGCTGCCATAACTGTTTTGATCAAAAGCCAAACCGATGGCAGTCGCAACATCGGGATTGGTTATTTTTTCGCTGCTGGCAGCTGCAGATGCCGCCGATGAGAACGCTGCAATATTTGTCTCCGACATTAGAACCCATCCATTCGTCGCGCTCCCCGGTATCGTCAGATAAACCGTATCCTCACGGCCATAAGCAGTGTCAAAGAAGCCAGCCGACAATGTTCCAAAATTTCCATCAGCGTTCGTCACGCTGTTCGGAGCAACGTGAATATACCACGATATGTTGGTCACGTTGATGATTAGCATCTGCTGGGAGTTGCCAAAAGAAATGTTAAATACATTTTGATCACTGCTCCCGTTGGTTATCAAATCCCAGGGCGCATAAACGTACATGGAGCCGGAATCGTTTGTGTCGCCTGTGTAATCCATGTTTGCGTCATTGGTGCCTGCCAGATTGTAATCCCCAGGCGCCGCGCTGGTATCCTGGTAAAGACTGTACCAATACGTCCAACTATTTTGGGGGTACATTCCTGTGTTGCCGTTGTTGGGGAAAGTATTGGTCCAACTGGTAATGATCGTTTGGGCCTCGGTTCGAGTGATCGAGCCAAAAGCGAACGCCAAGCCGACGAGGGCCAAAGCAGCGGCTTTTATAAGTCGAGTGATTTTCATAGTTGCATTGAATTAATTCGTTGATCTGCCGCGTGGCTGAGAGGTCGCGTCCAGACTGCTAATTTGTTTTGCTTCACGAGGCGTGCAGTAACTGTGGACAATGGCTAACTTGTTGTCACGGAGGCATTAGGAGTGTTTTAAGCCTATACTCAAGTATAGTAATTTCCTAACCCGACTGCCCTCTTGACCGGTTCAGCGACGAGGTCAAACTGGAGCGACACAATGGCTAGAAACCTTTCAGTCATGGCCCACGCTCTCTTTGAGGTTTTGAGGTGTATCAGGTATTATACCAGCGTGAAAGCCTCTACTTTTTGCCTTTTCAAGTATCGCTGTCTTCTCGTTTTATTTCTGATTCCTTCACTGACTGGGCACGCTAATTCTCGCCGCGCCGCCGCTGTCGCGGTTGCGGTTGTTCCGTTAAGTCCTGTTCGTGAGCTTCGCGATGTGTCGCCGGAGCAGGCGGCAAAACGATTGCCGGTGCGACTGCGCGGCGTTGTGACTTTTTGCGACTCAAGGGCGGACTTGGGGCTTTTCGTGCATGACTCGACTGGGAGTATTTATATCAAGATTGGAGAGGGGACAAATAACGTTAAAGCTGGCGATTTTGTGGAAATTGAAGGTAAAACCGGCCCGGGAGACTTCGTGCCAGTGGTGAATAGCGATAGCGTTTCGATTCTGGGCAGGCGCACTTTGCCTGCTCCAAAACCGACGTCGTACGAGGAGTTGGCCACAGGAAGCGAAGACAGCCAATGGGTTGAAGTGCGCGGGGACATTCGGGCGGTAGTTCCTTCAGCGCAGGGACATACGCTAGTCGAACTACTGACGGAAGGTCAACGACTCAGCGCGCTTGTAACTCATTTCGATATTGCTGATCCGGAGAAACTCATTGGCGCGACGGTGCGGGTGAAGGGTGTCTGTCGCACCCGTTTCAATAATCGGCGGCAAATGCGCGCTCCGTTTCTCAGCGTCACCAGCGCCGATGAAATCGTCATCGACACTCCGGCGCCGTCCGAGGTGGTTGAAGTGCCTTTGACACAATTATTTCAGTTCAATTCAGCGGGCTATTATGGAAAGCGGGTGAAAGTCCGCGGTTTGGTGACCGCGCAAAACAAGGGTTCGCTATTCGTTCAGGACAAGGGCGCGTCGCTATCAGTCAAAACCCATCAAACGGATGCTTTTTCGCCGGGTGATTTCGTCTCCGTGACAGGTTTTCCGCAGGTCGGCCAATATTCGCCAACACTCGAAGACGCTGTGGTGCGGCTAGTGGGCCATAGTAATCCTCCGGAACCGGTCGATGCGCGAATTGATCAACTACCATCGGAGGATTACGACGGCGTATTGGTGCGATTAAGAGGACGGCTGGTAAACCGGGTGCAACGCGCAGACGAGGAGATACTGGTTTTGGAATCGGAGAATTCCATCATCAGCGCCCGGCTTTACTCGACGAACACGGAAAGTTTGACCGGGTTGAAAAAAGGGAGCCAGCTTGAGCTGACAGGAATTTGCATGGCGCAGCCGACCGAGAATTGGACGCCCTCAATACCGACGCCGCCGGAGTCGTTTCGGTTATTGCTGCGGTCACCCAAGGACGCCGTGGTCATTCAAAACCCTCCTTGGTGGACGTTGTCGCGGCTGCTGTGGACACTCGGAGCGATGACAGTGATCTTGCTGGCGGGGTTCGCGTGGGCATTCGTGCTAAATCGCCGAGTGCGCCAACAAACGGCGATCATCCAGCAAAAAATCCAGCGCGAAGCTGTTTTGGAGGAGCGAACTCGGATAGCCCGCGAATTTCATGACACACTCGAGCAGGAACTCGTGGCGATCACCATCCAATTGGAGACGGTGGCGGACCAGTTCGTCCCTGCGCCGAAGGTTGCGCGGCAACTGCTGGACTTGGCGTACAACATGACCCGGCGCAGTTTGTTTGAGGCTCGCCGGTCCGTGTGGGATTTGCGCTCGCACCTTTTGGAAAACAGGACTTTGGTCAGCGCCTTGGAAGAAGTCGCCAAACTGATGTTCGCCAGTTCCCGCGTGCCGATCACGGTTAAAACTTCCGGTAAATCGCGCAGATTACCGGCGCTGGTCGAAAATAACCTGCTGCGCATCACCCAGGAAGCGTTGGCCAACGCGCTCAAACACGCTCACGCGACGCAAATCACAGTCGATCTTGATTACGAACCGGGGAGGGTCTGGCTTCGCTTGCAGGATAATGGGGTGGGATTCGACACGGACAATGGCTCGATGGTTTATGCGGGACATTTTGGGTTGCTGGATATGAGCGAGCGGGCGGAAAAAATGGGGAGCACGTTCTCGATTGTCAGCATTCCAGGGAACGGAACTGAAATCATTGTGGAATATAGTGACAAGGAAGAAGTTCCTGGGGCTTTCCAAGCCTCGCGCAAACCGGAGCTTGAGGAAACTTCGCAGATTGAAGCTGCATGACGCCTGACGCAAAAAAGAAAATTCGCGTCATGGTTGTGGACGATCATTTCGTTGTGCGGATGGGATTGAGCGGCTCGATCAACGTGGAGTCGGACATGGTGGTATCAATCGAAGTTTCCACTGGCGAACTGGCTGCCGCCGCTTATCGAAAAGACCGACCGGACGTTGTGTTGATGGACTTGAAACTGCCGGGAATCAGTGGGATCGAGGCGACCAGGGCGATTTGCAAGGAGTTCCCGACCGCGGCGGTCATCATGCTTTCAACGCACGATGGCGAAGAGGACATTTACAGGTCGCTTCAAGCGGGGGCGCGCACTTATGTCCTTAAAACAGCGGCGCGAAATGAGTTGATCGACACGATACGCGCGGTTCATTCCGGGGAACGGTATATTTCACCGGCGGTCGGGGCGCGTTTGGCAGAGCGGATGACGCATCCTGATCTGACGGCGCGGGAGATCGATGTACTGGAATTGGTGGTCCGCGGCAAGAGCAACAAGGAGATTGCCGCCATTCTTTCGATTGCGGAAGTGACGGTCAAACTTCATGTGGGGCACATACTCACAAAACTGGCGGTCAACGACCGGACTCAAGCAGCAACGACTGCTTTGCAACGCGGTATTGTCCATTTGGATTAGAGTGTCGAAATTATTGGATTTTTTGCGGGGGGCGACATATACTAACGATATCTTAAGAGGGGTGACACGAATTGCCGATAACTTAAAGTTGAATTATGAAAAGGACTCGCATTGCAACCTCTGGATTCACGCTGATTGAGCTTCTCGTTGTAATCGCGATCATCGCGATTTTGGCGGCAATGCTTTTGCCAGCTCTGTCGAGGGCCAAAATATCTGCGCAGCAAGTTCAATGTTTGAATAACGGAAGCCAGATGACCAAAGCCTGGTTGATGTACTCGGGCGATAACGCCGATAGATGCTGCAATAATTTCGGCGTTGCGCAAACCGACTACGATGTTAATACAATTCACGCCTATAACACTTGGTGCGTCGATAATATGGATTGGACCGCTAATCAGCAAAATACCAACACTGCGCTTTTGCGCCTCGGGCAACTTGGGCCATACATGGCTGGTTCGGTGCAATCTTACAAGTGTCCTGCCGATCAATATCTCAGCGCACAGCAAAGGGCGGCTGGATTTAACGCACGGGTCAGAAGCTATTCGATGAACGATTTCGTGGGACAGTTTTCGGATTGTCCCAGTTGCGGAGATGGCGGCCCCGGTACTGGCACTGACAATACATTCGCAGCGAAGAACCAGTTCAATACCAGTTGGCCGCAATACTTAAAAACATCGAGCATTCCTCAACCCGGCAACATTTATGTTTTTGTGGAGGAGCAAGCAGACAGCATTAATGACGGGTATTTTGACACAGGAACGCAGAATGCTCCGAGTGATCGCGCTCCCTCCTGGTCGGGTTCCGACACGCCTGCGGCCTATCATAATCAAGGCGCTGCATTCGCATTTAGCGATGGGCATTCTGAAATTCATCACTGGCAAAACGCCTATACGGCGACCAAAATAAATGCGAATCCAAGCATTGCTTACGCGGCCCCGCCTGGACCTGGCGGACAATACGGAAGTTACGTGGATCGCGCCTGGTTGTGTGCGCACGCGTGCGTCCTGCCGTAGCCTCTATTCGTTCGGTTTCAGAAAGCGCCAGAGGACTGGCGCACTCCAAGACGCTTCGCGACCTTCGATGTTCAGGTAATTGCGCGAAGCGTCTTGGAGTGCGGTAGTCCTCTACCGCTACTTTATTCGCTGTTCAAGTTCGGGTGAAAGTCATCTTCCACACAAATTTTATCTGTCTTGAACCGGTAGATTGATTTTACCATCGCTGGCGATGCCGTTCGTTCAAACCACGACGCCGAACACCAAGGATATTGACAGGCCAACAAAGCAAGTCCGTGTTTGACCGCGTTTTGATGAACATAATTCAACCGCGCCAAGTACGATCTTTGATGCGTCAGACGCGTTTCCCAGTAATTGAACCACACTTGGCGACCCGGCTGCTTGTCTATTTTATTGATCCAACCCGATGTCTTTACGTGCAGCGTCTTCAACATCGTGCTCAAGTTGTGGGCGTCTGATATTTCTTCGGGAGAATGAGCGACGAAATGATAATGGTTCGAAAAAATTGCCCATGCTTCGAGTTGCCAGCCATGTTGCGCGATGACCGTCAATAATCCTCGATGCAAGACATCGAGTCGCGCTGCACGGCGGAAGAAGTGTTCTTTGTTGTATGTTGCGCCAGTTACAAAATAAGTGCCGCGGGAAGCCAGTTGATGGGTCGGAGCATGTGGCCAATTGGGTTTGGGCTCGGGCACAGGGGAGGCTGCCTCGATGATGTATGTGTGGAAAAGGAAAAAAGCGGTAGAGGGCTACCGCACTCCAAGACGCTTCGCGCATTCTGGCGTCCGCTTTCTGCTTTATGCGTTGGCGGTTTGGTTGTAAGGTGCTTCCGTGCAAATGACGCGTGATCGAGTCTTGAATCTCTATTTCATGGAGGCGCGCGCGAAATTGATCGACCTCGCCGCTTTCCTTGATCGTGTGGACCGCGCCGAAGGAACCGACGATTTTCGCATCAAAGCCCTTCGCAAAGCGCTCAAAGAATTGGAACACGACAAACCCGACCGCGCCAAACGGGTTCTTCTGAGTTTGAGCGACCCGAGCGTTGAGCCAATCGCCGCCGCCACGACCAAAGCGGCTTCGGGTGCGTGGCCGGGAACCGCATAAGCCTTCAAGGAATTTCCATGCGCTTCATCGAACCTCATGCCCACATGGTCAGCCGCACGACGGACGATTACCTCGCCCTGGCAATCGCCGGGTGCCAGGCCGTATGCGAACCGGCGTTTTGGGCGGGCTTTGACCGGACATCTGTCGATGGTTTTTTTGATTATTTCCGGCAATTGACCGAATACGAACCGCAACGCGCCGCCAAACACGGCCTGGCGCATTACTGCTGGATTTGTCTCAACCCAAAGGAATCGGAGGACATCAAACTTGCCGAAGAAGTCCTTGAAATTATCCCCCAATTCTTGACTCGGCCCAGCGTCCTGGGCGTCGGCGAAATTGGGTTGAACAAAAACAGCCGCAACGAACTCACCATTTTCGAGAAGCATGTTGATATCGCGGTCAAGCATGACCAATTGATTCTTATCCACACGCCGCACCTTGAGGACAAGCTTAAGGGAACGCGGCTTATTATTGACGCGTTGAAATCCGATTCCCGCGTCAAGCCGGAGCGTGTCATCATCGATCACGTCGAGGAACATACGATCAAGCTGGTGCTGGACGCCGGCTTTTGGGCGGGCATGACGCTTTATCCCGAATCAAAATGCACAGCGGCGCGGGCCGCTGACATGGTCGAACAATACGGCAGCCTGCGTTTGTGGATGAACAGCGCCTGCGATTGGGGCGTGAGCGTGCCGCTGGCTGTTCCACGTGCGGCGCTCGAAATGCGCCAGCGCGGCCACGCAGCGGAACAGATCGACGCTCTTATTTACGGGAACCCTGCGCGATTCCTCGGACAATCCCGCAACTTCCGCGCGAAGTCCGGCGGCGCGACCTGACGCGATGCTCCTTTCCAAAGGCCATCATCTCGCGTACTGCGGAAACATCCACCGCGGAGAAACGTGGCCGGAAGTCTTCACCGCGCTCGAACAATACACTTTGTCTGTCAAGGAACGCGTTCAACCGTCAGGGCCGTTTGGGCTCGGTTTGCGGTTGAGCGACACGGCCTCGCGTGAATTGATTGACGCCCCGGTGCTGTTGCACTTTCAGCGATGGCTCGAACGGAATAACTGTTACGTTTTTACGATCAACGGTTTTCCGTTTGGAAAATTCCACGGGCAGCGCGTCAAGGAACAGGTCTATGCGCCGGATTGGACCACTGCGGAGCGCCTGGAATATACGAACCGCCTGTTCGACTTGCTGGCGCAGCTACTTCCTCCCGGCGTTGAAGGCAGCGTCAGCACAGTGCCGGGGTCCTTCAAGGAATTCAACTTGACGCATGTTCAGGAACGGCAGATTCGTTCCAACATTTTCCGCTGCGTCGAGCACATTGCGGCTTTGAGCGAGAGGACTGGCCGGATGTTACACCTCGGCGTGGAGCCGGAACCGCTCTGTCTGCTGGAAACAACCGCGGAAACAGTGGAATTTTTTGAGCGCCTTAATTTTGAGAATGGCTATGATTCCAGAATTGCGCCTCACTTGGGAGTCAATTACGACACCTGTCACCTGGCGGTTGAATATGAGGATCCCCACGAATCGTTGGAGAATCTTCAACGAAACGGAATCAAAGTTTCAAAAATTCACCTCAGTTCAGCGCTTAAAACGCGGCCAACTTCTGCGACGCGCCAAGCCCTGTCGGCTTTCGCTGAGGATGTTTATCTGCATCAGGTCGTCGCCCGCTCAGGGAATAATTTGACGCGGTTTCGTGATCTCGATGTTGCACTGGGCAATGCCGAACCTTTTGAAGAGTGGAGAATTCATTTTCACATCCCGCTCCAATGCCCGGCAACTTCATGGTTTGAGCCGACAACAGATCATTTGCGGGGCGTTTTGGATTTTCTTGCCGGTCAATCTGGTCTTTGTTCGCACCTGGAAATGGAAACTTACACATGGGAAGTGCTTCCGCCGGAATTGAAAAGCAGCAATGTCGTCGATCAACTCGCCGCCGAGTATGAATGGTGCCTGAAGGAAATGAGGCAGCGGGGACTCGGTCGCCGATGAATCAATTTCGGCAGCCATCGAAATTGCGGACGTTGCTGATTTTAGGGCGGGTTTCAAATCTTCCGACCGTCTGGTCAGATTGCCTTGCGGCCTGGTGGCTCGGCGGCGGCGGCGGCGTTTGGACGCTCGTGTGTGTTTCGGCGGCGTGCAGTTTTCTTTATATCGGGGGGATGTATCTCAATGACGCCTTTGACGCTTCGTTTGATCGAAACCATCGGCGAAACCGCCCCATTCCCTCGGGCGCGATAACAGAAAGGGAGGTCTGGCAGTGGGGAATTGCCTGGATGTTGGTGGGCGTGGCGGGCGTTGCCTGGCTCGGCAAAACGACAACAATTCTGATGTTGGCATTAAGCGCATGTGTGCTTGTCTATAATGCCATTCACAAAATGACGCCGCTGGCGCCTCTGGTCATGGGAGTGTGCAGGCTCGGAGTTTATCTTGTGGCGGCTTCCGCGGCGACTTACGGGGTTGACGGAGAGATCGTTTGGAAAGGGCTTGCGCTGGCGGTCTATATTGCGGGTTTGAGCTGGCTTGCCCGCAAGGAAAGCGGGCATGCGCAAATCAATTATTTACCGTGCATCCTGCTGGCAGCGCCGATTTTAATTGCGTGGTGCATCGACGATGGTTCGTGGACGCGGAACGCGGCGATCTTTTCGGCGATTCTTGGAGGTTGGTCAATTTGGGCTGTTACTCGCAGCCTTGGGAGAAACGGCCATGTAGGTTTTACGATCGGGAGGCTGCTGGCTGGGGTGGTTTTAGTTGATTTACTGGCGGTAGCGGGTGCGATTTCTCCGTGGGTGGCGCTCTTTGCTTTATGGTTTGTTTTGGCTCTTTTGCTGCAACGCTTCATCCCGGCAACGTAAGATTGTTGACTCTTTTTTGAGCAAAGTTGGAGAAGTTGGTGTATAATACAGGGAACAGGAGGATTCAGACTATGAAGAAAAAAGCTTGGAGTAGAAAAAAGATCAGCGACCAATTTACAGGATTGCTGAAAGCCGATGGCACGCCGATGTCTCGACAGCAAGTCCACATGATGCGCAAAAAAGCCCGGGGCATTTGTTTGACCTGCGGCGAGCCGGCGGTGGGTGTGTATTGCTTGAAGCATACAATTGCCGCGCGCGAACGGATGCGTCACAAATTGAACTATCGCCGACGCCTGCGAAAATCGCCCAGTTACGTGCTTGCCAAACAGGGTGGAGCTAAACGCGGGCGGAGTGTTAAGCGCGGCGCCACTGCTGTCAGATTGGGGCAGATGCCTCGTTCGAGGCTTCGCGCCCGGGTAGCGGCAGGCCGTTAAGGCTTCGACGACCGAGGTTCGATGTAGAAGTGGTTCACCACAACATATCCCCCCAACAACACCCCGATTATAAGCGCGGTTACGGTGATGTAGAGATAGGTCAAAGGCGGTTGGTAGCGGAAGTCGATTGTGTGCTGGCCCGCTGGCACAAAGACGCCTTGCATGATGAAGTTGCAGCGGAGCAGTTGCTCTGGCTTCCCGTCCACCCAGACTTTCCACCAATCGCCTGTGCGGTCGTTGAGCATTAAAACGGCAGGCGTCTTGGCTTCAGCCAGCAAAGTTACATGCTTCGATTCGTAATTACTGATCTTGACAGTGCCAGGGTCAGCGCCGCCAGCTGTGGATTTTTCGGCCAATGGAGTATTGGTGGCGACTAATACTGTCTTGTCCACGTCGAACCAGGGCGAGACAAGCTTTTGCAGTGTGGATTGGTCATCCGCCGCTTCCCAATTTGAGTAAAGTTTGCAGCGCGGAAGGGCGCCTGGAAACTCGATCAAAGCCCAGGGACCATTGGTGTTGATCTGGACGGTCATGTCCCCGGCGTCTTCAACCTGGGTGACGTTGGTTTTGATAACCATGTCCATCCGCATGATGGTGTGAAAACTGTTTTGCGGTTGCGCCAATTGATTCAAGAGCGGTTCCAGGCGGGCGTCGGCGAAAATATAACGAGTATTGGTCAACTTCCAAAGGCGCAGGACGGGCGTCAGATCATTTTGGGTACGTGGCGCAAAATTAGGGATGTAGCCCTTTTCCAAAAGCGGCATCCGGGGCGCCTGGTCGATTTCGAGCGACTCGATATTGTTGTAGGGATAATCATTTTCCAGCCACCAATGACATACTGCGCCAAAATTCGGATCGGAGCCGCCAAGATCGTAACCGCCCATCGGTGAAGTGCGGGAGACGACGCGGTGTTCCCACGGCTCTTTTCGGAGCAGGTCCACCAGCGGATTCATGCTATATTTCTCTTTGTAATTGAAATAGCGGACCCACGGTTCGTCGGCGCGGGAAAGGTCGCAGATCATGATCGCGCTCAATGCGGCCCAGGCGAACACGGCCTTTTTTCCAGCAAACGCGCCGGTCAGAATTGAAACAATCAAGGCTGCCGAAATTGTAAAATAAACGAGGTACAGTCCCACTTCCTTGATGCTGAACGCGGCGATTTGCGGCGCGACGTCGCTTCCAAATCCATTGTGTTCGAGGTAAGTCACCAGGTTTGCGCTGGAGCCGGAGTAGATCAGCAAAGCTGCAATGGACCCTACAAACACCACGAGCATTCCAATGGACCAGCCGATGTCGAAACCTGAGAATTTCTTAAACCCCTCGATGAGAGCCTTTCCGAAACTTCGCCCTTTCGCCGGAATTTCCAAATCCAAGTAACGCCGGTGCAGCACTTCGAGTCCATATCCGGACAAGATCATCAGGATGATGTTCAGCGGATGCATGAATTTCATCGGGCTGCGAATGCTGTTCAAAAACGGCATTGCGTAAATCAGACGATAAACAAAGCCATGTTGTCCCCACGCCGCCATCAGCGAAAACAAGCCAGCCGCTCCCCAAAACCAAACCGACCAGCGCTCTTGCGAGGAATAAGGGGAATCAGACTTTCGCAGGGTGTTTGCGAGGCCGAACAACGCAAGCAGGCAGACTAGCAGCCCCGCATATTCGCCGGAACCGGTATGCCTTCGCTGCACACTATTCTTGATTTGATCGACTACTTGTTCGCGCGTTTTGACATCGTCACCCGCCATGACATCCCGGATTTCGGCCTGAACGCCCAATGCTTCGGCTGCGTGGAGGCGGACCTTCGGGTCGCTGCTTTCCAGCCGTTCCACGCGCGGGTCCTCCGCGATGCGACCCCAGTATGAACCGGATTTATTTGTGGAAGTTGTGAAGTCCACCAAGCGATAACCAAAAAGCCCTGGAATAAACAAACGAAGCGACTCGATTTTGGGAATGCTCCATTGCGTGTTGAAGTCGTATTGCGCTTCCTTTTCCTGCGCGCTTTGGCCACCGCCGCCGGTCCCGGTAAGTTGCGTTCCGACCAGCGTGTAAAGTGTGCTGGCCGCCATGAGTATGGAACAGATGACCACCAGTGCGCCGACACCGACCGCTTTGCCGATTCCCTGCGCGGGATCGGGAGTGGACAGCAGAAAATAAAACAGGAGGAAAATACCGACGTAGATGCTCAAGATTGCGCCGACGTCAAAACCTTCCATGACCACCATGCCGACCGAGAGACCAGCCAGCACACCTTTAATCCATAACTGGCGAATATCGGGACTTACCAAAATTCCCAACGCAACGAATACCATTGACGCCGAGACTTCCCAAGTTCCCAAGCCCCAGCAGGCGTTGGAGAAATAGTGCATGTTCAGTCCTGCGCCGAGACCGCCCACGACGCAAACCCACGGGGCAAATCGCAGTTGCCGAAAGAAAAACCACGCGCAGCATCCCATAAACACCATCGTCAAAGGCGCATAGACCTTCAGGTAATGCTCGGGAGAAAGAACGCTCGCAAGAAGGCTCGAGAGCGATGGTGAGGTTGAAGGAACGGCGCCGCCGATCCACCAAAAATCGCTCCAATATCCGGTGAACATTCCTGGCAATTGAGCGGAGCTATTTTTCATTGCCCCGAGCGCGGAATCGTTGGCCCAGAAGACTTCGTAGGGGAGAAATCCCTGGTGGCACAGCACCGAGAAGGTCCCCAGGAGAAGGAGCAGCACGAGCCAAAAAAGTCCGCTGGGACGCTTTTTATCAGGATTCGATTGATCGCCGTTCATCGCTAGTCCGCAAATCATAAGGGAAAAGGCCCCAATGCCAATGGTGTTTTTAGGCTTTTGCCTGCTGGGTTGCCTGGAACGGCTCGACGATGTGTTTAAGAATCAGTTGCGTGAAGTTTTCCGGCCCGAAGAGTTTGATCTTCTCACCGCGAACGAAGGCTTCGATGGCATCGAGACGGTCGTTGTATTCCTTCTGAGTCATCCCTTTCAAATATCCATAAAGGCTCGCGTAATCGGTGAAGTCGCGCTTGTCAATAAACGTTTCCTTCGGGATATAATCGGTGACATCCGGCGCTCCAATATAAATTGGAATGCAACCCGCGAATAGCGCATCAAAGATTTTCTCGGTCACGTAGCCCGGAAAAGCGGCGTTTTCGTAGGCGATGGCGAATTTGTAAGCGCGCATCACCGCGTTCTTCCGCGTCACCCGGCCTCGATAGGAAGGAAAACGGTCGGTTTTGAATGAGTTCGGATATTTCGCGTAGATTCGTTGCAAGAAAAGATTCAGGCGCGAAAGTTTTCCTGAAAAATAAAACCGATCCCAATTCTGTCCAAAAAGATCGAACTCACCCGGATGTTCCCGCTCGAACCAACGCATCGCACGAATTCGTTCCGAGTAAAGCTCGGAACTGTGCCCGCTGTATTTCTGACTGACAATGTTGACGCAGAATTTTGTCTTTTCCGACCGGTTGATTGCGAACTGTTCCGGAATTTTCACTGGGATCCATATTTTTACATATTTATCGCCAACGAAGCGTGGGTCATACGTGAAAACCTTTTCAAAAGAGGCGTGGTTCCGTCGCCAGTAGTTGTCAGGACGATTTGCCGGATTCTCCAGGAGAAACAGGTAGAGCTTTTTGCCCGGCATCTTCCGCAGTTTCCGATAGTATGAATTTAAAAAAGTCGGATGGTCGTAAAAAGAGGCCGCATCAAATGTTTCAAGCTCGGCCATATCCAGCGTGTTGACCTGATGCCCCAATTCGCGCAAGCGTCTGGCCATGTAAACCCCGGGATACGCGAGATCATCGCCGATTTCGGACGCGCTGTCCTCAAACATTCGGTTCGCGTTGTAGAACTTGTAAAAATTCCAGAAACCAAGGTTCATTCGATGGTCAAGACTAAAGGATATCTTGCTTGTGGCCAAGTCGGCAAGCGCAACGGAAAGAGGATGCGATCATCCTGTTGTGACTCTTCGCAGGAATTCGCGGGTTCTCTCGTGTTTCGCGTCAGAGAAAATTTGCTCTGGCGGCCCGGATTCCGCCACACGACCGCCATCGAAAAACAAAACGAAATCCGCCATGTCACGGGCGAATTGCATTTCGTGCGTGACGACGATCATGGTCATTCCTTCCTCCGCGAGCTGACGCATCACACGCAGAACTTCGTCGCGCAATTCCGGGTCGAGGGCGCTTGTCGGTTCGTCAAACAACATGACTTGCGGGCGCATCGCGAGCGCCCGGGCAATGGCGACCCGTTGCTGCTGTCCGCCGGAAAGTTGGCAGGGATACGCCTCAGCTTTTTCTGCGAGGCCCACTTTGGCCAACAACTCTCGCGCGAAAACCTCCGCCTCTTCCCGCGCGACGCCCTTAACGACGATCGGCGCTTCAGTAATATTCCGCAATACTGTCAAGTGCGGAAACAGGTTGAACGACTGAAAAACCATCCCCGCCTGCAACCGAAGCCGGCGCTGCTGCTCGATTGCGTCGCGACTTCGCGGCGCGCTTCCTCCTTCGATAGTGACTTCGCCAATCGTAACTCGGCCTGAGTCGGGAATTTCCAATTGATTGAGGCAACGCAAAAATGTGCTCTTGCCGCAACCGCTTGGCCCGATCAGCACGACCGCTTCGCCAGCGCGTTGACGGTGATCGACGCCATGCAGAACACGATTCGCTTGGTATGACTTGACCAGGTTTTCAACGGCGATCATGCGTGAGCTTTTTTTCGAGGTGGTTTGCGAAGATCGACGCCGGATAACTCAGCGCGAAATAAATCGCGGCGGTCATCAGGCCAAGACCGATGTAATCGTATGTGGACATCGCGAGCATCCCATAAACTTTCGTCAATTCAACCATCGTGATGACCGAAACGATGGATGAATCCTTGAACATCGCAATAAAATCGTTTGTCACGGGGGGAATCACCAGAGGCAGCGCCTGCGGCAAAATGATGCGGCGCAAACATTGCCAGCGCGTCATTCCCAAAGCGAGCGATGCTTCGGTTTGGCCGCGTGGAATGGATTGAATTCCAGCCCGGTAATTTTCCGATTCGCTTGCGGCGTAATTCAGGCCCAGTCCGAGGATTGCCGCAAAAAAGGCGTTCAGCTTGATGCCGATTTGCGGCAGCCCGTAGTAAATAAGAAAAAGCTGGATCAGCAACGGCGTTCCCCGGACCACTTCCACGTAAGCGCGCGAGGCCCAGCGCAACGGGGCGACTCCGTAAAGCCGTGCCAAGACAATCAGGAGACCGGCAACTACCGACAGCGCCATCGCGAGCACGGAGATTTCCACTGTCACGACAGCGCCGCGCAGCAATAGCGGCAAATACTTCGGCCATTCGCGTAATGTGGAAATTTGTTTTCTCGCGGCGACTTGTTCCGGCTTGTAATCGCTCAACATTTTCTGCCGGCCGTCCCACAAATCGTATTTGCGGTAAATTTTTTCCAGCGTTCCATCTTCCGACAACTGAGTGATTGCAACGTTCAGAGCGGCCAGCAGAGTCGCGTCTTCCTGAAGCACTCCGATGCCATAGTAGCCTGGCGCAAACGGCGGGCCGGAGAGTTTCAGTTCAGGATCGGGACGCGCGTAAAAAATCGCGATTGGCAGGTCAAGAACAACGGCGTCGATGCGGTCGGCTTTCAGATCGCGAAACGATTCAACGTTGCCGGGATAAATTCGGACATCGGTTCCGTTTAATCCCGAAACAAGTCGCTGCGCCACCGTCGAAGAAAGCACACCTACACGATGGCCTTTCAAATCGTCCAGCTTTTCCATTCCATTCGCCTTCGCGAGCGTGACGATTTGCTGGGCGTAAACATAATAAGGCGTGGACATCGCAATGCGCTGGCGGTTTTCAGCAGTAATTTCCAAGCCGTTGAGGATGATGTCGAAATTCCCGCGTTGCAGCGCCGGGATGAGTTGGTCCCATTGGTTCTGCACCATTTTCGCTTTGACACCAAGTTTCGCCGCAAGCGCGTCTGCAAGGTCGAATTCAAATCCGGTCAATTGCTCCGGTTTCTGCGGGTCGGGGTAAATGTAAGGGCCGCCTCCTTCGGCATCCGCTCCCCAACGGAGGACACCGGAGGATTTAATGGTTTCCAAATGATCCGCGGCAAAAACCTGCGTGGGCCTGCTGGCAAGCAAGAGGAACGCCCCGAAAACCCAAATCGTCAAGCGCGGCAAACGCAAGTCGCCACTCATCGGCGCGAAAACATATCACATTTTTTGCGAAACAACATTAGAAACAAAAAATTCTTCAAAAAACGTAAAATTTTTTTACGGCTCGCGCGGCGGCGGAAGTTTCGCCGGGAAAATGGAAATCCAGATTTGCTGAAAAACGAAAATCGGCAGACGCAGCCAATTCGTCACATAAGGATCCTCACGCATGATGGTTTTTATGGTGTTGGAAATCAACTTGACGCTTCCCGCGCGCAATCCGGCCAACCCGTTCAACAACGCCCTACACGAGCAGAAAAAAAGGCTGTCTCGTTTTAATTTTTCCCAGTCGTCCTTGAAATATTCCTGGACGAATTTATTTTCCAGCGCCTTACGGGTCACATAATAGAACACGCCGACCTTCATTCCTTCGCGATGCAACTGGGCCGTGTGGCCCTTCGGCACGTAACGCCAGGAAGTCAGCACTTCATCGACGTAATAGAAGTCCCACTGGGTTGCCAACTGCATGCAGAGATTCAGATCGCCGGCAAAATCCGCTTCCACGGACAACGGAAAGATAGGCGCCAATGCGACGGTCCGATACATCGTTCCGCTGGGGACGACGCACGGGTAATCGCGAGTTAGAAAATCCTTCAAAATGCGGCGGCGGTCGATCAATCCGTCTCCAACCTGATACCGATATCGGTAGTGCATTTTCCGAAAAACATAAAATCGCGGAAAAATGCGATTATCGGTTTCGTCGATCAAATCCATCGGCGCCATCGCAATCCCGGCGGAAGGATTTGCCTCCATTCCTTTGACCATCAATTCAAGGCAGCGCGGCTTGAGCAGATCATCGTCCATCAGCAGCTTTGTGTATTTGCCGGTCGCCAGTTTGAGGCACTTCTCCGTGCTCGCAATAGGACCGATGTTGCCGTTGTTGGAATGGTAATGGATACGTGGATCGGTCCAAGTCGCGGCCAGCTTCGCGGTTTCGTCGTTGGTGCTGTTGTCGGTGATGATAACCTCGAAATCGGCAAACGTCTGCGCGAGGCATGATTCCACGGCTCGACGAAGGTCGTGCGGACGGTTGTAGGTGGGGATACAGATCGAAACCAGACTCATCGTTTGCGCAATTTTAAAAGCCATGCACCGCAAAGCACGCAGAACGCGCACCCGGCGCCAATCGGCATCGCGTGCAGCAACGCGGCCGGCGTCCGGCCCGTTGTCAGCAGCAACGCCCAATAGCAAATCCCCAACGTTCCATAAACGGCTGCGACCGCCAGCCAGCGATTGGCCAGACTCCACATTCCGATGGCCTGGTTCAAACCGACCAGCGTCATCGTTACGGAAAAAGGAATGATCATCGCCGCCGCTTCGGGATTATCCGCGCCAAAAATGAATTTCACGAACAACCGCCGAAACATCACCAACCCCGCCGCGCCACACGCCAGTCCAATTGCGTATAGCCCGAGCAGGATGCGCTGGTCAGCGATCGCCGCGCCCTCTTTGTTGCCTGAGCGCGAAGTGAACATGACCATGAGCAGCGGTCCAACGGTCGCAGGAATTGCGCGACCGAACCGCGCCGCGCCCTGATAAGCGCCCAGATCGTTGCCGGAAAAATAACGCTGCGCGGCCAGTCCGTCGCCGGCTGTAAAAAAGAAGGTTCCTGCAACCGTCCCTGCGGTCACAATCAGGAAATTGGCGAATTGCCGATTCCATGGCGAGATTTGTTCCGACCCGTGTTGAAAGATATCCTTCCACCAGTAAAGCAGCGACAAATTGGCGATAAACGAAAACAACGTCGCCCCAACGGCGATTTCTGCTGTCGGAAACGGTTTGGTGAGCGCCCAGCAGAAAGCGAACCGCATCAGCACCGCCACGACGCCGATAACTGCCATCCGCTTGAACCAAGCCATCCCCTGGCACATCGCCACCGCCAGTCCCGACCAGACCGCCGCCAACATGCAGAGCAATGCCATCAGCATGAGGCTCGCTCGCGGGAAGTGGAAAAACATCCCCAACGGTTTAAACAGCAGGATGGCCAGGATTGAGCCTCCGATGCTGACCCTTAATAGCACCTTTTGACAGCCAGCGAGCAAACCTTGCAATCGCGCCTGATCGTTGCTCGCGCGAAAATGCGCGATGTAATGAATCAGCGCCGTGCTGAACGCCTGTAATGGCAAGCCGAGGAACGTGATAAAATCGAGAGTGGAATTGGCAAAGCCGTATTCCGGCTTGCTAAGCCGATGTCCCAAAACGGCGCTCACAGCAAGATTGCCCAGTCCCGCGATAAAACTCAGGACCGACCAAACAATGCCACTACGCCATAATTTCACTTCGCAGGTTATGCGGACGCCATGAGTGACTGTCAATTAGGAAACGGCGACTGCGTCCTTGATGATTGATTGACGCTAACCGGCCTATCAGCGATCAGGTCACTAAATTTTCATCGCGCCCTGGCGATTTCCGACAGATCGTCCAGCCAAGCCGAAACCAATGGCAGCTCGACTTCCGGCACGAAACGCCCTCGGACAAGTTCCTCGTAGCACTTGAGCAAATTCTTGCCGATGTTGACTCGGTCCGGGGACAATTCAAGCCTTCCCAAAAGATTCATAATCTTGTCGTTGTGCAAGTAACCGGGCACTTCGTCGCTGAAGTCCCGCAGCAGATTGTGTTCATTGCGAACCTGAACAACAGTGGCGCTCCGAAAAGCCAGCTTCATCCTCGCCTTGTAAAGACAGATTTGCGCCACGAATGACCGCCAGATATCCGTCATCCGAAAGCTCACATGCGACGGCAGATAAAGCAGTGGATAAACTTCTGGCCACCAGATCGTGTTCTGCGAATTGAACGGACAGTAAGTCTCCGTGCCCATTACGATGTCTCCGGGTTTGAACTTAATGTCACCCTCCGTTGTGAGGCGGTACACGGCGTCAACATCTGGATCGCCATCCGCAAGGAACTGTTGCACGGGGCAGTCGTAAACCCCCTCCGGTCCGAGGACACTCTTATCACGAAAGCTCGAATTGATCTCCTGAAGCGGAAGCCCGCGCGGCCAAATCCGGGCGTCGGTGAAGTGACGATAAACGTTTTCCCAGCCTTTCTTCTCGATTAACCGTGCGGGCACACGGCGATCGACCGTGCCCAGGAATGAATCGTAGGGCAAGTTATCGTCGTCGGTTTCGGCAAGAACCTTCGCTCCAAGGCGAATCGCCGCAAGATACCCGATGTTTTTCCGCGCATAATGATTCGGCGGACACAAAACGGGAAAGCGTCCCGGCATGGCGCATTGACTCGCGAATGCCAGGAAGTCCGTTCCGGCGCATTTCCAATCCGCGGGTGTTTTTTTGTCGCCAACAACGATGATCGACCAGCCCTGGCAAAGCTGCGCAATTTTCCGTATTCCGGCGGTCGGAGAATTGATTGTCGTGATTACTATTGCTTTGGTTGTCACGGGTTTTTCAACAAATGATCGCGGATCAGCGTTGCCGTGCGCACCCACGAAAACCCGTCCAGGCAAAAGCTTTGCGCTTGTTCTCCCATTTGAGCAAGTTTTTGTGGATTGGAAACAGCGGTCAGAATCGCTTCGCAAACTTGCTTTGGCTCCGGTTCATCAACCACGAATCCGAAACGGCCATTCTGCGTCAGCTCAGGAATCGAGTTTCTGCGCAGCCCGAGAATGGGTGTTTTGCAGGCAAATGCTTCCAAATAAACCATTCCCCACGCTTCATTGAACGCCGGCATCGCAAACAAAGCCGCCGTCTCAAATAGTCGTTGCAGTTCCTCCCAACTGACGTGCCCGGCAATGGTGACATTCTGGCGCGGCGAGCAAACCGCCCCTTTTCCGGCAAGGACCAGCTTGCAGTTCGGGTTTCGCGCGACGGCGAGAGCAAATGAATCGAGCAAAAGCTGTCCGCCCTTTTCCGCGAATCGATCTTTGGCGACGAAGAGAATCGGTCCGGTGGCATAGTCCTTGTACCCAAGAAAAGGGGGTATTTTGCCGCGACCGGTTCCAGCAGGACTGATTTTCTCCGCTGCGATGCCGTAGTGAGCGATCAAGTTCTCCTTCACATAATGGCCTATGGGAAAGAGATGCCGCGCTTGCGTGAAAGATGCTTTTTCCAAACGGTCAAAAATCCGAATCGCCCGAGCGGAGTATTTTCCGGCTTCCAACGCATAACGGGACCATAAGTTCCAGGTGGAATCGCAATAGATATATCTTTCCAACCCACCCTTGGATGCTGACAACGGCAAATCCAACGTTCCAGTATGCAGAATCCTTTTCACGCCAGCGGCACGGCACTGGGCATTGACCCGCTTCGACGCAAGCACCCGCGCAAGAAAACCCCGGCAGTCCGCTCCTGGAAGGCCCAGTATCCGATCCGTGACACGGCAGAGCGCCCGCGCTGGCCGAGGCAACGAACCATCAATTGGAATTACGGTAACGCCAACCTCCCTCAACGCGCTGACGAGATTGGCTGGCGTGCCGGACCAGGTCGTGGCCAGACGCGGGTCTCCAGCAGCGCTGCTTAAGCCGATTGTCACCGCATTCATCCAAAGTTCATTATCCCGTCCTTTGCCCCATCGTCACGCGTATTCTTCCGCCACTACGCGATAATTTCAGTTTCTCAGGAAATCGCTGTTGCAAAGTTTTCGCAAACCAACAAATCGGCATAGTCTCTCTATTTGACAATTGTGCTTGTGTTCAAAGAGTTTGATCGAATAAAATATCAAAAGATGGCGAGGTCTTCGAAGACTATGAAAACTTCATTAAAAAACCACAATGGGAATAATCTGATCGCCATCTTCAGCGCTGTTGCCGCATGTGTTGGCGCGTCGGCATTCGCTCAAGGCGCATTTCAAGATTTGGATTTTGAGGAGGCGAACATTGGTCCCGGACAACCGGGCCAGGTATCTGTTGCCAGCGCGCTCCCCGGATGGACGGTGGATTATACTGACGCCGTTCAAAATTACCAAATAACAACGATCCCAATCAACGACCGAGGTTCTGGCGGAGTAGTGACATCAATTATCGCCAACGGTTATCCTTCGTATACTACCCTCACCCCAATTGACGGTAATGATAGCGTTCTTCTTGTATATGGGGGGAAGCTCGAAGGTTTGCTCCCGTTGGCCGCCGTTGCATCAATAAGCCAGACAGGGCAAATACCTATCGGGACGCAGTCGCTCCTTTTCACAGCGCAAACTTTTTATACAGCAGGCTTAACGGAATTAGAGGTTTCCCTTGGAAGCGATGTCTTGACTTTTTCCCCCGTGATGACGCAAGGCCAGTCCACCATTTATGGAGCCAACATAGAATCATTTGCCGGGCAAACGGAGCAGCTAACGTTTTCGTCCGGGGAAGGAAACCTTCTCCTCGACGACATTTCCTTTTCTCCCGTCACCATCACGCCTGAGCCACAACCTTATATTCTTATGGGAATTGGAGGTTGCTTGTTTGCGCTGTATCGGCGTCTTCGCCCTTAAACGAAGAGCAGGGTCGCGATCTGAAGTCCGCAATAGTTGAAGCGCCAGCAGTCATTATTCAATTTTTCCGCTCACCGAGACAATAAAGGATGACCCGGAAGCGGCCTGCTCGGCATCCTTGATGATTTCGGGGAAACATTTCACAAATTTGTGTGCCTGTTCCCAGAAAGTTAATTTCAACCAACCTGGCTTGAGGAAGAAGATCGTGTGGCCGGCTTGCTTCCATGCTTCGACTTCGTGGGGATTCTTCCCTATGCGCCCGTCTGCGGTAACAATCACCCATCCGGGTTCCTTTGCCAATTCTGTCATCCATAAGGAATCGGCTGTGTCAGAGGGAAATCGCTCTTTGAGATGAATGACTTGATGTTGACCACGGACAAATTCATTGAGTCCTTTAGCAATCTTAGGAGCAAGATTATTGTCAAAAAAGAACTTCACGCAGCCAGCGACTGCTCGTATTCCACCGCGTCTTCCACAGATTTGACGTCGATTTCATACCATCGCGCGACTTCTTCGACAGAGTTGTTGTTCGCCCGATAGCTTTCCGCAAGCACACGCGTGGATATTCCTTCTCGAACAACCGTTGGTTGGCCAAAATTCTTTTTAGGATCCAGGACGATTTGTCGATCCGTACCCATCGGCCACCACTTTTCCAGGACTGTGTTGTCTTCTTTAAACTGCAACTGCTTCAAAAAGGGCCTCGTAAGTTCGGAGAACACGCCTTGGTCGGTGGCGATTTCGAGCAGGGAGGTTTCGCAAGTTTCGTTATGAACCGCGGCGAAAACTTTTTGTCCATCAGTAACGAATTGCCTGGTGCAAAACGGATGACTTGTTTCGGGGAAAATTGAGGCGGCTTTTTCGCGCACTTTATGGATCATCGGCCAGGACACGCCTCGATCCAGAAACGCGCCTACAAATCTAACCTCTATTAAATCCAGGAATCCCAACGCAATCTTGCCGTCGATTTCTGGCAATTGAGAGTGCCAGAGGGCGGAGTACCGCTTTTTGCGAAGTTTTGAGCTGTATCCATGAAGCCAGCGACGAATACGTTCCTTGGACACACCCGTGAGTTTCGACGCTTCGGGCAACGTGTAGATTCCCACGTTCAGATATGAAATACTCGGTTCGGCCATGAAGACACCACAATAAAACCCACTCGGCGACGTTTGGCAATACGGGAAGCGCTTTCCGAACATCGCGCTTGCAACGCCGGGACTGCTGTTTATCTTGCACGCTCTTGAGTTGTTTTAAACCGGCATTATGAAAGTCGTCATCCTGTGCGGAGGCAAAGGCACCCGGCTGCGGGAGGAGACCGAGTATCGGCCCAAACCCATGGTTCCCATCGGCAACCGGCCGATCCTCTGGCATATCATGAAGATTTATGCCGCGCACGGTTTCAAGGAGTTCGTCCTTTGCCTCGGTTACAAAGGCGAAATCATCAAGGATTTCTTCCGCAATTATCATTGGATGACCAGCCATGTGACGTTGCGCCTCGGCCCGCAGCCGGACGTGCAATTTCACAATCATCACGATGAGGAGGATTGGACTGTCACCCTTGCCGATACTGGCGAGGAAACTTTGACCGCCGGTCGCATTCGCCGGATCAAGCAATTCATCGGGGACGATTCTGAATTCTTTTTGACATACGGCGACGGCGTCGGAAATATCAATATCCGCGCTGCACTGGAATTTCATCGCAAGCACGGAAAGCATCTCACTGTCACCGCTGTTCGGCCACCGGGTCGTTTTGGCGAACTTGGCATTGGCGCAGGCGGCGCGGTTCGTGAATTCAACGAAAAACCGCAAGTCGCCGAGGGGCGCATCAATGGCGGCTTCTTCGTGGCGTCCCGCGCAATTTTCGATTATCTTGATGACAATGCCGACAACGTCATGTTCGAGCAAAAGCCGGTGCAAAGCATCGCCCGAGACGGGCAGTTAATGGCGTTCGCGCATGACGGATTCTGGCAGCCGATGGATACTTTTTCCGAATACAGTTTGTTGAACCGTTTGTGGGCCGAGGGGAATGCGCCGTGGAAAGTCTGGAAGCCATGACGCAGTTCGGTTCCGCATTCAAGGGCAAACGGGTCTTCGTTACCGGCCACACGGGATTCAAAGGATCGTGGCTCTGCGAATGGCTGCTCGGTCTCGGCGCGGAAGTCACCGGTTTCAGCCTCGCTGCCAAGACTGACCCCGCGCTCTTTGAGCAACTTGGTCTCGCACGTCGCCTGCGTCATATTATATGCGACATTCAGGAACCCGACCTGCTGACGAAGGCGGTCGTTGATTCCAAACCAGATTTCGTTTTCCATCTGGCGGCGCAAGCGTTGGTTCGTTATTCGTATGCGGAGCCTCGCGAAACTTTTCAGGTTAACGCAATCGGGACGTTGAACTTGCTCGAATCCCTCAGAAAAGTTAAAAAACCTTGCGCGGCCATTCTCGTCACAACAGATAAATGCTACCAAAACCGCGAATGGCACCACGGCTATCGCGAAGAAGATGCGCTGGGGGGCCGCGATCCTTATAGCGCGAGCAAGGCCGCCGCAGAATTGATCATCGGTTCGTATCGCGATTCTTTTTTTCAGGATCACGCGACCAAGATCGCCAGCACGCGCGCTGGGAATGTCATCGGCGGCGGCGATTGGGCGAAGGACCGCATTGTGCCCGATTGCATTTCCGCGCTGCAAAAAGGCAAACCGATTCCCGTACGCAACCGGCTTGCGACTCGCCCATGGCAGCATGTGCTTGAACCGCTCAGCGGCTATCTTTGGCTTGCGGCGTCGCTCGCCGAACCAAAACTGCGCCGAAGCGAGCTGACAGCGCTGACTTCCGCATTTAACTTCGGGCCGAATCGGGATTCCAATCGCACCGTCGCGGAATTGGTTGAGGAAATTTTGAAACATTGGCCCGGCACGTGGCAGGACAAGACCGATCCCAAAGCGCCGCACGAAGCGGGCCTGCTCCAATTATCGACCGACAAGGCCTACGCGTTGCTGCGGTGGTTCCCGATCTGGTCGTTCTCCGAGGCGGTCGGCGCGACGGTCGATTGGTATCACGCCGCCGAACAATTCAAAGGCGCGAAGGAATTTCAAAAACAAACGCAGGCGCAAATCGCCCAATACGTTGAACGCGCCGCTTCCGTGGCCGCGCCGTGGATGACTGCTTCATGAATTCTCCCGAAGAACTGCGCGCTGAAATACTCCGGCTGACACGCGAATTTTCCCACCAGTCGCACGCGGCCAATCTGCCCGGTTACGGCGAATCGCCGCGGCGAAAATTCACAGCGGGCGTCGATGTCGTTCCGTACGCGGGCCGCGTGTTCAATGGCGATGAAGTGGCCGCGGCGGTTTCGGCAACGCTGGATTTCTGGTTGACGCTTGGCAAGGAGGGCGTTGCGTTCGAGGAAGGCCTGGCGAAGTTTCTTGGTGTCAAGAACAGTGTTTTGTGCAACTCAGGCTCTTCGGCGAATTTGCTCGCCGTTTCCGCGCTTTCCAGCCCGAAGCTTGGCAATCGACGCCTCAAGCCCGGCGACGAAATCCTCACCGTGGCCGCCGGTTTTCCCACGACCGTCGCGCCGATTCTGCAAAACGGATTCGTCCCGGTTTTTATTGACGCGGACCCGGTCACGTTGAACGGCAGAGTCGAGCAAATGGAGGAGGCTTTTTCGCCCGGCAAAACAAAAGCGGTTATTTTCGCGCACACGTTGGGCAATCCGTTTAATTTGTCCGCCGTCGCAGAATTTTGCAAAAAGCATGAGTTGTGGCTGATCGAGGATAATTGCGACGCGCTCGGCTGCACTTACGACGGCAAGCTGACCGGCTCGTTCGGCGATCTTTCGACGCAATCATTTTATCCGCCGCACCATTTGACTCTCGGCGAAGGCGGCGCGGTGAATGTTGTCAACAGTTTGAAGTTGAAGGTTGTCGTGGAGAGCTTCCGCGATTGGGGACGGGACTGCTGGTGCGCCAGCGGCATGGACAACACATGCGGAAAAAGGTTTGACTGGCAATTGGGCGAACTCCCGAAGGGATACGATCACAAATACATTTATTCGCACCTCGGCTACAATCTCAAACCGCTCGACATCCAGGCGGCCATCGGGCGCGCGCAATTGGAGAAGCTCCCGCACTTCGTCCAGGCGCGCATTGACAACTGGAATTATCTCCGGCGCGGGTTAAACGATTACGCAGAGTTTTTTGATTTCATGCTGCCAACGCATGCGACGGGTTGGTCGCCGGAAGGTTTTACGTGGGATGATTCCGGGCATCGCACGGTTTGTTCATGGTTCGGATTCATGCTGCGCGTCAAACCCGGCGGGCCGTTTTCCAAGGTCGCGCTTGCCCGGCACCTTGACAATAATAAAATTGGCAATCGGATGCTTTTCGGCGGCAATCTCCTGCGCCAGCCGGTGATGGTGCAACTCAAGAAGGACCGCCCCGGCTCTTTCCGCGTCGCGGGAAATATGGACGGCGCGGACAAGATCATGAACGAGGTGCTTTTCATCGGAACCTATCCGGGCCTGACGCGCGAAATGCTTGATTACGTCATAGACATAATCCAAAAGTTTTGCCGGAGCAAAAAATGAGCGCGAGCGGAAATCCCTTATCCGCGGACTTAGACCATATTCTCGATCATACGCGGGGCCATTGGGACGAAGCGCGTGGAGCACGTTTTTTTGTTACAGGCGGCACCGGATTTTTTGGCTGCTGGCTGCTTGAAAGTTTCGCATGGGCAAACGAACGCCTTTCGTTGGGCGCGGAAATGCTCGTCTTGACGCGAAACCTGTCCGCGTTCCAAAAAAAAGCGCCGCATCTGGCCAATCGCGCGGACATACGATTTCAAGTTGGGGACGCGCGGGATTTTGAATTTCCTTCGGGCGAGTATCCGTTCGTGATTCACGCGGCCACTGAGGCCAGCGCAAAACTGAACAACGAAAATCCGGCGTTGATGCTGGACACGATCGTCGCCGGAACGCGGCGCGCGGTGGAATTTGTAGGGCAATGCGGGACGAAGAAGTTCCTCTTGACTAGTTCGGGAGCCGTTTACGGAAACCAGCCTCCCGATCTCATTCGCGTCAGCGAGGATTACGCGGGCGGCCCAAGCGTTTCCGATCCCCGAAGCGCTTACGCCGAAGGAAAACGGATGAGCGAATTGCTCTGCGCCCTCGCGTCGCGCCAGCAGCGTTTCGAGCCGAAGATAGCGCGCTGCTATGCGTTTGTGGGACCGTATTTGCCTCTGGACGCGCATTTTGCCATCGGCAATTTTATTGGCGACACCATTGCAGGCAGTCCGATAACAATCAGCGGAGACGGAACACCCTACCGTTCTTATCTGTACGCCGCCGACTTGGCGATCTGGCTTTGGACGATTCTCTTTCGCGGGACGGCAAATCGCCCGTATAATGTTGGCTCCGCCGATCCTGTGAATATCGCCGAGACCGCAGCAGCCGTTAGCCGCGCCTTGCCGGGAAATGTTCCCGTAAATATTCTGCAAAAGCCGGTCGCGGGCCAACCCGCCCAGCGTTATGTGCCCGATACCACTCGCGCACAAAGCGAACTTGGGCTTAAGCAATTCATTCAATTAGACGATGCCATTCAGAGAACTGCTCGATGGCATTCACGCATGTAGAGACGGGGCACAAGGGCGAACGACCCCAGGTTTGGGGCGCGTAAGCCTATGGCCACGACGCTCTCGGACGCAGTCGATCAAAAGCGCAACAACCTGAACGCGGTGCGGCTTTTTCTCGCGCTGACTGTTCTCGCGTATCATTGCAGCCCGCTGACGCGCGGCGCGGACCATCATCAGGGAATCCTTCCTTATTTTGGCGACACAGCGGTGGACTTGTTTTTTCTCATCAGCGGCCTGCTGATAACCGCCAGTTGGCAAAGATCGAAATCGGCGACGGATTTTTTGCGCAAACGCGTCTTGCGAATTTATCCGGGGTTCATCGGAGCGTACGCCTTTTCGGTCGCCGCGATGATTTGGGCAAACCCTGCGGTTTTGAACAAGCTCGTTTCACTTCACGGACTGAGCGGCGTTCTCACGGACTGCGTCACGCTGACCAATTACATGCTTCGCGGGAGTGGCGTGTTTCCCTCGAATCCCTACTTTGGATCGGCGGACGGTTCCTTGTGGACGATTCCTTACGAGTTCGGCTGCTACCTGCTGGTCGCAATCGTGGGCATATTTTGTCTGTTCAAATTCCGCCGGCTCGCCATTGCAGGATTGATCGGAGCGTATGTGTATTTTTGCATTTCAGTATTCAAAAACGCCGAAGTGACCACGCCGGGCCGACGATTTTTGACATATTTTCTGGCAGGGACGTGCTGCTGGCTTTGGCGCGAAAAAATCCCGTTGCGCGGAACAATTGTGTCGGCTTCTTTGGCGGTAATGATCGTTGCGGCGTTTTCGCGTCCGGTGTGGCTTTTGGTTGAACCGATCTGCTTAACTTACGCGTGCTTGTGGATCGGATTTACGAATCCTTGGAAAGCGACAAGTTGGTGCGACCACACGGACCTTTCTTACGGCGTCTATCTTTACGCGTTTACTGTCCAACAAATCATCGCGACAACTGCGTGGGGGCGGAATCCCTTCGTGATGCTTTCCGTCGCGATGCCAGCTACAATCTTCGTCGCGTATGTGAGTTGGACCCTGATCGAAAAGCGGTGCCTCGCATTCAAACCGCAGACGTCTGCCAACCGTCCGCTTGCCAAATCAGATGTGACTACATTCACAACTGTCGCCGGAAAAATTTGACCGCGGATCGCACGGATCAATTCAACTCAATGTCGGCGCTTTTAGCGAGGAGCGGCGTGAAAACCGATTTCACGTTTCGGTTTCATTTTGCGAGCCTGATCTTCGGCAATGAGGCGTTTGATCGCGTCAAACACGACACGAAATTGCTCATCGTATTTCTTTTCCATGGAATCGATGCGGCGGGCGAGGTCACGATTGGAATCCATGAGGCGCCGCAGTTGCACAAATGTGCGCATGATGGCTACATTGACAGCAACGGCTCGAGGTGAACGAAGCACACTGGAAAGCATCGCCACACCCTGTTCAGTGAAAGCGTACGGCAGATAGGCGCGGCCTCGGTGTTTCCGGGAACTCATCACAGTTTGTGATGAGTTCGAGGTACGGCCTGAAACCGGGATGTCCAATTGCGAGCCAAAATCGCTGACAGAGTTCGCCTCAGCGGACGTGAGCCGAAACATGAAATCAGCCGGGAACCGGACGCGGTTGCGCTTGACGGCTTGATTTAACGCGCGCGCCTCGACCCTGTAAAGGATTGCGAGGTCAAAATCCAGGATTACCTTTTCGTGACGAATCCAATGGACCTTCGGAGCAATGGCCAAAGGCGACAGGGCAATATTACGCTGCGGCATAGAAACCTTGTTTCGGCGATTCATTGAGCAGCCAGTTTATCCGCGAAACATCCGTTGTCGAACATAATTCTCGAAGACCAGGGCGATAACGAATTTTACCGCAATCCTCCGGCGTGAATGCAGATGCCCGGGGGCCGAGATAACAATTGAAATCACCAAGGCGCCGGGTTATTCAAAATGGGCATTATTGCACATTAAATGAAGCGAGTTGCGGATTACATTTTTGATCATTTGGCGGAGACCGGGACAAAGCACGTATTCCTCCTGACAGGAGGCGGGGCGATGTTTCTTAACGACGCGCTCGCGCGGTGTTCCCAGCTTCAATACGTTTGCGGGCATCATGAGCAGGCCCTCGCGATGGCGGCGGAAGCGTATGCGCGGGTCTCGGGACGCACAGGAGTCTTGAGCGTGACGACGGGGCCAGGCGGCATCAACGCGCTCAACGGCGTGTTCGGAGCGTTTGCTGATTCCGTTCCGATGCTCGTGATTTCGGGCCAGGTGAAGTTGGAAACATGTCTGGCGTCATATCAATTGCCTAAGCTTCGGCAACTCGGCGATCAGGAGGTGGACATTATCAGAATGGCTTCCGGGATCACGAAATATGCCGTGCTCGTGACCGATCCAAAAACAATCCGCTATCATTTGGAAAAAGCGCTGCATCTCACGCAGGCAGGCCGACCCGGCCCGTGTTGGATCGATATTCCCGTGGATGTGCAATCGGCGATGATCGATCCGGAAAGTTTGCAGGGCTTTGATTCCGCCAAAGAAGAACCGCCAATTGACCAGGCAGCTCTAACCGCCGCTTGCCGCGACATCGTCGCCAAAATCAAAAATGCCAAGCGTCCTGTAATCATGCCCGGATCGGGTGTCCATTTGGCGGGTGCGCTGAAACAATTTGAAACGGTCGTGGCCAAACTTGGCATTCCGGTCGTGCAGGCGTGGACTGCGCCGGATTTGGTTCCCTGGGATGATCCACATTATTGTGGAAGGGCCAGCAGCATTGGTGATCGCGCGGGAAATTTCAGCGTGCAGAACGCCGACCTGCTGTTGGTGCTCGGTTCGCGCCTCAACATTCGCCAGATCAGTTACAATTGGAAAGACTTCGCAAAGAACGCGTACAAAATCCAGGTCGATGTCGATCCGGCCGAGTTGGACAAGCCGACGGTGAAACCCGACATGCCCGTCGTCGCGAATCTGCGCGATTTTCTTCCTGAATTGACCCGGCAGATTGACGCCGCAAAATTTGATGGTCGTACGCATGCTGACTGGCTCGCCTGGTGTCGCAAACGCGTCGCGCGCTATCCCGTGGTAACGGAGAAACAGCGCGCCGCAGTTCCCATCGCGTCGTATAATTTCCTCGATGTCTTGATTAAAAAACTTTCCGCAAGAGACATTATCGTGTGCGCTAACGCGACCGCTTCGGTGGTCCCCTTTCAAGTCGCCCAACTCAAACGCGGGATGCGGATGTTTGCAAATTCCGGCAGTGCTTCGATGGGGTACGATTTTCCAGCGTCGATCGGTGCAGCAGTCGCGGGCGACGGGCGGCGGGTTATCTGCCTTGCCGGGGAAGGCAGCGGACAGTTGAACATCCAGGAATTGCAGACGATCAAGCACTATCAGTTTCCGATAAAGATTTTTGTGCTGAACAACGACGGCTATCTCTCCATGCGTCTGACGCAAGGCGGTTTTTTCAAAGGCAATTTCATCGGCGAAAGTCCCCGCAGTGGAATTTCGTTTCCTGATTACGTGAAGGTCGCCACCGCATACGGTTTGCACGCATTTCGCATTGAAGGCGCTGACTTCGCATCGAAGGTTGATGAATTTCTCGCGTTGCCGGGACCGGCTTTGTGCGAAGTCATGCTTGACCCAAATCAGGGCTTTGAACCGCGCCTAAGCTCGCGACAATTGCCCGATGGGAAGATCGTGACCGCTTCGTTCGAGGATATGGCGCCGTTCTTGAGCCGCGAAGAACTTGCTGAAAACATGATTGACCCCGCGAAATGACTTGCAGGTCGTTGATTCTGGACCTGGACGGAACGCTGATTGATTCAAGGCCGGGCATTTTGGAGAGTATCACCGTCGCGGCGACCGCGGTATTTCCGGGTGTCAAATTTGATCCAGCGAGCATTGTCCTTGGCCCGCCAATACAGCAGATGTTTGCCGTCATGTTTCCTGATGGAACGGAGGCGGGTCGGGAAAAGCTGTTGTTGGCTTTTCGTGAACATTATGATCGCACAGGCCATCTCAAGACGGAACTTTACGGCGACGTGCGAGAGATACTTTCCCTGTGCCAGAAACGCGGCATTGATCTTTACATTGCCACAAACAAACCGGCGCGTATTTCATCGGCGATTCTGGCCAACTTTAAGATTGGAGAATGCTTTCGGACGCTGATGGCAATTGATTCGGTTGCGCCGCCGTTTCCAGGCAAGACCGCGATCATGCGACATCTCTTGCGGGAACATAAATTGGACACTCAAACTGCGCTTTATGTTGGCGACTCAGCCGAAGACGCGAAAGCGGCAAACGAATGCGACGTGCGGTTCGTTTGGGCAGCCTACGGATACGGGAAGCTGAATGCCGAGGTGAAAGCTCCTTTTGGGACCATCCACGACTTCGGTGCATTGACGCCATTCCTGGAATAAAACTGTGGGCTGGCAATCAGCGTGTTTTTCAGTATAGTTTGTCGATTCATAAACGATGAAGGCCGATATTTTTGAAGATTTATTTGTCCTGGAAATGGCGAACAACCATTTGGGCAAACTTGACCGCGGATTGGCGATTATTGACAAGTTCAGCAAAATTGTCCGATTCAACAACATCGTCGCCACGATCAAAATCCAGTTGCGCGACGTCAACACGTTGATCCACGCGAACTACCGTCATCGCGAAGACATCCGTTACATCAAAAAAACTCTGCACACAGCGATGGCGACTGAGAACTACGCGACGCTGGTCAACGCCGTGCGAAAATCCGGTTGCAAGACCAGTGCGACGCCGTTCGATGAGACTTCCGTCGATCTCTGCGTCAATCTAGGAATTGAGATCATCAAGCTGGCCAGTTCCGATTTGAACGATTGGTTCCTCATCGAAAAAATCGCAAAGACACGCAAGCCCGTGATTGCCTCAACCGGCGGTTCGTCGCTTAAGGACATCGACGACCTGGTGAAATTCTTCGAGAACAGGAACATTCCGCTCGCAATCAATCATTGCGTTTCCCTTTACCCCACGGAGGACAGCGAGCTGGAAATGAACCAGATCGACTTTCTGCGCAATCGTTATCCGAGCGTGACCGTTGGCTTTTCCACCCACGAATATCACAGTTGGGACACTTCGATGTATATCGCTTATGCCAAGGGCGCGCGCACGTTCGAGCGGCATGTCGATATTTCGGACGATGGGGTGCAAATCTCTCCCTATTGCAGTTCGCCAGCGCAAGTCGATACATGGTTCAAGGCGTTCCGCAAAGCCAAGGAAATGTGCGGAGGAGGCTCGGAAACAAAACGGGTTCCGCCAACCAGCGAAATCAAGTATCTGGACGCCCTGGTTCGCGGCGTGTATGCAAGACATGATTTGCCCGTCGGCACTGCCTTGACCGATGACGATGTCTATCTGGCAATTCCGCTGCTCAAAGGCCAGATTTCCTGCCGCGAACTGATGCGCGGTGAAGTCTTGCTTCGAGAAGTCAAGAAAGACGCGCCGTTGAGCATCGACGATATTGACAGCCCCTATTCCTACTCCGAGAGCCTGAAGAAAACGATCTATGACCGCGGCCTCGACCCGGCTTCCGGAGAGGATCCGGCCGCCAAGGGTTCCAAGGGCATCGACCAGTCAAACAAGGGTTAATTCAGGCGTCGGCTCACCTCCTAACAGAATGGATTTGCGCGACCTGTACAAGAGAACATTTGCCGCTGTAGAGGCGCAAAGTGGTACTGGCAAATCGCGTCTTGGAAAAGCGACTTGGGCGGGGCGGAAGGTTGTGATTTATGGAGCAGGTGGTTTCGGCCGCGAGTTGGCGCGGATTTTAGTCAAACGGCAGGACGAGCTGCTTGGTTTTCTGGATCAAAAGGCGACCGGACAAACGGTTTGTGAAAACCTCCGAGCCTATCCACTGGACTCGGATGAATCAAAAAAATGGCTTCGAGAAAAGCCGGTCGTCTTGATTGGGGTGTTCAATTGCGCTAATTCCTTGCGTGAAATATCAAATGGGCTGCGTGGTTGTGGGTTTTCTGAAGTGTTTACCCCTGTCGAATTTTACTCGGAACTCGCTGACGAACTTGGTTGGCGTTACTGGCTTGGCAAATGTGAGGATTACTCAGGGGCAGCGCGGTTGATCGAGCAGGCTTACTTGATGTGGGCCGACGACGAAAGCCGGCGGTTATTTTTGGAAACCCTGCTGTTTCGGCTTGAATCTGACTTAACGGCGCTCACGACGATTTCAGAGCCGGATTCCCAATATGCTGACCCGACAGTCCCTCGGTTTGATGAACCCCTGAACATGGTTGACGGTGGTGCGTATTTGGGAGATTCCGTCGAGTGCCTCCTACGCCATCGATACGAAATAGCGCGACTCTACGCATTTGAACCTGACCGGGCAAACTTTCGGCAACTGCGTTCTGCGGTTTCCAGGATTTTACCAAGGTCGCAAACTTCGCTATGGCCCTGTGGGGTATGGTCCTCGACCGATCAATTAAGGTTTTCAGCAGACGGTTCGGGGGCCAGCAAGTTGTCTGAAACAGGTTCTGTCGTGGTTCCGGTTGTTGCGTTGGACGATGTTTTGATCAACCAGCCCGTCAACCTCATCAAACTGGATATCGAAGGGGCAGAACCCGACGCATTGCAAGGGGCAATGCAAATTATCCAAAAGAATCGACCAGGATTGGCGATTTGCCTTTACCACTATCCACATCATTTATGGACACTCCCGCTTTGGGTCAATAACCTCGAAATCGGATATCGCCTGTATTACCGCGCCCATCTGCAAAACAGCTTTGACACAGTGCTTTACGCCGTAAAAGGCTAGCCCAACAGTGCATTTTTCGACTTGTTTTTCACGCAAGTATCTAATATACATACGCTTGCGCGTATAAAAAAGAACTTGACTAATCTCTTGGCTGAGGCAGAGTAGGCAGTGACCCGCAAGTGTTACTTTGAGCCCGCGGGAGAACCAAAAAAGGAAAACCTATATGATGCCTAGTCCCCCCTTGGCAATTCGCCTCGGTCGAAGTTGCTTCTCGAAGTTTTATCTCGGTCTTCTCGCCGCTCTGATTTTGACTGGTGGCACGCTCGTTCAGGCGGCGCCCACGATTGTATTTCCGCCACAAAACCAACTGGTTGAAGCTGGAAGCAACGTGGTTTTTTCGGTGTTTGCCGCCCCAAGTTCGTCTCTTGCTTTGCCGACCATCACGTCCGGAGCATTGCAGCTTTGGCTTAAGGCAGAAGCAGGCGTGGTCACAAATTCCTCCGGGCAAATATCGCAGTGGCAGGATCAATCGGGTAACGGTAATAATGGATCCCAATCTGCGACGCTAAATCAACCGTTGCTCGTTAATCCGTCAGGAATTGGTGGGCAATCCGCCGTGAGGTTTAACGGGAATCAGGACGGAATTCATGGGACCTACCTTCAAGGCACCGGGGATGTGGGACTCTCGAATGCAATGACAGCCTTTGTCGTTTATAACGCATTTAACACTACAAATCCGTATAGTTCGGTGTGGTTTGTGGGAGTTCCCGGAAACTTTGGCGCCGGTCGTGGATACACAATTTACAATCAGAACATAGACTTCACAGCGTGGGGATACGATTTCGTTACGCCTGAAGTCCTTCCTACAAATACTTACCGCATCTGCACAGATCGCGTGAACAGTTCTTTGAGTTCGGT